>CAZIXA010000012.1:0-60346 GCA_964543295.1 uncultured Clostridia bacterium | reverse complement strand
GGGGGAATTCCGAAGGAATCGGCGAAGCCCTATTTCCCCCCTCGAGTATCTTGTTTGCTGCGAAAGTTTCACGGAGATGACACAGGTCACCTAGGGGAAGAAGGAGTACGGAGCGAATCCGTCAGGAGGTGGACATGGAGAAACAGTACTTGGTTGATGATCTATCCGCGACGGAGTCCTGGAGGATCTTCCGCATCATGGCGGAGTTCATAGAAGGCTTCGAAGTGCTGGGTAAGATCCCACCCGCTGTGGCGATATTCGGCTCGGCAAGAAGTCATCCTGAGGACAGTGATTATCAGAAGGCGGAGCGAACCGCAGCAAAGCTCGCCAAACAGGGATATGCCGTGCTCACCGGGGGAGGACCCGGGATTATGGAGGCAGCCAACAAGGGGGCGAGCGAGGCGGGGGGAATCTCTGTAGGACTCAACATCAATCTTCCCTCCGAACAGAAGCCCAATGACTACATAGGAACGTATCTCGATTTCCGGTACTTCTTTGTGAGAAAAGTCATGTTCGTCAAGTACTCGGTTGCGTTCGTCATCTTCCCGGGGGGGTTCGGCACCTTGGATGAGTTCTTCGAGTCCATCGAACTCATTCAAACTCGTAAGATCAAGCCCTTTCCCGTTGTCCTTGTTGGAAGGAAGTACTGGAGGGGCCTCACGAGTTGGATGGAGAAAACGCTTCTCGCCCAAAGCAAAATTACCTCTCAGGACATGAATCTGTTCAGTACCACCGACGACCCCGAAGAGGTAGTCCGGTTTATCAGGGAGAATCAACCCCCTGCCTAGCTTCTTTGCGTCTCGTACAAAGAAACGTGTTTTGGGACCTCCAGAGGATCCGTTTGTCTCCAGGTGGTCCCACCATTTTCTGGGACGGTGAGAACGACGTGTGGTAGCTTCACGCACCGGTAGAGGTGAAAAAGACTCCTATCTAGAGGACGAGCAACAATGGCAGTTCATCTACAGTTTCTCGGGGCGGCTCGGAATGTCACCGGTTCGCGCCACCTCCTGGCGATTGATGGCAGGAAGGTTCTGGTCGACTGCGGCCTGTATCAGGAAAGGGACTTCCGATCCAGAAATTGGGAACCCTTTCCAGTTGAGCCGAAAGACATCGATGCTGTGCTCCTGACCCACGCCCACCTTGATCACTGTGGTTTCCTGCCACGGCTAGTTCGAGAGGGATTCAAGGGGAGAATCCTCGGCACACCCCCGACTCACGAGATAGCGAAGATTGTGCTCTTGGATGCCGCGCACATCCAGGAAGAGGATGCTCATTTCAAGAAGAAAAGGCATGAGCGAGAGGGAAGAAAGGGCCGACATCCGGAAGTAGCGCTGTACAATAAGAAAGACGCGCAGAGGACGTTCTCGCTGTTCGAGTCTGTCAAGTACGGTGAACCCGTGGTCATAGGTAGATATGCTACCACTACGTTCTATGATGCAGGCCACATTCTTGGCTCAGCCATGATCAAGGTGAGGTTCTCGTCTCAACGCAAAAGCCACACTATTATCTTCTCTGGCGATGTGGGCCGCTGGAAAAAGCCCATATTGAAGGATCCTACTCTGTTTGACCAAGCTGACTACGTCATGGTTGAGTCGACGTATGGGGATACATTCCACGATGACCCCTCCGGCATCAAGATGAGGTTGTGCGAAGTCATCAACTCAACGGTCGAAAGGGGAGGAAATGTAGTCATACCAAGTTTTGCCCTGGAGAGAACGCAGGAGCTCCTCTATTACCTCAGTGCGCTTCTACGGGAGGACCGGGTTCCTCACCTTATGACATTCGTGGACAGCCCCATGGCCATCAGCGTCACCGAGGTATTTCAGCGAAGCCAGGACTGCTTTGACGAGGAGATGCTCTCACTCGTTCGCAGCGGACGCCTTCCCTTCTACTTCTCAACCCTAAGACTAACCAGGAGTTCTGCCGAGTCCAAGGCCATAAATCACATTAGAGCCTCCTGTATTATCATTGCGGGGTCTGGAATGTGCACCGGCGGAAGAATCAAGCATCATCTCATCAGTAACATCTCTCGTCCTGAAAGCACTATCCTTTTTGTGGGCTACCAGGCACACGGCACACTGGGCAGGGAAATACTGGAAGGCAAGAAGGCAGTGAGGATCCATGGCCAGACGTATCCGGTGAAGGCCAATGTTGTGCAGTTAAGCGCTTTCTCAGCCCACGCCGACCAGAATGAACTCCTGAGGTGGCTTTCGGGGTTCCGCAGTCCCCCAAGAGAGGTATTCGTCGTCCATGGTGAGGGCAAGGTCCCGGAACTATTTGCGAAAGTGGTTGAGAAGGAATACGGTTGGAAGGCCACGGCGCCAGAGTACCTGACCAGGATTGCCTTGAGTACGGCCGCATAGCGGATATTGGCAATCGAGACGACTTCACCAAACGCGTATTTCAGTCGACTGGTTGGCACGGTGTCCGGACACTCGTCCTTGTATGGCGGGCGGGAGCTAAGGCAAGGCTCTTCTAGAACAAGTGAGCTTGTTTAGAAAGATAGGCTTATCATTATCCATGGACATTTAGGTTACTCGCCAGGGGGTGGCAAAGTAATACCTTCTGGTTCGAAGATGACTTTACGCTCGCCTTTCTCCACCAAGCCAACATCGGTAAGCTGATAACCAGCTTTTTGTCCAATACTAATAGTGCGGCTCACCTCGGATGATGGCACAAATATATAGTAACCGATTCCCCAGTTGAAAACCGCCAGGCAGCTTTCTAAGCTTACTCCAAGCTCTCGCATAAACTTAAACAGAGGTGGTACTTCTACCCAAGTATGGATGCGATAACTGAAGGCTCGTTTATCGAAGGCTACCTTGCTTACTCCGCCGCCAGTACCTGGCAAAAGAGCGTGAATGTCCACCCTGGCTTCTAATAGCGCTTCAACCAAAGCTACATATGATCGAGTAGGAATCAGTGCCTCCTCACCAAGGGTATTGCCGTTGGGTAGTTTAGTGAGGAGTTTCTCTTGAAGCGTGAGGGCACGTTTGATAACTAACGAAATTCCGTTTGCATGCAGACCCGAAGAAGTCACTCCTATTATGTGGTCACCGACCTCGAGCTTCTTTCCCGTAATGAGCCGGCTCGCTGGAGCGATAATGCCAGTTACACAACCACTCAAAGACGGAGCGCTTTTCACCGGGGCCTCAGCTTTAACAAGGTAGGAGAGTGATGGTGACTCTCCCGCCGGCAAAGCCATGCCAACCATTTTACATACCTTGAAACATCCGTCAGCAAAATCCTTACTTCTTTTTTTGTCTGCAAACCATTCGCTGTCACCAGCAGCAACCTCATCGGTGTAGACGATGGGCATGGCTCCCTGGGCAATGACATCATTTGCTGCCATCAGAAGAGTATCAATAGCAATCGCTTCATAGTAGGTCTTAGCTGTCCCGGCAAATTGGTACATCCATTCGGCAATCCAATTCTTGTTGCCGAGACCCTCCTGAGTCTTACACCATAGGTGAGATAGACCCCCGCGGTATTCATAGACAGCGCCGTGAGCATGTAATAGATCATGGTTAATGAAGACTCCCCGCCGATTGGGAAAAGTTAGAGTTTGTTTTCCCATTTCTACCATAATCTGTTTGAAAGGTTCAATCTTTTCATAATCAACTCCAGCCCTAGCATATTCTTTTGCCATGGTTAACTTTCTCCTAAACTCTTCAAAATTTCTTTAGAAGGCTTATTGGGAATAGTGGCTACAATTCTCTCGTTATATCTAAATACTTCCTTGTCATCAGAGGTAATTTCACCAATCACTGTCGCTATGCTACCTTTGGATTGAATAGCCCTCATTACTTCAACAACGCTCTCAGGGGAAACCTAAAAAGCCATTCTGGCCTGAGTTTCGCAGATCAGTATCTCTTCGGGTGTAATGTCTTTAGCTTTAAGGGGAACTTCTGATAAGTGGACTTGTGCTCCAAATCCACCATACCTTGCTGACTCACAGACAGCCGCTCCAATGCCGGCTGCTCCTAAATCAGAGGAGGCTTTGATCCTGCCGGTCTGGAAAGCAGCTAAGCTTGCCTCCATAGTTACTCTTTCTTCATCAAATAGAGCTTCAGCCGGCCGCATTTTTTCTGCTAAACCTGCTCTAAACAAAGTGTCGTTCCCGTCATCGCCGGTTTCGCCTACCAGTATAATCTTATCTCCAACGGCCTTGGCAGGTTTGGTAAGAGGTTTTTCGGTAACTAATTTGCCGGTTACTGCTGCCACCACTGCGGGGACAATATTGCTGAAAGAAGTTGAAATCCCTCCCTCGACTTCTTTCGTTCCTTCCACAATAGTTTCAGCTACAAGTTTGGTGTTACCATATTTTGACTCATAAGCTACGATGACTCTTGCCATATCTACGCTCCCCTATATGACCTCTATTTTTTCGCAGAAAACTCATGAATACACATCCTTCAACGATTGAATTTGGAATAAGTATATAAGGACTATCTCAAAAAGCAAGCTTTGGAATTACATATAACTGGTTAGATCCGGACCTACCACTTACTCAAGGATGCCCTAATCGTGTCACATAGGGATGAGTTGAGCCAAATCTCAGCATTGTCAATCCGCTTGGAAGACTCTAGGGAGGGACTTAGGCTGTGTAGGCTTGAGGGCCAACCACGGATAAAAATCCTCCTTTTTCCACCAAAAGGGTGATACCTCTGAGGGCATGAACTTCGGTTTTCAGAACTTGAGTGCCGGTGGTCATTTTATCCTTTAAAACACGGTCTTTCAAGCCTCCAAATTGACAAGCCCAACAGAAGTTATATGCTAACACTTGTCTCACCTTAACCGCAGAACAGAGGTTTGGTTATCGAAGAGCTGCTTGTCGTTTCCTTCTGGAAACTCTTGAATTTGGGAAACGATGTGTTGTTTGCTGAAGAAAGGGAAACTATGAGAGATCCACCTTAATCCCAGTAATATCCATCAGTTTTCCTGGAATGCAGTTGATAAACAAGTATTAATGCGTAATAGTAACATGAACGAAATAAAAAGGAGGGTTAATATAGATGGAACAGGCTACCAATTCACCCAGGACCGAGGATTGATAATTATCGAATCACCTGTAGGTTTGGTGGCTGTCCTGCCAATCGGCATGGCGCAAGTTTCATCAGTCAATCTTACTGCGCAAGTGGGGGCGACACTTGCCAAAGGAGAGGAATTTGGCTATTTCGCATTTGGTGGTTCCGATATTGTTGTTATGTTTGAGAAAGATAAGGTCAAAATTACCGCCCAGGTAGGCACACATTACAACCAAGGAAAAACGATTGCCACTGCGGTTAAATAGTAGTTCGTAGGTTGGTTTAAGGAACGAAACTCAAAGGAGGCAGAGGATGAGAAGAAATCTTCTGGCGTTTTTAACCAGTATAGGGATTATATTTTTTTATACAGGTGTCTCCAGTGCCTGTACGACAATTTTAGCCACAAAAAGTGCGACCAAAGATGGTTCGGTAATTGTTTCCCATTCGGATGACGATGAGCTGGGCGACCAGAGGATTATTTATGTTCCCGCTGCTGATCATAAGCCGGGTTCAAAAAGGCCGGTATATTATGATCCTTGTTCGTTCGAGGTTGCTACCGTGCGCTATGTAGGAACAAGCCGTGGTCCCGGATATGATACCCCAGGTCCTAAGACAGAACCCCTGGGATACATTGACCAGGTAGAGCATACATACGCTTATTTTGATGGCAATTACGGCATCATGAACGAGCACCAGCTTATGTTTGGAGAATGCACGAATGGCGCCAAAATAGAGCTGAAACAAGAAAAAGGGAAAAGGATTTTTTATAGCGCCGAGCTTTCCCGCGTTGCACTTGAACGCTGCACTACCGCCAGGCGAGCAATTAAACTCATGGGGGAGCTGATCGATAAGTACGGATACTATGGAACCGGGGAGACCCTTTTGGTAGGCGATAAAGAAGAAGGCTGGGTTTTCGAAATGGCCTGTGGTACGCTTGAGGAAACCGGAGGTCTTTGGGTAGCAAAAAAAGTGCCGGACGGCGAAGTCTTTGTAGCCGCAAATGAGTTCAGAATCCGAGAGGTTGACCCGGATGACCCTGATATGATGTTTTCAAAGAACCTTTTTGATGTAGCTAAGAAACGTGGGTGGTGGAAGCCGGAAGACGGAAAACTTGACTGGCTCAAAACAGTAAGCCATGGGGAGTATAACCACCCTTACTATTCTTTACGCAGGGTTTGGAGCGTCATGAGGCGGCTTAAACCCTCGGCTAATTTCAGTCCCTGGGTCGAAGACGGATATACAAAGGCGTATCCTTTTTCGGTTAAACCGGATGAGAAGTTAACCGTAGGTGATGTCATGGCCCTACACAGGGATCACTACGAGGGAACAGAATTTGACATGACAAAAGGCTCGGCCGCAGGACCGTTCGGATGTCCCTATCGTTGGATCGGAAAATATGATGGTGTGCAAAACAACGTAAGCGATTCGGATATTGATATGTGGGGGGCATGGGAGCGACCTCTTTCTGTTTTTTACTGCGGATATATGTTTGTTAATCAAGCTCGCGGCTGGCTTCCTGATTCGATCGGTGGGATATGCTGGTTTGGTCCTGATAAACCGTATTTAACCTGCTTTGCACCTTTTTATGTAGGCATGACAGATTTACCAACGTCTTACCAGACAGGCACCACAGAGAAATTCGACCGCAATGTAGCCTGGTGGGCTTTTAACTTTGTGGCAAATTGGGCCAGCATGAAGTTCAGTTATATGAAAAAAGATATTCTGGCCAAGCAGAAAGAAATTGAGAGTAAGGAATTTTCCATGCAGGAGGCCATTGATGCTGCAGCATTAAGGCTGCATGAAAAAGACCCTCTCCTGGCAAAAGAATACCTGACCAACTACTGCATTGATAATGCGAATAGGGTCGTGAGTCAATGGTGGGACCTGGCAGATATGCTCGTAGCAAAATATGATGACGGCTATGTCGATATTCCCACTACCGCTGAAGAGGTCGGTTATCCTGAGTGGTGGCTGAAGGAAGTAGGATACGATAAAGGACCCATTTCATACAAGAGACCGCTAGAAGCCGACACAACAAATAGGTAACGTAAAATTTGCTCCACCGGCATTTATAGTGCGATATTTCCCTAGCAAAACCCCCATTCTTCCGAATTATTGAGAGCTACTTCAAATAATCCGATTGAAGGGAGTTTTGCTCTAACATTTGATTGACCTGAACCTATTCTACCAAAAAAATCTCTCTCTCCTCTCGGGAGGTATAGCTATGATCTAGGAAGCCAACTGACCAGCAAGTCCCTTCTAGCTAAGGGGATTCTAATCCGAACGGGTAAATGAGTCAAGGAGGCGCGTTAAGTTGTATATAAGAGGAAGTTGAAAAATAGGACGCGATAGAGAATGGAGTTTGGACGAGGTTGACTAATAGTTTTCTTTTGTCAAATTAAATGCTAGAGCAAAGTCCTCCTAGGAAATAACAGGCATTTGCGGATGGAAGCCGGCAGACCTTCCAAAATAAATTTTTGGTGTTCTGCAACATAAATTGGGTAATCACCATTTACTTCTATCTTTGGGACAAATCACCCGATGAGGGATGCCTTCGCGCGGTTTCGCCATCCAGCTAGCAACTGTTTTCCTCCATTTCAAATAATGCTCTGTTTTCTTGTGAGCTGCTGCTTTTTCTTCAGATTGATAAGCTTCGTAAAGTAAAAATCTTGTTGGATCGGTCATTGATTGAAGTATATCAAATCTCATATTACCGGGTTCTTCAATTGAAGCTTCATGATTTTCTGTGGTTGCCTCGATGAAATCGTCAATGTTCTCGGGCTTGACATAAACAGTGACAGTTGTAACTATCACTGGTCTTATCCTCCTTTCTTGTGTGGTTTGGCTCTGGACGGCCGAACAAGGGTGAAGGGTTTTTTCCCCCTTTCTTCTACCTCAAGATAATACTGTGCAAAGGTGTAGTACAAACGACCAAGAGAAAGAGTAGTCCCACTGCAAGAATCTTTCTTCCACTGCTCAATGGTATGACATCGTTTACCGGTCCGGGATGACGGCCAACCCTTCCAAAAAATAACATCAGCAGAGCCATCGGCCAGTAACCTAGTATTGCTGTTACCAGAATACCTATCAGTGAGATTATTCTGGGTAAAGAGAGTTCAAAGAAGAAAAATCTAAAGACTTTTCTGTTGCTAAACAAGGCCCTACTTACGTGACCACCATCAAGCATTCCTACCGGCATTAGATTCAGCATGGTTATCAGCATTCCTACCCATCCGGCAAAGGCTAAGGGATGGAGCAAAAGTACACTCCCTGATGGCAGGCTAACCAGCCAGTTCCCTAACCATTGAAACAGAAGTGGCTCAGACAGTGATATTCCTTTAACTGACTCAGCTGGCACTGGAAATGACCAGAGGAGCCCTAATATTGTCACCGGAATCACGACCAACATCCCTCCAATAGGTCCAGCAGCTCCCACATCAAAAAGTGAATTTCTATCTCTAGGACGCGTTCTCATCCGGATTACGGCCCCAAAGGTCCCGATTAAGGTTGGAGCAGGGATGAAATAGGGAAAGCTAGCCTCTATTCCCCTTTTATTTGCCATCAGCTTGTGGCCCATCTCATGAGAGCCCAGGATTCCCATGATTCCCAGGCAGAACGCTACTGCTCCATACCATGCGCTTTCAAGTACTCCCAGTCCGACGAGGGAAAGTGACTGCAGATATCCTGCTCCCAAAGTTGTGCTGAGGGTGGCCAGAAAAAGCACCAAGTTCAGCTTGGGTATTCCGATTTTTGGCTTAAATCTTCTGGAAACACTCTCAAAAGTCGTTCTCTTAACAAAGTACCCGTCACGATTTATCATAGTTTTTAGAAGGCCAACCTTACTACGTGCACGCCCACCAGTCAAGTCCATAATTGCCCCTGTTGAATTTGGTCTCTGGTCCGCATAGATTGACAACCACTGCATTTTACCTTAATCTTTTTACAGGAAGACGCTATTACAGGAAGACGCTATTAGAGAATTTGTGAATAAAAAGATAACGCAATTATACTGAAATTGAATCTCTTCAAATCATTTCTGTTCTCTTATGCGCCACCAGCAAATAGGCTCAGTTAGATACGAACCTAGTCTCTAATGAAGTTAGCACAAAAAAGAACGCATCTTCCTACCTTGTGAATTCTTTCCTTCTGCTCACAATCCTTCCCACAAAGAGGACAGAGGCAGACATCGACATGCTCGCCTTTGAGTCTGAGCTGGGGGGCTTTAGTATCTTTTGCATAAGGTGAGAGAGGCTGCCTTGGTTTACCTGCCCTGTGAGGAATGTTGTACTTTTTAATGTAGTATCTGATAGTGGCACGGTCAAGGTCGAGTTCCCGGGCAATGCTTGTCAGTTCCTGTCCTGCTGCAATCCTCTTAGTCAGGAAAGACTCAAGGGACTCGCCCAATCTGGCCTCAATGAGCTTGCGCTTATGAGTTGGCATCGAATTTCTCCCATCTTTCCCCGATTTTTTAGTTATCCTTTGCGTGCTTCTTTAACATCTTGATCTCTGGCTTTCACTCGCTTCCAGAATTAGTGCCCTTAGACGCAAAGAGAATCCAAAGGAAAACGTCAAAACTATCAACGATGAAAATTTCTATGAAAGCGCCTGTGTTGTAAATACACCAAATCAAGTAGTCTGCGGGATCATTTTAGCAGAGAAAAGAAGAGTGTCAAAAAAGCCTCAGGGATTTGGATGAGGCATGGGGGTGACTCGGGCTCTTGACAAAAAAATGGCGTATAGTATAATTAATCTGTGAGTCTCGTACAGAGCATGTGAACACGAAGAATAGTGCATGAAGATCAGATAGTGACCATTTCTAAGCCTAGCGTCCGCTTCTTTATGTCTCATCCTTTGAAGCCATCCGTGCTACTGACCGTCTAAAATCTCATAAAAAGACCTTAGACTAAGAGACGCAAATAAACATTGTGTTTTTGGTAATGCTCAAAAACCAAGGAGGAAACAATGAGCAAAACCCTGTACGTAGGAAATCTACCGTACACAACCACGATAGAGGAGCTGAAGGGTCTCTTCAGCGAATATAATACTGAGGATGTCAAAGTTATCACGGATCGCGACTCAGGTCGCTCCCGTGGATTTGGCTTTGTACACTTCAACTATGATGGAGAGGCCGAAAAAGCGATCAAAGCTCTTAACGGCTATTCGCTAGGAGATAGAAAGATCGTAGTGAACGAAGCGCGTCCCCGGACGAATCGGAACTCTGGAGGATCCGACCGATCCTTCAACAAACCGACCTTCAACAGATGGTAACAGATCAGTAAGAATCATTAGGTCCCGCCGTTGGTGGCTAACGCCAACGGCGCGCTAGGCAATATAGCTTTTTTTCTCACAAACTGGGATGCGGCTTCTCGGATTATGCCAGTGGATGATTTTCCCAGGCTGAGTTTTAGGTTGAAAGTAGTTTTATGCTACCGGAGGTGTAGAACACGGTTAGATTTAAGGAGTGACGAGCGGCGTTGTAGTGATATACTCTGGCGTTAAGCGCTTCCGCCTATAATGCCTTCTGAGCTCAAAACATTTTCCTCGTCTTTTCTCGCAGCAGCCATCAAATTGCGGATATGCGCCGTTGCCCAGAGGAAAGCCACCGCCGCTCCAACGATGTTGCCCACTGCTATGCCAAACCAGACTCCCGGAAGACCCCTGTCCAGGATGAAAGCGAACACCACCGAGAATAGAGATGTCAATACCAGGGTACGGATAATTGTTGCTATGAGGGCGGCCATTCCCTTGCCCGTACCTTGGAACACAGCGGAAGACAATATTCCGAAGGCTGCCGTCGGATAGAACAGACACATTATCCTCAAGAAAACTACCAGATCATCGGCGATCCGAGCCGAAGCCTCGGCCTGGGTGAACATCGCCGTGATCTGGAGAGAAAGTAAGAAGGTGGCAATCGCTATCAAGATCTCAATGACAACACCTATCTTCAAAGCGTACATAAAGGCTACCTTAAGCTTCTTGAAGGCGTGTTGCCCGAAGGTAGCGCCGGTAACCGATACCACGGCAGTGGCCATTCCAAGAAGAGGCAGTATGGCAATGGTGGCTACTCTCCATCCGGTGGTGTAAACTGCCACCCCGTCGGTGCCGCCAACACGCACGAGAATGAGATTTATGATCAACATGGTAAATGACATGGAGAGCTGCTGGGCCGAGGCGGGTAAACCGACCTTAAAGATATCTGCTACGATTTCTTTTTTGAATCGAAAGCCACGGAAGCTGAATGAGATGTAGGTGTCTTTCTTGAGGAAGAGCCAATTAAACAGGATCACGGATGTAACGAGCAACGATACAATGGTAGCCCAGGCAGCCCCAGCAACGCCAAGCTTGAGCGTATAAATGAAGATAGGATCCAGTACCATGTTGATGCCGGAGCCCAATATCATGGCGAACATAGCTCTCCTGGCATCTCCTTCACTGCGCAGTATGGCAGCTGCAATGTTGACAAAGAATACAATTGTGGTACCGGCGAACATTATCTTAGCATAGGATACGGCCATACCAATCGTTCTTCCGGCGCCCAACCGAAGGAAGACGTTCTCAGCGAAGACGAACAGCGGAATCGTGAAAACCACTGCCACCAAGAGCATTATGATGGTTGTATGGGCCGCAACGGCGTCCGCGCCCTTCTTATCTCTGGCCCCTATCCTGCGGGATATGGCAGATCCACCCCCTAGTCCTAGCCCCGTGGCTATGGCCATGGCCATGAAGAAAAAGGGGAAAAAGAACCCCACCGCCGATAGGGCATCAGCACCCAGCCCAGAGACCCAAATAGCATCGACAAGATTGTATATTGTTTGCACTGACATTGCTGCGATCATAGGCAAGGCAAGCTTGATGATGGCTTTTTCGGGGTTACCCAATAGAGTCTTGACGCCCTCAGTCTCGATTTTGGGAGAGGGCGTATCTGACAGGGGCTGCCCGGGGGATTGCTCAGTCATGAAAGTTTCCTTCGTCCTTTATTGAACTGGTTAAAAACAAACTATGGATCCTTATTTCCCAGTTAATTCCGCACAAGTCGGCTTAAATCTCCCAGAGACTATTTCTTCCGCTTTTTCTACAAATTTCACACTCACATACAACGATCCTATAGGATTTAACCAGTTACTGCTTCTTTCAAACCCTTGGCTGGTTCAAACATTGAACCTATATTCCAAATCTATTCGCCAAGATGTCGGATAAGGCCGTATTTCCTGGAAATCACAAGATCTGCCTTTCTGGCTGTTTGGTCTTCTTTTATTCTGTAATCAACGTCCATGATTTCTATAAACTCTGCCGTATAGTCCTTTAACACACCTGGATATTCAAATATTTTATCACCTTTGGTCAACTCAAGTACAACCTTCTTGCCTATATGTCTTTCTAATAAAGGTTCAAAAGAAGTTTCCATAGGACCTACCAGTTCTTTTTTTAATTGCGAGACATATTTATCTTGAGAGGTCAGTATCGCACCACCAGGAGCTGTCCTTTTGGCCCGACCGATTAACAGATTCACTACATCCATCACTGAATCTCTTACGGTCTTGAAGAAATTTTGTATTCTTCTTTTAAGCCTTCTTAAGGCTCGAGGATGATAGGTTATTTTTAGTTCCCTCTCCCTTTCTTTCCTTCTATGTTTATTTAATTCATTGTGGTAGCGAATTAAGGCTTGAATATTAGGATACTCGTGTTTATAGAGAATGTAGCTCGTCTCATCATGTCCACTTTTATCTTTGTGTTTGGTTGGATAAATTAATTCGAAACCGGTATTTTCCACGCTCAGTTTACCCCAAATTATTTTGCCAGTTGTTTCTTCCAGGGTTACCAGGTCCTCTGAAAAAGCCTTCAAGCATTTATCCTTAACTCTTCCTCTGATAAAAGCAGCAACGACTGTAACTATGATAATAGAAACTATAGTTATGGCGAATGTATCAGGCATAATAAATTCCTTTTAAAACCCGTTGAAAATTTTGGATAACTGGCTATAAACCCAACTTGCCACTTACTCAAGAATTCTCTGATGACATCTTCTGGAGATAAATTAAGATAAATTTGACTGATTGTCAATTTTATGTCCTCTTTTTTTCTCCTCCTTCAGCCTCTTTAATCTCTGCTCACGACGAACTTTTGCTTCTTCATATTTTTTTCTCTCTTCCTGGTTTTCAAGAATGAGCTGAGGAACAGGGGTAGGTCGTCCTTTTCCATCAAGAGCTACCATGGTTAGAAAAGCGGTGGCTACCGGGAGAGCCTGGCCGGTTTTTATTTTTTCGGTGTCCACATGAACCTCAATCTCCATACTGGTTTTTCCCACAAAGGTGAGCTCTGCTCTCAAGGAAACCACATCGCCAATATGAACCGGATTCTCAAAATCTAATGAGTCTATGGAAGCGGTGACTACGTTACGGCGAGCATGACGAGAGGCAGCTACATAGGCCACCTCATCTACCAGTTTCATGATGATGCCTCCATGAACATTACCATAATGACTGGCATGGTAGGGCATCATAACCTGCGAAAGAGTAGTAATTGAGTCCATTACTTTCTTTCGTATCTCCATTTTCTGCCCCTCCTTAACTCTCTTATGGTCTTTAAATAGAAAAATATCGACAAGGTAATCGGATTATCCTTATATCTACAAAAGTGATATGGGAACGTGATTATTTTTACTTCCGTGAGTTCTTCGGTCAATCAGACCAGCGAATCTTTAGCATCAGGTAGTGGGATAGAAGTTCCTGCCCACTACTAGCGCAGAAGGTCTTAGAAGATATAGGCAAGCTCAGTCTTATTTTGCCTTCTTTTTCCGGGCCAGCCAGAAATTAACTCCGGCCCCGATCCAGAGAATGATGGAGCTATAGGGAGCCCAACTACAGAGGGCATCGTATCCCAGAGCACAGAGCTTGTCTCCTCCCACGCAAGTAGGGATAAGAACGACAAATCCCAGAATGAGCAGAATCGACGCAAGCCCTAACCTCATTTTTCTCACCTCCTCAGCTTGTCAGTGGATTATTTTCTCAAGGCTCTGAAGTAGGAAATTTAGCAGGGCCCCTTTCTCGTTTACGTCAGAGCTTTCCTTAAAATGACTTTTGGTAGAAGGTGGACTAGTAAGTTTCAAAAGATAAAGATGCCAGTTGCTTATGTTCAGCTACAATCTCTAATCTCCATGTTCCAATCCGCCCATGTAGATTTTTGAAGGCATAGGTTCGCCATCCTCTTGGAGCTAAATTGAATCCAACCTCCTGAGTATAACTGCGGACAAGCTTTCCGTTGTAGTACCATAAATAAGTAATTTCTGTCTTTTTGTCTTTTTCATATCCTGGTGGGCCAAAGACCCTTGCAAAACACCAAATTGTGTCGATATCTACAGGGATTCGGAGGGCTTCTTCTTCAAATCTATTTACTGGCATACGATCATCAACTCTTTCACAAAGGCAAGCTTCCACTCTTATATTGGGGTTTTCTAAAATTAAAGGTTCACTGATCTTTACGGTTTTCCTGGTTACATTATTGGTGGTAACTTCCTCAACAGTCTCGGTATCGCTCCTAATTTCGATACGCCGGGAGCATAGTTCTTCCACATGATGAGCTTCAACAATCACATAGTCACGATCGGGCACATTTGAGAACTGAAATCGACCTTCTTCATCGGTGACACTCTGCTTATCTATCTCTTTTATCGTCACTATTACGTCTTTTCTGGGATTATCAAATATATCCCTAACCTCACCTTCGATTTTTAGCTGGATCTCAGGTGCCGGCGAAGACTGTCCCTGAGAAGATTTCGTTGACCCAGGCGGAGTAGGAACTTCTTGAACATTTTGTCCCCCTACAAACACAGTTAACCCCAGTAAAAGAAATCCCACTCCTACCCCACCCCCAAAATACTTTGGCTTCTGCCATTTTCGATTGATAGTTTTCTCCTTCATATTTTTCACCTCCTTGAAATCATACTCTCTCACGTCGCTCCCGTTTTAATTAACTATTCTTTAAGAATTTGCTCTTATAGTAGCTAAAAAGCAGACTGTGTCAAAAAGAGCCTCACGGGATTTGCGTGAGGGTTGACTAATAACTCTCTTTTGTTAAATTAAATGCTGCAAATGAATATTTTAAATAATGAAAAAGAGGTAAACTAAAATGGGACTTCAAATGAAAATGTGGCTATTGATGGCTTTAATGTTCGGCATTCTCTATGGAGTAATTACCGGAATTGGAACCTGGATGGGAGCAGGAAATGCTTTGTTTTATCTGGTTTTAGCTTTCCTGTTCATAGGCTTTCAGTATCTGATTGGACCTTCACTGGTGCAGCTAATGATGAGGGTAAAATGGGTTTCAGAAAGAGAAGAGCCTGAACTCCACCAGATGGTAGGAGAACTTGCTGAAAGAGCTGGTATTCCAAAACCGAGGGTGGGCATCTCTAAATTAGCAATTCCCAATGCCTTTGCTTTTGGGAAAACCTTAAGAGATGGAAGAGTTTGTGTTACCCAAGAAATTCAGAGATTGCTAAATAAAGATCAATTGAAAGCAGTGCTGGGCCATGAAATCTCCCATCTTAAAAACAGAGATATGATGATTATCACTTTGCTTTCGGTCATACCTTTGATGCTTTACTGGTTAGCTTGGAGTACACTCTGGGGAGGGATGTTTGGTAGAAGAAGGGAAGGTGGAGGGTACGCTGTTCTGATTGGTCTGGGAGCTATGCTTCTTTATTTTGTAACCAACCTTTTAGTTTTGTATGGTTCCCGGATCAGAGAATACTATGCGGATCAAGGAAGTGTAAAACTAGGGAATTCTCCTCAGCATCTAGCTACAGCTCTTTATCGGTTGGTTTACAGGTCAGCTCAACTTCAAAGAAATCCACAGATAAAACAAGAACTTAAGCGAGTGGAAGGAGTAAAGGCTTTTTTCTTGAATGATGTTTCTCGAGCTCAAAATGAGATTAGAGAACTTAAGGAAATAGATAAAGACCTCTCGGGAACTATTGATCCAAATGAACTTGCCGAGCTTCGCCTGAAAAGGGTAAAACTCAGGGGAGTTGAAAAAATGATGGAGCTTTTCACTACCCATCCCAATATGCTAAAGAGAATTAAACACCTTGCGGGGCTAATTTAAAATTTCTTCTTCTCTATAATTTCTCAAAACTATCTCTTTTAGACTCACTATTACGTCTTTTCTGGGATTGCCAAATGGATATCACCATGTTTAGGCAATTGAATTCGGAACCCTGATATTAAAGGCTGAAAATGGAAAATAAAACAAAGAAGAAGTCAGTTAACTTGATTTTGTGTGAATTTTCAGCAAAGGAGGATTAGATGGCCATTGTATCCATGCAAAAGGTGGTAAGGAATTACTATCTAGGAAAGACTGTAGTCAATGCCTTGAGAGGGATAGACCTGCAGGTAGAAAAGGGCGAGTTTATCTGTATTGCTGGTCCTTCAGGAAGTGGGAAGACCACCCTGCTCAACTTGATTGGCTGTTTGGACAGGCCCTCCTCCGGCAAAGTGTTTCTTGATGGTGATGATGTCGAGCGGTTGAGCGACAATAAACTATCGAGGTTGAGGGCGGAGAGGATAGGCTTCATCTTCCAATCCTTCAACTTAATCCCCGTTCTCTCCGCCTTCGAAAATATAGAATACCCGCTGCTCCTAAAAGGCGTTCCTCGCGGAAGTCGAAAGAAAAAAGTCCTGGCCATGTTGGAGGAGGTGGAGTTAGCTGATTTTACCAGACATCGTCCCAACCAGTTAAGTGGAGGACAAAGACAAAGGGTGGCCATTGCCCGAGCCCTGGTTACTGATCCAGAGATGGTCCTCGCCGATGAACCGACGGCTAACCTGGATTCTAAGACAGGCGAGGCTATCGTGGACTTGATGAGGAAGATAAACCAGGAGATGAAAGCCACCTTCATTTTCTCCACCCATGATTCCATGGTGATGAAGCATGCTCATCGGATGATTCGTCTTAAGGACGGAAGGATAGTATAGGAGATCAAGATGAATATTAAAATTGCTGCACGGAGCGTTTTTCGAAACAAGAGGAGGACAGTCATCACTCTTCTATCCATCATCTTTGGCTGCGTGGCCATTATAGTCTTTGGAGGATTCGTCGATTACTCTATGTGGGGTTTGAGGGAAAGCACCATTCACAGTAGACTAGGGCATCTGCAGGTTTACAAGGCCGGATATTCCGAGAAGGGAGGAACCAATCCCCTGGCCTACACCATCGAGGACTATCCCAGGATAAGATCAATCATCGAAGCTCAAGACCATGTTGATTTTGTTACCTCGCGGCTGGAGTTTTCCGGCTTAATTGGCGGAGCTGAGAATAGCGTCATCTGTGTTGGAAAAGGAGTGGAGCCAGAGAAGGAAAGAGAGCTGGGTATGACTGTTAGCATAGTTGAAGGAAAGGATCTAAGCAGTGAGGAACCGGAGGAAGGAATCATTGGAAAAGGATTAGCCGAGGGCCTGGGAGTGAAGATAGATGATTACCTAACCATCCTGACTTCCACGGCAGAGGGAGCGCTAAATGCCGTTGATCTTAAGTTAAGGGGCATATTTCGAACCGGCGTAAAGGAATACGATGATGTGGCAGTGATGGTGCCTATGGAATTAGCCAAAACTCTTTTATATACGGAAAATGTGCAAAGCATCGTTGTCGTTCTGGATGAGACAGAAAATACTGATTTAGTGGCAGATAATTTACGCAAGGAGTTTAGCCAAGCCAACTTGGATTTGGAAATAAAAACCTGGTCCGATCTAGCCACCTTTTACCATCAGGTAGTTCAGTTGTACGGGGGCATCTTCTGGGTAGTGAGACTCATCATCCTCATCATCGTCATCTTTAGCATCGCCAATACCATGACCATGTCTGTATTTGAAAGAATGAGGGAGATAGGGACGATAAGGGCAATGGGGACCAAGCGAAGAGGAGTTTTATCCTTGTTCCTAATGGAGGGCTTGATTCTGGGAGCCCTTGGGGGCGCCCTGGGCCTTGTCTTTGGGATCATAGCTGCCAAATTGCTTTCTATTAAAGGAATCTATATCCCCCCTCCACCTACTATGACCGAGGGATATACAGCTCTCATCAATATCGTCCCAAAAGACCTCATCTTCGCCTTTAGCTTAGCAGTAGGAACTTCCTTGGTCTCATCGATCTATCCCGCATTTAAGGCGGCAAGACTCAAGGTAGTTGATGCCCTGAGGTACATTTAGAAAGGAGAAGGAATGAAGAAGATACTTCTTTTGGTTCTAGGTATGGTTATGTTTGTCTTTGCTGCCTCACCGGTGAGGGCAACAGATGCGGAAAAGATAATAGAAGAGGCGGATAAAGCCAGGGGTCCGGGAGATTCTTTTAGCTTCGAGCTTAAGGTCACCAGCCTAAAGCCGGATCGCAAGAACGAGATCTCCAGGTTCGAGGTCCTGGTCAAAGGAATAGATAAGAGCCTGGTTAAATTCACCTATCCCAAGCGAGACAAGGGTAAGGTAATGCTCATGGTGGGCAACAACCTCTGGATATACATCCCTACCTCGAGGAATCCCATCAGGATCAGCCAGCAGCAAAGGCTAATGGGCCAGGTATCCAACGGCGATGTGGCCCGAACCAATTTTAGCGGGGATTATATCCCCAGGTTGTTGCGAGAAGAGGAATTTGAGGGAAAGCTCTCTTATGTCCTCGAGCTAAAGGCAAAGAGCAAAGAAGTAGCCTATCACCGGATAATCTATTGGGTGGAGAAGGATAGCTTCAATCCCTTAAAATCGGAATTTTATACCATTTCGGGGAAATTACTTAAAACTGCCTATTATCAGGGATATGAAGAGATACTGGGAAGGGAAAGGGTGACGCGGCTGGTGATAGTTGATGACCTCAGAAAAGGACAAAGCTCGATAATGGAATACAGCGACATGAAGATAGAAGAATTCTCCGATCGGATATTTCAGAAGAGCTACCTCAAACACTTGAGGTGACCTCACGGCTAATTCTTATCTTTACTTCCGAGGATAAGCTATATTGAAAAGGATGGTGTTCATCTTAATCTTTTTTCTCACCCTTCCCACCCATTGCCCAGCCCTGGAGACTGAGTATGGTGGAAGTCTCCGTTGTCAATCAAACTGGTACAACATAAACCAGGATTCCTATTTAAATCCCCATAACGATATTCTGAAGCTACCCAGCAGCGATCAAGAACTTGAAATAAAATTAGACCTTCATTCCTGGTTTCGAGAAACTCTAGGATTCTACCTGAAAGATAGGGCGAGTTATCTGATAGGTGAAGATAAAAGCAAACTTGAAAACATCCTGGATGAACTCTACCTGAAGCTAAATCCCTCAGAATCCCTCTTCTTCAACATAGGAAAGCAGAACATAACCGAGGGCGTTGGCTACGCCTGGAACCCCACCGATTTCTTAACCAGTTTGGAAGAGATCAATCAAGCTGAGGATACCAGGGAAAAGAGGGAGGAGCGAGAAGGAGTGATCTGTCTTAAGGGCGAGCATTTCCTGCCCCATCTTACCTTGACGGTGGTAGCCAGCCCCAGGATGGAGTCATGGGGCCAAAAGGCCGATGCTCGTGCTTTGGTTAAGGTCTATGCCTTGATGAAGAATCTCGACTTTTCCTTGATTGCCTATGCTGAGGAGAAAAAAAGACCAAAGTTGGGCTTGAACTTCTCCAGCACCATCGGGAAAAGCCTGGAGGTTCATAGCGAGGCATCCTTACAAAAGGGAACCTATCGTTACTATCTTAACCAGACAGATCCTGGCTATTATGAGTTCATTCAGAAGAACAAGGAAAGCCAGCAGCTCTATCCAAAGGTTTTGGTAGGCGGTCAATATACCTTCTCGGATAATACCAATCTCGTCCTGGAATATTACCATAACCAGGAAGGCTACAGCTCCTCGGAATGGAGGGATTATTTTGAGTATTTAAAGTTCTGCGGGGAAAGATATGAGGATGAGAGTCTGTATTTCTCCTATCTTTTAATGGGGAACGCCTATTTCGATCTAACCAATTTCAGGCAGAATTACCTTTTTTTGAGGTTTAGCAAGCCAAACATCCTGGATCGTTTTGAGATCTCATCAAATAACATCTACAATCTGGATGATGCCAGTCTCCTCATGAATGTCAAGATAGATTATCAGGGGATACAAGACCTTTCCGTTTATGTTTTAGGGAATTTCTTTTTTGGAAAGGGGGATAGTGAGTTCGGTATGTTTTACCACAGCCATACCTTCAGCGCAGGAGTGGAATATTTCTTTTAGACTACTTATTTCGACGGTCTCGGTGTCAGCGACGAATGTGCCGAACGCCTGCCATGGCGTTCCTTCAGTATCCCCATTCTTTATTTGCCGCTTCTTGAGTTTGCCAGAAGTGTGCCATCACAAAAATTGCAAATCTCTTTAGGCTCAGTTCCTTTTATAAAAATCTCTTTGATTTTCCCGGGACAAAAAGAGCCGACTAACATCCCCGATTGGGGACAAATATAAACTTCCGTTAATCCGGCGGGAATAGTAAAATCAAAATTTCTCCCCTTTTCTCTTTTTTCTAAAAGAAGCATAATATCTCTAAAGAGTGGACCTGCTCCAGAAATTCCCGAAACACTCTGCATGGGTCTGCCATCAAAGTTACCCACCCATACCCCTACAGTATGATGAGGAGTATAACCTATGGCCCAGTTATCTCGGAAATTTGCCGAAGTTCCAGTTTTTACGGCACAGGGAAAAGGCAGGCTCAAACACGATCCTTCTCCAAAAGCAGGAATTCGGGCATCTCTATCTGCGAGAATATTGGTGATAATATAAGACACCTCTGGAGAGAAAACCCGGACCGAAGAACTTTCTGGAAAAGTCTTGGCTTTGCCCTGGACATCTTTTATCTCTAAGAATATTTTCTCCTTTTTGAATATTCCTGACCTCGCTAAAGTTGAATAAGCTCGGGCCAGCTCCAACAAGGTAACTTCTCCACCTCCCAGGGTAAGACCAAGACCATAATAATCAGCTCCTTTATCAAGAGTTTCAAAACCGAGCTTCTTGAGCCTGTGAAGCAAGGATTCTACCCCTATATTTTCTAAGACTCTTATGGCTGAAACATTATAAGAACAGGCTAAAGCTTCTCTTAATCGAATGGGTCCATGAAACTTTCCGTCATAATTTCTGGGAACATAGTCAACTTCCTTACCTCGAATACGAATCTCCGTGTCCAGGATGAAAGTAGCTGGTGTCATTCCCTGTTCTAAGGCCAGAGCGTAGGTAAATGGTTTTAGGGCCGAACCCGGTTGTCTTAAGGAAGTAACAGCGCTCACCTGTCCACTATGATAAGAATCAAAAAAGTTAGCCGATCCTACTAGGCAGAGAATTTCACCACTCTTATTGTCCATGATAACAGCCGCCGCATTGCTAACTTCCCATTTTTTTAAAGATTTGACAGAGTTTCTTAGAAGGACTTCCACATCTTTCTGAAGCTCAAAATCCAGAGTAGTTCGGAGGGAGGAGATATTTTGTCTCTCTTTGGGTGCGATCTTCGAGAGAACCAAATCACAAAAATGAGGAGCCCGGAAGGATATCTCGGGAGAGATGAGATTAAGAGGTTCTTTAAAAGCTCTTCTATACTCTTCTTGTTCAATCATTCCCTTATTTAACATTCTTTGAAGAACTTCTCGTTGTCGCTTTTGCGCCCGAAGCTGATGGCGATAAGGATTGTAAAGGGAAGGACCCCGGGGAAGCCCGGCTAAAAAAGCTGCCTCAGCTAAAGAAAGATGAGACGGGGGTTTATCAAAATAAAGCCAGGAAGCGGCATTAATCCCGAAAGTTTGATTGCCATAAGAAATACGATTAAGATATTGAGTAAGAATTTCATCTTTGGACCTCGAAATTTCTAGCCTCAAAGCATACCAGATTTCTACTGTCTTCCAGAACCAATTCCTCGGAAAATGATAGATATTTTTTACCACCTGCTGGGTAAGTGTGGAACCACCAGAGATAATTTTTCTCGCTCGGATATTCTGAATTACGGCTCTGGCAACGGCTCGTATATCAATCCCGGGGTGTTCATAGAAACGGCTATCTTCCGCGGCTAAGGTGGCAAGAATCACATTTTTGGAAATCTCTGGAAGAGAAACCCACCGACTTCTTCCCTCTTCGTCAGAGAGAACCTCTCTTAAAAGATTCCCCTTACGATCGAGAATTCTTAAAGAAACTACCGAAGCGGGCTCCAGTACTTTTTGGGGGAAAGGAATATATAAGGATACCCCCAATAATACCAGGACAAATCCTAAGCAAACACTAAAAATCTTCATCTTTTATTTAATAACGACCTCCTTTTCCCTGCTTCTTCCAAAAACTTCCGGGGTGTACATCTCTTCTGCTTTGGTAGCAGGAAGACAATAAGTTCCTGGAGTTGTTACTCTTACTAAATAAGTATGAGTATGAATTCCGGGAGGAAGATAATCGGCGAAGAGAAGAACCTTGTCGTTATACATCTCCATATGCCTGAATCCCTGCCACCAGGGCTGGGTTTTTCGCGTTTCTATTTCTCTGGCCAGCTCCCTACTTTCTGTTTCAAAAGAAAGATTCACCGGCGCAAAACCTGCCGGCAGGGGGTCTTCCACGACAACGAAGTGTCTGGCTTGAGGAATAACTACCTTTAGATTAACTACTACTAAATCTCCTAATGGGAAGGAATCTTCTATCCTTTTTCCTTCAAGGGTCTCGAAGCTCTTAAAAACTGCGATTCCTTCATCCCGAGGCTCTAATTTCCCGGTTGGAGCATACCTCATTCTTACCTCATAATACATGCGACCCTCTCCCTCTTTATCAATCTCTAAGGGTAGTTTTTCCCCTTTTTCTAAAGAAGCTATATCTACTGTTTTCTCGCTAATCTTGTCAATTCTCCTTCGGAAAATGTGTTCGAGAATAGTTTTTCCTGCCAGCCGGACCTTTACCTGAAATTCAGGTTCTTCCTCTTCGTAACGGTGAAAATAATCAGCTAAAGCGTAGAAAAGATAAGCATTATCTTGAGTAGATAGCCACCGACTTTGCTGCTCCCTCAGAAGATACCGAGCAATCTGAGGAGTAAAAACGGGCTCTTTTTCTATCTCGATAAGGGTCTGCAGGATCATAGCCGTAGTGCGAAGACTGCTCTGAAAAACCCAGGGTATTTTCTCTTCTTCTTCAAAATATGCACTGGTGGGAGAGATCTTTATCTTGTTCATAAAATCCCGTACCAACTCTTCCTCCATTTCTCGATCTCCCGGTCCCAGATGGATAGCTTTAACTAAAAAGGTACGAGCAAAGAGGGGTATTTCATCTCTTTTTCGGTATAAGCGTTCCATGTAAGCGGGTTCAGGTTTTCCTAAAAGCGAGAGAACATAGAGAGAAAAAGCTTCCGAGCTTCTCCAGGATCTTGAGTCATAAGGGTATTTTTGTTTCTCGAGCTTTCCGTGGAGAAATTCCTTGAGGTACTCAGCTCCTTTCTCCATAATAGTTGAGGGAACTTCATAGCCAGCTTCCTCGGCTTTCTTTAAGATAAAGAGAGTGTAGCAGGTAAGGTAAGGAGAATCATAAGATGAATCCTCCCAATAGGAAAATCCTCCGTTCGGCCTCTGATAGAGAGAAACTTCCTTTAAGGTTTCTTTGACTATCTCTTCAGGACTTTTCTCTTGGGGAAATGAGAAATCAAAACTTTCTACTATATCCTGGGAAAGAATCAAAGGAAATATCCGAGAAAGGCGCTGTTCCAGACAAAGGTAAGGATAATTAATAAGAGAAACAAAAGGATGCTTTAAAGAAAATAGCATAGTTGAGGAAATAGCTACTTTTACTTCTCCCACATCGGGATAAATATCTTCAGGGATGAGAATCTCTTGATAGGCATCTTCTAAGCTACTTTCGAAGAGAGCTAAACTTTCGGTTTGTCGGGGAAGATTCACAGGAACCGTAACGGCAAGGCCGTCGCTATAGTCTCCCATTATAGCTTTAAAGAAAAATTTTGCCTCTCCTATTTTGTGAGCTTCAAATGAAAACCTCACCTCTCTATTCTCTCCGGGCCGTAAGAAAACTCTCTTAACCTTTTCTCCCTTCAGGGTAATTCCTTCTGCTTCTCCTAAGAGCTGAACCTCTCCTTCCTTCCCGGTATAGTTATATACTACCACCCCAGCTTCAAAAGAATCTTCCCTGCGGACGAATTGAGGCAGGGCACTCTTTAAGAGCAGAGGTTTTTTCACCACCAGTTTTTCCTCTCCGGCACCGAAAGAGGAGTCTTTGGTGAGGGCGGTAACCATTACCTTGAAAGTAGTAAGATTATCGGG
The DNA here is from genome assembly GCA_964543295.1 of uncultured Clostridia bacterium. Lineage (GTDB taxonomy): Bacteria > Aerophobota > Aerophobia > Aerophobales > AE-B3A > AE-B3B. The sequence continues at coordinate 36,036 of CAZIXA010000012.1, read as the reverse complement.
AAGCTCAAAACTTACCTCACCCCATCCCTGAGGTCCAATTTCCACCGAGGGATTCCAGTAAGCAGTGGGAATAAGCCTTTCTCTCATAGCTATGCCGGCAAACTTCTCCATTCCCCCATCGCCTCCGGGACTTCTTCCTTTAGTCGCCACCTCGGTGGCCTCAATTACATAAAAGCGCGTCTCCGAAGTTATAACTGACAACGGTCGATGGCGATAGAAAGTGGTAAATGCATCAGGAGTCTTATATCCTATGAGGTTCAACACCCCCATATCTACCACGGCTACAGAAACCTCGGATGACACCTGCTCCCCAGCAGCGTTTCTTACCTTAATGGCTAGCCTCACCTTATCTTGAGGAGAGTATTCCTTCTTATCGGGAATAACCTCTACCTGGAGTTGCTTCTCCACGGGGTCTACAGAAAGGTCAAGGTAGCCTATTTTGAAGGAAGGTTTTGCTAAATCCTCTTTTTCGGGAGTGTGGTCTTCGGACAGCCTGCCCCGGAGAAGAATGACTGAAACAAAGAGATTGGGAATATGGTCACGGGTAATAGGAATTTCAAGAGTATCCGCCGTACCCTGTATCTGGTCTACCCAACTTTCGATAATACCCTCCCTCTCAAGCGTTATTAAAGCTTTTGCCTCCTCATAGGGTGATTTAACTAAGATTTTAGCTCTATCCCCGGGATGATAATTGGTCGCATCAGCCACTAATTCAATCCTGTCATCTTTTCTTTTTTCCCAGAAACCATATCCTTTCCCACTTACATAGAAAGAACTACCGGTGAGAATTTTATTTCCCCGGGAATCTTCCCCTCTTGCTTCCAGAAGATAGAGTCCAGCACTTTCAGGGGAAAAGGAGAAAGATAGAGGTTCCTCTCCAGAAATTACTTGGTAGGAAGCCTTTTCCTTATCCTCTTTTTTACTAATCAAGCTCCAGCGCCCTCCGGGTCTGGCTTCTCTTTTAGAATACCACTCCCGCTTTAACACCCGAAGCTCCAAGTTCTTTCCCGGAATAACCACTCCCTCGGAGTTTACCGTGATAACTTTAATCTTAACTTCCTCCCCTTCTTTGGTAAAAGTAGTGGAAGGTTTTATTCCTATATAGTACTCGCCCCGATGAACAACTGCCTTAGTGCGAGCCGCAATACTCTGGCGAGTAAGATCGGTAACCACTGCTTCCAGACGCAGGTCAGCTGAACCTTTGAAACCAACCTCCTCAAGACTCTTTTCCAGATAAAATCTTCCTGAGGAATCCAGTTTCCCCTCGCCAGACTCTATAAGCTGACTCTCATCATCATCTTCCCACCATCCGGGACCGAAGAAATATCCCTTGTAACCCGGAGGGGAAAAACGAGTAGGATTTAACCTCAGTTTCCAGGAGACTTTCTCCCCGCTCATGGCTGCCCCAAAAAGATAGCTTCCCTCAATAGTCGCTCGGCAGGAATCTTTAAAGACATAACTCTCTTTATCGGTTCGGACACTGACCTCGAAATTAGCCGGGCGAAAATCTTCTACCCGAAAAGATCCGTCAAAACTGCTTTCTGGGTGCTTATTCCGCTCTTCCTCGCCCTCAAAAGGAGAGACCTGAATTCGGTAATACCCCGAAGGGGCATCCTTGGCTAGCGTAAAAGAAAGGAAGAAAGAGCCATAAGTAGAAAGAGTGACCTTCTTTTTAAGAATTTCCTCATCCCGGGAATTTCGTATGAAAATCCAGGATTCTTTCACCTCAGGAATTTCCCACTTTCCGCTTCTTTTCTCCCTCACTACTGCCTTCAGGTGAACTTCTTCTCCGGGTCGATAAAGACCTCTCTCGGTAAAAAGATAACCAGTCAGCTTCTGAGGGACTGGTCCCCAGTCATAAGAAATACCAAACTGATAAGGGAAAATACCGGTTCCCCAATCAGAATTAATAACCACAGTATCCTTTCCTCGGCTAACAACGGCCCACTGGCGGGGTTTCTCTCCCTCTCTTTTGGCTTTTATTCCTAGAGTCTTCCATCCTGGTGTATGTACTAGCCCTCGAGAATCAGTCCTCCCTCTCCAGAAAACTTTGTTAAAATCATCTCTTATTTCTACCAGGGCTCCCTCTATGGGAGCAGCAGTCTTAAGCTCTGTTACCCAGATAAGATTGTTTTCAGAAGAAAATTTGGCCGTCATTCCCATTTCGGTAACTTGAATAAAAACTCTTCTATATTGTTCGTATTCTTCTAATTCAGGAATAAAGAGTTCGGCAAAAACGGCGCCGTATTTCTTTTGACCCAAAATATCTTTGATCTTTATAAAATCGACTACCTCCTGATTCCGAGATTCTTTTATTCTCCATTCTCTACTAATGTCAAGGAAATTTTTAATATCTTTGATGGGCTCACCTTGCCGGAAAATCCCTTCTTGGGAAAGGAGGGGAATGACCTCATCTAATCCGAGGGACCCCACTCGAAGTCTTGCTTTGTTTATGTTCATAAAAGTGACCGGATACAAAAGACTTCCATAAGCTTCCAGAACTGCCCACCTGCCAGATGTAGATACCCAGGGAGCATAAGGACCGGTGCTAAAAGTAAAGTTTGTCTTCTCATCAAGAGGATTTCCAAATCTATCTTTGAGATCAGCAGAAAGAGCAGCCGTATAAAGGGTGTCAGGCTGAAGATTGAGCCATAAGTGAATGCGAGAGTCAGAATAATCCGATCTATAGTAATATTCAGGTATTTCTACCTCAGGCTGGAAAGAGATGTTAGTAGCTACTTCCCGGTAAGAGACAGGATTGCTAAAATTAAGGACAATAGACTCTTCGGGACTCCTAAGATGAGGCTTTTCTATACGCAAGAATCTAAAAAGTCCATAAGTTGAAAAAATAAATTTATAATCATTGGACATCCCTAAAGGACCTTCTACTCCTGGAAGTCCTTTAAGAACTTTTACCTCGTAAAAATATCCGGGTCTAAATTTTTCTTCAGGCTTTAAAAGAAGAATTTCTCCTTCCTTAGCTCGAAGACGCTGCTCCTTTATCTCCTCCTGAGTTAAATATCTCACCTGAAAGGGAAGAAAGGTTTTTCTTCCCTCAGGCCCCCTTCCAGTAAGTTCCAAAAAGTCTCTTGTCTTTTCGAGAAGCATCTTCTGATTAAACTGAAGGATTACTACTTCACTTAAATTGATCCATTGGCTTTTGTCTCGAGGCCAGTGGGAAATGAGCGTTGGTCGAGGAGTTTCCAATGACCAGGAAAAATCTTCTTTTAAAACGTGTCCGGAAATTGAGGAGATACCCCGGGGTGCAGTGACAGTAAAACTAGTTCCGTAAGGTAACCTACCCTTTTCAGGAAGAAAAACTAAAGTGCGGGTTCCCATCCAGCGATACTTTCCAGAAACCCGGGGTCTGATAAGAAGAGGGCCTGTTCCTTCTCCTTCGGGAAATTTTTGCAGGGAAACCATAGGTTGGTTAAAACTAACAATAATAGCGGAGGTTTCTCCAATATGGTCTGTGGGACCTCGAGGTGCAACCGAAAGAATTTTAACTTCCTCCGCAAAAACGGAAGAAAGTCCCCATTTTGTAAGAACAAGAAAAGTTAAGATTCCTACCAGCCATACTATCTTTTGTTTTCTTTTAAGCACTTCTTATCCTCCCTTCGAGAGCCATTTTTCTTCTCTTAGACGCCTATGTCTTAAGAATTTGTCTTTTCAATTATCCTCTTAAACACTAATTATGTCAAGCATAAGTGCCACAGCGTTTCTTAGGGGATTTCTCAAGTTTTTATCCTTGGTGCGCGTATGATTTTACCAAAAGCAAGTTTTTTGCCAACCGGAGCTAATAAAAAAAAGGGTGGATGCTTTAAAGCATCCACCCCTCTCAGCCTATTCTTAATCTATTCTAATTTCTTTTCTCTTCTCCTTTGCTTCCTCCGACTTAGGTAAGGTTACCTCCAGCACTCCATCTTTATAGGCAGCCTTAGCCTTATCAGATTGTACCTTTATTGGAAGAGGAATCGTTCTCTGCCAAGAATTGTAAGCTCTCTCGCAATAATAATAGTTTTCTCTTTTCTCCTCTTTCGTCTGCTCCACCTTGCCCGAAAGACTTACCTCATCATCAGTGACTGTAATTTTGATGTCTTTCTTTTTCACTCCTGGCATCTCCGACTTTAAAACAAGGGAATTTTTCTTGCCTATCAGATCTACAGGGGGAGTTCCTATCAGCGTTCTTTCCTTTTCCGCAGGCACCTGTCCAGTTTTTCCCGTCAGAGCAGGTCTTTCTCCTTTTTCTCTCGGACCACGCCAGAGTTCGTCAAACATCTTTCCTATCTCTCTTTCCATCCGCGAGAATTCTCGCCATGGATCCCATATAGTCATTTTCTTACCTCCTGAATTTTTTTTATTTGAAACAGTGGATTACCTTATATACCTCTCTCAAAGCTTGGGATATTCCTTGCTCTGAAAGAGAGTAGTAAACAAACACCGCTTTTTTCTCTCTTTTTACCCATCCTCTATCCTTAAGAAGTCCAAGATGCTGAGATAAATTTGCTTGACTTACCCCTATTATTTGGCAAAGATCGTTAACGCACCGGCTTCCTTTTCCTAACTCCTTTAGGATTTTGATACGTGCAGGATGAGCTAAAGCTCTTAAGCATTCGGCTATCTGCTCAAAATCACCAAAAATATCTTCTTCTTTCATTTTTCTACTTCCCTAATTTCTAATATCATTATATAATAATATTAGAAATTGTCAACCCCCTCTTCCGTATAATTATACTCAAAGCCCTGTTACAAGATAGGTAAAGAGATTTAAAAAAACATCTTCTTTGATTAGGACTATTCATGTTCGCTTCATTTGCTATTGTATGGCGGCGATTTGGGGCATAGGTGAAGTGGGGCTAGTTCTCGATACCTTCACGGAGCATTCAAATTCAGAGTGTTTGACTTACAAGCGCTAAAATGTAATATATTACCTGATTCAATAAACGCTTGGTAGGATGAGGATAAAGGTAATGAATGTACCAGAAAACGATGAAGAGAAGACAGGGTTAAGCTACAGATGGGTGATATTTTTGATATTGGCAATGGGATATGCTATAGTCTACTTCCATAGGGTGGCACCCGCGGTGGTGGTTCCTGAGTTAACGAGGAGTTTCCGAATTAAAGGGGTGGCTCTGGGAGTTTTAGCTTCGGCTTACTTTTACCCCTATGCTCTTATGCAGCTTCCTTCGGGATTGCTGAGTGATTCTCTAGGTCCAAGAAAAACAGTAACCGCCTTTACATTGATTACCGCGGCAGGAGCTATCCTGTTTGGGATTTCTCCCACTTTTTTCACGGCAATTCTGGGTAGAATTATGGTCGGTCTGGGGGTTTCGGTGTTCTTTATACCAACTCTTAAAATTCTAGCTAACTGGTTTGAAGAGGAGAAGTTTGCCATTGTAACCGGGATCTTAATGGCCATTGGTGGGCTGGGTTGGCTCTCTGCAGCCACTCCTTTGGCGCTTTTGACCCGGTGGCTGGGATGGAGGGTAACCTTTATTATTATTGGTCTGGTGAGCCTTGTTCTTGCTTTCCTTACTTACCTTATAGTGAGAGACCATCCTGCTGAGCTGGGAGTTTCCGGTATCCTTAAGGCTGAGGGTACTACCTCATCTTCATCTGGGGAACCAAAGTTACCTCTGCTTCAGGGAGTTAAAATGGTTTTATCTGAGAAAAAATTCTGGCCTCTGGCTGTCTGGTTTTTCTGCACCGGAGGGATCCTTTTTGGCTTTGGAGGTTTGTGGGCAGGCCCCTATCTGATGCAGGTGTATAACCTCAGTAAGGCTCAGACAGGAAATATTCTGATGATGATAGCGGTGGGAATGATAGTGGGAAGTCCAATGCTAGGCCTTCTATCGGAGAAGGTCTTTCATGGCAGAAAATTGGTTTTGTTGATAAGCTCCTCTACCCTAACTGGTATTTGGGTGTTGTTTGTCCTTTTAGTGGATGGACTGAGTGTTTTCTTTCTTTATGGATTATTCTTTCTGCTAGGAATATTTGCCAGTGGCATAGTGGTTATTGGCTTTGCGGCAGCCAAAGAACTTTTTCCGGCCCAGATCGCCGGTACCTCAACAGGTATGGTGAATCTGTTTCCCTTTGCCGGAGGGGCTTTGTTTCAACCAGTGATAGGCTTAGTTTTAGATTACAGTGGTAAATTGGACAATATATACTCTATAGAAGCTTACCGGATCTCTTTTGTGGGGTTTCTGCTGGCAGCCATACTAGCCCTGATCTCGGTACTTTTTATGAGGGAAACTCCCCCTTAGCAGCTTCTGCGTCACGGGAGCCCTCTCAAGCTACTTTTCAGATCTCACCGCACAGAGGATATTCTCAATTTCTAGTTTTTCTTTGGGGTCAATGGCTTTTTTTATTCCATGGTGTATATTTTCCGTCAATTTTTCGCTTGCCCGGTTCCACAATGTATCCCTTTCCTGTGTGTTCTTAAAGTGCATCTGGATATGCAGGATATTTTCATGCAATCTATCTTCACTTTTTCGAACGTAAGCAAATAGGGTATAGTTCCTTTTTGTTCTCTCAAGAAGCTCACGGGTGGCTGCTAATGATTTATAGATAACTTCTCCGAATATCGGATATCGGGCCATTTTGGACCTCATTTCTCTCCCCATGAATCTTTCTAAATATTTTTTCTCCATGGTGTACTTCTGGTAATCTACATAAAGCAGAGTTTATTAATGATGGAGCTTTTCACCACCCATTCCAATAAGCTAAAGAGAATTAAACGCCTTGTTTGAATTTCATATTTCTGCTTGCATTAAATCTTCTGCTACTATGATCTCACCACAAAAATTTTCTGAGCATTGCTCCTTAACCTTTGCTAAATCCAAATCTAAATGTGTTAAAACCAATTTCTTGACCCTGGCTTTCTTAGCGATTTCACCGCACTCTTTAGGGATCAGATGACCTTTTACTTTTTGCTCATTTAATGTGGTGCACTCCAAAACCAGGACATCCACGCCTTCAAAAAACTCTATTAATTTTTCCGAGTAATCTGCGTCTCCAGAATACCCAAATATTTTTTTCTTTGCCTCAACTTTGTAACAGATCGAGACCAGCTCATCCACATGTTCTGTCCTCATCACCTCTATCTTGAAAAAAGGTGAGAAAATAGCATCGCCTTCATCCACTTCCTTTACCTTCACTTCAAAGGGCAAATGAGAAAACTGAGAAGCTAATTTAGTCAGATGCTCATAAAATTTCTTAAGTCCAGGTGGACCAAATAAATGTAAGTCTTTTTGTCTATCGAGATGGTAGGCCCACAAATATTGCAATAAGTCTGAAACATGGTCTATATGCAGGTGAGTAACAAATATATAATCTATTTGCTCATAATCTATGTCTGCCTCTATCAATCGCATAAAAGTCCCACTGCCGGCATCAAAAATAATTGTTTTATCGCCTATGGTTAAAGCCAGTCCACTGGGATATCTAGCTGTCCTGGGTTTAAAAACCCCGGATCCTAATACAGTTAGTTTCATATCCTATTTTACCTTAATAACATATTCACGGTAGTTCTTGATGCTTCCGAAAAGTGCGATATATTCACCACTCTTCGCCATCATTATCAGCCATTGGCTTCGCTGATAGCTTCTTCTTATCTCTCTTTTGACTCTTTTATATCTTAACCGTTGAACTTACCAAAATCTAAATTTGCTGCAGGAATGGCTATCTTTTAAGATATACAGCCTTAACTTCTCGTCCCTCAATCTGCATGGTGAAAGGTTCGATAAATACTAGTTCTATCGAAGACTACCAGCAAGCTCTCGCAAGCTCACCCAACGCAGCAACAAAGCCGCCTTATCTCTTACTTTTTTACCGCCTGGATGAAATCATCGATCGGCAGAGCAGGAAGCGTCGTAGTCTGAATAGTTCCTCTGGAACCTAATTCAACTGCCACCTTGGAGATAACTTCATTGTTGGGAGCATCAAGAATATTGACAAAGTCGTAGGAACCCAAGACAGCATATTGCTGGAGTATTTTAACCCCCATTTTCTCCACTTCCTGGTTGACCTCTTTTATCCTCTCAGGCCTTTCCTTCAGAGTCTTTCTTCCCTCACTGGTTAACGCGGTTAACATCACGTACATAGCCATTCAAATCACCTCCTCACTTCACTTTCTCCCTCAAACCCTTTCCCTGGTATAAGCCACCCTTCTTTTAAAATAGGTTCATAAAAACCTCTTAGGATGAAAAAGTTTGACCGCGGCAATGGTTTATACCTTGCTATTTTCCAGCAGCTTTCTTGGCCAGGATAGCTTTTGCTGGAAGTGCTATGCCAATGACAAAAAGGACAATACCGACATAAACCACTACCAGGCCCATTAAATCCCCCACTGCGATGTAGTAAGTCAGACTACTTCCCCAACCTATTATGCCAGTTACCAAAAGTGTATACCAGGACCACTTCTCAGCTTTGCGGTAGCTCTTCCAAGCCATGAGAACAACAAAAAGACCTGCTACGAGAGTCATAGCTCCAAGTAGTCTTACCACCATTATGGATAGCTCTGCCGGTTTGGGGTTGCTAGCTATGAAATTAGACCAACTCTGTGCTGTAAATGAGGTAAAATCAGGCATGAACATAGTTTTTGTTAGGAATATCAAAAGCAGCCCAATAACAGCTATATAGATGCCCAGAGCCAACATGAGTTTCCAGGCAACCTTAACTGATGATGCTTGCATCTTTCTCACCTCCCTTCGCTTTACTTTCTACCTATAAACAGCTACAAAACTACCTTTTGTAAGATTATCTCTTTAAAAAACCCATTCTCTCTATTTGAAAGAATGGGTTCACCTGTAGATAACCTCCGTAGGCACATTTCCTGTTCCTCAAGAAGGTCTCTACCTTGACCTTCTGTTTTTTTGGATAGTTCGCCTTTTGGGTTATCCTCTTATGAACTACATCACTTAAGACATTAGCATTATAGCTTTTTTGGAGATATTGTCAAATTCTCGAATGGGACTTATAAGCAGCATTTGCCGCCTTTTTATGCGGTCTGTGGTTTTACGCCCTATCCTTTTGAACAGGTTGTCTTTGTCGGTCACATCCTTCTTAACTCTTGAACAATTGTCAAAGGTCTAATTTTCTACCAGCCGCATCCAAGTATATCATAGTGCATTTTTTGTTGTATAAAACAAGAGATATTTGTCAGAAGTAAGCTATAGAAAACGATATACAGGCATTATGACGGTTCCTTGGTCCTGCGTCAAATAGCCAACTAAACTGGATTTTGGGGTCTCTTTGTGCTATAATTTTGATTGATTTTGAGAGGCCATATTTTGAGAAGAGCCGCAATTCTGATCCTGGTTGGTATATGCTGTCTATTCTATAATGCGGAGGCCATTTTTGCCGAAAATTCAGCCATGTTTCGCATAACTACTACTATACCAGCGCCGGCTGAGGCCGGGAAGGAGGTAGTCTTTACAGTTAGTATAACCAACACTGGGACAGAAACCTGGGTGAGTGCAGAATATTCTCTCTTCATAAAAATATACGATGAGAACAAGAACTATTTGACTGAGACTGATAAAATCAGACAGTTTAAAGATACTGCTCCAGGTGAGGTACTGACTGCCAATATCAGTTTTGATATTCCGGTTGATTATTCAGGGACTTATTATTACAGTGTGGGTATAGAGTTTGAGAAAGAAACATTGTTGAGCCATTATTTTATTCTTAAAATCTTGCCGTTTGTTCCTATACCGGAAATCAAAAAGTGGAGTGGAAGCGTTCAAATAGACTATCAAGATGACCAAACAATTGAACCAACTACTAGGCTTAACTTGCGTTTAGTTGATCGACTACCCAATAGGAGCTACTTAAGATTCTCGACTTCTGGTCAAGGTACCCCCGCTACTGCCGAATTGAGTAATTTCCTCATTTTTTACCATTCGAAGAAGCTCGATATATCAGCGGGAGACTTTGCTACCGGCTTGTCACCGCTTACTTTGAGCCGCTCAAGGGGCCTAAAGATAGAAAACAGGCTGGGAAGGGTCAGTCTGGTGGGATTAACAGGCTCATCCCAGAAAACATCTAAGCAAGATTTATACGGTCTAAGAGGGTCAATTGACCTGACTGATAACTTGGAGTTAGCAGCTAATTATGTTCAAGGAAATAAGGGTCAGGATTCTATTGCTAGTCTGGAGGGTGAACTTGGTTTAAGTCCTGAGGCAACCTTGTGGGGTGAGTATGCTTTGAGTAGCTATGAGCAAGGCGAAATAGAGTCTGAACGCTCAAAAAGAAATGCTTTTCAGCTATCTACTTCGCTTTACTACGAAAAACTCACCCTCGATGCTTCTTATGAGAAAGTGGGACGAGACTTTTACTTTGCGGGAAACTCCAACGCATCGGGCGATTACGAGCAATACGACTTATCTTTAACTTCCCTTACGGACTATATCAACGGAACAGTTTATTATAATAAATACCATCGCGGGCTGTGGCAAAACAGCGACCGTCTCATAACAACTACCGCTGGTGCCGACTTGACCGCTGCTTTTCCTAAGCTGCCGCTTTTATTGCTTACCTATAACTTAGACAAAACGTATAACAGTGAAAATGGAAACCTGTTGATAAATGACGCTATCGATGACCTAACCATAGGGTTTTCCTACCCAATTGGCAAGATCAGACTTTCAGCAAACTATCTGAGGTTCAGTTACAAAGACACGTCTGAGATGGCGATTGATGAAACCATCGTATCAACGAATTACGGCCTCTCAGTCCCATGGGGCAAGCGAACAACTCTCTCAGCAAACTATGTGATTTCCGCTACCGAGGATTCGACAACTACCAATAGAACTCATTCTCGATCAATCACCTTAGGAGCAAGATACGGCCTCACTCTCGGAAAACTCGTCTTTTCACCCCAATATAAAGTGACTCTGGCTGATTCACAGAAAGAGAGTAAAACTACCACCTCATTCGGACTAAGTTATTCCTTTACCAGAAAAAGCATTCTAAGACTGAATTACTACCTGACAAATTATGGCGAGCTTATTAATCCTGGTAAGGCTATCTCTGATAAATTTAGCATTAATCTTGGCTACCAATACAGCTTAGCAAAGAACCATAAGCTGGAATTGAATTATTATCTTGATGATCAAAGAAACTTTACCGCAGGGGACAGCTCTACGGCCACCCAGGATTCAGGCCTGCGGCTTATTTACAACTACCAGTTCTGAATATGAATGAACTAAACCGCTTATTCTCGCTCCTTCATATCCTTTTTGAAATAAGAAAAGCAGGGGCGGAAAACCCCTGCTTTTCTTCAATTTCATCCTTCTTTCAAGGACAAGGTTTTAATCAAAAGTTATTAGCAGGCTTCCAGTCCTGCTAACCGAACAAGTTCATTTGCCCTCTCGTCGACATGGCTCATTTTGCCAAACCTCCATTCTCAGTGACTCCCTAACCGCAGAATATCCAGATTACTTTCCTTGCCCTATCTATAATGAACTACCAGTTGCCCAACCCAGGACGCGCTGCCTTGAGTTCTAGGCCGTGGTACCCTCCGTAGGGATCGTTGTACACACTCTGAATTATACAGAAGCTGCCCCAGATTTCCTGGCCTCCATGGGTGGCACAGTCGTAATCGGCTGTCGGCTTAGCCACAATCTTGACGAAATAGGTCCAGCGGTGCTTCTTGCCGTCATCTCCTATATATGTTCCACTCTGATGATTGGTACACCATGCTCCTGAGCCGATGTAAGACGGGAATCCATAGTACCTGTCAAGTTTGCCATCACTGTCGCAGTCCTTGTTGCTGAGCCAGGCATCGTTCCACTTCATTGTGAGTTTAACGTCCGGGTACCAGTACCACTTACTCTCAGCAGTTGGATTTTGTTCCAGGTATGTCTCAACATCACCCTCATAGGCGGGGAATCCATCCCCTCCAAGATACACGTTGGGGTAGTAACCGTTGAACATATGTGCTTGGTAGTTGTAGCCATAAGGATCGTAGCCCAGCATTAGCGGTTGACCCGCCAAATAGTGACCTGCAGAGTAGGTAAGCACTCCGTCTTGGATGGTAGTGCACCCACCTTTTCCCGCCAGTGCCGGAACCACCACTATTCCTACCAGAATGATCGCACATCCCAATATAATCCCTATTTTCTTCATTCTTTTTCACCTCGCTTTCTTTTCTGGATAGGACGTTCTGAAACTCTTATCTCACCTCCTCTCTCGAGTTTGGTTTTGTTTCTAAGCGTAATATGGTTGATTTATTATGAGGCAGATTAGCTGTGCATCAAAACTAGCTTGACGATTTCGAGTCCGGTTAATTGAGTAGGTGTTAACTGAGTGGGTTGACAGAATGAGCAAAGTGTGGTGTAGTTTGGGTTTTGGGCCAATTTTCAACTTGGGAATGGCTTGAGCTAGTGATTACTTTCACAGACTTTACCATGGAAAAAATATGCCTGTGGATTGCTAGCCGGTTTTGACCTGTGGGATCGTCTGTTGAGGAGTTCCTCTAGCTACAGTTTCGAGGACTTAAACTGCAAGCAACGAGGTGGCGAGTACGTGTTTGGTTGATGCAGGTCTTTAGTTATTTAACTTGAATTGGGACCTCCTGTTCTCTTATTAATTTGAGAGAAATATTACTAAAACACTACTATCTAGTAGCTCCGGACAGGAATTCACCTCCCCTTGAAACTCAAAGGACAGTCTTTTGATCTTTACTCTACTTTTATTATAGCAAATTATTTTTAGAATTTGCAGTAGGATCGATAAACTTTTAGCAAACTCTGTATAAAGGATAAAGACAAGCTTTAACCAGGGGAAGGTTTCCCCTGGTTAGGTTCTAACTTGGAAAGAAGATAACTTAGAAGGGATTTGCAGAACTCCCGGTCTACTGCTATTTCACCTTTGTGCTCTGTCCTTTCCCCTTTGAGCCGGGCGAGATTTTTTATCTCCTGCTCTGTTTTCTCTGCGATTAACTGGGGCTGAGCGACTTGGATAACTCCCTCCTCTATTTTTCCTTTGAATCCCCCCAGTTGAGTTATTCTCCAGTTTATTCGGGCAATTTCCCGGTCCAGTTCATCTATTTCGAGATCCAGCTTTCCCCTTCTTTTCTCGAGCTCCTTTACCCACTCTACGATCTGGCTCTCTGTTTCCTGCATACCTTTCCCTTTTTGAGTTAGACTCTTACTTAATACTATTATAGCAAATGAACTGGTAAATTTTGCAGTGGCATACTTTGCCCTTTCAGCGTAGTCCTTCTTCTTGGGTACCCTTACAGGAGGAACTGAACCGGGCCAATGCGTCAGTTAAGCTTTGAGAAAAATCAGCATCTGATATTTTGGTCTTTTGGTAAATTCCTTCGAGAAACTTGTGGCAGTGGGGACATTTTTCAACGTGATGTTTTATCATTCCCTCGTATTCCCAGGCTCTCAGCTTATTCCCCCCCTTCTCAGATACTTTTTTCTCTATGAGTAGGTTCAGAACTTTTAGGCATCTTCTCATTTTTGCCATCCATAAAAAGGTTTTGAAGAAGCAGTCTTCTTACTTTCCTCACTTCGGGGTTATCTAGCAGCGCATCAAAGATGTTTTGCCATATATCATCTGCTACGGCCTGCAGGAGGCGAGAGCTGGTCCAGGGATTCAGTCTTTGCCAGATGGAAGGCTTCTCTCGGATAACTTTTCTAAGTTCAACATCGATCCTCCCCGCTATGTAGAAACCATTCAGTATTGCCCTGCTTAAAACAAGACTCTCGGTGCAGCTTTTTTCAATTTCTATTAACTCTCGTTTACTCAGGTGTCTAAGGCAAAAACCGGAGGCATTCGGGTTTTGAGTAACCATCTTCTCCACTGCTTCGGGCAATTTGGCTAGGGGCTGAAAAAGATCGTGCTTGAGACAGACTCTTTCCAGAGGGTTTTTTATGTTACCGCAGTATGCCTCTACCATCCTTTCCACTCTCTCTTCCCATCTCATGTCCGTTTCCCCCTTAAATGACTGGAGTTTTACGGAAGAAAAAACCCCTACTGTACTGATGGTGCAAATAAGAAAACCCGCTAGTTCTGTGAGTAGCCGCTTTTCCCGTTGGCCCTCCTAACCCTCAGGGAACCAATCTTTTAAGATTAGGACCTCGCCTCCCTTACAGCTAGGGAGAAATCCTGACTTTTTGTCTACTGGAATTCTTTTCTCACCCGCGCTCTTGGCTGTCCGTCAAAACTAGGTTGAGAATTTGGGCTAAATGCGATGTAGACTTTTACACGCTTTTGAGCCGTGAGATAGTCTGTTGGGGAGCTCCTATGGCTACATTTAAAGATAAGAGACCAGCAGGAAGGTGGTGTCTATACCTCTGGTGTAGTTATCTAGGTGTTAAATTATTTAACTTGAATTGAGACCCTCTCTCTTTTCTAGCTATTCCGGTAATTCGTGAGATCGCTCAATAAAAAAAGCCCATTCTTTCGAAGGAAAGAATGGGCAATTGCCACTTGGGATATAACCTCAGTAACCCAGCTACCATTTTAATGGCCTCTGGTTTGGTCCTCTCTTCTTTCGGATAGTGTGCCTTTGTCGGCTACATCCTTCTCAACTCTCAAACATCCAGTTTACCGGCATCTATATCGAAGGATATAACGTCGCATTTGTATGCTAGCAAAAAAAGCATATATGTCAAGGTCGACCATATAGAAAAAGATAAATAGTCATTATAGTAGCTCCATCGTACCGCGTCACATAACCAGCTCACCTAGATCTTGAGGGTTTGTGTGCTATAATTCCGGTTAGGTCAAGAGGTGATAATTTGAGACGACGAGTTATTGTGGTCGGCCTATGTTTTCTCTTCTATAAGGCGGACCTTATTTTCGCCCTTTAAATGAAGCACCGGTTATTCTTAGAGCAATTTTCTTGCCATTTTCATGTGAAAGATCACCGGAACTACTCAAAGCTATCTTTAGAGGCTATTCCTACACTGTACTTATTTATTTCTTCCAGAATCCAGGATGGCTAAAGCCCATCTGTTTTGCTCTGTTTCAGGGCAAAACCCTGCACCAAAATAGGGCAACCACACCTTTTTTTCTAAAATTCCTTTTACAACTCTGATCTCTTTTTGGCTTACTGCGCCAGGATGATGCTGCTTGTGCCAAAACCAAAACTCACTGGAAACATCAAAACCGGGTATCAAGCGAGCAGCACTTCTCAATCCCTGGCCAATTTTAACCTTTATCTGGTAAACGAATTATCTGACAAGAGGTATCTAAAGTTCACCAGAATAGGTACTTAACCTGCTCCTGCCATGAAAATGGAGGTCAAAGGTTGAAGTTATGGTGTCCGAGGAGCCTAATAAAAAAAACCATTCTCTCTATTTAGAGAGAATGGGTTCACCTGTCGATGGTCTCGGCAGCCACATTTTCTTTTAACCAGAAGGTCTCTAGCTTCGCCTAAAAAGGTTTTTCAACTTTTTCCAGAGAAAGTAAGCATGGAATCCTCCAAATTTATTCGAATTTTAGCTCCTTCCTTAAACTTACCCTCCAAAAGACTCTTAGCCAGAGAATCCAGTATCTCTCGCTGGATAACTCTTTTTAGTGGTCTTGCTCCATAGTCCGGGTCAAAGCCTTTTTCAGCCAGATAATTCTTCACCTTTTCTGAATATTCAAGCTTAAGGTCTTTTTCTTTTAATCGCTGATTTATTTCCGAAAGCTGAATATCCACAATCTTTTTGATCTCCTCTTTCCCTAACGGGTTAAAGATAATTATTTCATCAATTCGATTCAAAAATTCCGGAGCAAATTGGGCTCGAAGAGCAGACATTACTTTATTTTCCGTATCCTGCCGATTCTGGGAAGACATTCCTTGCAGATAGCTAGTGCCTATATTGGAAGTCATAATAATAACTGTATTCTTGAAATTTACTGTCCTTCCCTGTCCATCAGTGAGTCTACCGTCATCGAGAATCTGAAGTAAGGTGTTGTAGACATCGTGATGAGCCTTTTCTATCTCGTCAAAAAGGATAACTGAATAAGGTCTTCTTCTTACTGGTTCAGTGAGTTGCCCTCCTTCTTCGTAACCAACATATCCGGGGGGCGCGCCAACAAGACGGGAGACGGTGTGTCTTTCGGTATATTCCCCCATATCAATTCTGACCATAGCTTCCTCATCATCAAAGAGAAACTCTGCCAGAGCGCGGGAAAGTTCTGTTTTTCCTACCCCCGTGGGCCCCATAAAAATAAATGAACCCAGCGGGCGCCGGGGATCCTGCAGGCCAGTCCGACTTCTTCTTATGGTATTAGAAACGATCTCTATAGCTCTATCCTGACCTACCACTCGCTTTTTTAACCTTTCCTCCATTTTAGAGAGTTTATCTTTTTCTCCTTCCATGAGTCTTGAGAGGGGGATGCCTGTCCACTTGGAAACTACCTCTGCAATGTCTTCTTCATCTATTTCTTCTTTTAACATTTTTTGTTTTTTTTGCAGCAGAGCTAACCTCTTATTTTCTTTTTCCAGTAATTTCTCTAATTCTATAAGGGTGCCATAACGAAGTTCTGCTGCTCTTTCTAGCCTTCCTTCTCGCTCTGCCTTTTCTGATTCAATCCTTGCCTGTTCTATTCTTTCTTTCACTTCACGGATTCTCTGAATAATAGCTTTCTCATCCTTCCAGTGAGATTTAAGGTGATCGCTTTTCTCTTTCAGGTTAGCTAATTCTTTTTCCAATTCCGCCAGTCTTACCTGAGAGTCCTTATCCTTTTCCTTTTTTAAAGCTTCCTTTTCAATCTGCAATTGAGTTATCCTTCGCTCCACTTCGTCTATTTCAGTAGGCCGACTATCAATTTCCATACGAAGTCCAGCCGCAGCCTCATCAATAAGATCTATAGCTTTATCAGGAAGAAACCTATC
Organism: uncultured Clostridia bacterium; assembly: GCA_964543295.1. Taxonomy (GTDB): domain Bacteria; phylum Aerophobota; class Aerophobia; order Aerophobales; family AE-B3A; genus AE-B3B. The sequence continues at coordinate 19,190 of CAZIXA010000012.1, read as the reverse complement.
AGTTATATAGCGCTGGGAAAGCCTCGCGGCGGCAAGGATAGCTGAGTCCTTGATTTTCACTCCATGATGGATCTCGTAGCGTTCCTTGAGACCACGCAGAATAGCTATGGTATCCTCAACAGAGGGCTCTCCAATATAAATAGGTTGGAATCGCCTCTCCAGAGCAGCATCCTTTTCTATATTTTTCCGATATTCATCCAGGGTAGTTGCACCGACACACCTAAGTTCTCCTCTGGCCAGAGCTGGTTTTAGCATATTTGAGGCATCTACTGCCCCCTCGGCAGCTCCCGCTCCCACTACTGTATGAAGTTCGTCAATGAAAATAGTTAATTGGCCCTCTGCCCGCCTTATCTCACGTAAAACAGCTTTCATTCTATCTTCAAATTCACCCCGAAACTTAGCTCCGGCTACCATCGAGCCAATATCTAGAGCCAAAAGGCGTCTATCTTTCAAACTATCCGGTACATCGCCAGCTACCATTCTCTGAGCTAATCCTTCTACTATAGCTGTCTTACCTGTTCCGGGTTCGCCTATAAGCACTGGATTATTCTTGGTTCGTCGCGAGAGAACCTGAATGACACGTCGTATTTCTTGGTCTCTACCAATTACTGGGTCCAGGTTACCTTGTTCAGCTAACGAAGTAAGATCTCTGGTATAACGCTTGAGAGCTTGATATTTCTCTTCTGGATTCTGATCGGTAATGCGCTCGGTTCCACGAATATCTACTAAAGCTTTGAGAAGGGCGTCTTTATTCACCCCATTTTCTCTTAGGATCTGGCTGGCGAAGGAATCATGTTGCGAAAGAGCAATAAGAAGATGCTCAATTCCTACATATTCGTCTTTCATTTGAGTAGTTTCAGCCTGGGCGTCTTTCAAGATCTCGTTTAAAGAGGGAGAGATGTATGCTTGACTGCTGCCATAGACCTTGGGAGAATCTTCCATTTTCTTTTTAAGACTATTTTTTATAATATTAGTATCGGCTCCTACCCTCTTTAAAAGGGGAGAACCAATTCCGTCTTTCTGCTCTATTAGAGCAAATAAAAGATGTTCTGGGGTAATTTCTGATTGATGATTTTCTTCTGCTATAGTCTGGGCATTTTCTAAAGCTTCCTGGGCTCTAAAAGTAAACCTATCTAATTTCATTATTTTTCTCCGATATTCTATATATATAGATAAAACAAAAACTGTCAACGCATATTATTTTATTTCTCCTGCTTTTTTAAGCGCCATCTTGGCAAGAATAGGTCCAATTATTTCGTGTATAATTGTGGCTCCAACGATAACGCTGATAATAATATCGGAGATACCATCAAAGGTAGGATTCTGTTTGATCAGTAGCGCCAATCCGATGACAATACCGCCTTGGGGAATCAAACCGCCCGCCGCATATTTTTTAACCATTGTAGACGATTTTGAAATAGAGGCTCCTAGCATAGTTCCTGAAACTTTTCCCGCGGCTCTAAAAATGATAAATAATAACACCAGAATATAGTAAGTGGATAATACAGAAAATTTTAGATGCATTCCGCTTAAGGTAAAAAATAAAACAAAAATCAATTGTAGACCAGAAAGTAGTTAGTTTTCAAGAAAGGTGAGCACAATTCGGCTAAATTTTTTTGGATACTGATACATCACGCCATGGCCTCCATCTTTCAATTGAACCAGCCAGGCTCCTGGAATGAGGTCAACCATCATGAGAGAATTCTGCCAAGGGGTATTTATATCATCGGCTCCGGTAATGAGTAAGGTAGGTTGCGTTATCCTGGGGAGTCGGCTGTACGTACCCTTCCAGTTCTGCCAGGCTTTGTACTGGCGCTCTATATTCTCCTCGGAACTCGTTTCCGTCACCTCAGGAAAATAGGTACGGGGATCAGGGTGCTCTTCCAACCACTTCTCTGGAAACAGAGTCTTGAGAAGCCTCTCTCCTCTCTCGTGAGGTGGAGTTGATGTATCGGCTAAGATGTCCAAAACCTCAGGGCTCGGATACATCGCTTCCTTACCTCCACAGTCTCCAGCATACAGTATGAGTTTGTCAACCTTATCGGGATAGGTAAGTGCAAACTCCTGGGCAATGTAAGTACCCAGAGACCAACCAAGTACATGGGCGCGCTCAATGCCCAGAGCATCTAGGAGCCCTCGGGTATCATCTGCGAACAACTCAATGGTAAATTCCTTATCTGAAGCAGTCGTTTTTCCCATTCCCCGGTTATCGAATATGATTACCTGGTAATGTGCGGCAAGTTCTTTCAACATTTCTGGAGCCCAGAGGTCCATGGTACCACTGTAGCCCATTATCAACAGGAGCGGGTCCCCTTCACCAAACTTTTTGTAGGCAATATCGATATCCCCCACATGTATCATTTTTGTTACTCCTTTTTCTAGCGCTACTTTGCTTGATGAAGCTTTCTGCACACAACCTCCGAACATCAACACTCCAACTATGCCCAACATCAAAGTCACGCCAAAAGATTTTTTCATAACACCACCTCTCACTATATTTTGTCCTTTGAAGCACTGGTAGTTTTTTTCTTCCCCGGCTAGAAATTCAGTGATTTGACTTCCAACTTCCAATTTTTCGGGATTATACGGTAAAAGCCGCCATTCGTCAAACCGACCGACTGCGATAGGTAAGCACTATGCTTAAGCAGTCTACTTTCAAAATATCTAGACTAAGTGCGGGTATTTGACGAAATTTTTTGGTGTGATAAATTCACAGGCAATCTTTTAGGAAAAATAAACTGGTATCGTTGAACAATACTTACAAGTATTATATAATCCCTGTTCCCGTACTGTAGAGGACCACTACGAACTGGACCGCTTCGAGTACTGGGGTGCGAGACTACCATACCAGCCGGCAGGGGCCGTGGACGGCAAGGTGATGGACAGCAACATGGCCAAGGATCTCAGTTTCTGGGCCAGGTGGGGCAGCTCCAGCGGTATGCCCTTTGATGCGGAAGCATTCTTGGCTGAACATACCCAGTACAGTTATCTGGAGGGTTACCTCAAGGATAGACCAACCCAGCCCTGGACTTTATTTAAAGCAGATGAGGTGAAGTAACATAACTGGCAGGATGGCACTACTTAAAGCAACCAATGGGAATGAGATGAAATATGCGGTATGATCTGCTGCTGGCTGGTTATTTTGCCGTAAAAGTGCGTACCCAATCAGGTTGAGGTGATCTGATCTTATTTTTTCCCATTTCCTGCCACTTCTCATCGGTTAAGCGGTCCTTCATAGGATGTTTAAACTCATAGTATGAAAAGACACCACCGCGGCATAGCCTGTATCCTTTGCCATCATCTATTATAACATAGATATGAAAGGGAGAACCAACGCCCTCCTCAAGGACCTGTTTGGTATTGGGGTCAGTGTGAACATCAGCTATAAGATCGATCTTTTCATCGGTGCCCGATGTTATCTTTTTCATTATCTCTTCCGGAAACCTTTTTAATGAAGCGAGCCTGCCCCCAATATTCCTAATAAGACTATACTCTGCCTCATTCAGTTCCTTAGGGCTAAGTTCTTTTTCCGAAATAATCTTTAATTTTGCCAGAAGGTCTTCAAATTCCTCTATTTTTTCCGGTAATCCTTCAACTGCGATACCTAGAGCAGTCAGATTATTCCTTAAGTCTCTCATCATCTCTTCTATTCGTGCATAAACTTGAGAATAGGGCTCAACATAGCCATAAGTAAATTTTGGCTCTTGAGGCATTGCGGTTACCATCATGGTGTAACTTTGCTTAGTATACAAAATGGTATCATGCCTTAATTCTGCCCAAGAACCGAGCGTTGCCTGAAGTTCTTTGTCTATCCAGGCTACGCTTTGCATAAATTTTGGTAGATTCTCTTCTTTCTTCTCCTCTAAGAGCGGCAGCAAAGAATATAACCATCTCCAATAGAGATTCTGCTTCCATTCTCCTGTAGTCTGAGAGGAAAACTCTTCCTTTAGTTTATTTAGTTGATCATAGTAGTTTGTGTATTCTGTGTCACCCTCTTTCTCTAAGATTTCCAGGGCTCTTTTGGATCCGAGGACAGCTAATATATCTAAACCACGGGGAAACGTCCTAGCAGGGCCAACATTAGGAATAACTTCCATGGTAAAGGGTTTTTCTTCCCCTTTATATTTTAGAATCTCTTTTCTGTTTTTTATTCCGTAGACAAGTTCTTGAAACATATAAGAATCAGGGATAAATCTCTGTCCCATAAACCTGAAACCTTTAGTTGAAACAGCAAATTCTCCCTCTTCCACAAACGCTGCACCCGAGAGAATTTTTGGGGGTCTTAATTTAGTTGCCTTTTCAATGAATTGAGATAATTTACTCTGATCGGCGTACTCATCAACCGTGCCTGGGGAAGGAAATATTTCTTTAACCAGTTTCAGGTAATCATCAGCATATAAGTCGTCTGTCTTACCCACAAAGTATACAGTTGGCTCATAAATTTTCTTCCAGAGTTTAAAAACCTCCTTATCTTTTAAAAAGGCATCTGTCATCAAAATAGCCTGAAGGGTCATCTTCTTGCCATACGTAATGGCAGGCTCTTTTGTACCTGGTTTTAACTTAAAATCAATGCGACCATACCACATCATGGTTTTAAAATACTTCTTAAATTTCTCATTCCTGGTATAATGACCTCGAGGCACATACTGGCTATAGTCTTCATAGGCGTAGGGATTTTCACCCAGACTGGGATTTTTTACATAGGTTAAAAGTTCTCTGAATTTCAACCCTTCATGATTTTCAATGTTTTTAATTTCTTTATCAACTAGATCATTTAATCTATAGCCGACCTTGTAGGCCGGATTAAATTGTTTTTTGGCCACCGCAAAAAATCCAATATTTAATCTAGCTGCTTCTTTCATCTCGCTATTCTTGGCTTCGTTATATTGCTTAATAGACAAAGTAAGCATTCTATCAGTAAGCTCATCGGTTAAAGGGTAAAGTTTTTCTATCTCCAGGATTCTCAAAAGGTAATCAAAGAATATATGAGATGTGTGTAAGACAGCATCCGTAGTGACGAATATAGGTTGGTTGTTTTCCTTGCAGTTAGCATAAAGGTCAAATATTTCATTCTCATACCCAGGGGTAATGACAAAACCGTTTTTTTTAAGTAATTCCTTGGCATCCTGGGAAAGGTAAACCTCCTCCAAGCCATCAAGTGAAAAACTAGCTTCACTTCTTTCCGCAGGACAACTTGTTTGAGCTATCCCTAGAGGTAATACCACTATGGTAACCAAACATACAATAATTTTTTTCATGTAAGAAGGGACCTATTTACTTCCATTGCTTTTGTTTCAAGAGAATCCCCGGGTTTTACCTCTATGGGCCTGCCAATAAACACGGTAATTTTATTAAAAGGTAGGGGAATAAAATGCTTGTCCCAGCGTTTACCAAGCACAAGCCCTCTGTGAGCTTTTATCGTTAAGGGAACAATCACAGCTTTTGCCCTCTGAGCAATATAAATCGTTCCTGGCTTAGTTTTGTAAGATGGCCCCTGAGGACCATCAGCAGCAATAAATCCTAAATAGCCCTCTTCGATCTTTTTGATAAGTTCCAGGATCGACCTTCCATTTCTGGAGGTTCTTATTATATGATAGTTAAATGCGGAGGCTAATTGAGCTATATAGTTTCCCCGAAAGGACAAATGAACTAACGCCACCGCCTTCTTCGTACGGAGAGAAACAAGTAGTAATGTATAACTACCGTGCCAGAAGGCGAAGACAACTCTCTGTTTCTCCTTTTCAATTCTCTTCAGATTCTGCTTACCCACAATGATGATTCTGCTACTTCTGAAAATAAGGAACAGAATTGACTGGATGAACCAACTGGGGACTTTTATCACAACAATATAACAGAGGATTTTTTGAAAGAGAAATCTGTAGAACAATCTGCGGATCACCAGATTTAAAAGTACTTGCTTTCCAACTACCTCGTATACACTTTGTTCAATAACAATCTTTACAACGACACCCACAATAAATCTAACAATTAATGACTCTATTTGCTTTCTATAAATAATGGGGTTTATAATAATTGACCTTTCTTAACACAGGATATGTGATGTTGTGTAAACTAGGATATAAAGTGTGCCATTTTCTCTATCGTACACCATTCTATTTCTTCGTCAAGGACCCGAATTAAATCACGAGTTCTACCGAAAAGGTAAACCAATCTTGACCCCGTGTCTCTACGAAGTATAATGGAATCGTGAGGGCTCCTTAATCGGAGCAGCCACAGAGGTAAAGGAAGAGCAATCTAGAGAAAATCTAGGAGGAACAATAAATGGATTACCGAAGAATCATCCCGTGTTTAGACGTAAGAGACGGGCGCTTGGTCAAAGGTGTAAATTTTGTAGATTTGAAGGATGTAGGTGATCCAGCTCATCCCAAATTTCTTCCGGTTTTGAAGTAATGGTAAGTGGCGGTACGAAGCCTACAGGAATTGACGCTGTCAAATGGGCAAGAAAAGTTGAAGATTTAGGCGCTGGCGCAATCTTGCCGACAAGCATGGATACAGATGGTACACAGACAGGATACGACATCCCGATGACAAGGGCGATAGCCGATGCAGTGAGCTTACCCGTAATCGCATCAGGTGGCGCTGGAACACTTGAGCACCTCTACGAGGCTATTACCCAAGGACACGCAGACGCCGTCCTTGTCGCCTCAATTGTACATTTCGGAAAATATACGATTAAACAGATGAAAAAATATTTAGCCGAGCGAGGAATCCCTGTGAAATCATAGGGCTCAGTAGATTCGATAAATGCCTCTCCCTTGGGAAATCCGATGGGTATGAAAGCCACCGCCTCAAAATCATGAGGAATACCAAGGTACTGCTTAATGCGGCAGTTATCGAAGGAGCTATCCAGTTATGGTTCTAGCATACTGAATCCAGCTTCTGCATCCTCTTTGCGATGGGCAGTGCTTGCGGTAATCTCAAGAACTATAACTTCTCCCAGTTTCCATACTTCGATACCGGGGCGTATGCATCCGGACCTTGTTTTTCCTTCTCGTCCCAGTGCAGCGTGCATGTGAAGTCTGGGCTTCCCATGGCGGTCAGGGAAGATAGTACCCACTGCACAAATCTCATGAACGCCCTTGAGACCAAAAATTATAGGAACTACGGGCATTGATTCACTATCCTCAGGCCCAACAACAATTTTTCCCCCATTTTTAATTCCTCCCACAAGGATACACATTCCACGAGATACCTTGTTTTCCTGAGCAAAGGATTCAATTGCCTCGGGCAGCTCATCCCCATCTTCCAATCTTACGACAAATATTCTACCGACCTTTCCTTCAGTGTACTTCATTTCCTTCCCTACCCTTTCTAGTCGCTATTTTCTCAGTTTCTTTTGCCAGTTCTAAAGGATCAAAAGGTGTAAATCCAGTTCTCAGAAAGCTTGATAGTTTTTGAATTTATTTGGCAGTTTTAATGACCTTCCTATTCAAACGGTTTCACCGCATAAATCTTGATGCTTATAACCGAATTTGCAATCTCTTTTACCTTCTCTGGCGAGATGTTTAAATTTTCCATGATTGCCTTTGCCGTTGGATCATTAGCCATAAACTCGATAGGAAAAGATGTCTCATCAATTATCCTGAGCTCCTGGAATCCTGCCGTTTTTATGGTCCCTAGGTATTCATCCCTCATCATTGCTCCAGAAAGACAACCAATATATGCCTCAACAGAGTTTTTTATGAAATCGGGAAGTTCCTTTAACAAAACCAGGTCCGAAATCATCAACCTGCCACCTGGTTTCAACACTCTGAACGCTTCCCGGAAGACCTTTCTTTTGTCAGGCGAAAGGTTGATAACACAATTTGAGATCACTATATCAACAGAACAGTCAGTAACCGGTAGATTTTCAATCTCTCCCAGCCTGAACTCTACATTTTTGTAGTTACCTTTCTGGGCGTTCTCTCTTGCCTTTTCGATCATCTCCCCTGTCATATCAACCCCAATAACTCTTCCCTTCCTACCAACTTTGTCAGCCGCAAGAAAACAATCTAACCCTGCACCTGAGCCAAGATCAAGCACGATCTCATCTTTCTTTAGAGAAGCAAGAGCAATAGGATTCCCACAGCCAAGCCCTAAATTTGCCCCTTCAGGGACCGCTTTAAGTTCTCCCTCAGTATATCCTATCTTCTTACTAATGTCCTGTGCTAAATTAGTGCCTCCACAGCACGAATTCACCGGAACGCAACAGGGACTATTCTGTTTGGCAATTCTGGCATAGCCCTCTCTTACCACTTTCTTTATTTTTTTATCTTTCATTTTTATTCCCTCCAAAGTTATTTATCAATATTATCTTGCCATTATCTCTTCCATCAGAGGACTAACTAGCTTCTTTACCATTTCTGCAAAATCTTCGGCCCTAATTAAAGAAAGGCAGCATACCTTCCCATCTTTTTCCCAACTTATGACGGCTAACTTATCGCCAGCACGAATTTTTGTCTTATCTCTTATCTCCTTAGGAAGCACCATCTGTCCCCGTTCATCTACGCTTATTACTGATTCAACTTTACAGCAGCTTATTCCCCTATCCTTCGGCAGGCAACAAGACCCATTTTCATCTTTTTTGACCACTTTCCCTACCTCCCTTAAGTAACTGATTTCGGAATATCCAGACTTTTCTGATAAATCAGTATAAACAAAAAAATAGTTTGTCAAGTCTTTTGCGAAAAAGTCTTTAATTCGGCGAGCGAAGGAAAGTTTCGCCAACGGTTTGCGGACAAAAGAAGTTCATCGACCGACGAATTTGGGCGGAATGAAACGAAGTCTTTTATGCACTGTTAAGTAACCTGAGCGTAAGTGAAGATAGCCACCGGTAGCCTTTTTCGTTTTATCACCAAAATTGACCATGAGAATTTCGCTCATCTGAGGTTAGCTCCTCTACCTCCAAAGCGTGTTTGCATGGTTTTTTCGTCGCGTATTGACAATACCACTTTCTCATGGTACAATTCTAAACATCAAACAGTATCAGGCATCAAAAAGGACTCTGGTTTACCGTGGCTTAAAATCCAACTTCCTATCAGTTAGAAAAGAAGGAAGAAGTAGATAAAGCTAGAGAAAGAGGAGAAGAGGCAGAACCTAAAAAGAGAAAAGGTTATGTTAAATTACCAGAGTCAATCCGGCCAGAAAGGAGGTGAGAGGCTGAGATAGGCCAATGGCTTTGGTGACCCCACGTGGTTTAGGGGAATAGATTGAAAATTAAAAGGAGGTAAGAGAGATGACTAAAGAGAAGACTGCCATGAAATTTAAGTTGGGGGTGATCATCGGATTGCTTGTGGTTCTTGCCTCGAGTGTCGCGGCATATGCGCAGGCAAAGCGCTTCGAGGGAATAGAAGTTAACGTGGTGACCTTCGTCGGTCCACAGATCGCCGAACCACTCCAACGGCGTGCACCCGACTTTGAGAAGCTGACAGGAGCCAAGATCAACGTGGTGACGGTTCCCTTTAGCGACCTGTATCAAAAGATCATGACCGACATGGTGACCGGGACGAACAGTTACGATGCCTTCGTGTTTGCGCCACAATGGATGGTGGACTTCATCGTTCCCGGCTTCCTGGAAGACCTAACCGACCGGATAGCGACTGATAAGGCTATAGCTTGGATGGATATCGCACCCTTTTTCCGCGACTTCAGCGCCAGCTATCAAGGCCGCACATACACCATTCCGCTCGACGGTGACTTCCAGATGGTGTACTACCGCACTGACCTGCTTGAGCAGGAGGGCCTGCAGCCGCCGGAAACATGGGATGACTACATCAATATTGCTAAAATCTTCCACGGCCGGGACCTTAACGGAGATGGCAAACCCGACTATGGCTCGGCTATTTCCAAGAAGCGTAATGCCCAAGCTTACTGGATGTTTATATCCATAGTTGGCGGCTTTCTGCAAACACACGGCACCTCACAGGGGACCTTCTTCGATGCCGAGACGATGGAGCCCCTCGCTAACAACGAGGCCTTTGCTGCTGCGCTGGACGTTTATAAGAAGACCACCCAGTTTGGTCCACCTAATGAGCTGAACCTTGACGTCGGCGACACGCGCGGTCTCTTTACCTCTGGCCGTGCTGCCCTCTCCATTGACTGGGGAGACATTGGTACGCTAGCCATCGACCCGGCTACCTCGGTGGTGCAGGATAAGGTGGGTGCAGTTATTCTGCCCGGCCCGAGGCAGGTGCTTGACCGGACTACCGGTAAACTGGTGGACGTTGATGAAACCACCGCCCCCTATGCTGTGAATGGAGTGAACCACGCGCCGTTTGCGGCCTTCGGCGGATGGTCAGGTGCGATCAACGCTTCTGTCGACCCCAAGGTCAAGGATGCGGCCTACGCCTTCCTCTCCTATATGAGTCAGCCGGCACAGGCCAACGTTGACGTGACCATTGGTAAGACAGGTTTTAACCCCTATCGCATTTCGCAGTTCGAGAATCTGGAGTTGTGGATCAAGGCTGGGATGAGTGAAAAGGCAGCCCGCGACTACCTGGGTGCCATTAAGAACAGCCTGAACAGCCCCAATATGGTACTGGACCTCCGTGTTCCTCAGAACCAACGGTATGAACAGATTGTGCTTGATACCGCCCTCAGCCAGTTTTTGGTCGGTGAACTCACTAAAGAAGAGACAATGAAACAGATTTACGATGGCTGGCAGGAGATCACGGATGAACTTGGTCGCAGTGATCAACGCGAAGCTTATCAAGGAAGCCTCGGTGTGATTAGGTGAATCCATGCAGTTGGACCGTCGAGCTCAAGACCCGGCCCCCCCTGAGTCGGGCCTTGAGGCCCCTAATTCAATGAAGACTAGGTGGCAAAGGCTAAGTAGTCAGGTAGAACGCATTGCTGGCAGCGTCTTCATCATGCCTGCTGTTCTAATTGTGCTTTTACTGTCCATATTTCCCTTAATCATCTCACTTTACCTGTCTCTGTCGCGCCTGCGCTTTGTCAAAGGTGGATTCGAAATTAAGTTTGTCGGGGGGGGCAACTATGGCAAGCTCTTATTCGGCAGTGAGAAACGGCACTTCCTGGGCGTGATAGGCAATCTGTCGCCAATTGCTTGGCTGGTGCTGGCGGTCGTCATTGTGCTTATCGTTCTCGCCTTATGGCGATACGTTCGCAGCCGCCGGTTCTCCGCAGGGGGACTCATCTACCGCGCCGTGACTATGGCGGTGTTCAGCGTGGGGGTCTGGTATGTGTTGCGTACGCTCAGCCCGGGAGGTCGTCCGGGAACGTTGGTTGTCACCTTAATCTATGTTTTTGTCGGCATTACCGTTCAGTATCTCCTAGGGCTTGGCTTGGCGCTACTCACGACGCAACGCCTCCCTGCCCGCCGTTTCTTTCGCATCGTTTTCTTGCTACCGATGATGATTACGCCGGTAGGTGTGGCCTACATGTTCCGGATGCTCACCGACGCCACCAAAGGGCCGTTCAACCCCGTCTGGCAGGCCTTGGGTCTGGCCAACTTCTCGTGGGTGAATAGACCGTGGGGAGCACGTGCGGCGGTGCTCATCGGCGACATCTGGCAATGGACGCCTCTTATGTTTGTTGTCCTGTTAGCCGCGTTAGAGAGCCAACCTATCGAATCCCTAGAAGCCGGGTTGGTCGATGGGGCAAGTCGCTGGCAGCTGTTCTGGAACATCACCCTTCCCCACATCTTACCGGTTAGCGCCACCATCATCCTTATTCGGATGATCGAGGCGTTCAAGATCGTGGACTTGCCAAACGTGCTTACGAGCGGCGGGCCAGGCACAGCTACGGAGTCACTAACTTTGCACTCCTTCTTCGCCTGGCGCACATTTGACCTGGGTGGATCAGCAGCCATTGCCTATATGTTGCTCTTTGTCGCCATATTTATGGGGATCTCCTATGTCAATCTGGTTCACCGTCAGGTGACGGAGTAGTAAACGTGATCAAGAAACTGTTGCGAAGAAAGTCGGTTTTTATCCCATCTCCCGTGACGATGCTGCTTTCATACATGATACTCGGGGCCTGGGCCTTCGTGGTCCTGTTTCCAATCTACTGGTTGGTTGTGACCTCGTTCAAACTACCCATCCAAGTCAATGAGGGGCCGTTTTACTTGCCCGGTGTTGATTACCAGCCGTCACTACATGCGTGGCACTATATCTTCGTGGACCTGTGGAGGGATACGGTACGACCATACCTCAACACCGTCGTGGTGGCGCTTACCAGCTCTGTGCTTGCTTTGCTGTTTGGGACGACGGCGGCCTATGGCCTGGTGCGCTTTAAGTACCGACCTCGGCTTGGCGCGATTCTAATGTTTATCGGCTGTATGGCACTGGCTATCGTTACTATCGTCAAGTTGGGGGTGCGCTGGCAGATCGCGCTGATTGCCACCCTCATCCTTTTCTTCCTTGCGTTAAAAACGATTGGCCAGCGCTTTAAGCGATCGTTAGGCAACAATGATATTGCCTTCTGGCTGATCTCCCAGCGGATGTTACCTCCGGTGGCGGTGGTGCTCCCCATCTATATCTTGTTTCAAAGGATGCATCTACTCGATACAAAGACCGCCCTCATCACGACTTACCTGGCCATTAACCTGCCGATTGTAGTCTGGCTGATGCGAGACTACTTTCAGAGCATCCCAATTGAACTGGAAGAGTGCGCGGTCATTGACGGTGCGTCGCCCTATCGGGTTTTCCGGTCCATTGTGTTGCCTCTGTCGACGCCTGGTCTGGTCGCAACATTCTTGTTACTGCTAGTGTTCACCTGGAACGAGTACCTGTTGGCCCTATTTCTCTCGAGTGCGAAAGCTCAGACCATGCCGCTGTTGGTGGCGGCTCAAAATGCAACCCGGGGACCGCAGTGGTGGTACATGTCCGTACTGGTTTTGATCATGATCATTCCGGTCATCGGTATTGCCATTGCGCTCGAGCGCTTTATTGCGCGTGGATTGTTGGTCGGCGCCGTCAAGGGTTAATCCGGTGATAGACAATGTCTCAAGGTCATTGCATTCGGGCCCACAACCTAGCAACCACACGCAAGAAAGCCACGCTGTAGGATTAAACCCCTCCTAAGGGAAATGAGATTTAAAATGCACTTAGATTGCTTCGACTTCTTCACGTGCAATTTGGCACCAACGGATCACATTCTGTGGATTGTTGGCGATGGTATGATTATCTTTCATGATTATCTCGACCCGGCAATTACGAGTGATTTGCAAGGCTCTGCGTAGCTCACTTCGGATACGTTCTTCATTCAAGTGCGGTACAGCCAAGTCACCCGGATGCGGCTTCATCGAATAAATATACTGCTCGCCCAGCTTATCAGCCATGTCAGCTAAATTGGCCCAGGGAGAGACAGAAACACGCCGAAGTCGGGGCGCGTTTTTCACTACGTACCAGCGTTTGTCCAGTGGCTCGCAACAACCATAGCAGTTCAGCCCAAACCGCTCAAGAATGGGCAACTGATAGGGGAAAATAAACTCGGCAAACATCTCCGGGGAAGACGTAGAGGTTTCTTGACTCTCGCAGAATCCCCAGATGTCACGTGTATGTACTGTTTTTCCGTCAAAATCTTTCTGGGGCAGTTCCCGGGTGTAACCAAACCCCCCCGAACCCACATACGTTCCATCGTTATTCAAACTCAAAAGGCCGTTTTCTTCGAGAAAGTCAAGTTTGGCCAGGGTCCCATCACGCAGAATACCCATCAATTGATGGAGCTCGTCCGGGTAGTCGTAAATATCAAACATGATCTGCTCAAGACCACGCAGGTTAACTAAGGTCCAGGTCATTCCCAGACTCCACCACCATCTTCCTTTGAGTCGCACGGCTAACAAGTTGCCCAAGACCTTTTTGGCCAGTGAGAGAAGGTTGTGGGTCGCTTCATAATCTACGGAAATACGAGGAAAATGTAGTTTACTAAGGTCACTGTAGGATTTTAAGGGTGAATTCCAAGTATAAGAGCCACCGTTCTCACCACCAATTTTTGTTTCCTGCATTCCCCAATCGCTCTCGACATACACATAAGGGATCTCGAAATACGGCTCAGTTACCCGATCATCACCCATAGATTCGCCCCAAAATATTTCCTTGCGGAGGGTCATTTCCCATTCCTGGGCTAGCCGTCCACGGCACTCTATTTGGGCATCGGTGATAATCTCGTTCCAACCGTTCTCCGGGTCGCAAAAAATGAGCGGGCGGGTGGCTTCCAACGCATTGTGCCGGTACCAAAGGTCTCGTTTCTCATCTTCGATAGGACGCGCTGCTAACTCAGCAATTCGGCCAGCCAGGCGCCGCAATATCTCTCGATCTTCTCTACCTATTACAAGTTTATCAGCGCCAATCGTTTTTTGAGCCAGAGTTGCTTGTGTTTGATCAGTCATAAGGAATATCTCCGTCTAATGCTCAACCTCAAGCTTTAAGAAAACTTTCATACGGTCTGATGATGGTTTTCCTTTTTAAGTAAGTTTTAAGTCTTTGGCGGTAAGGCTCTTGCCACTGACTAGTACAGTTCTACTCTGAAACTAGAAACACCGGCCTTCAGGTCAAGGTCCAGTCGAGTCTCTGCTGTTAGGTAATTGCTACTGGTATATACATCGTCCTCCTTTCTAAAGCCTAACTCGATGAGATTATGGCTAGTCAATGCTGTATCAGCTTTGATTCTTGTCCCCATTGATTGAGGGATAAAGAGTTTTATTCGGGAGACACCGGTATCGATCTTAGCTCTAATAGAAGTAGAATCACCAAACTTTATTTCATTGTTGCTTGCTCCTGTGTCTAAATCGAGATAAGTCACCTTCAGGGAAGATAGATCCAAATGGTTGTTACTTGCTCCGGTCTTGATTTTCAAAGTCAGGGGAATTTCGTTATTTAACCTCAAATCCCAGGAGTGACCCTTTCCCCATCGACTAAATTGAAATCTATCTCTCCTACCTTCCTCGGTTAACTCGAGAAATCCCTCTCTGTCTATAACCTGGTACCTCATTTTTGGTCTCAGCCAGGAAGGAGTGGCAAAATCACCCTCAAAAAGGTAAGTGGAGCTTCCTTCCAATCTCAATCCTCCTGCCCCAAAATTGATCTTGATACTGGCACGGGTCAGATCAGGAGAGAGAGGTTGTT
The DNA here is from genome assembly GCA_964543295.1 of uncultured Clostridia bacterium. Taxonomy (GTDB): domain Bacteria; phylum Aerophobota; class Aerophobia; order Aerophobales; family AE-B3A; genus AE-B3B. Next base: position 4,104 of record CAZIXA010000012.1, on the reverse strand, counting down.
CGAATCTGAACACCTGATTTACCTTTTCATAGGTTCGGCCTACGTGGGAGAGATAAATTGCTCCCCCAATAGCAGCGATGATAATCAAAGGAGAGAGAATCTGCAAAAAAGAAAGGGGACCCTTCCTGAAGATGAGATGAATACCAATAGCAATCAAGATAACTGGCCAGAGCCTAAAAAGTTCGTGCCATACACTCCAGGGTAGAATCTGAAAGTTATTAGCTAAGAGGATAAGACCCAGCAGAATAATAATTAAGCCCTTGAAAAAACTCCCTCTACTCATTTTCTTTTCTCCTCCGAAAGCTACCTGCCAGGATTACCAGTCCAATGATGACCAATATAAGAGGCCAGAGTCTGCCCAGATTGAACCAGGGAAAGAAATTCCCCGCCAGGAACAGGAGTCCGAGACAAATCAAGATTAGCCCACCTATCCACCTCGAATCTCTCTTTTGCTCAGCCCTGTCCGAGTTCCCTCTAATCCGTTCACCTACTTCATGGGCCACCTCTTCAGCTTTTTCCTTCATTTTTCCTACTGCTCCTTTCTTTTCACTTATTTCTTTCTTAGCTAGCGGCTCTGGATTCTGAGGAATGAGAATCCAGGCAATGATGTAAGCAATGAGTCCGATGCCGTTGAGGAAAATAGTGAGTACAGCGATTATGCGCACGAGAGTAGGATCAATATCAAAATATTCTGCAATTCCCCCGCAGATACCTGCGATCATACAATCCTTTCTTGAACGATAAAGTCTCTTGGCCAATTTACCCTCCTCTCAGGGAACTAGCTCTTTCTACAATTTTCTTATCTTTACCGCTGTTCCATAAGTGAGGAGCTCAGCAGCTCCTCCCATAACTGCACTCGTCATAAAGCGCATCTTGATGACAGCATTTGCTCCAAGATCCTTGGCCTGGTTAATCATCAAAAACAAAAAAACCATTCTCTCTGCCTGCAAGAATGAGTTCATCCACAGATAACTTGGCAGCCGCCCTCCCTTTTCAAATAAACATCTGACTTTACACCTATTATTTCGAACAATCCGCAATCTTTAGCTATCGTCTCATAAATTGGATCAATTGAATTGGCTAATTATAGCAGTCTTGGCGGAGTTCGTCAAGTTTCAGATTCTTTTGGTAAATGGACTTTTCCACCATTCTTGGCAAATAATTTTTTTCCAGTATTATGATAAACGTAGGTATCACTTAAATTCATTTCTCACGATAAGGCGACAAGGCAGTATGAAATTCTTAGTTGTTGGAGATAAGGAAGAGCCTCTTTTGTACGATTATTTTGATAAAAGTCGCTTTCCGGGGATAGATTTGATTCTGTCGACCGGGGATCTGAGACCAGGGTATCTTTCTTTCCTTATGACTATGTTTAACAAACCCCTCTATTATGTGAGAGGGAATCATGACATTATTTATAGAGAAAAACCTCCAAAAGGGGGGAGAAATATTGATGGTCAAATAGTGACTTATAAAGGAGTAAGAATACTAGGGCTTGAGGGCTCTATGTGGTATGGAGGAAGAGGTATAGAATATACGGATATAGAAATGCGGTGGAAAGTGCTGAAACTTAGGCCACGGATTTGGCTTAAAGGAGGATTGGATGTTATTCTTACTCATGCTCCTCCTCAAGGGATACATGACGGAAGGGACCAATGTCATAAAGGGTTTAGCTCTTTTAGGAATTTAATCGTTCGTTATCAACCCTGCTATTTTATCCACGGTCACCAACATCTCATCTATCCTCACGCTGGCGAGCGAGTGACTCAAATAGGCAAAACCCAAGTTATCAATTGCTATGGTTACTACATTCTGGAGAATGTCTGAAGTACGGAACAACGTGGATGATGGGCGAGGCTGAGAACCCGAAGCTATTTGTCTTGGCTTGCTGGAGTATGAAAGGGACCCATTGCCATATAACCGCTTTCACTCATTTCACCAGTAGTGCTAGCGTGCATTCTGGTATGATTTTGGTAAAAATTCACTCACTTATTGAAATATCTGTTAAAACGCAGATGCCACCCGCCATCGAGCCGGATGAATTCACCGGTAAGATAGTGATCCTGAAGAATATACAGGATTGCCGGAACCACTGAAGCAGGGTGCTGAAAAGCTGGTTTGATGATATTATGCTTTCCGATATCGGCACGAATTTGAGGCATCCGTTCATAGAATTGGCGCGGCCGTTCAGTATCGGCGTAACCGGGAGCGATACCGTTAACACGGATGTTGTATTGGCCGAAGACACCAGCCATTGACATGATGATATGTACAGCAGCACGCTTGGCCGCTCCATATGCTAAAAGATCGTCGCGAATGGGCTGGAAAGCCACCGCCCCAAGGTTAACAATAATATTCCCGCTGTCCTTGAGGTGCCCCATTTCGTCGAGTCCAATATCTTTGTATAAAGAAATCATCTGTTTTACTGCAGCGAGAGCAAGCAGTGTTGTATGAACAGCGAATTGTTGGTATTGTTCCCTCATAGTAGAGGCGACCTCGGGGAGAGAAAGCTCAAGATATGGCTTTTCGAACCGCTTGGCAGCACCAGCATTGATAATCACAATATCTATCCGACCAAACGCCTCTATTGTGTTATCAACAATCAATTGGGCTGAAGCTTCCTCCCTAATATCCACCTGAAAGAAGCGAGCGGGAGATCCTGTTTCTCGGGTTATCTCTGCTGCTGTTGACTCAAGAAAATCGGCGTGGGAGGCACACCCGGCGATTAAGACACCGTGCTTCGCGAGGCCGAAGGCTATGGCTCTGCCGAAACCACTAGTTGCTCCAGTAACTATTGCAACTTTGCCTTGCAGTACTTTCTTTTCTGTCATGTGTAACCCTCCTTCTTCCATTTATTGTTGAGATATAAGACCAACTTATGTAACAGGGTAGCTATCCTAAAAGAGCATATAGCTAATTTAAGAATTAATTTTACTTATTATAAGCGAGTTTTCGACTCACCCAAATTTCATTTCAACTCCTAGATTTGTCAATCCACTAAACCCTTATCTAGCTTGCCTTCTCCCCCTATGGTGTGTACAATGGCCCCAAAGAACCTGTAAAGGAGGCCAAAATGACACCATGGGAGAAGAAAATGTACACTTCCAGAAGACCTGCAGACTTTTCCATAAGAGAGGTCTGCCGGAAAATGCAAAAGATCAATTTTCTAATTAATTCAAGATTCCAAAGGCCATTCCCTAAACCGAGAGAAAGGCTTTTATCCTTTCATAAATACAAGGAAGCAAAGATTCGTATTAAAGAAGGAAAATTCCTAGGTGGTCTTCCTCGTCTCATGTGGTGTCTTGTTGATTTTAGCTTCATCCGTTCTATTGTAGCTGGTGCTCACTCTACCGAGGGAGGTTCCTGGTATGGTCCTGTATCTCTTATCCTTGTTGATCTATTCGGCTCTATTGAGGGTTGCACGATGAACAAGTTCTATGATATACTTGAGGACAAGTATCAAGGTGCTCCCTACCGCTGTTTTACTGGAATAAATAATATGTGTATCCCCTGCGAAGCAGATTTTTCCAACCTTAGAGTGAGAATAGGCGAAGACCGCTACAATGAAATTTTGTGTGTTCTGGTAGAGATCCTTCATCTTTTAGGTCTTGTTACTTTCAACATTATTTCTATAGATGGAACTTTATTTCCTAGTGATTCTCGCTACAAAGGTTGTAATAGATTCTGTGAGGAATGTAGTGCTATCCCAGTAGAGAAGCTTTCAGCAAGGCTAAAACAGAAAATCCTTTGCCAATTAGAAAATCCTTCTAAGATAAAGCTAGGTCAAGAGATGAGAATTTTTGTAACCTGCCCCTCAGATAAATTCCCCAAAGATCGAAGTCTTATCCTTCTGCCTTGAGGCAAAAGCTACAAACTCTTGCAAGGCATCAGCCACCTCTTTGGAAAGAACCCTTGGATTGATTCTCAATGTGAGTCTTAAGAATAAGGAAGTTATTTTCCTCTAATGATAAGAAGCTCTATAGAGAACTTTTCCTTCCCTCATCTATTCCAGGTTACCTTAAGGGCATTGTTCAAATAGAGTAAAACCCTGGTCGTGTAAAGTTTAGTGTGTAAATTATCTGAAGTTCTTCATTGGCTTAGTCT
>CAZIXA010000011.1:0-66292 GCA_964543295.1 uncultured Clostridia bacterium | reverse complement strand
AAGGCAAAAAATATTACTACTTTAGTCAGGTCAGCCAGACTTTTTCAGAGGTCTCTCTCCAAATAAACTGACAATCCCCAGAAAAATAATAAACTGAAAAGCTGTCTTTCTTTGGTTATTCATGACTATTATGGTAATTTTTGTATAATCCCTGCTTTTTTCTGATTGTAAATATTTGTGGCAGCCCACAATCAGGTTTGTTTTTTGGGTTTTGCTTCACCTGATTTAATGAGAATCCATCTTGTAAGATAGGATCCGGTGGTTTCTGTTATGATTGTGATGAAAAGGGGAAGATTTATGACCATACTGGCAAGAATCTGTCCTGTAAAGACTATTTAGGATTATTTTCCCGCTATCTTATCCATTACCTTTCTCCAAGAGAGGGCTTCTTTACCGAAACCTTTCTCCGAAAAGCGATAATCATGTTTCCGAATAAATTCTTCCAATTCAGGCAAATATTCTCTCAATGCATGCAACTGATACTGTTTAAAGATATTCTTTTCCTCTTGCTTGGAGAATCTTGAATAAACCACAAGAAAATGTGGCATGCATAATCCAAAACTCTGCTCATATCTTCTTTGAAAGCCCTTTTGAGAAAAATTTCTTAGAAAGGTGTGAATATACTGCTCCTGTACCTCATCCACAACTTTGCAGACACAACATTTTTCACCAGGAGTGAAAAGTACCTGCCTTTTCCCCATTCTTTCAACAAGAGTAGAACATATATCCTGATAAATTATAGCTATACCTAAAGGTTCACCCCTCTTTTTAACGAGCTGGGCATGTTTCGTACAGAATCCATACGATTTTCGTAATTTTTCTCTAACACCAGGATCATTAACTAGCTCATAAAAAAGAGTGTCTACATATTTATATTCACGCTTTTGGATAACGAGACAAAGAGGGCAAACCTTTTCCTTCATAGCATCCACTAGGTCAAAATATGTAACGTCGTAAAAATCTTTCTTCCCGGAATTCTTTTTCACGAAATTTTTACCTTTCATTAAAAAAACTCCTACTTTAAAGTGAAGTAGGAGTCATCATCCTGCAAACCCGCAGGCTGTTTATAAGGCGAACCCCATCACCTATTTTCGGTTATTGTAGAATGTTTAAAGATGTAGTCAAGAAAATTCTCCCAAAATGTCAGTTAAAATTTAAAATTGCACTGTTTTTTATGGTTTAAAGTTTAAAATTTCACCAGCGGATTCTTATCGGAAAAACAGATTTTTCTTGTATGCTATCCTTCTCAAAAATGACCGGAAAGAGGAGGATATGCTATGGCTGAACAGTTGCACAAGAGGTTCTCCACTGAAGAGGTAAAGATGCTCTTGCAAAAGTATCTAGATGAGGAGATAAAGCTTGTCTATCTTCTGGAAATATTACAAGTTACCAGAAGAAGATTCTTCCAGTTGCTTAAATCGTATAGAGAAGACCCTGAAGGATTTTCTATCCAGTATAAAAGAAAAAGAGCAACCAGAAGAATAAACAAGAAAGCAGAGGAGAACATTATCAATGAACTAGAAAAAGAAAAGAGGTTAATTGAAGATAAGGAAATTCCCGTTACCTTCTACAACTACAGCTACATTAAGGATCGGATCTACCAGGCCTATGGCCAGAAGGTGTCTCTTCCTACCATAATTGCCAGGGCAAAAAGAGATGCTCGACCACATTATTATTGGCAATGGGGAGTTTATCAGCCTGATGGAAAAGGGAGTTATCGAAAGGGAAAAGGGGGAATCAGATGCCAAGATACAGAATAGAAAATAGAGTGACTAAGAAGGTGGTAGAGGTCGAGGCACCCTTCGCTCAGGGCATGAAAGAGCCTCCTCTCCTCTTTTTTTCTGATATCACCTCTAGCGAGGTTTACTTGATAACAATTCAGAGAAATTATTGAAATTCCGATACCTTGGAATATAAATTCATAGGTATTGGTTAGTCTATCTTTTACAGAAGAGGGCATAGCATTGGGTTTGTGCCAAATAATACAATTTCTTAAAATCCATCCTTGATCGTCTATCATCTTAAGTACTAATCGCCAAGGTATTCCGCAAAGGCACTTTATAGGATAAGTTTTTAATTCATCTTTTCCTTGGTTGACTCCAGCTTTTAAGGATTTTCCGAGTCAACTGTTAGTTTCACTGCCAATTTCATAGAGATATACCCCGAATTTTCTATCCACCTTTTTAGGTCTCCAACTATTGAAAGTCCAGTAGTAGGAAACTATGCGGCTCCCAGGCTTAAGTTCTTGGCTCAGTTTTTTCCTTAAATTATTATTGGCCTCTTGAGACAAAAAAAGAGTAACTACACTGGCTTCACTTAAATTCCTATGGAAAAAATTCCCCCAGATGAGACCCGTTTTTTTGCTTAACCCTGAAATCATTATCCTCACCCAGGTATAAAGGCATCGGAAAGGATCGGCTTCTATGCCTATGGATCTAGCGCCGTATTCTCTGGTGGCCATGATTATAATCCTTCCGTCCCCGCATCCCAGATCATAGACGATGTCTTCAGGCTTGACCTCGGCTAAGGAAAGCATTCTTCTTACAGTGGGTAAGGGGGTGGGACTCCATCCAGCACCGATGAAAGCGGTCCAGAATTTTGAGGCTATGAATGCCACAACCGCCAATCCAATCACCAAAAGAATAATCATTTTTTTTCAATATTTGCTAGTTTTCAGCTTTATTTTTTATCACATTTCAAATTTCTTGTCTCCTGAATAGGGTGGGAGCATCAATTATTTTAACATTGCGTTATCCTATGTTTCCCTTTGGACTTTGTCAAGTGAGCAGGCGGAAAGGAGGAGATGATAGAGTTCTGGTCAAGCTTACCCCATTTGACACGCCTTTCTGAGACTGGTATATATGGAAAAGCTCTCAAAATAATCAGTGTAAATGGAGGAACCATTGTTCATCAGCTTTGAAGGGATAGATAAAAGTGGAAAAAGTAGTCAGGTTAAGCTTCTGGCTGAGTATCTTGAAAAAATGAACTGTAAGGTGGTCAAGACCTGTGAGCCGGGAGGAACTCGGGTGGGGCAAAAGATCAAACTCATTCTCCTTCGGCCTTCATCTCGGATAAGTAGCGTCAGCGAGCTTTTCCTTTATTTAGCTGATCGGGCAGAACACGTGAGGCAAGTAATCAGCCCCGCTTTAGAGGCCAGGAAAACTGTAATCTCGGATCGTTTTAGCGACGCCACCGTGGCCTATCAGGGATACGGGAGAGGATTAGATATAGCTTGGATAGAGGCCTTGAATGAAAAGGCAACCCAGGGTATTCTGCCTGAGGTAACTTTCCTTCTCGATATTAATCCTGACCTAGCCAGACAGCGTGCAAAAAAGAAGGATAGAATTGAAAGAGAAGAGATGGATTTTCATCACCGGGTACGTCAAGGGTATCTTGAGCTGGCTAAATTGCATCCTGAGAGAATAAAGACAATGAACGGGGAAGACAGTCCTAAAGAAATCCATTTGGCAATAAGAAAGATAATATTAAAATATCTATAAAAGTTAAGAGAGAATTTATGTCTTTTGAAGAGATAAAGGGTCAAGCTCGGGCTATAAAAATTCTGCAGAAAGAGATAGCTACTTCATCTCTCTCCGGGGCCTATTTGTTTGTGGGCCCCACTGGGGTTGGGAAGGCGCTCACTGCCTTAACCTTTACCAAGATATTGAATTGTAAGAGCGACCAGCTAGATAACTGTGACCGTTGTTCCTCTTGTCGAAAGATCGATCATCTGAATCATCCAGATGTGCGAGTTATAATCCCGGAAGAAGGCTCCATAAAGATCGAGCAGATTAGAGATTTAAAAAGACAGACAGGATATAAGCTCTTTGAGGGAAAGAAAAAGGTTTGGATTATAAAAGAGGCAGATAAGCTCACTTTAGAGGCGGCTAATTCCCTGCTTAAGATACTGGAGGAGCCTCCCCCAGATACTGTTTTTATATTAATTAGCGGAACTCAAGAAAGACTGCTTCCTACCATCCTTTCTCGCTGCGAAATTATTCGTTTCTTTCCTCTTTCTTCTGAAGCCTTAGATTCGATTATAACCGATTATTTACCTGCAGACTCTCCCAAGGCTAATCTTATAAAAAAATTGGCCCGAGGAAGAGTAGGGGAAGTGTTGAGCTTGATAGAAGATGAGAATATATTAAAGACCAGAACCACTGTCCTGGATATTCTGAGTAAAAAAATAAGTCTGGAAGATATTTTCCAATGGGTGAGCAAATGGAAAGATTATGGAACTACTGAGCTGGAGAGAATTCTGGATATTATCATCTTCTGGTTTCGGGATCTCTTAATCTTAAAACAGGGAATAAGCAGGCGAGTGGTTAACTATGACCGCATCGAGGAATTAAAAAAGCAGAAGGAGATCTACTCTTATGGTGATATAAAAGAGGCTATAGAGACGGTGGAAAGGACAAAAGGTTATCTTAAGTGTAACGTCAATCAATCTCTGGCTCTGGAGGCTATGTGGCTAAAATTAAGGCAGTGCCAATCAATTTCAGGTTCAGCTTTAACTAATACCCAAAAGGATACCGACTAGCTGTTTAACTTTAGAGTTCTCTTGGCAGGTCTTCAGGCTATCAAACGACAACAGCCTCCATCCCGGTAAATCTGCAAAACTCAACTAATGAGTCACTAATATCGCCGTGAATCATAGAAGCATGGTGAGTGAAGCCCTCTTCAACCAGGGTGCGGTAAAGGTTAGCTAGATCGCTAACCTTTACCCAACTCCAGCTCCCTCTGAGTTTATCTTTGCTGGGGATTATCTCGCCCTTAGTGATTAACATCTTGAACTCACCGTCATACTCAACTATACGAGTGAGGGTAATTTTGCCCTCTTTAAGCTGAAACTCAGCCGTCCCTTCACATACTTGTGGTCCAAGCATCTCACCGAGGATGCTGTGACTTTTTAGATAGATTTCGGAATTGCTTGCTTTCAACCCCAGGGGAGCATTGCCGCAATGCCAGGCCAGGAAAACGTCTTTCTCTCGCTGATGCTGAATAGTCCAGTCAATAAAGTGAGGAATTGTGGTTTTGAGTGAGGCTAGATATTGAACCAGCATGGTTAAAGCTCCGTGAATATCAACCTCACAGGCAGTCATAATCCCTTGCTCGGTCAGCCGCCCTAGAGTCAAGCAGGCCGATATTCCATAGATCTCTTGCATGGCGGTCCAGCACTGAACACCCATAGCTGATAAATCTTTTTCCTGAGCGAATTCTTTTAAGGCAATTTCCAGTCGGGCTGCCTTGCGGAGCGTATCTTCCTTGACAAGTTTACAATTGGCGTTCTCCTTGATTTCATCAATAATTCGACTAATTCCCTTTTTATCAGCAATATTGTCTGCTCGGTTGAAAATATCCACCAATGATATAGGAACGACTCTCTGGCCGAATTGTTCAATCATAGGAAATTCATTGATAGCACAGGTCTCAAATCTTTCTGGTCGGGGACCAACCAGACCGATCCTTGCTCCAACGAAGCCCTTAACAGCAACACAGGTTCGGACAAAATCCCTGGTACCCTTACTGAAAATTTCCTCTTCAGGAAAACAGATGCCCAGGAAACTAAAGGGAATTCTTCTTCTATAGAGGCCTGATGAGATGGAAAGTGTTCCACAGAAGGAATCTGATCTCCTATTTCCATCTTCGCTGAAGGCTCCCTCTTTAGTGCCGAAAAGAAGGACAGGCAGCTCCGGCATTCTCTCAGCCACAGTAATGGCTGAGATTTCATCACCGAAAGTCATAGTACCAATGATGATTCCTGCCACATCTTTGTCTTTAAAGAGCTTAATTACCTTCTCGGCATCTTTATCATCCCGTATTAGACCATTTTCGGTGAGGGCTTTATCCGGAACAACCATTTCAATATCAAGATCCTTGCAGATAGGCTCTAAAGACTTCAAAACCCGACGTCTCATATCAACAGCCCAGTCTTCGCTGAAAGGAACGCGATGGGCCGGAACAAACCCAATCCTTGTCTTTTCCTGCATTTTTCCCCTCCTACTTTAAGATTTAGTGTACTTATTCAGCCGCAGATTTACGCAGATATTTTTCTTTTATTATCATAATACAAATTTTTTGAATTCTGGTTTTCTGCCAAAATTCAATAATAGGCCAACTTCGCCTCATTCTGCGAGGCAACAGGTGTTCTCCACCATAGCAGAAAAAAAGATATTTTGCAACTAACATTGAGACTTTTGGGGCTGGGGCAGCTTTTGACAACGAGATTCAATTTTGGTAGTCTATGATGAACTAGCCAAAAAATTTTTCCAGGAAGTGATGGGAGCAGCGAGGATAAGCATCGGGGGAGCGGGAGTTTACGATGGTATGTTTGGGTAGAGGTTACCTTTAGTCTGTCTCCATAGGATCCTAATTTGTTCCCTAGAAAAAATAGAATGAGGCAACGCGATAATGGCAAATTTTCCCCCCTGGGAAAACTAGACCCTGATTTTTTGGAGGAACTTCTCCAATCTCTCCCTCAAGATCGAAGAGTAATTGTGGGGCCAAAAATTGGAGAAGATGCAGCGGTTTTAGACTTTGGGGAAAACTATCTGGTGGTAAAAACCGACCCCATAACTTTTACCTTTGAGAACATTGGCTGGTACGTGGTAAATATTAATGCCAACGATATAGCCTGCATGGGGGCCACTCCTCGCTGGTTTTTGCCAACTCTTCTTCTTCCTCAGCAAGGCACTTCCGAAGAGTTGGTGAAGACTATTTTTAACCAGATGAAATCGGCTTGCCAGAAATTGGATATCTCCCTCATAGGAGGACACGCGGAGGTGACCTTTAACCTTGATCGGCCTATTGCCGTAGGGCAAATGATGGGAGAGGTAGAGAGAGAAAGATTGGTTAAGGGTTCAGGAGCAAAACCAGGGGATGTGGTTCTTCTTACAAAAGGAGTTGCTATAGAAGGCACTCACGTTATTTATCAAAAAAAGAAGAAAGAGTTTAAAAAAAGACTTGCTCCAGACATGCTGGAGAGGCTAAGTCGCCTGCTTTATCAACCTGGGATAAGTGTAGTTAAAGAGGCCCTTTTGGCGACAAGAAATTGTGAGGTTCACTCGATGCATGATCCTACCGAGGGTGGATTAAGGACAGGACTGTGGGAGCTGGCTTATGCCTCAGGCATGGGAATAAGAATCGAAAAGGAAAGGATAGCGGTGTTGCCAGAAACCGAGGCAGTTTGCCAGTTTTACGGATTAGATCCTCTGGGTCTTCTGGCCTCGGGAGCTTTGATTCTTACTTTAAGCCCCAGCGAGGGAGAAAGACTCATCGAAATCTACGAAAGAAAAGGAATAAAATGTAGTCTCATAGGTAAAGTGGTTCCCCGCGAGCTCGGGTTAAAGATACTCGAGGCCGGGAAAGAGTCAGATCTTGGGGGACCCTGCCGGGATGAGATAAATAAGGTTCTCTAAAGAAAAATAGCGGGGTTGATCAAGAAATTGGCATAATTAGGCAATGTTAATTGTTCCAGCTATAGACTTAAAAGAAGGTAGGTGTGTACGACTCTGGCAGGGGAAAAAAGAGAAAGAGACTATCTATTCTGAGGATCCCCTGGCTGTAGCTAGGGGATGGGTGGAAGCCGGGGCTCAACGTTTACATGTGGTTGATTTGGACGGGGCATGGGAGGGAAGGCCACGGCATCTGGGCCTCGTACAGAGAATGGCCAGGGAAGTAGATGTCCCGCTGGAGCTAGGAGGAGGAATCAGAGATTTTTCTGTTTTAAGCAAGATTTTTGAAAAAGGAATAGATTACGCCATTTTGGGAAGTTGTGCTCTTTCTCTTAGGTTTATGGAGAGAGCTTGTCGAGAATTTGGCAGTAAGATTATTGCTTCAGTTGATGTCAGGGATCACAAAGTGATGGTGGAAGGCTGGGAAAAGGAAACTCCTGTCCAGGCTATCCATCTAGCCAAAGATTTAGCCAGGGTGGGGGTTAGCACCATAATCTTTACCGATGTTACCCGGGACGGAACTCTAAAAGGAGTGAATGTTGAGGCTGTGCGGGACTTTGTCAAGGAAGCCAATGTGGATGTAATTGTTTCAGGAGGAATATCTTCTCTTGAAGATATAAAAAAAATTGCCAAGCTCACTAATCTGGGAGTGACTGGAGTAATCGTCGGTAAAGCCTTATACACTGGTGAAATTAAATTGGAAGAGGCTATGAAATTTTTAAAGGGTGATGAGCCGAAGCAGGTAAAACCTTAATGAATTACGAACGCATGGTTATGAATTTAGTGAAAAAGCTCAGTTTCAATAGGGAGGGGTTAATTCCGGTAATAATCCAGGATTTCGAAACCGGGGAAGTTCTTATGATGGCCTGGATGAACCGGGAGGCTCTGGAAAAAACCTTAGAGACTGATAAAACCCACTTTTGGAGTAGATCCAGGAAGAGGATCTGGCCAAAAGGGGAGATGTCGGGTCACTATCAGTTGGTAAAAGAGATTCGGGTAGATTGTGATGAAGATGTTCTACTCATTAAAGTTGAGCAGGTAAAAGCTGCCTGCCACACCGGCTATAGATCCTGTTTTTTTAGAAAGGTGAACGAGAAAGGAGAACTAGAACTGGTGGCAAAGAAAGTCTTTGATCCGAAAAAGATTTATAAAACCTAAAAGTAATTGTTTAGCCACAGATTCACACAGATAAATTAATTACTTGAAGGCGACAACTATTGAGGCTAGCTTATTGTTGAATTTTGGTAGAAAACCAGAATTCAAAAGATTTGTATATGATGATAAAAGAAAAATATCAGCGTAAATCCGCGGCTGAATAGAATTTTGAATATGAAAGTATTAGCTATATTGCTAGTAATGACTTTTTCCTTGGTATTTTCTTCTACTGCCGGAGCTCAATCCTCACCGACTATTCGCGTGAAGATCTCAGAAAAAGAAATTATCCAGGCTGGCGCGACGGATGCTTTTCGAGTTGAAGGGAAAGGAAATATTCACCATTTCTCACCCTCTAACTCGCCATTAAAAATCGAGTCTTCCCCAAGCGGGATAATGATAGGGCAAAGAAATTGGGGAAGTAGTGTCTGGATAATACCTGAAACAGACAGTTCTCTATGTTTAGTTGATTGGCGAAGATATCGGGGTAGTCTTCTCATTAAAAAGAAGGGCCAGTTTCTTGAGGTCATAAATGAGCTTCCCCTGGAAGAATATCTTTATGGGGTGATCAAATGGGAAATTTCTCCCGACTGGCCCCCTGTGGCTGTGGCTGCCCAGGTTATTGCAGCTAGAACCTATGCTTTGAAGAAATTAGAGATGGCTTTACCGGAAAATCAAGACTATCACCTCTTAAGCACAGAGGACGATCAGGTATACGGAGGAGTCGAATCAGAAGACCCTCGTAGTACAAACTCGGTTGACTCCACGCGGGGCAAGGTAATCACCTACGAAGGACAGCTAATAAATGCTCATTATAATGCCTGTTGTGGAGGATATACCGCCGCCAGCGCTGATGTCTGGGGAAAACCATTTCCCTACCTTGAAGTCAGAGCCGATCCATTCTGTAAAGACAGTCCTTACTATGATTGGCAGTGGAAGGTTGAAGCTGAAAAGCTGGGGAAGCTTCTGAGGAAGGCCGGACTACCACTGGGTAAACTCTACCGGATTCAGCCACTCAGCATTGATGACAGTGGCCGGGTCAAACAGTTAAGGATAGAATACCGGGGAGGAGAAAAATACCTAAAGGGGAGTGAATTTCGTAGCAAAGTGGGATCCGATAATATAAAAAGCACCTTATTCAAAGTCATCAGATATGCTAGATATTTTATCTTCACCGGGAGAGGGTCAGGTCATGGAGTGGGGATGTGTCAGTGGGGAGCCAGGGGAATGGCTGAGAAAGGCTATAGCACCAAGGAAATTCTCCAGTTTTATTATCCAGGCACAACCATAGAGCAACGCTATTAACTTGATATCAGCAAGAAAGTATTTAGAAAATTTATACGCGTATCGAGGGACTTTCCTCAAAGAGAGCGTATAGCGTTTAGCGGATAGCAAAACCCTAAGCGACTACCACTTTCAGATTTACTCTATACGCTCTACGCTAGCCGCTATACTAATACAGCGACGGAGGGGAACCATCCCGAGATAATTGTTGACAAGATAGATCCAATATAATATCTTAAGAATGGTAGCGAAAGATGTCCCTGGAAAAGAAGGCTATACTGGTGGTGGTAGATGGATTAGGAGACCGGATAGCAAAGGATGGAAAAACTCCTCTACAGCTTGCCAGAAAGCCAGTTCTTGATAAACTAGCCAGGGAGGGTTCTACTGGTTTAATGAGCACGCTGGGCCGGGGAGTTATTCCGGGAAGTGATACAGCACACCTGGCTCTTTTTGGATATGATCCCGCCATCTATTATAAAGGAAGAGGTCCTTTTGAGGTCCTAGGAGTTGGATTTGAGTTAAAGGATGGTGATGTAGCTTTCAGGTGTAACTTCGCTACTGTAGATAAAAATCTAAAAGTGATCGATAGGAGAGCAGGCCGTTTAAAGGATGAGGGTCCCCAACTAGCCAAATTCTTGCAGGGAATTAAGATAGAGGGAGTGAGGGCGATTTTCCTTCCTTCAACTGAACACAGGGGAGCGTTGGTTCTGCGGGGAGACGGTCTTTCCCCGGCTGTTTCTGATACAGATCCCCACTCGTCTGAACCACTACCTCTCCTGGAATCAACTCCTCAAAATGATAGCCAGGCGGCAAAAAAAACGGCAAGAATTGTAAATGAGGTCGTTAGAGAAAGTAGGTCTCGCCTTGCTTCCCATCCTTTAAACAAACAAAGGGAAAAAGAAGGCAGGCTTCCGGCAAATGTAATTCTTACCCGGGGGGCGGGAGTATATGAGAAAGTGGAGTCCATAAAGGATAGGTATGGAATCAGGGGCTGCTGCATAGCTGGATCTGCTTTATACAAGGGAGTTGCCAAATATGTAGGAATGGAGGTTCTTAAAGTTCCTGGAGCTACGGGAAGAATAGATACAGACATTAAGGCGAAAGCCAAGGCAGCTCGAGAGGCCCTGGAAGAATTTGACTTTGTCTTTGTCCATGTCAAGGGGGCGGATAATGCAAGCCATGATGGAAACCTTGAGGGAAAACTTTTGATGATTGAAAAAGTAGATAAATTAGTCCAGATTCTGTGCCAGGAGGCTATCTATCTTATCGTAACGGCTGACCATAGCACGCCTCTTTCCCTTAAAAGACACAGCAGCGATCCAGTGCCAGTTTTATTTTATGGAAATGGGGTTAGACGGGATAAAGTGAAATTTTTTGACGAGATCTCCACTGCTTGCGGATGTCTGGGGCATCTTACCGGGGTTGAGTTAAACAGGGCGATTATGGACCTAATGGGATGTGGACATATGGTGGGGAGTTGAG
Source organism: uncultured Clostridia bacterium (assembly GCA_964543295.1). Lineage (GTDB taxonomy): Bacteria > Aerophobota > Aerophobia > Aerophobales > AE-B3A > AE-B3B. Next base: position 54,920 of record CAZIXA010000011.1, on the reverse strand, counting down.
GAAGGTGTTAATGGGAGTCGCTTCTGATAACTTACAGGTTTTGGACTACCAACCTCGCCTGAATATTGGAAATTGACGCTATCAATTTCGTGAAAGAGGTGATAAAATGATAGAAGTAACCGTTTCCAAAGTGGCTATCGATGTTAATTCAAAGATGCCAGTCATTGTGTTGAAGGAAAAAGATGGAGATAAAACACTCCCCATTTGGATTGGACTATTTGAGGCACAGGCTATTGCCCTTGCTCTGGAGAATGTTAGACCACCCCGACCCTTAACTCATGATCTGGCTAAATCTCTAATTGAGAAGCTTAACGGCAGGGTGGACCGAATAATAATAAGCGACCTCAGACATAATACCTTTTATGCCCGTATTTTAATGAGGAGAAATGGAGAGCCTCTTCAGGTCGATTCTCGCCCCAGTGATGCTATAGCCCTGGCTCTTAGGCTGAAGGTACCTATTTTTATAGACGAGACAGTGCTGGACAAGATAGCCATAGGAGACAAGCCTCCCATCAAGGAGGAGGAGATAGAGGATTTCAAGAAAAGATTGAAGGATCTAAGACCGGAGGATTTTGGCCAACCTACCTAAAAAATAGCTGATCTTTCATAAAGAGAGCGGTACCTTTTGCTTTATAATACCATCACTCCCTTGTAATCTTTCCCTCAAGTTGCGCCAACTCTTAGTCAAAAATCTCTTAAGCCCAGTTTTTATTTTTCTAATCCCGCACGGGTTAAAAATTCCAAATTTTCTATCTTAAACGTTAATGGTAGGGACATTTTCTCAAAGGATGGCAGACGAAAATGGGGGGTTTGACAAAAAAAATATGTATGGCATAATTTTCCTGAATATGTAGCATCGAAACATCTTATTGAGCTCGGGCATCGAAGGATTGCTTTTGTTACCGCGCCTAATAAATTCACATTTTGTATAGATAGGTTACGAGGTTATAAACTGGCCCTTGAAGAAGCTTGTTCACTTCCAGCCTGCTATAACTACAGTTGATTTACATCCCTATGATTTAGGGTATCTGGCGACAAGCCTGCTCATTGAAAACATTACCGGTAACAATTCAAAAAAGACTAAAATTCTGGTAGCGGCTGATTTAATAATTAGAGAATCTTCTTAGATATCCCGGGTGTCTGTAGCCTCTATTATTTTCTGTTGGTTATTATTTAGTTAATTGGTTGGTCTCCAGAAGATAAAGAAGATAAAAGGCCCGGAAGGGGGTGAGAAGGTAAACAAGCCTGCCTGAGGCAGGGAGGGCCAACCTGAGTTTCAAGATAAAGAAAGAGGAAAAAATTTATAAAAGGGAGGGTGACCAATGGAGAAAATATTTAAAAAAAGGGTTGTTATAACAGTTCTGGCGGTTGGGCTTATAATGTGGATGGGACTGGTACCTTCATTAGCTCAGAAGCCTGTTACCATTAAATTTGCTCACTTCTATGATCCTGCGGCAGGGCCAGGCCATGTGATGTGTGTAGAGTGGTTAGAAAAAACAGTGGCGGCTTTTGAGAAGGAAAATCCTGGTATCAAGGTAGAGTTCGAGTGGGCTAAATGGGATGAGATAGACATCAGGTCCATAAGAGATTACGCGGCTGGAATCCCTCACGATGTTATGATGAGTTCTCCTCAGCTGATGCCCAAACACTTTATTGCCGGTGACTATCTGGATCTCACATCTTACGCCGCAAAATGGCCAAAGACAAGAGCGGGAGATATTAATTGGACGCCGGTTTGGAAAAAGTGCTTTCCCTTAGGAGTCCCTTTGGGAATACATACCAGACTTGTTATTTATCGAGGAGACTTCTTTGAAAAATATGGGCTTGATCCTGGCCGAACTCCAGAGGATCTTGATTCTCTGGTCAAATATGCTCAATTCTTAACCAGGGACACCAATGGCGATGGAAAAACTGATATCTAGGGATTAGGGTCATACTTTGGCCCATCACGCGCCACCATTGAACTTCATTTTGCACCCTACATTTGGCATTTCGGTGGAGAACTGTGGGATCCTGAGACTAAGAGAGCAGATTTTGCTTCCGAAGCCGGAGTGAAAGCCACAAGGTTCGTCTACGATCTGGTGAACACCTACAAGGTTACCCCTGAGTGGGCTGTGAGTGGAACCCATGATGATGTAATGCTGTTGGGTTTTTTAGGTGGTAAATATGCCATGGCAGCAGGATGGGGAAGCTACTGGATTGGACCTGTGGAGGAAAAAGGTTGGACAACAGGGCTCTTCCCACCTAAACCATGGGGAAAGGCAACAGTGGCTGATATATTTGTGACTCCTACCAAACCTCAAGCGCAGTTTACCAATGCCTGGGCGCTATCCATAAATAAACTCAGCAAGCATCCAGATGAAAGCTTCAAACTCATAGACTTTGTAGTTACCCCAGAGCGACTCATCGACTATCCGGATGCTGGACTTCCAACTCTCTTGAGCATGTGGGAAAAACCAGAACTTCAAACAGATTATTACAAAAAGTGGCTTGAAGCAGCCAAACATGGAAGGGCCATGCCCTATACCGCTCATTACGGTGAGCTAGCGGACACAGTAGCGGCCTGTCTTCAAGAAATATTGATCAAGAAGGCACCCATTGAGGCGACGTTAAAGAAATTTGAAGATGAATATAATGCCAAATTCGCCGGAGAGTAAGATCGATTAAAGCTGATGGAAAAAAGCGGAAAACAGATGCGGTCTAAAAAAGGGGGCTTGCATATTCTCTGGGGATACAAGCTCCCTTATCTTTTTTTACTGCCCAGTGTTATTCTACTAATATTTTTCTTAGCCGCACCCTTGGTTTCCGGAATTTATATGAGCTTTCAAAAGATCTCTTTAAAAGGTGTCTCGGAATTTGTTGGATTCAGAAATTATAGCTTGCTCTTCGGAGAGGAAAGATTTAGGAATAATTTGCTTTTTTCTGTACTCTATGTAGCCGGAAACGTAGGATTTTCGATCCCCCTTGCATATGCTGCAGCTCTTCTCATCACCGGGAAGTTAAGAGGGACACAATTTTTTAGATCAATTTTTTTAATTCCATTTATCGTAGCACCCGTTGTTAGTGCAATCCTGTTTAGGTCAATGGTGGATCCCTCCTTTGGTCCCATAACAACCTTGCTAGAAGTGATAACAGGAAAGCGTTACATCATTCTTGCCGACTCCACCCTAGCTATGCTAACCATAATCGGGCATAGTTTCTGGAGATCTTTTTCTTTTGTGATGCTCTTTCTAGCTGCAGGAATAGCTACTATTCCCACCGAACTTTATGAAGCGGCAAAAGTGGATGGAGCCGGGGCCTGGGCTAGATTCGGTCATATCACATTTCCGTTGACGAAAATCCACCTAACCATTGTGTTACTCATAATAACTATGTGGACTCTGCAGGATGCAGAGACTGTGTATGCCTTGACTCAAGGGGGGCCTGGCTATAGCACTGAGGTAACTGCGGTACGTCTTTTCAAAGATGCATTTATTAACTTTAATCTAAGCTATGGAGCAACAATTGGGGTTTTCTTGCTCATGATGAGTGCTATTTTCATGATCTTTTATTTCAAACTAATGGGTGGAGCAGAACATTACTGATGAAGGTAAAAGATACGGTTAGCTGGATTGGATTTTTGCTTATCTCCGTGTTTGTGTTGTTCCCCCTTTTTTGGGGAATAAGAACTTCCTTTTCTCCTCGCTACGAAACCAGTTTCATACCAAGCAAGCTCACTCTTGAGCATTATCAATCGTTATTTGTCAGGCCGGCATTCTTACTTTACTTCAAAAATAGCTTAATCGTCACCTTAGGGGCGGTAGCGCTTACCTTGCCCCTGGCTCTGTTAGGTGCATATGCTCTGGCTCGTTGCAATTTCCCAGGAAAGCAATTTGGAATTTTGCTTCTAGTATTTCCTCTTCTTCCTTTAATCGCCATTCTCGTTCCCCTGGTTTCCTATATGTATAAACTGGGAGTCTACGACTCTTTTATAGCTCTGATTTTAGTCAACAGTGTCTTTAATACACCCTTTGCTCTCTGGATGCTGAGAAATTTTATTCTAAATACTCCGGTGGAGATTGAGGAAGCGGGATTATTAGATGGTTGTTCCAAAATAAGTGTTCTTTTCCGGATCGCCCTGCCTTTGATGCTTCCTGGTTTGGTTGCCGTCATTGTCTTTGTCTTTATAACTACCTGGAACAACTACCTGTATGCAGCCGCTCTTACTTCATCTATGTCGGTGAGAGTTCTACCACAGGGGCTCTTGTCATTCATTGGGACATGGGGGATGTACTGGGAGGGCCTGTGTGCAGCCGGAATCTTGACCTTGATACCCCCTCTGGTTCTCTTTCTTTTTTTTCAAAAGTGGTTCATAGCTGGCTTATTTGCACAGTGGTCAAGATGACCTCTAAAAAAGGGAATCCTTCCTGAGAAGTACAAAAACAAGGACTTAATCAAGGTAAGTCTTATCAGAGAGACTTTGGCTGATGAGAAGTTAACGGGGAAGCTATAGTTTTTGTAAAAATGTTAATTAGGCAAAAGAAAAAGAATATGCGGGAGATAAATTTAAAGATATTTGAGAGAAAAGAAAGGAATGAGATTTTATTTCAGCCTCGAATCGAGTGGTGGTATCAGTGGAACAAAGCCTGGGGAACTCTTCCGGAAAAATATCGAAAAATGAGTTTAATGGAACTTTTCGATGACTTAGGAGTATCTTTTAGATATTTTGAATATTATACTGGTTTGCCATCCGCTGTTGGGGTAAAGTATACCAAAGAGATAAAAATAAAAGAGAGAGAAAGAAGCAGAAATGAAAGGAATGTAATTACTAATACCATTATTCCTAGTTTTTCTGGTTTACCCATGGATTTAGAGGTACAGTTTAATAAAAGGATGGAAATAAGAGAAAATGAAAAATATATAATTATCAGTACTCCTAAGGGAGAAATGATTCAAAAAGAGAAACGATTGTCTTCTGATGGAAGTTGGCGCATCACAGAGTTTCCCATTAAAAGTGTCGAAGATCTCGAAAAGGCACAGGAGTTTTTTAAAAATGTAAACTTTGTCTTCATAAAAGATAATTTTGAAAAAGGGGATAAGTTTGTGACAAACAGAGGTGAACCTCAGTTCTTTTTTCCTCGAAGTCCTTATCAGATGCTTTCTTTATTTTGGATGGGTACAGAAAATTTAATATATGCTCTAGCTGATGTTCCAGAAAAAGTGGAAAAGCTAATGAGGGTAATTGATAATTGTTATGAAACTCTTTGTAAAACCATTGTTGCTTATGGGAAGGTAAAGATAATAAATTTTGGAGAAAATATGGATGCCAATATAATTTCCCCTTATTATTTTGAAAAGTATTGCATCCCTTTTTACAAAAAGAGAACAGAGCAACTGCGTAAAGCCGGCATATATACCCATATTCATATTGATGGAAACTTCAAACCCTTACTTAAATACCTTAAAGATTTACCTTTTGATGGTCTGGAAGCTTTGACTCCTCTTCCCCAAGGAGATGTAAGCATAGAAGAAATAAAAGAATTTATAGGAGATAAAATACTTCTGGATGGAATTCCAGCTATTATGTTTCTCCCTAATTATCCCTTAGAAGAACTTAAAGCTTTTACGAGAAAGGTAATAGAGCTTTTTCATCCCAGGCTCATTTTGGGAGTATCTGATGAGGTTCCGCCTCCTGCTGATATAGAGCGAGTAGCCTGTATTTCTCAATATTGCAGAAGTCTTTAAAAGATACGATAATTGCCCAATGTGAATTTGGTGCTACTGCTAGATCCGAGAATGTAGAAGCTGTCTTTCAGAAATGGAAAAAGGCGTGAAAAAGAGAATATTTTTGGATAAAAAGCTAGAGGAATAGTTAAAGCAGACAACAGAGGTTCAAGCATTAGAGGAAAGGGAGGGATTTCCAGAATTAACTTTAGCCAGATGAGAGAAGGAGAAGATAGAGACAGTTGAAAGAGAGGTATCTATGTCTCAAAAATTGAATCAAATTATTAATGCTTTGGAAAAAAGATTGCAGTCATTCGTGGATTATCGGAAACAGAAAAAGTGGAAATTTAAGGCCGAAAAGTTGGTGGATGTTGAAAAACAAGAGTATAATGACACTTCCTGGGAAGTGGTAAGTTTACCCTATAGCTGGGATGCAAAGAAAGATGCCTGGTTCAGGAAGAGAATAGTCATTCCAGAAAGCATCAATGGAGTTTCTGTAGCCGGCTCTAAAATGGAGATTTTCTCCTCGGTTATAACTTCGGTTATGCTTATAGCTACAGAATTATTTATAGATGAAAGGAAAGTATTTTTCGCCCCACACTGGGCAGATTTTAGATCACCGAGGATTCTTGTATCCCAAAGTGCTTTGCCTGGTGAACAACATGTTATCGCTATTCACGCTCTTGCTGGAGAAGGTCTATCAGTTATTCCTCTTGTAGAGTTAAGCTATAGTAAAGTAGAGGATGTAGTATTTGAGCTGGCTTCTTTTATGGAGGAACTTAAGTTTGCTAAAGAACTACCCGGCGGAAAAGAGACTGCTGAAAAAGCTATCGCCGATATAGAACCAAAAAATATTTTCACTGCGCGACCATCCAAACTGCTAACCACGGTAAACCAGGTAAGGAATAGCCTTATTCCTCTAAGATCTCTGGCAAAGCAGTATGTAATTCATCTTATCGGACATGCCCATATAGACATAAACTGGCTCTGGCCTTGGGAAGAAACAGTTGAGGTTGTCCGGCGTGATTTCGATACAGTAACTCGATTGATGAAGGAATATCCTGATTTCTGTTTCTCTCAAAGTCAGGTTGTTACATATAAAACAGTGGAAGAGAGATTTCCTCAACTTTTTAAAAAGATAAAGCAAAGAGTAAATGAGGGAAGGTGGGATGTTACTTCCTCTACCTGGGTAGAGGGTGATTTAAATATGGCAAATGGGGAAGCCATAGTTCGACAAATTCTCTACGGCAAAAGATATGTTAAAGAAAAATTTGGAGTGGAGCCTAAGGTTTGCTGGGAGCCCGATACATTTGGTCATCCTTGGAGCACGCCCCAGATACTTAAAAAGAGTGGGATAGACTATTATTACTTTATGAGATGTGGTAAAGGTGCTACTATGTTCTGGTGGGAGGGTCCTGATGGCTCAAGAGTGCTTGCCTTCAATAGTGCATACAATGCATTTATAAATCCTAAAGAACTCGCCGAGCTAAGCAAAGACTTTAAGAGAAGATTTGGAACAGAGAAAGCTATGTTTGTCTATGGTGTAGGGGACCATGGAGGAGGACCTACCAGAGAAGATATAAAGATGGCCCATAAACTTAGTGAGAAGGCTGTTTTCCCACATTTGAAGTTCAGTACTAGCAGAGAATTTTTCAAGACTATCTCTGAGGAAAAGCTTAATCTTCCCGTAGTAAAAGATGAGCTTAACTTTATTTGGGATGGCTGCTATACCACCCATGGAGATATAAAAGAGCATAATCGGAAATGTGAAAGACACCTTTTGGATGCGGAAGTTATTGGTTCAATAGCCAAACTTCTTGGCAGTTCCTACCCAGATCTCACTAATGCCTGGGAGAAAACTTTATTTAATCAATTTCACGATATACTGCCTGGAAGTGCTATTAGTGTATCTTATGAATACTCAAATAAATTGGCAAAAGAGGTAGAAAAAAAGACAGAAAAAATTATCTTTAATAGCCTTTCTGAGGTGGTAAAGAATGTTCAGATAAAACCCAAGAAAGGTCTGCCCATTTTTGCATTTAACCCTCTTGCCTGGGAAAGAGATGATATTGTAAGTATAGCACTACCAGAGAGTACATTTACATCCCCCATAGTAAAAGATGAGAAGGAGAACATTTATCCTGTCCAGATTCTTAAGGGTAAGCTTTTGTTTATAGCTCAAAAAGTGCCCTCATTGGGGTATAAAGTTTTCTATATTACTGAAGGCAAAAGAGAAGAAGATTACATACTAAAGAATACTTTTACCTTAGAGAATCAGTTTTTTACCTTAGAAATTGATGGTGAGTCTGGAACCATAGCTTCTCTCTATGATAAGAGGAACAGAAAAACTGTAATGAAAAGACAAAGAGATGGGGCTACTCTTCCTGAGAAAATCGAATCTACGACTCCTATTATGAACAATTTGCTTCAAGTACTCTACGAACTTCCCCATAGTATGTCTGCCTGGAGGATAGGACCGATCAGTTCCACAAAGAACCTTATAACAAATCCAGAAATAAAAATTATAAGCTCTGGTCCTGTAGTAGGGGAGATTAGGGTGAAGCATAAATTCAACAATTCTACTATTACCCAGGATATCTGTCTTTATAAAGGCCTGCCCAGGATTGACTTTATAACTAATATAGATTGGCAGGAGGTAGCTGACTGCAATACAGAAGCTCCTATGCTTAAGGTAAGCTTTACTCCTATATTGAACAAGACTGAAGCCACATTTGAGATACCATTTGGACATATTGAGAGGATAGCTGACGGAAGGGAGATGCCTGCCCTTCAATGGGTAGATGTATCAGACAACTTTTATGGGGTGAGTCTTTTAAGCGATACAAAATATGGATTTGATATAAATGGTAATACTATGCGTATGACACTAGTAAGGACAAGCTATGAGCCTGATCCCAGGGCTGATGTAGGAGAACATAGTTTTAAGTATGCTCTTTATCCTCATAGGGGAAACTGGAAGAGTGCAGATACAGTAAAACGCGGCTATGAACTAAACCATCCGCTTATAGCAATGCCTGTATCTCCAAAGGAGGGAGGTCTGCCTTCTACAAAATCGTTTATTAAGGTAAATCCCCCCAGTGTAATAATGAGTTGTCTAAAAAAAGCGGAAGACTCCGATGGTCTTATCCTCAGAGCGTACGAGAGTAAAGGAGAAAAAGCTGAGGTAAATATTGAGCTTGACTTTCCTGTAAAAGAAGTTACAGAGGTAGATCTGCTTGAAAGAGCTACTGAGCCTTCCTTGAATGTTAATAATAGACTTTCTTTCTCTATAACTCCTTATGAGATAAAAACGTTTAGATTAAAAGGTAAGTGGTAAGGTAAGTGGTGTTTAAAATGATAACAGCCCTCAAGTGAGATTAAATTGGCCCAGACCCAGCTTGAGTGCTTTTTCTTGTGAGGATTTTTTCAGGAGAATAATCTATGACCCACAGGGAAAGAGTTATTGTATCCTTAGAACACAGGGAACCAGATAGAATTCCCATTGATCTTGGGGCAATGCTGTCCACAGGTATTATGGGTATAGCCTATAACAGATTAAAAGCGTATCTAGGGATAAGTAGTGGCAGGACGCGCATGTATGATCTGTGGCAGCAGCTTGCAAAACCAGAGATTGAAATTCTGGAGTTAATAGGTGCCGATGTTCTGCCTGTTTTTATATCTGAGCCAAAAAAATGGAAAAAGAGTAAACTTCCGGATGGATCTTCATGTGAGGTGCCGGAATGGTTTAATCCCAGAGTTTTGTCTGATGGTTCTCAGATCATAAAAGGCAGGGAGGGACATATAGTTGCAAAGATGCCTAAAAATGGCTATTATTTCGATAGCATTTACCATCCCCTGAAAAAAATCAATACAATCCAAGAGTTGAAAAAGCAAGACCTTCGTTCGACTATGTGGTCAATGGCACCTGTTGATGAGAAGGCTTTAGGTAATCTACATAAGAGGGTTAAGACTTTATATGAGATAACAGATTACGCTTTGATGTTAAACGGTGCTGGAGGAATTTATGAGTGGGCACAGGATCTGAGAGGCTGGGATGTTTTTATGATGGATCTGGCCTCTAATCCTAAATTTGCCGGGTATCTACTGGATATATTAGTTGAGGAAAATATAAAACGACTGGAAAAAATTTTGCCCGCGGTAGAAGGCTATATACAGATTATCCAGGTAGGAGATGACTTGGGACTGCAAGACGGTCCCCAGCTCTCTCCAGAGTTATATAGAAAGATAGTAAAACCTAGGCATAAGAAGCTATATCAGTATGCAAAAAAATGCTCCAGTGCCTATCTTTTTCTTCATACCTGTGGCTCAGTATATGAGTTCATACCTGATTTCATTGAGATGGGCGTGGACATTCTAAATCCTGTACAGGTGTCGGCAAAGAATATGGATACTGGAAGGCTAAAGCGGGAGTTTGGAAAATATATAACTTTCTGGGGTGGAGGATGTGATACTCAGAAAGTTCTGCCCTTTGGAACGCAAGAGAAGGTCACCGACGAGGTAAAGCGACGAGCAGAAGACCTTGCACCAGAAGGAGGATTTGTATTCACCCAGGTACATAATATCCAGGTAGGCATTCCCCCCGAGAATATTATGGCCATGTACAATGCCGTAAAGAGTTACGGGAAATATTAAATTTAGGAATTGTCATAATCTAAGTGTCTCCAATTTCACCGCCTGGCAGCTTATGAAGGCACTTTTAATAAGTGAGAGATGTCGATGGTCTAAATTTGTCTGTCTTCAACCCGAGTACAGCCTTGTGGTAAGGGATATCGAGCGGGAGATACTACCTCACCGCTTTATCAGCTACTTCGCACGGTAGTTAGCCAAGTTCTAAGTAGTTTTCGTCGTTTTTTAAAAGTTGTCAATTTTTCTGTCTTAAACGTAAATGATAGGGACATTTTCTCAAAGGATGGCAGGGAAGCAGAATCTTCATCACTTTTTCTTTTAAGGTTACTCGTGGTTTAATTATGTGGACTTCTTCGCTAAGGAAGTCAACTTCCCTTACTGCCTCAGTGAGATCCAGGTAATGGCCGTTTCTTTTATTGCGAAGTTGTAGATCCTCTGTCAGGTAAAGATATATGTCACCAGGAGTGGCGCGTTTGAGTTGAAGGGTTAGTTTCTCTTCCTCTATCTTTTGGATAACAGGCTGATATATAGAATAAAACCAGTCATGGGCGGCATCTTTAATGGATACCTCTCTTTTCATTTTATTGGCTAGATATTGTTGATGCAGGTCTATCTGCCAGATAAGTCTATCATATCCACTGGGTCGCGAGAGAAAAACCTCGCCTGTATCCATCTTCTGTTCAAAGTTGAATTTCCTTAAATATAAAGCATTTTCAGGAGAATCTTTCGCTGGCAGAAATTCAATTATCTGAGCATCGACATATTCTTGTCCCATTTCCTTTCCAGCAGAAATGCGGTGATGACCATCCACCACGTAGTACTCATCCTTAATCTTATAAAGTTCCACCGGAGGAAGAATTACGCTACTTTCTAGTGCCTTTTTTATGGAATTATATCTATCCTGGGTATTATTCTTAGCTCTAAATTTAAATTTAGGATCAAAGTCGAGGCATCTACCTACGCTTCCCACTATCCTATCTATCTTCACCGGGCGAATGCCTAGATCCATCGTGCTTAGCAGATTCTGCTTACGGCGTTCTTCATCAAAACATTTGAGGCCCAAAGGCTTTTCTGCAAGCCCTTTTGTGATTTTAGCTATTGGACGCATTGAGTTTCACCTCTAAGAGTTTGGAGAGAAGCCTATGAAGTATAGTAGATTTTGTCCGCAAGTCAAGCGCCGCGGGCCCAGCCGGGCGGTGAGCTTAAAATCTGTATCCTTGACAGTGAAGGCCTCAGACTTATAATTGAACTATGTACAAATTCTTTGGTGTGCGAGAGAGTGATAAGTGAAACTCCCAAAGTAGGGTGAGATGAAGTGACCCATTTATGGCCAGGAAGACTCATCTGGCTAAAGTTTGTGCCGGTGATTTTGTTAATCTCGAGTTTAACCGGCTGTGTTCCCTATGTTAGACGTCGAGTTCTAGTGAGACCCCCTTTAATGGATCTTGGCCAGAAACGCGTCATCATAGGAAAATTTGGAGGAAGTGAATTAGGCATTAGTTTAGAGGCAAGACAAATTCTAATCCAGAAGCTTAAAGCAATTGCCTTAACTCTGATAGAAAGACCCAATCTGGGAATTGAAAACCTGCCCATTAAAAATGAGGAAGGAGATTTAGTTATTCTCGGTGAAGCTACCTACTATCATGTAGATACTTACCTGGGTCCACCCGAGAGATCTTCCTCTGAGCTCTCCAACCAGGTATGGTATACCTGGGCTACTCGCCAAACTACCACGGTGACGGTTAATCTTTTTCTCAAATTAGTTGATGCCAAAACCGGCAAAATTGTACTGTCAAAGCAATGTGTGGGTAAAGTGCAAAATTGGACTTCCTTATATATTCCTTGGAAAGAAGAAACTGCCCCACCCCAGATTTTCCTACCCGAACCTGTAACGAGTGATGTATTTGAATACCGTCAGATTGCCATCGAAAGGGGAGTCTCTGAGTTTTGCAGTCAATTTATGCCGGTCTATAAGTGGAAGTGGGAAAAGGAAGCGCCTAATTAATGAGAAGAGTTAACAGAATTCTTTCTCCTGGACATTATAAGAATAATAACCATACCATGAATAAATGTTTATTCTGAGGCTGTCAAAGAAAATTAAATTCTTTAGAAAGGGGGAAACTATGAAATACGCAGCACATTCCTTAATGTGGACAGCAGAGTTTACGGAAAAGGACCTTCATCAAGTGCCGACGCCATTGCTGAGGAAGGATTGAAGTTTTTCAAGAGCAAGGAGTGATGTGAGGCAGCTCCCAGGAGTTTGATGGGAAATGTATGAATCCAATGTTGGTCAAGCTATTGGATTGGAGGACTTTTTTCAAATTCTATCTAAAGTCTTAGACTTTGTCACGTAAAAAGTCCTTTTCCACCTTGCCATCTTCTCAATCCCTCTTTAATTCAACGTCTACGGGAAAACATCTGAAATTTTCGGGAAACTCCAGAGAGAAAAGGGGTTGACAAATTGATAATTTTTGTTATAATATGTTCAATGTTAGTATGATTTCCAAAAAACAATAACTCAGTTAAACATAATCACTAAAAGTAAGTGAAGATACTAGCAAGTGAGCGTCAACGGAAGATACTCGAAGAAATTAGAAATAGAGGTGCGTCAACAATATCCGAGCTCAGTAAAATCTTTAGTGTTTCCGAGATGACGATAAGGAGAGACCTGGGTAGATTAGAGCAAGAAGGGCTCATAAAAAGGACGTACGGAGGTGCTTTATCCCTGGAGCTGGCAGCATTTGAGCCTACATTTCAAGAGAAAGATGTTATTAACATTGAAGAAAAAAGGAGGATCGGAGCAGCTGCTGTATCCATAGTTAACCAGGGAGATACAATTTTTCTAACTACAGGGACAACCGCTATGCAGATCGTTAAGAATCTGGTCAAATCCAAGTCAGTCATAAATTTAACCGTTGTCACCAATTCTCTCAACAACGCGTATGAACTTTGTAAACTGGACAGTATAAGGCTGTTCGTGATCGGTGGAGAGGTAAGGAAAAGATCATATGCCATGATAATGCCTCAAATAGAGGAAAGTCTAAAAGGAATTTACATTGATAAGTTCTTTCTGGGTGTGAATGGCTTATCTATTGAATACGGACTTACTATTCCTAATCCTTTAGAGGCTCAGCTTTGTCGCCTGGTTATCCAAAAATCCAGAGAAACTATTGTAGTTGCTGATCATAGCAAATTTGGCAAGGCAGCCTTTGCTCACATAGCGAATCTTAATGAAATAGATAAGATCATAACAGATTCCGCCGTTGATCAGGATTACATTAGCCAAATAAAGGATAAAGGTATTGAAGTTATCGTGGTGTAATTTTGGCAAAATCTAAATATTATTGTGAGACGTAATGTAAAAATTCCTAAATCTGCTTATACTGGCACATAGATGAGAGAATGTGAGGGAGGTGATGCCGAAGGTCTTAAGAAAGGATGAGCAAGAAGTGGGTAAGTAAAGTAGTTAGTCCAGAAGAGTAATTAAAAAGGAGGATGAGATGTTTAAAAAGTGGATGAAAGTGATGTTGGGTGGTTTAATCATTGTAGGACTTTTGGGAGGTTCTTATGCTCTTGGGCAAGAAAAGTGGAAATTACCCCCGGAAAAGGCTAATATTGACTGGACCTCACATAAGGGTGAAACTTTAACTATTGGACTGAATAAGCATCCCTTTACGGAATCTCTTCGACCTCTTATCCCTGATTTCGAAAAGTTAACGGGAATAAATGTGGCCTATGTAATTCTGCCGGAGCAGGAGTTTTTTGAGAAGTTACTCATCGATTTATCCAGCGGCGCAGGAACATTTGATGCCTACATGACCTCTCCTATGTTTGAATGGCGCTACCAATATGCTGGATGGATTGAGGATCTCTGGCCTTATTTCAACAATCCCAAGCTGACCGACAAGGAGTGGTACAACCGGGATGATTTTGTAAAGACGGTTATCCAGGCTAACGAATGGGATGGAACTATTGGAGGTGGAATGGGTCAGGGCCGGTGGAACGCCATACCAGTGATGGTAGAATATTATGTGCAGGCTTACCGTGAGGATCTGAGAAAAAAGTGGGGGTTGACTGTTCCCAAAGACTATCCTGAGTGGTACGACGTGGTTACTAAAGCCGATGAGGCGGGAGGACCAGACTTTTACGGGATAGTAGAAAGAGGTATCAGAAGCTGGTCAACGGTTCATTCAGGATATTTCACTGGATTCAATTCTTGGGGTCAGAAAGACCTAACTTCTGATCTCCATGCTGCCATTGATACACCAAAGGCTATCGAGTTCACCAAGATCTGGGTCAAAGCTTTACAGGATGCTGGACCTCCTGGATGGCCTACCTATACCTGGTACGATGCCAAGCAGAGTTTTGCCGCTGGCCGTTTCTATATGTATAACGATTGTGACTTTTTTGCAGCCAGTTATGAGGACCCTAAAAAATCGGAAATTGCCGGGAAAGTAGGCTATGCTTTGCCTCCAGCCGGACCGGACGGCAGAATAGTCTCCAATATGTGGACCTGGTCTCTTGGGATCAGCAGTCTATCCCATCACAAGGAAGCAGCCTGGCTCTTTCTTGAATGGGCTACCTCTCGAAACATTATGATTGAATCTACAGTTAAATACGATAATTTCAATCCCACTCGTCTGTCTATCTGGAATGATCCAAAGGTCATAGAAAAAATTAAGAACTGGGGGGCCTATCCCGGCGAATACAGAAAGAACGTAAAAATGCTTTATGAGAAGCTTGGAGATATCAGATGGACTCCCAATCCTGATGTGACCACCGTTGGGGATATCTGGTGTGATGCTCTTCATGCCGCTTATTCCCGAACTGCCAGTGTCAAAGATGCTCTTCATGATTCAGCGCAAACCATCAACAGAGTAATGAAAAAGTGGCGAATAGCCCTGGGTCTCGAGAAGTAGAAAATAGGTGTGACGTTGTCCCTTCCGCTATGGAGGGGACAACGTCAATTAAGGGAGGTCAGAGATGGTAAATAAAAGAAAAAATAATCCTCGTGGTTCCCAGGTTGCGCCGGTGGCCATACCCCTGCATACAAGAGCTACAGGAAAAACCTGGCTGCAAAGGATAAAGAGAAAATTAATTACTGACAAGTCTCTTCCCTATGTGTTATATTTTCCCTGTTTTATTGCTACTGCAGTTATTCTTTATCCCTTTTTCCGTTCAGTTTATTTGAGCTTGACTGACTATAATTTAACCTATCAACGGGCTAACTTTATAGGCCTGGGGAACTATATCAGTCTTTTTACTACCCATGATTTCTGGCATTCTATAAAAGTAACTTTGCAATATGCTGGTTGTGCTACCGGGGTAGAACTTCTTTTGGGGTTCGGAATGGCTTTACTCCTTCTTAAGCCTATTCGTGGCCGCACTGCTTTCCGGGCTGTTATCTTGCTTCCCTTTATGATACCGCCGGTAATAGAGGCTATGATGTTTAGATTAATTCTGGCCCCAGTTATAGGTGTAGTCAATTACCTAGGCTCCTTTGTGGGAATACCTCGACTGGGGTGGTTTGGAGCAGCCAATACTGCTTTACTTTCCGTAGTTCTCATCGATGTTCACAATTTCACCCCTTTTGCCGCAGTAATTTTGCTAGCTGGTTTGCAGTCTCTTCCCCGGCTTCCCTATGAGGCGGCTCAGGTTGATGGAGCCTCCCGCTGGTTTATCTTCCGAAAATTGACCTTTCCCTTATTAAAACCGGTGTTTTACGTTGTTCTTTTATTTAGATTAATTGAGTCTCTCATCCAGTTTGATATGATTTACGCTGGCACCAAAGGTGGCCCGGCTAAGGCTACTATGAGCATTCATGTAAATGCTTACTACTATGCTATGAGATGGACTATGATGGGTGAAGCTTTTGCTCAGTTAGTAATCCTTTGGGCTATTGTCTTTGTCTGCAGTTTCTTTATAGTCAGAGCCTGGAGAAAAGCTCTGGGAGCGAGATTAGCTGCTTAATTTCCATAAAAGTAATGCAGGAGGTGATGATGTTAAGGAAAAATTTACGGATTTTGGGGATAGTGTTAATAATGATTTGGACTCTTTTTCCCATCTATTGGATGATTCTGATGTCTTTCAAGACTCCTATAGATGTGACTACATACCCTCCAAAATTTATTTTCAAACCAACTCTAGCTAACTGGGAGAATGTGCTTCTGGGAAGGGCGTGGACTGGCACCCATTATGAAACAGTTAAAACAGATATCCTGCGCTATTTCAAAAATAGTCTCATAATTGCCTCTGGAGCTACCGGCCTGGCTATTCTCTTAGGTTTACCGGCGGCTTATTCTCTAGCAAGATATAAATTCCTACGCAAAGAAGACTTTGCCTTTACTCTCTTAAGTTTCCGATTTGCTCCCGCCTTGATTGTAGTCTTCGGTCTTTATTCAATCTTTCACACTCTGAAGCTGTATGATACCTATGTAGGGATGATCATGGTTCATCAAATTTTATTGCTACCTTTTGTAGTGTGGATGATGCGGAGTTACTTTGCTATGATTCCTGTAGAGGTGGAACAAGCCGCTCGGGTAGATGGATTCTCCTGGTGGGGAATGTTCAGTAAAGTTACCTTACCTTTAGTTAAACCTGCTCTGGCTGCTACTAGCGTAGTGGCATTCATTTATTCCTGGAATGAGTTTCTCTACGGATATGTTCTCTCTGCAGATAGGGTGAGACCAGTAACTCCTTCTTTGTTAGGGTTTATTTCATACGAGAGAGTCCTCTGGGGACAAATGGCCGCAGCGGCTATCATTGCTATGATTCCCAGTGTGCTTTTATCTCTATTTATTCAACGGTATGTGGTAGCGGGACTGAGTTTTGGAGCAGTAAGGGGGTAGTCTGCGAAGATTAAGGAGAACTATAAATGGCGAAACTGGAGCTTAGAGGAGCGGTAAAAAAATATGGTGAGGTTATAGCTCTGGATAGAGTGAGTTTCCAAGTCCAAGATGGGGAGTTTTTGACGATACTGGGCCGTCCCGGAGCGGGCAAGACCACTATCCTGAAAATAATTGCCGGAGTGGAGTCAATTACCCAGGGGAAAGTACTCCTTGGGGGAGAGGATGTTACTTCGCTTTCTCCGGAATTTAGAGATGTAGCTATGGTCTTCGAAACCTATGCTCTCTATCCTCATCTCAGCATTTATGATAATATTGTTTTTTCCTTCCGCTCTCCCTTGAGACATCGTACTTTATCCGAAAGTAAACTGAAAAGTAGGGTAGGAGAAATTACGGAGATGCTCCAGATCTCTGATTTGCTTGATCGAAAACCTGTGGAGTTGAGTGGGGGACAGAGGCAGCGAGTCTCCTTAGCTCGAGCCCTAGTCAGGAGACCACAACTGTTTTTGATGGATGAGCCTATTGCTCACTTGGATGCCAAATTAAGACACGGACTCAGACCGGAGTTACGTAACCTCCAGCACCGATTAGGAGTGACTACCTTATTTACCACTACTGATTATATGGAGGCCTTAGGTATAGGAGAAAGAATCCTGGTGCTGAACGAAGGTAAGATTTTACAAATTGGAACTCAGAGAGAACTGTGGGCTACCCCTGCTAGCGAGGAGGTGGGAGGGTTATTAGGGATGCCCTCTATGAATATAATTAAAGGAGCCAGTCCGAGGGTTAAGGCAGATGAGATGTTTCTGGCTACCAGTAGCTTCGAAGTAAAGATAGGCAAAAAACATAGACTCAGGATTGAGGAAAGAAATCTAACTAAGGTTGATGTGGGAATTCATCCAAGTGAAATACGACTTTTGGAACTGGATGATAAATATAAAGTTACTTGTATTGGCCAGATTTATGTATATGAGCCTCTGGGAACAAAAGGTTCCTTATCGGTACGAGTAGGAGAACATACTCTTAAAGTACAAACTGGAGCCAGATTTATAAAAAGAACTCCTGGAGAACAAATAAGAATGCATATCAATGAGAGAGACGTTCATATTTTCGATCCGACAACCCGAAAAAATATTTTGACTGTATAGGGGAAGGATAAAATGGAAAAGTTGACAATAGAAAATGTCTGGAAGTATTACCGAGGGAAAGAGGTGGAGGCTGTAAAAAATCTGAATTTAGTCTGCCAGGAAGGAGAAATTCTGATTTTGTTAGGCCCATCGGGATGTGGAAAGACCTCAACTCTGAGGATGATTGCCGGTCTTGAATCAATCTCTAAAGGAAATATTTATATTGGAGGGAGAAAAGTTAATGACCTTTCACCTCAAAAACGTAATATTGCTATGGCTTTTGAAGACTATGCGCTTTATCCACCTTTGAGTGTTTTTGAGAACATTGCCTTTCCTCTAAGAGCAAAGGGTTTGTCGATCAAAGAAATAACTAAAAAATTAAAAAAAACGGCCAAAGCCTTGAAGATAGACGATGTCCTTGACAAACTTCCTGTAGAGTTGAGTGGAGGACAGCAACAGAGAATCTCTCTGGCCCGAGCTCTGGTGAAAGAAGATATAGAACTGCTTCTGATGGATGAACCCATATCCCACCTAGATTCATCCCTGAAGAACGAAATTCGAACTGAGATAAAGAGATTACACATAGAACTGGGCAATACGATCGTCTATGTTACTCATGACCAGCTTGAAGCTATGGCTCTGGCGGATAGAATTGCCGTAATGAATCTGGGAGTGCTGCAGCAAATAGGATCATCAGACGGACTCTACGATCAACCAGCTAATCTATTTGTAGCCAGCTTCATTGGTGAGCCTCCTATGAATTTTATAGATTGTCTGGTTCTACGGCAAAATGGAAAAATTTTTTTAGGGAATGCTACTTTCAAATTTCCTCTTCCTCAAAATATAGTTCAATCATTTCAAGAACAGGAAAAAGTAATTGTGGGGATTCGACCAGGCGATTTCCTCCTAGGTAAGTCCAAAAACTCTAATTTTGTCTCAATCTCCGGTAAGGTATACTTTATAGAGCCGGTGGGAGATGTCACAGTAATTTATCTACAAACAGAGGTGGGACGGCTGCTGGTAGCTGCTCTAGGTGCTACAGCAGTGCACGAGAATGAGACTCTTGCGGTAAGTTTTTCAATGGAGCACATTCACATTTTTGACAAAAAAACGAGTAAAGCCATATTATGCAAAAGATAACTAGGTAACAAATGGCACTACATTGTAGACTCTGCAGAGGAAAACCGGTTCTAAAACCATATCTGAGATCTTCCCAGGGTCTAACCAGTTTAATAGAGTTCTTCGAATTACCACATATTGGAACATTGGGGTCTTTAAGGGTGATAAGATATTTTACTATCTCTTCTTCGCTTTGACTTAAAAGAGCACCAAGAAAGACCGAGTGAAACGCTCCTTTATCTTCTCTCTAGGAATATTATCTAAGATATTACTGGCATCCCTTCGTTAATCGCTCGATTAGTCGCTCTTTGGTACTATGTGATTCCTGATTACCGGCAAGGGAAAATTTTGACCTTGCAGTGAGGATTTGAGTATTTAGCAGATACTACAAGCACTTTAAGCAGGATCGGTTTATTAAAATGGAAGTCTTTGACTGTTTTTTAATGCTCATTTTCCCCCTCAAACCCTTGCTCTAACCTACGTACAGGACAAAACCAGTACTTGGCGATAAAGAGTTAATAACCTTAATCCAGAGGCCTTACTATCTTTGGAGACGTGATACTCCCCTCTTTTTAGAAGGAAGCCTTAAGAGAACTTACCTTGAAAAGCAAAACCTATATCAAGACTTTGGCAAAAAATGATGGGCTTAAGATAGAGCAGGTAATTGTTAATGATGATGTTGACTCTACCCCCAAGGATAAGATGGAAGACCGGAGGGGAGCTGTAGGGGAGGTAATTCTATGGAAGGTGGCAGGAGCTAAATCTAAAGAAGGTGCCTCTCTCGAGGAGCTTAAAAAAACGGCAGAGAAGACTATATTTAACACCCGAAGTATGGGTGTTGCCCACACTCCTTGCACTGTTCCCACGGCAGGGGAATGCTTTACCTCACTGGAGATGGAGGGATTCTCCATAACTCTGACCAGTGTTGATGGTGAGCTTAAGAGACTAATCGATGCTCCAGCAAGAGCTCCCCTTTTCGTGCAGATGTGAAAGTAAATTATATAAAGGGGTGTCCAGGATGAAAGCAGTAGTTATTTATGGAAAGGAGGATTTTAGATACGAGGATGTTGTTAACCCTAAACCAAGGGACGAAGAGGTCGTAGTAAAGGTGGGAAGATGCGGTATATGTGCTGCTGATCCCAAGATTTTCCACGGAACTGCTTATTTTTCTCAGGTAGCCTATGATCACGCTCCCATTGTAGCAGGGCATGAGTTTATAGGGGAGGTGGTGGAACTTGGAAAAGGAGCAGGGGAAAAATACCATCTTAGGGTGGGAGATAAAGCTATAGCCGAGCAGATAGTCCCCTGCTGGGAATGTTACTACTGTAGACGGGGAATCTACAACATGTGTGATGTGCATAAGGTTTTCGGGATCTCCGGACCTGATGGAGGATGGGCAGAGCTTACGAAGTATCCTAAAGGATCAGTCATCTGGAAAGTCCCCAAGGAACTCCCTGACGAGGTAGCTATAGCCATAGAACCTTTGGCCTGTTCCATCCATGGAGTAGAGAGAGGAAACATAAAACTTGGTGATACGGTAGTGATAACCGGTACCGGAGCCATAGGTCTTTTTATGCTCCAGGTAGTTAAGTTAAAGCATCCCCAACTTATAGTGGTTTCTGATCATGATGGACACAGACTTAAGATAGCTAAAAAGTTAGGTGCTGAGGTAGTTCTTAATCCTCAAAAAGAAGATATAGTGGGGAAAGTGAAAGATCTTACTGAAGGACTTGGTTGTGATGCTGTCCTTGAGGCAAGCGGACATCCAAAAGCAGTAGAGCAGGCTATAGGTATGCTGCGTCGAAGGGGAAGATTGATGGAATTTGGTGTTTTTGCCGAGAAAAGCTGTGTTGATTTTAGTATTATAAGTGATGTAAAAGAACTTGAGATTGTGGGGGGGCATCTTGGAGCCTATACTTATCCCTTAGCCATTAAGTATTTGGCCGAGGGCCTTGTGAAGACAGACCAGATTATAACCCATAATTTTCCTTTAAAAGATTGGAAAAAAGCTATTGAGACCTCCGAGAAACGTCTGGAGAATGCTATTAAGGTAACCATGACTCCTTAGCTTTCGCCATAAAAAATTCACTATTCTTCAGTAATTCTCGATTTTTCTATTTATGTTAATGGCCTGAGCGGTCGGGTAGTCTGCATTTTTTTGTGTTTTTTTAAGACTATTCGATTGAGATGAGAGCTAAAGTAAAGTGGCGGAGAGTGTCTAAATGACCCAGATGATGAAGGCGGCCGTAATGCACCGACCGGGAGAGATTAGCTGTGAGCTGATACCTGTTCCTGAGACAGAATCTAAAGAGGTATTGGTAGCTATCAAAATTGCCGGGATATGTGGGTCTGACGTTTCACGTTTTTCGAGGGGGACTTCTCCCTATGGTTTTAAAATCTTGGGGCACGAGTGTGCTGGTGAGGTGGTTAAGGTCGGAAGCGAGGTTACCGCAGTCAAACCCGGAGAAAGAGTTGCCATTATGCCAGTTATACCGTGTAGACACTGCGTTTTTTGCCAAGCCGGCGAATATTCACTATGTGATAATTTTATTCGCCTGGGCACCCGAGTAGATGGCTGTTTTGCTGAATACGTAAAGGTTAGTCCTGAGAACCTTTTAAAACTGCCGCCCACAGTTGATTATGAGTCAGCCTCTCTTCTAGAGCCTTCCTCGGTAGCTCTACACACTGTTAAGAGACCTGGGGTCAGACCGGCGGATGTAGTAGCTGTACTCGGCTGTGGGCCTATCGGACTTTTAATCGCTCAATGGACAAAGATTTTAGGGGCGAGAAGGGTTTTTGTGGTGGACATTACCGAGGTGAAACTGGGGATTGCCAGAAGGACAGGAATAACTGACTGTATAAATGCTGAAGCCAAGGATCCAGTCCAGGTAGTGATGCAGGAGACTCAAGGCAGAGGAGCTGATTTGGTATTTGAGGCTGCCGGATCAGAAACTACCCTTGAGCAGAGTATAAGAATGACCAGAAAATTGGGTAAAGTGGCTCTGGTGGGTCTAGTAGAACAGGACGTGACCTTGCCACAAAAAACCATCACCGATGTTCTGCGGCATGAGCTAACCATTTATGGAGTCTATGACGCAGACACCAAACCGGTTCCTTTCAATAGCTGGGAGACTTCTCTTCATTTCATAGGAACTGGTAGGTTGGACGTAAAATCACTCATTACTCACCGATTCAAAATCGATGAGATCAAAAGCGTATTTGAGAAAGTGAGCCGAAAAAGAGAAGATTTTAACAAAGTTCTCTTTGTGTTTTAGAAGTTGTGGGTGTATCATCCCAGGGAAATTGTGCTAGATCTCCAAAATAATTGACAAAACGTCCCACCTCTGTAAAATGCGTCTAAGAGGGATGAGAACTAAAACGAAGGGGGTCTTAAATGCTAAAGAAATTTATTAATGATCCGGAAAAAGTTGTCGATGAGATGCTGGAGGGATTTTTAGAAGCCCATGGGAATCAGATAAGAAGATTAAAGACCTCAAGAGCGGTGGTGCGAAGAGAAGCCCCCATAAAGGGTAAAGTAGGTTTAGTTACCGGTGGAGGTTCAGGACATAAGCCAGCTTTTATTGGGTATGTGGGAGAGGGATTAATGGACGGGGTAGCCGTGGGTAACATCTTCGCCTCCCCCTCAGCTCAGCAGATTTATGATACCATTAAAGCTGTAAACGGTGGAGAAGGAGTTCTTTGCGTATTGGGTAATTATTCTGGAGACATTATGAACTTTGATATGGCCTCTGATATGGCCAAAGAAGAGGGGATAAAGGTCGAGCAGGTAATCATAAATGATGATGTAGGATCAGGCTCTCGCGATCAAATGGAGAATCGTAGAGGGGTAGCTGGAGAAGTGGTTGTCTGGAAGTTGATTGGAGCTAAAGCCGCCGAAGGTGCAAATCTGGACGAGGTAAAGGAGGTAGCCGAGAAAGTTAATGCCAGTACCAGAAGTATGGGAGTAGCCCATTCTCCCTGTGCGGTACCATCTATGAAATACGGGGGAGAGGAAACTTTTCATTTAGGCGAGGATGAAATGGAGATAGGCGTGGGCCATCATGGAGAACCAGGGGTGGAGAAAACCAAGATGAAAACAGCCGATGAAGTCACCCAGATTCTGGCGGAGAAGGTTTTGGAGGACCTACCCTTTAAAGTCGCCGATGAGGTTAACGTACTCGTTAGTGGCCTTGGTTCTACTGCCTTGTTGGAACTATATATAGTTTATCGAAAATTGGCGCAGATTTTAAAGAAAAGGAAAATAACAATTTATAGATCCTATATTGGCGAGTTTTTTACCTCCCTGGAGATGGGTGGATTTTCTATTACCCTAACCAGGCTGGATCATGAACTAAAGAGACTCCTGGATGCTCCGGCAAATTCACCTCTTTTTATTCAGACATAAAAAAATCACTAATCTTTAAAAGAAAAGAGGAAAAAAATGAGGGTAGCCATTGGTGCCGATCATAACGGTCTTGAGCTCAAAAACATCATCATAGAGTTTTTGAAGGAAAAGAATGTCGAATATGAGGACTTGGGAACTAAGACTTCCGACCCGGTTGATTATCCGGATATAGCTAAGAAAGTAGCAAAAGCTGTGGCTCAGGGTAAGTTCTCACGAGGGATTTTGATTTGTGGAACCGGCTTGGGTATGGATATCGCAGCCAATAAGGTGAGAGGAATAAGAGCAACCGTCTGTCATGATTTATATTCTGCAGAGAGGTCAAGAAAGAGTAATGATGCTCAAATAATGACTATGGGAGCTCAAATAATCGGGCCTGAGCTGGCGAAAAAGTTGGTTGAGGTATGGCTTAACTCGGAGTTTGAAGGAGGAAGATCAGCCCCCAAGGTAAGAAAGATAATGGAGATCGAGAAAGAGAACTTCTCTTGAAGGAAACTACCATGTCCAAAAAAGAGGTCCCATACAGTAAAGTGAAAAAGATGTTGGAAGGAATTATTGATGTCCTCAGGGAGAAAAAAGAGTATTTAAATAGGCTTGACGCAGAGATCGGAGACGGAGATCATGGAAGAACTGTTTTCGAGGCCTTTGAAAAAGGATTGGATAAAATTAAGTTGGAAAAAAAGGATTCTAATGTAGGAAATCTACTGAAAGAAGTAGGAAGAACCATAGCCTTTTCTGGTGGTGCTGCTACCGGCCCTTTATTTGGAACGGCCTTCATCGAAGCGGGAAAGGCAATCGAGGGAAGGCGGGAGATCAGGCTGGAGGATTGGTCAAGGTCGGTTAAAGCGGCTGAAGAAGGTATTAAAAAGAGAGGTAGGGCACAGGTGGGAGAAAAAACCATGCTGGATACTGTTCATTCGGTAAGCGAGTCCTTGCAAAAATCAATAGATGAAAAGGAATCTTTGGAGAAGGCGCTAATACGCGCTGAAAAAGCTGCTCGGGAAGGCATGGAGTCTACTAAGGATATAGTTTCCAGGCGGGGACGATCCAGCCGCTTGGGAGAAAGAACCAAAGGTCACCTCGATCCCGGAGCAGCATCTAGCTACTATATATTAAAATCAATTATAAAAAATTGTCTTGACTAACACAGCTTCATAATGCTGGGTTTGTGGTTTGGTTTTTTTATTTTCCCTCTTTCAAAATGCCTATCTCTTTAGCACTATCAACCTGCAGGGAGTCTCCTTCCTTAAATTATACAGTTTTCACTAATTTTTTTCACTCCTAGCCCTTTCAGTAAGTAAAATGCTAGGTTCTTCGAATTTAGTTTGACATCGGAAGCATTAACGAAGATTTTTCACCTCCCCGAGCACAATAATTGTGAGGATGAATAAATATTTAGTACATCTTGAGCCAGGAGTTGTTAGCAAGAGCTGATTATTATACTCATTGACCCAGTAAATACCTTCTTACGCTGTTAATTAGGATTGCAGTTCATTTTTGTAGTAGTAAGTTGACAAATTCTTTTTCTGTTAATAAGATATGAGCAAGATACATATTATTGAATAAATGCCTATCAGTTCTATGATAAAAGATGAGGTCATTTAATCGAGAAACTCTGGGGGTTAATCCGGACTAAAAACTGCGGGAGGTGAGGAAGATTAAAGCAGTAGTCATCTATGGAAAAGAGGATTTTAGATATGAGGAGGTTGAGCAGCCTAAAGCTGGAGAAAATGAGGTGGTGATAAAGGTAGGAAGATGCGGGATATGTGCCGCTGATCCTAAGATCTTTCATGGGAAGGCCTATTTTAGTCAGGTAGTCTATGATCACGCTCCCATTGTGGCTGGGCATGAGTTTATTGGTGAGGTCGTTGAGCTAGGACCGGGAGCAAAAGAAAAATACGATTTGCAGATAGGGGACAAGACTATAGCTGAGCAAATAGTTCCCTGCGAGGAGTGCTATTTCTGTAGGCGGGGGCTGTATCATATGTGTGATGTGCATGAAGTTTTCGGAGTTTCCGGGCCAAATGGAGGTTGGGCCGAGTATTTGAAATACCCCGATCGGAGCCTGATCTGGAAAGTCCCTGCTAATCTCCCCTATGGGGTAGCTATTGCCATAGAACCTTTGGCCTGTGCTATCCATGGGGTGGAGAGAGCAAATCTTCAGCTAGGGGATGTCGCAGTAATAACCGGAGCCGGAGCTATTGGGCTCTTTATGCTTCAGGTGGCAAAACTTAAAAATCCCAAGCTATTAATTGTGTCGGATCCGGTGGATTCCCGATTAAAAATAGCCAAAGAATTGGGTGCAGATGTGACTATTAATCCAGCTAATAATCTTGTCGAGCAGGTGAGAGATCTAACCAATGGTCTGGGCTGTGATGTAGTTCTGGAGGCTAGTGGAAGCTCGGCAGCCGTCGAGGCCGCGGTCCAGATGCTTCGTCGTCGGGGCAGATTAATGGAATTCGGTGTATTCGCTGAAAAAACCTGCATAGATTTTAGTATAATCAGCGATATAAAGGAACTGGAGATTATAGGTGGACATCTGGGTGCCTACACCTATCCTTTGGCTATCCGCTACCTCAGTGAGGGATTGGTTAAGACTGAGAGGATAGTGACTCATAACTTTCCGCTAGAGGAATGGAGAGAGGCTATAGAAACGGCTGAGAGAAGAACTGATAATGCTATTAAGGTAACCATGACGCCGGAGTCCTCGTAAAGTGTCGGAGAAATTTCTTCTAGGAATAGATGCCGGGACTTCCGTGGTGAAGACGGTCATTTTTGACCGGGAAGGGGAAGAGGTATCTTTTTCCAGTAAAAAGCTATCCATTGAAACGGCAAAGCCTGGTTGGGCTGAACAGGATATGAATGAAGTATGGCAGGCAGTGAAGGAGACAATCCAAGAATCGCTCAAAAAGAGTGATCTGGCGGCTATCAATATTGCCGTGGTGGGAATCAGTGGTCAGGGTGATGGTTGTCGATTGGTGGATAAGTATTTGAAGCCGGTAAGAAAGGCTATTCTCTGGCTAGATGGACGTGCCGGTGAGGTGGTCACTCGTTGGGAAAAAGAAGGTACTGATCTAGCCGGATTTCGAATTAGCGGGTCCGCTACTTTCTCAGGAACCCCAGCAGCTATTATTAAATGGCTGGAAAAGAACGAATCCCATTCACTGAAGAAAGCCAAACATTTCCTCTTCGCCAAAGACTGGATTAAGTTAAAGCTTTCAGGCAAGGTAAGCACTGATCCATCTGACGCTTCAAGGGCTCCCATCAACATCAAGGATAGGGTTTATTCTGATGAGCTATTCAAGTTTTTTGGTTTGTCAGCTTATCAAGATTTGTTTCCGAGAATTATTCCTTCCGTCGAGATCGCGGGTGAGATAACCTCTGAGGCATCCGAGGCCACTGGTCTGAAGGAAGGGACGCCCATCATCTGCGGGATGATTGATGTGGTAGCTACTCCGGTAGGACTGGGGGCCATCTATGACGGACAGGCCTTCTCTATTGTTGGTACTACCTGCTTTAATGCAGTGATTACTGAACAGCTCATTTTGGAGCCTGTTGGTGTGGGGATGACTCTGGTTCACGCTTTGCCCGACAAATTCGTACGCTCCATGCCCAGCATGGCCGGAACGCCTAATCTTGACTGGTTTATCAAGGAATTTTGTTCGTCCGAGGTTGAGGTGGCTAAAAAAGGGGAGGAGAATCTTTACGAGGTCTTGGAGGAAAAAGTAAAAGAGGTTCCCCTGGGTTCAGAGGGGGTTCTCTATCATCCCTATATAAATCCCGGTGGTGAACGGGCTCCTTTTGTCAAGCCATCTGCCAGAGCACAATTTTTCGGCATCAGTTTGAGACATAGTCGCTGGCATCTGCTTCGATCTGTTTACGAGGGAGTGGCTCTTTCTATGCTTGATTGTTTCAAACACATACCAGTTAAGATTTCCGAGGTAGCACTCACTGGTGGAGGAGCAAAAAGTGGCCTCTGGTGTCAGATTTTTGCCGATGTCACTGGAAAGACTATTAAGACTCTTCGAACCACTGAACTAGGAGCACTTGGTGCTGCCATCGGTGGCGGAGTTGCAGTAGGAATTTATCCTCATATGGAGGATGCAGTAAAAAGAGTAGTGAAGTTTGAAAAGGAATACTATCCTCATCCAGAAAATCACCAAAAATATCAACTCATTTACCAGCTTTACCAGAACCTTTACCAGAGGGTCTGGGATGCTTGGGATATGAGGTTGAAAGTGATAGGTGCGGCTTAGGAAGGAGTTTTTAGAGAATGGAAAAAATGAAAGCGGCTATGTTTTATGCTGCGGGAGATGTTCGGATTGAGGAAGTTGAAATACCTCGTGTAGGGGATAAGGAAATTCTGGTGAAGGTCAAGACAGCCTTGACCTGTGGAACAGATGTTAAAAGTTATCGCAGGGGCTATTCTTTATTTAAGCCTCCCTGCCTTTTCGGCCACGAGTGGGCCGGGGATGTGGTTGAAATGGGAGAAAATGTCTCTGGATTCAAGGAAGGGATGAGGGTAGTGGGGCATAATACTGCACCCTGCGGGAGATGTTATTATTGCAAGAAAGGTTATCACAGCATGTGTGAGTATCTGATGGATAATTTATTGTTAGGTGCCTATGCCGAATATATTAAGGTTCCCTCAGCTATTGTTGAGCAGAACCTATTTGAGATCCCCGATGAAATTTCCTATAAGGCAGCCGCGCTTTTAGAACCTTTGTCTTGTGTAGTTTATGGCACTGATGAGATTGGCATTCAATTAGGTGATTCGGTGGTTATAAATGGTGCCGGGCCCATTGGTCTTATGTTTGTAAGATTGGCCAAACTCAAAGGGGCAAGAGTGATTAGCTGTGATCTATCGGAGCAAAGGCTTGCTGTCGCCCGAAAGATAGGAGCTGACGAGACGATAAATGTCTCCCCCGCAAAAGATCAAGTAGCCTCAGTACAAGAGCTCACAGAAGACAAAAGGGGAGTGGATGTAGCCATAGAGGCAACTGGATTCCCTAAAGTCTGGGAGATGACCATACTCATGGCAAGAAAAGCAGGGAAGGTTCTTCTTTTTGGGGGCTGCAAAGCCGGTACCACTATCACGGTAGGTACAGAACTTCTGCATTACTCCCAGCTCACTTTAAAAGGTGTTTTTCATACTACACCACGTCATGTAAAGATAGCCTATGATTTGATTACTCGTCGCATGATGCCGGAGGATTTACTGGTGACCGACGAGGTCCCCCTTAGTGAGACAGTAAAGGCCCTCGAGATGCATCTTCATCAGGCTGGAATTAAGATAGCCATAGTCCCTTAGAAGAAAAGGGGGTCAAAATCTTAAAGGAAGGAGGTGGTGATCTACAACTGAGATAGGCCCTCTTTGGACATAAATGGAAGAGATCTTCCTTGGGGAAGATCTTGAGATTAAGACATATAAAGGAGGAAGAGTATGAAGGCTAGAACTCTAGTCAGTTTAGTGGTGATTGTTGGTTTGATGCTTGCTTTCGGTATGTCAGCTCCGGTAGCCCGGGCAGAAAAGCCGCTCAAAGCAGCGCTTCTCATCTGCGATATGGCCTTCCCCTTCTTTGGAGCCATGATAGATGGAGCCAAGCAAGCGGGCAAGGAATTCAATGTGGAGGTTACGCCTTACAATGGGGAAAATAAACCAGGATTACAGACCTCCCAGGTTGAAGATGCTATCGCTGCCAAATACGATGCCATATTGCTTAACCCGGTTTCTGCAGAGGCATTGGTACCGGCTGTCAAAAAGGCAAATGCAGCAGGAATACCGGTGTTCAGTCTGGATAGGGACGTTGTGGGAGGAGATCGGGTATGCTATATCGGCACCAGCAATGTAAAAGCAGCCGAAGAAGGAGCGAAGACCCTGTTGAAAGCCCTTGAGGCCTCAGGAAAGTCAAAACCCTGGAGAGTTGTACATCTTTGGGGAACTCCCGGAGCTTCTTCTGCCATGGAGAGGTCAGAGGGTGTCCATAATGTACTGGATCCGCTAGTAAAAAATAATACTGTAGAAATAGTTGCTGATTTGACAGCACAGTTTAATAAGCCCACTGGAATGAAGGTTATGGAAGATATCCTGGCCACTACCAGCGATATAGATGCAGTCATTACGGGAAATGATGATATGGCATTGGGAGCACTGGAAGCATTGAAAGGAGCGGGTGTAAAGATTGGATTTCCCGACGGAGTAATCATAGTGGGATTTGATGCCATTGATCCTGCTGTGGCTGCGGTTGAGAGGGGTGAAATGTACGTCACCGTTGCCCAATCACCGTATGTTATGGGCTACTGGGGAGTGGAGGCTATGGCAAGATACGTAAGAGAAGGATGGACCCCACCGCCAGGTACTCCTGTGTATGAACCAACTGGGGGAATCTTTATAAAAACACCTACGGTCATGATTTTACCTTTCAAACAGTTAGTGGATAGTTTAACCAGGACTCCATCAGCGCTTCCATCCAAGTAGAGCCCGGAGTTCAGTTAGTCAACAATGGGGGAAGGTAATTTCTTACCTTCCCCTTACACTGTTAAACATAGCGTTTATAAGTTGATAGGAGGGTAAGGAGGTCAGGGTGGCAGAAATTCCTTTGGTAGAAATGAGAGGTATATCCAAAAGCTTTGGTGCCATCAAAGCACTGCAAGGAGTGGATCTAGAACTAAATCATGGGGAAGTTCTGGGCCTGGTGGGTGACAATGCTGCCGGAAAGTCGACTCTGGTGAAGATCCTGAGTGGTGTATACATTCCTGACGAGGGAAAAATCTTTATGGAAGGTAAAAGGGTAGAATTTGCCTCTCCAGCAGATTCGAGAAGGCTGGGAATCGAGATGATCTATCAGGATCTTGCCATTGTACCCAATCTCAGTATTGCCGGCAACATTTTCCTGGGAAGAGAACCGGTCAAAAGCTTTCTGGGAATTAAAATACTGGACAAGAGAAAAATGATAGAACAATCTCGTCAGGCAATAGGGCGACTCGATGTGGATATTCGTTCGACCAAACTAAGCAGTGGAGGTCTTTCCGGGGGACAGCAGCAGGCAGTAGCTGTAGGAAGAGCTATTTTCTTCACTCCTAGAGTAGTTATTATGGATGAGCCTACGGCTGCTTTGTCAGTCAAGGGGATAAAGAAGGTACTGGAGCTGGTAAGAGAACTTGAAGAAAGGGGTATTTCTATAATACTTATCAGTCATCGGCTCCCCAATATTTTTGCCGTGACCGATCGAATTATTATCTTAAGGACTGGAAGATGGGTGGGAGAGAGAATTACTAAAGATACTACCCCCGAAGAAATTATAGATTTGATGGTAGGGATGGATTGAAACAAGACAAACTAGAAATAGTCAGAGGCTTCAAAAACTGCTGTACCCGTGTAACTGGTGGTTTGAGAAAATTTAGTCAATTTCGAGAAGCTCCTTCATTAGTGGCATTGCTGGGGATTATCTTGATCTCCTCTTTGATTTCTCCTTACTTCTTTACCGGGACCAATATCAAAAATATTTTCACTCAGGTTTCCATTATTGCCATATTAGCCATGGGCGAAGCCTACGTTATCTTAACGGGAGGAATTGATCTTTCCCTGGGATCTGTGTTAGCCTTGGTGAGCGTTTTAATAGCTGGATGCATGAAATGGATGAATTTGCCTGTTTACCTGGCTGTACTCGTCGGACTGGGTGTGGGAACTCTTTGCGGTCTAACCAGTGGTCTTCTGGTGACCAGGGTTAAAATCCCTTCTTTCATCGCTACTCTGGCTATGATGGCTATAGCGCGGGGTCTAGCCCTAATATATACAAAGGGAGTTCCCATATCCATGTTTCCTCCTGAATTCAGAATGATTGCCCGATATTTGGGTCCCATCTCTGTGCTTACGCTCATTATGATTGGCATGTTCGTAATCGGTCAACTGATACTGTCCTGGACCCGAACCGGTCAACACATTCATGCTATTGGTGGACATGAAGAAGCTACCAGGTATCTAGGAGTAAATGTGGATAGAGTCAAACTATTTGCCTTTGCCTTCTCCGGATTCTGTGCCGCAGTAGGAGGGATAATGCTGACCGCACGAATGGATTCAGCATATCCTAATGTGGGACAAGGGTATGAACTTGATGCTATAGGTTCGGCTGTTCTTGGCGGTATAAGCTTTACCGGGGGTGTAGGATCTGTGGGAGGGGCCTTTATGGGGGCTCTAGTTATAACCATATTGGGGAATTTGTTAAATCTACTTCGTGTTTCAGGATTTTACCAGTATGTTTTCAAAGGCATAATACTGGCAGTAGCAGCCTTATCTCTTTCCAGAGGAGTAAAATACGCTAAATAGATGGAGGAAAATCTCCTTGGATGAGTAAGGTAAGGTTGAACCATGATGAAGATAATAGATCTTAGTGTTCCTCTAGAGAATTATTCTTTTGATCCCTGGCCTCCAAGGATCTTTTATTTGAAACATCGCTCAGGTGCTAAGTATGTGGGTAAACTCATGGGCAGGGGAGTTGATGAGTTTCCCGGAAAAATAGGTTTTGCCTGGGAAGAGGTAAAGCTAACTACCCACACTGGTACACATCTGGTGGCTCCCTGGCATTTCGGCCCTACTACTGACGGCAGATCTGCCAAAACAATCGATGAGATACCGCTGGATTGGTGTTATGCAGATGGAGTTGTCCTTGATCTTACCCGAAAGAAAGCCGGCCAGCTAATTACCGTCTCTGATCTTAAGAATGCTCTTTCTGAAATAGACTATGAGATTAAAGCAAAAGATATCGTTCTTATCAGGACCGATGCTGATAAACATTTCAACAAGCCAGATTACGGGAGTGTACATCCTGGAGTAAGCAGAGAAGCTATTAAGTGGATTATTGAACAGGGTGTAAAGATAATCGGTATGGATGGATACGGTCTTGATAGAAAACTTGCCCCGGAAGAAGATCTGAAAGATCTGTTCCAGGCCCACTTTGCAGGGAGAGAAAAGGAATATTGTCAAATTGAGCAGTTGGCGAATCTAGACAAAATTCCGAAACCTTATGGATTCAAGGTCGCCGTTTTTCCAATAAAGATCGAGGGAGCTAGTGCGGGATGGGTACGAGCTGTGGCGCTGGTACCGTGAGACGATTGATTGGTGATGATGAGAGACTTACTGGCTGAGACAAAGGAAGATTGGTTTATTAGTATTGAGAAGATTTAAACGGGTATCGAGGGGAAGGGTCCCGAGATATTTCTTGTTAAAAAAGGAGGAAGATGATGGATAAAGAAAAAGTTGCTGTTGGCTTATGGTTGTTTGGGAAACTTTCAGACCGATTCACGACCTACCATGGATCTAGAACCCTGGAGGAGAAGATGGAAGAGGCCTCCAAGATAAAACAGATTCAGGGCCTGGAGGTAATGTATCCAGTTGATTTTAGAGACAAGGAAATCGATAAATTTAAGGGTCTTCTTAAGAGGCATAACTTAAAAGTTGCCTCAGTGATCGCGGATCATTTCTGCGACCCCAAATGGATGCATGGCTCTTTCACCTCCTCGGACAGAAAGATAAGGGAAGATGCTATTCAGCTTACCAAAAGAGCAATGGATGTATCGAGACAGCTAGAGTGTCCTCAAGTCAACCTATGGCTGGGGCAAGATGGCTATGACTATCTATTTCAAACAGACTATAAGGTTAGTTGGGATTGGTTGATCGAAGGGATAAAAACTTGTGCAGAGTATCAACCAGAGGTTAAAGTAGCCGTAGAGTATAAAATAAAAGAACCCCGAACTCATATATTCATTAGTACAGTGGGCAAAGCAGTGCTGCTGGCTAATGCTGTAAATCTAAAAAATGTGGGAGTAACGCTTGATATCGGCCATGCTCTTTTCTGTGGTGAAAATCCATCAGAATCTTTGATTTTGCTGGATAGGTGGGGAAAGCTTTTTCACCTTCACCTCAATGATAATTACCGGGAATGGGATCATGACATGATTGTGGGTTCGGTGAACTTTTGGGACTATCTGGAACTGTTCTTCTGGCTAAAGAAAATCAAGTACGAAGGCTGGTTTTCTCTCGATGTTTATCCCTATCGGGAGGATGTGGTAAGTGCTTGCCAGCAATCTATAGAGAACATGCGCACTTTAATGGGACTGGTTGACAAGCTGGGTGTGGACAGATTAGCCACCATAGTTCAGGAAAGGGATGCTGCTAAGACAGCCGAGGTACTTAGAGGTATCTTTAAATAGCAGAATTTCTAAGGAAATTCTGCTCCTAGAGAAGAGGTAGCTAATTGTCTTTTTTAATGGGGATAGATCTGGGGACGACAGGCTGTAAGGTAATTTTGTATGATACCAATAAAAAAAATGTGTACAAATCCTATGAGGAGTACGGCCTGAGTACTCCCAGAGCAGGATGGGTTGAACAAGATCCCGAGATTTGGTGGGATGCAACTAAGAAATCGATAAAGAGTGTATTATCTTCTTCTAAAGCCCACCCACCTGATATAGAAGCCATTGGATTATGTGGACAGATGCACACCCATGTCTTGCTGGATAAAGCTGGCAGACCCTTAAGGCCAGCCATAAGCTGGATGGATCAGAGAAGCGGTCCGCAGGTAGAAAGTTTGAAAAGAAAGATAGGTGCAGAATTTATTTTTGATCAAACAGCCAATTTCCCCACTACCACCTACACTCTTCCTCAGATGCTCTGGGTGAGAGAAAACGAGCCGGAAACGTTTGCTAGGAGTTGTAAAGTGTTGGTGGCGAAAGACTCTATAAAATTTAGACTAACCGGTGAGATGACTACCGACCCCTCAGAGGCTAGCGGAACTCTTCTTTTTGACGTGGCCCACAGAAGATGGTCGGAGGAACTCCTTCATGAGGTTGGTTTGCCAAAGGATATTTTACCAGAGTTAACCAGTTCTACTGATATAGTAGGCAAAATTACTCGAACCACAGCTACTGAGACAGGACTTATCTCGGGAACTCCTGTAATTTCAGGAGGTGGGGACTGTGCCACTGAAGCTGTGGGAGCAGGGATTATAGAGGAAGGACAGATGGTGACTGTAATTGGTACAGCCGGGGTTGTCTATATTTGTACTCACTCACCTCGTCCAGATGCACGGTTTAGGGCTCTTTGTTGGTATCACGCGGTGGAGGACAAGTGGATAACTATTGCAGTGATGCAATCCACCGGGTACGCTTTAAAATGGTTCAGAGATAATTTTGGCCGCGAAGAGAAGGATTTGGCCGAATCCCAAAAAGAGGATGTATACGAGATTCTGGGTAGGAAGGCGACTGCGGTCCCTGCCGGTTGTGAAGGACTAGTATTTTTGCCTTATTTAATGGGGGAAAGAAGTCCTCACTGGGACTCACACGCCAGAGGGGTATTTTATGGTTTTTCCATGCACCACACCAAAGCCCATTTTATCAGGTCCATTATGGAAGGAGTGGCCTATGCTATTAGAGAGAATGCTGAAGTTATTCAAAATCTTGGAGTGAAGGCCAGAGAGGTGCGTGCTTTAGGGGGAGGTAACAAGAGTAAACTCTGGAGACAGATACAAGCTGATGTAATGGGTAGAAGGATACTTAAGGTTGTTCCCGGAGAAGGCGCAGCCTGGGGAGCTGTGATCTTGGCTGGGGTTGGGGTAGGGCTATACGATTCTGTGACTCAGGCAGTAAAAGAGATGGTAAAGGTAATAAGTGAAGATGAGCCGAATGAGGTAAGGCATAAGGAGTACAATGATTGGTATAGAGTCTACCGGCAGCTTTATCAGCGGCTGGCTCCGGTCTATAAAACAACCGCCGACATCCTAAGAAAAGAAAGTACCAATTCTATTTAATAACTCGATAGTATGGGAATTTCCTTTTTGGACGCAGATGAACGCAGTTTATTGAAGATTTAAGTATAAAAAACTGACTAAAGAATCACTAAAATTTTCAGAAATTGGATTTTCACTAAACCTTAGTTTTGAGCCAGAAGTTATAGAAATTTCTTTTTGGACACAGATCTGCGAAAATCTGCGTCCTAATTAACTTAAGGAAGGAGGGCCTAGGATGGGAATAATTCACAAGTTTCAGGGTGATCTCGACAATTTTGATTGGGATGGAGTGGTTCCTCAGGGATACGATTCCCCAGATATCAAAGGAGCCATCGTGCGATGGCTAATAAGTGAAAATGAAAAAGCTCCTTATTTTGCTATGAGATATTTTGAAATAGAACCAGGTGGTTGGACCGATTTAGGGCACCATGCCCATGATCATGGAGTAATAATTTTGAAAGGAAAAGGTAAGGTGTTGCTTGGTGAAAAAGAGACAGAGATTTCCTTTGGCGATGTTATTTACGTTCCTCCCAACGAGATCCATCAGTTCAAGAATATAGGGGATGAGCCTTTTGGTTTTATCTGCGTAATTCCCAACAAGGATGTGTTGAGTAAAGCAAAGGTCAAAAGTAGCCGCAACCTTTAGGTTGCGTAAAGAAAAGCAAAGCTATTGTGTATAAGCGCAGGATAAATCCTGCGGCTACCAATCGTAAGAAGTCAAAAATATTTTTGACAATACTAGCAAACTACAGGGAGGTCTTAATGAAGGCTGCCAGATACTATAGCAATGACGATGTAAGAGTGGAGGAAGTTCCTGTTCCCGAAATTGGCTCTGGGGAAGTGCTTGTTGAAGTTAAGACTTGTGGGGTGTGCGGTAGTGATGTAATGGAATGGTATATGAAGCCAAGAGCTCCTTTATTTTTCGGTCATGAACCGGCTGGTGTTATCTGCCAGGTGGGAAAGGGAGTAGAAAGCTTATCGGTAGGAGATCGGGTTTTTGTTCATCATCATGTTCCCTGTTTTGTCTGTCATTACTGCCGTCGCGAAAGCTACACTATGTGCCGGACTTTCAAAGAGACCCGGCTTCACCCGGGGGGATTTGCCGAATACGTTCGTGTCCCCGCCCCTAACGTAAGAACCGACGTTCTGAAGCTTCCTCAGGAGGTTTCTTTTGAAGAGGGAAGTTTAATTGAACCAATGGCTTGCTGTTTGAGAGGCATCAAACGGGCAAATTTACAACTGGGCGACACTGTCCTCATTATGGGAGCTGGTTTCGCAGGATTGGTTCATCTTCAACTAGTCAAAATTTTAGGAGCGGGTTTAGTCATCGTCAGTGATTTTCTCGACTTTAAGCTAGAAAAAGCCAAGAAATTAGGGGCAGATGTGGTCATCAATCCTGGCAAGGAGAACGTTCTGGAAAAAATTAAAGAGGTAAATGAAGCACGAGCCCCCGACATAGTTGTAGTTACCCCGGGGAGCATTGAGGCTGTTAAAGAGGGAATCAGATTGGCAGGAAAAGGCGCTACTCTTTATCAATTCGGTCCAACTTCACCTGAAGCTACCCTTTCTATTGTTCCTTATCAGTTCTTTTTTTCCGAGATTACTTTTGTTGCTAGTTATTCTTCCTCTCCCCTGGAAACCCGCACCATCCTTGAATATATCTACCAGAAGAGGATTGATACGGATGAGTTAATTACCCATCATTTTGGTCTGGAACAAATTGGCCAAGCGGTAAAGTTAACAGCAGAGGCTAAGCGCTCTTTAAAGGTCCTCGTCAAAATGGGAGGATAATCTTTTTAATTACTTGAAAGTAACAACTATTGAAGTTGGCTTATTATTGAATTTTGGCAGAAAACCAGAATTCAAGAGATTTGTATATGATAATAAAAGAAAAATATCAGCGTAAATCTGCGGCTGAATAGATTAAAGAAGGAGAAAATTAAAATGGTAAGAGAGATCACTTTGTTACCCGAGTTTACCCCCGGGTTTATTCAAATAAAAGATAAGATCCCTAAATTTCAATATAGAAAGTCATTAGCCGAAGACTTAAGGAAAGATGACCTCACCAAAGAGAAATGTATAGATTTACTTAAATGTATGCTCTTCATCAGGAACCTCGAGGAAATGATTTGTGAGTTAAGGGAAAGGAAAGGTAGATATGGCCCTCTGAAATATCTGTATATTGGGGCAACCCATGTCTCAATCGGTCAGGAAGCAGTTTCTACTGGTGCTATATCAGCTATCCTACCCGATGATTATATCACCAGTCATCATCGTGGGCACGGAGATGCTTTAGCCAAAGGATACTTTGCTATCAGGGGTATGAGCGATGCAGCTTTGATTAACCTGATTACAGAAGACGAGCGCATGGCAGACTTTTTAGGGTTTGAAGTCAAGGATAGAACTCACGAGGAGTTCATTGAAGAGGCCTTGCGACTGCACCTTTTTAGAGCTATAGCGGAGTTATTTGGCAAAGAAGCCGGTTACTGCAGGGGAAGAGGAGGATCAATGCATATAGCCGATTTTAGTAGGGGTCACCTTGGGGCAAATGCTATTGTGGGAGGAAGCATGGGTATGGCTGTTGGCTCTGGAATGGCCTCAAGATACTTTGAAGACAGGAGGCTAACCTTATGTTTTGCCGGTGATGGTGCCTTTAACAATGGTATTGCTCATGAGACAATAAATATGGCTACTATGGCTCAGTTCACCAATGGATTAATGACTAAAAAGTTTGGAATTCCTGTTGTATTTGCTGCCGTCAACAATCAATACGGTATGACCGGACAGCAAAGAGGTGAGGTTACGGGAATAGAATTTTTGGCAGAGAGGTGCTTTGGGTATAATAAAGAAGCCATGCATGCTGAAATTGTTAATGGAATGGATGTGCTTGCAGTTAGAGATGCAACTAAAAGAGCAGCCGAGCTGGCCAGAGAAGGTGGCGGTCCCGTTTTTTTGGAATTTTGGTGCTATAGATTCAAGGGGCATAATGTGAAGGACAGGTTAGACGGGCCCGAGGATGAAACCTACCGTGCCCTAAAGGAGCTTGGGGCATGGACCAAAATAGATCCTCTCAAGACCTTTTCTAAAGAATTGATAAAAGAAAAAATTATAACCCCAGAGGAACTTGAACAACTTAAAAAGAAAAGCAGGGCTCGAAATGAGCTTATGGCCGTTAAGGCCGCTGAGGCAAAGAGCCCTGATCCAAAGAAAATGTATTTTGGTCTCTTTAGTCATACGAACTCAAGTGAAGTTCCTCAAAAGTATAAGAATGCCCCCATCTTAAAGCTACCAGATTTTTTAAAAAGAGATCCCGATGTGCCCATTACCTATGGGGAAGCGGTAACGGAGGCCTTATTCCAGGAGATGAGGCGAGACAGAAGAGTCCTTCTCTGGGGAGAGGATATTGCTGACTACGGAGGTGCATATGGGGCTACCAAGGGACTCCTTGATATTTTTGGAAGGGAGCGCATTTTTAATACGGCCATCTCAGAGGCAGCCATTATAGGAAGCGGAGCTGGGGCAGCCCTGAGGGGCTTAAGACCCATAGTAGAGATAATGTATATTGACTTTATCTTGCAAGCTTTGGATCAGCTTGGAAATCAAGCAGCCAAATGGAAATATATGTCGGGTGGTCAGGCCATCTTGCCTCTCACTATACGCACAACCATTGGTGGAGGCAAAGGCTATGCTGGTCAGCACTCACAGAGCCTGGAAGCTATACTTACCCACCTGCCGGGACTAAAAATTGCTGCTCCTTCAGATGCCTATGATGCAAAGGGAATGCTCACGTCCGCTATAAGAGACGATAATCTAGTAGTATTTATTGAACATCAGAATCTTTACCGAGAACCTTTAGCCAAAAGTAAGGTTCCCAAGGAGCCATACCTTGTTCCTCTGGGAAAGGCCAAGATTAAAAGAGAGGCTGATCCTTCTAAGGAGAGCGTGACTCTAGCTTGCTGGTTATCTATGGTACCTATAGCCTTAAAAGCTGCTGAAAAATTATCAGAGGAAGATATCGAAGTGGAAGTGATTGATATTCGCTCGTTATATCCTCTTGATATAGATGCTATAGTGAAATCTGTTCAGAAAACAGGTAGGAGTGCCATAGTCCACCAGGCTATTCAGTTTATGGGTTTTGGCGCAGAGATAGGTATGGAAATCCAGGAAAAAGCCTTTGACTATCTGGATGCCCCAATACTCCGGATAACGGCTCCCAATACACCTCCACCCTCATCTTCGGTTTTGGAAAAGGCATTTTTACCTGATGAAAGAGATGTTATTGCCGGAATAAAGGAGCTTGTCCGGTAGAGACATCTTAGCTCTGAAAATTAGTTCTTTCTTGGAAAACGACATAGTTATAGCAGTGAGAGTTCTAGTTCTATAGAGAGAAGAGCTTAACGCTTTCCACAATTTTTTCTCATAATTACATTACACTTCTTCCTTGACAAACTCTTCCTTGCGCATTATCATGGCATATCGAACACAAAAGAATGAGAAATTCTGGGTCTATATCTATCAAGGAAAAGATTCTTATAGCCTTCTTCGTCCTTCAAGGTGTCCCTACTGTGGGTTTGAGAAGATTTATAGAAACGATACCTATTAAGATAAAGCCAGAAAGATTCCCTGAGCAGTTAAAAAAAGACAAAGAAATAGAGATAACAGTTCAGCAGTTCATCTGTCCTTAGTGCAGAGGCTCTGTTCATATCCCAGAGAAAATGAGAAAAGTAATTCTTTTTAATGCCATTCTCTTATGGGATTTCTTCCCCAAAAAGCAATTTTCAACCCAAAACAAGTTCTATTATAGGGTAAAATAATTACGAGTTTCTGGAACGGCGTTCATGACAAAAGGATAATTCTCTTTGATTTCTCCTGAAAGTCCCTTGAAGTCCGGGCTTGCCTTGATTTTTTTCGTT
Source organism: uncultured Clostridia bacterium (assembly GCA_964543295.1). Classification (GTDB taxonomy): domain Bacteria; phylum Aerophobota; class Aerophobia; order Aerophobales; family AE-B3A; genus AE-B3B. The sequence continues at coordinate 14,381 of CAZIXA010000011.1, read as the reverse complement.
CACTTGACATTTAGATGTAGTGATATATAATGAATATTAGTAAAATTATTTAACAATAGTTCAAAGAGGATGTTGTGAATTATCAAAATGAGGATTTGATGATGAGAGCAGCGTGGCTGTACTTCATTGAAGGATTAACGCAGGAGGAAGTTGGAAGTTCATTAGGGCTATCTCGTTTAAAAGTGCTGAGATTGGTTTCTCGAGCTCGCGAAGAAAATAAAGTACATATAGAGATTTCTCACCCTATTGCAAGATGCTTGGAGATGGGGAAAAGATTAAAAGAAATATTCAACTTAAGGGACGTTATTGTAGTACCCAAGCCTCACAATCCAAAAGATTTGAAGCTCTTTCTAGGTAAAGGTGCTGCAGGATTGTTAGATAGAGTCATTAAGGATGGTCAAAGTTTAGCAGTGGGTTGGGGAACAACTCTTTTTTATACAGTGAGTTTTGTTAAAGAAAAAACATTACCTCATTTAAAAATCATTTCCATAAGTGGAGGAATTTCTCAGCAAGATAATGAGAATACTTGCGAAATAGTTCACACATTATCTACAAAACTAGGAGCTCAATGCTATTACATCTCTGCACCCACTTTTGTCGATTCTGGAAAAAGTAAAAATGTAGTCGTCTCACAAAGGAATATTTCAGATACTCTAAAAATGGCAAGGAGTACTGATTTTGCATTAGTTGGGATTGGCGCTGTAAGTCCGCAGGTATCATTGGTTAAGGCAGGGTTTTTAAAGGACCAGGATATAAAGCATTTGCAGGACTTAGGGGCAGAGGGAGAGATAATTGGGCATTTTGTGGATAAAAAGGGAGAAATAGTAGATCAGAGTTACAGCGATAGAGTAATCGGGTTGAGTTTATCAGATCTGAAGAAAGCTAAGTGTCCTATAGGCATTGCAGGGGGATCTAAAAAAGTTAAGGCTATCAAAGCAGTGTTGAGAAATTGTCTTATTAAGTTGCTGGTTACCGACGAGAAGACTGCAGAGAATCTTATTCGGGATCGTTATAAATAAACAAAGAACTAGAAGCAAGTAGATAAATCTAATACTGTCTATTTAGAGAAGATGATATAGGCAAAATATCTTCTCAGGTAAAACGAAAACCTAAGCTCTTTTACGCTGAGAATAAAGATGAGGGAGTTACCCTGATGCTGGGGTTTACTGAAAGAAATTCTTCTGCGCTTTTATCATAGCTCCTTGGTAACCTGTTCTACCAGAACCCCAACAATATAGAAAGCTTTCTTAATAAGAGGGTAAAAGCTAGAAATTAGAGCCGAAAGAGGGTGAGGCATTAGGTAGGCCAAATCCAGCTTGGGGTAAAGGAAAGCTCTCAAAGAAAGCGTTAAATAATTACGTTTTCCTACTGAAAACTTTCACGGAAATTTGAATCATTTTGCAAGACCCAAAATAAGTATTCATGAGAAAATTAGAGAAGCTAAAAATAGGGCCAGAAGGAGGTGAAAAGCAGGTAGGCCGTTAGATGGGATAAGAGAAAACTTCTGAAGAAAGAAAAGCGTTAAATAAATAATTAGATTTCTTTTTAGAAGCTTTCAGGGAAAAATGAACCAAGTCAAAATGAATAATGTCACAATAGTAGAACAAAAATACAATTTATACGCGAAAGTTGAGAAAGTAATGAGAGATACCGGGAAGTAGGGAGATAGAGAAAAACTGTAAGCAGGGAGGTAAAAATGAAGAGAAAGTTATCCAAATGGGGAGACAGAGCGGTAGTGATGGCCTTAGCGATAAGTTTTATTCTAACAGTAGCTTCCGCTGCTTTTGCCATATTCCCTAAGCCAGCCGACTTTATCGCGGCTAAGTACATTAAGGAGTATAACATTCCTGAGTATTTCGTGCCCGATAATAAGGACTGGGTAAGACAGCAGGACTGGGCTGCTATCAGGGACAAATTTGCTGGAACCGTCATTCATCACGCCTCTGAGGGAGTGGATATTGCTGCTCCTCTTATGTTCAAGGATATATTTGAGGAGCTCTCCGGGATAAAGGTGGAGATAACAGGTATTCCGGCCGATGTTTTCTTTGAGAAGCTGATGATGGAGTTTCTTTCGGGAACCAGGAGATACGATGCAGTAGAGTTCTATGCTGAATGGCTGGGGGCTTACGCTGAACCGGGATTTCTCTATGAGCTTAGCGATTTTCTGAAAAAATGGAAAGTGGATATTTCTGATTTCCATCCGGTCTACTGGAAAAGCTACTCCCTCTACAAAGGAAAACCTTATGCTTTTCCCTATGATGCCGATTGCCATTTGCTGCACTGGAGAAAAACACTCTATGATAAAGCTGGCCTGGCCGGACCTCCCAAAACCTACGACGAGGTTTTGGCAAATGCTAAGAAACTAACTATGGATACCGACGGTGATGGGAAAATAGACATTTACGGCTTCGGTATGCCGGCCGGTCGGGGAATGTGGAGTTTCTACTATGGTCAGGATATTTTAGGGGCTTACGGGGCAACTCTCTTTACTTCTGACTGGAGACCTGGTTTTAACAATCCCGAGGGTAAAGCTGCCCTAAAGATGTTTAAAGAGCTGACTGAATACTCTCCTCCGGGTGTCACAGGATGGAACTATGCTATGTGCCGAGAGGCCTGGCTGGCTGGAAAAATGGCTCAGGTGATGCAGTGGCAGTGTGTGGGTAAACAAGCCCATCTTAGTGAAATGTCCAGAATCTGGGCCGAAGATATCAGGCACGCTGTGCTTCCTAAGGGTTCAGGACCTAAGGCCAAGGTAGCTCCAGCTCTAGCTGCTGGCTCTGCTTTGGGAGTCACCGCTGATGCCAAGAATCCTGAGGCAGCTTTCCTCTGGTTGTCTTTCCTGAACAGTGCCGAAACTCAATGTATCTACTCCGCAGCGGGAACGGGTGTCGAGCCTTCTCACATTTCATCTCTGACCAGTCCAGCTTTTCAGCGGGCCAATCCCACAGTAAAAGCCTGGCTGGCCTCACTTCCCGTAGCCACAGCTATTCCCAGAATTCCTGAAGTCAACGACCTTCAGATTTCTCTAGGTATAGCTATAAATGAGTATCTTACCGGGGCTATGAGCCTAGATAATGCCCTGGTGGGAGCAGAGAAATACTGGGATCGATTGATGGAGAAAGCCGGCTATTACAAGCCAGGAGTAAAACCTGCTCCGCCATTTGTAGTAGCAGATTGGTAGTAGAATAATTAATAAATTTCCCTAATTTCCCTGTATCTATATAAGAGAGTGTTCGATGTCAGGAGAGAAGGTGTTGAGAAGGATACCTTCTCTCCTGCTTGTCTTAAAACTAAGGGTTCCTTTATGAAACTAAAAAGGTTTTATCCTTACTTCTTACTTGCTCCCACCTTGATAATACTTCTTGGAGTTACTCTCTATCCTTTTATATATTCGGTTCGTTTGAGTTTCTTTTCCGTTCCTTTTGGTCGAATAAGATATTTTGCCGGTCTGGAAAATTATGCCGAGCTTCTGCAGGACCCTTTTTTCTGGAATGGCATCAAAAACACCGGTATTATTGGGGGCTCAGCCCTAGCTCTGGAATTCTTTATTGGATTTACCCTAGCTCTTCTTTTAAGCCGAAAAATCAAACTCAGGAGTTTGTTTCGAGCTATATTTATAATTCCTATGATGCTTATTCCGGTGGTAACGGCTCTGATATGGAGACTGATGTTCTTTCCCGGAGGAAGTGTGGTCAGCGATGCCATGAGACATCTGAGACTGGTAACCGGTGACCCCAACTGGATTGGCCAACCCACCCTGGCCAGATTAATGCTAATAGTTATGGATGTATGGGCCTGGACTCCTTTTGTCTTTATAATTCTACTGGCCGGTCTTCAGGGACTGCCTCCAGAGCCTCTGGAGGCCGCTGAGGTAGATGGAGCTAATGCTCTACAGAGATTTGTTCATATTACTCTACCCTTACTTAAACCAATCATCGTTATTGCTCTTCTTTTGCGGGGTATGGACGTAATTAAGTTCTTTGATGCCATTTATGCCGTCACTGGCGGAGGACCGGGAAGCAGCACGGAAACCATAAGCTTTTATTTATATAGAATTGGTTTTAAATCCTTTAAAATGGGATACACTTCGGCTATGTCAGTAATTGTTTTTGTGGTTGTCTTTGTCCTGGCTAATTACCTTCTGCGTAAAGGCTTTATAATAGAGGAATAAATCACCCGGTGTGAGGAGAAAATGAATCCGAAAAGACAGGGAACCCAGGTGCTGATATATGCGGTTTTGATTGTGGCAGTTATCGTAGTGATTTTTCCTCTCTGGTGGACCTTTCTTACTTCTATCAAGATGCGTTTGGATATTTATCATGACCCCCCCATCTATATTCCCCACAAAGTTACTTTGGATTTCTGGAAACTGGCCTGGTTTACTCGCTCTACCAAAGAGTGGTATCGGAACACGGCAGGTATTTCAGCTATCAGTACTATTCTGTCTTTATTGATTGGAATGCCGGCTGCTTACAGCCTGGCTCGCTTCAGGTTCCCTGGCCGAAAAGATCTGGCTTTTTACATTCTCTCTACCCGGATGTTTCCTCCCATCACTATAAGTATTCCTATCTTCCAGACTATGCACCGTCTAGGTTTTCTGGACACCTGGTATGCTTTAATTGTTGTTTACACTGCTTTCAATCTCTCTCTGGTGGTGCTGGTACTGAGTGCCTATTTTAAAGAAATACCCAGAGAAACCGAAGAATCAGCCTTGGTTGACGGTTGCTCTACCCTGGGTTCCTTCTTTAGAATTACCCTACCCCTATCTATGCCTGGAATTGTGGCTGTGGCGATCCTTTGTATTATTTTTTCCTGGAATGAATTTCTCTTTGCCGTTTTATTAACTAACTCCCCCGTGGCCAAAACTCTTCCAGTAGGAGCAACCGAATTTATTGGAGGAGAGGAAGGAGTGATGTGGGGACCTTTGTGTTTTGTGGGGACCATTTCGGTCCTGCCTATTCTCGCCTTTGCTCTGCTTATTCAGAAGCATCTAGTTAGGGGACTAACCTTTGGCGCCATCCGCTAACGATTCCAAATTGCCCCTTGCGTTTTAGGCAATTTCTTAAGGAGTTAACGGATATCAACTTTTCGCCAACACGGGGCGCAAAAAAGAGGCACTGAGTTTATATTGCGATCTACCGAGGAGAGAAACGAAGAAGTAAGTAGGGAGCTCCCCAGCTAGAAATAGCCAATAGCAAAACTAAAATTTTGTCGCCTTCTGTATAAAAGATCTTCACAAAATATGACAAGAAAAATTCTTGCCCTCCATCCTTCTGAAAAAGGGATAGTTTTTAAAGAAAATTGAAAAATTGACTTTTGGAACCCCTATCTGGCAAGGATTTTCATAGAGGGGGACAAAAGGAAAAAATAGAATACCCGGAAATATAGCAATAGAGCTAATTTCCGAATTTCGTGAAAGGCATGATGGGAAAAAAAGGAGATGAAGAACAATGAGGGGTTACTTAATTGGCTGTGATATTGGAACAGGGGGGACAAAAGCAGTGGTTATGGATACAAAAGGGAAAGTCTTGGGTTCCCATTATGTAGAGTATGCGTTGATTATCCCTCGAGCAGGTTGGGCTGAGCATGAACCCGATCAATATTGGAGAGCTGTAGCAGAAACTATAAGGGCTTCTATTGATAAATCGAGGGTCAATCCACAAAAGATCTTAGGTGTGGGTCTGAGTGCTCTTTCTCCAGCTTGTATTTTGGTGGATAAGGACCTTAACCCCTTGCAAAATGCACATATTTGGATGGATAGACGTGCAATCAAAGAGAGTCAATGGCTTAAGGAAAATATTGGAGAAAAGAGAATATTTGAAGTAAGTGCTAACCCTATTGATCCTTACTATGGAGTTACTAAATTGATGTGGGAAAAAAATAATCGACTTGAATTATATAAGAAAGCTTATAAGATGCTAGATGCCAAGGATTACCCCCTTATGAAATTGACTGGAAAGGCTGTGACAGATTACTCTAATGCTTCCACGGATGGGATTGTCTTTGACATTAGAAAGAAAAAATGGGATGAGGATTTGGTTAAAGAAATTGGGTTGGATGTGGGAAAATTACCTGATTTATATCCTTGCGACAAAGTGGTAGGAAAAGTAGGTAAAGAAGCGGCACGAACTACCGGATTGGTGGAAGGAACCCCAGTAGTTGCTGGAACAGTTGATGGAAGCGCCACTTGGCTTTCTACAGGAGTAATTGAAGATGGAGAAAATTCGCTTTTCGTAGGGACAGCAGCCTGCTGGGGAGTAGCTCATGATGAGCCTGTTTTTATCCCGGGTATGCTGTCCTTAGCTCATGCAGCTTATTCTAATAGAAAATACTTGACAGCAGCTGTCTCAATTGGCGGAGGAGTATATAGATGGGTAAGGGATAACTTTGCCCAGATAGAGTATTTTACAGGAAAGGAACTCGGGGTGGATGTTTATGATATTATGAACTTGGAAGCAGAGAGAATTTCTCGAGGAAGTGATGGGCTGGTCATACTTCCTTACTTTATGGGTGAGAGGACGCCAATTTGGGATCCTGAGGCGAGAGGAGTTATGTTTGGATTGTCCTTTGTTCACACACGAGGGCATCTTATGAGAGCGGTAATGGAGGCAATAGGTTTTGGAGCTCGCCAGAACATTGAATTAGTAAAAAATCAGGGAAGAAAGGTCCTTTCTCGAATGGGGATAGCAGAAGAAGGAGCTAAAAGTAGATTATGGAGACAGATAATAAGTGATATCGTGGGAGTAGACACAATCTATATGGGGAAAGTCCAAGGAGCACCGGTAGGCGATGCATTAGTAGCTGGAGTAGGAGTGGGAGTTTTTGGACGCTACGAGATAATTAAGGACTGGCTCGAAATATCGATGCATCATCGGCCAGATCCCAAAGCCCATGAATTCTATACCAAGCTTTTTAAAATTTATCTCGAATTATACCCTACTCTAAAAGAAAACTTTCATAAGTTAGCAAAAATATGTGAAGAAAAAGGGGAATAGTGGAGGTAGCTTTTGGAAATAGATCTAAAAAATAAAGTAGCAATAGTTACTGGAGCCGCCAGAGGAATCGGGCGAGCAATTGCTTTACGTTTAGCCAAAGAAAGGGCAAATGTTGTTGTAGCTGACATTAATATTAAAGGAGCTGTCAAAGTAGCGGAAGAGATAAAGACTTTGAATTGCCAAACTTTACCAATAAAAGTCGATGTTGTTAACGAAAACCAAGTCAATCAGATGGTTCAGGCGACGCTAAGTAAATTTAAAAAAATCAATGTTCTCGTTAACAACGCAGGGCTAGTGATAGTTAAGCCAATTATAGAGCTTACGGAAAAGGAGTGGAATGCTGTGATTGATGTAAATTTAAAAGGCACTTTTCTTTGTTCAAAAGCGATAGCTAAAGTAATGATTAAACAAAAAAGCGGTAAAATCATAAATATCTCTTCTACGGCTGGAAAAAGTGGAAATGTTTTTTTCGTCTCTTACAATGCCGCAAAAGCTGGAATATTAGGGTTTACTCGAGGGTTAGCTAAAGAATTGGCCCCCTATAAAATAAATGTAAATGCGGTTTGTCCAGGGATTGTTGGTACGAAAATGTGGGATTATGTGGATGAGGAAATAGGAAAAAGAACAAATGTTCCTAAAGGTAGAACTTTACAGAGACATGTTGAAGAAATTCCTTTAGGTCGAATAGAGACTCCAGAAGATGTTGCAGGGGTAGTTGCATTTTTGGCTTCAACTGATGCAGATTATATGACAGGGCAAGCTATAAATGTCTCAGGGGGTCGAACGATGCAGTAAATTGCTTGTGCTACTTATAAAGTACTGCTAGGTACAGTGGGTAAATATATTCAAGTTATGTGGGCTGGAGACGATTTGGGACACCAAGGAGGTTTATTGTCAGATGTTCATTTGAGCGAAAAATTTTTGTTTTAGATACATGTACCCTAGATATTTCATCCTTGAAGCCGGTTACTGCAAGGGAAGAGGAGGATCAATGCATATAGCCGATTTTAGCAGGGGTCACCTTGGAGCAAATGCTATTGTGGGAGGAAGCATGGGTATGGCTGTCGGCTCTGGAATGGCCTCAAGATACTTTGAAGACAGGAGGCTAACCTTATGTTCTGCCGGTGATGGTGCCTTTAACCTCATCTTCGGTTTTGGAAAAGGCATTTTTATCTGATGAAAGAGATGTTATTGCCGGAATAAAGGAGCTTATGGGGGTCAGGTCTTGATTTTTGAATCTTTGATGCTTGGGCTATCCAAAAAAGGCTTATAGGGTAGAGACATCTTAGCTCTGAAGACTCGACATTTTATAAAAATATTATAAAATGAGTATGATGGGAAAAGATTTTTTCACCCACATTAAGGAGGCAAACCATGATCAAAGAAGTCAAGACAACTCTTCACTGTAGCTGGTGTTTGAGTGAGGCCCCAACTTTGATAACCTACATCGGGGATTCTATCGTTAAGATCGAGTGTCAGAGTTGCGGGCACATATATAGAATATCTAAAGCATCGCTTTATTCATCTATACTTTCCCAGTGGGAAAGAAGAACCTTAACCAAGCCCTTAAGACTGGCCGAAGAGATGAAAAAACATCCATCTCACTTTGTGTTGAGCTTTCCCTTTAGAGTTCTTACTAAACCACTCAGGGTGACCAAAGAGCTGGCACAGACATATATTAAGTCCTGAGAAGTAGCTACTGTTAAGTAAAAGGCTAAATACTCTGTAAATAACTCTGAATCCTGCCTGAGCGAGCTTTATCACCTATTCCCTATTACTATCAGCTTGAGCAATCGCTCAGAGAAAAAGTAGAGAATGGTCAATGGAAACCCGGGGATGCCCTTCCTTCAGAAGCTGAGCTTTGTTCTACTTTTAGAGTCAGCCGAACCGTTGTACGTCAGGCTTTGAATAAACTATGTCAGGATGGGATCGTATATAAGGAGAAGGGTAGGGGCACTTTTGTAGCCAAACCCAAACTGCAGGAAAAATTTGTCCAGAGAACCTATGGGTTTTACCAGGAGATGAAAAGAAGAAAGCCTCCTCATAGAGAGAACTTCACGTTCTGGTCGGGGATACCTTCCAAATAAGCTGTTTCTCTTTCAGATAGAACAGGTAAATAATTTGTAATTTAATCTATCTGGTTTAGCAGTAAGTCACTCCACTTACAGTCGAATAAAAAAGATGAGATTAAGAAATAAGGTAGCTATTATTACTGGAGCAGGTTCCGGGATCGGAAGGGCAACTGCTCTTCTTTTTTCAAAAGAAGGAGCAAAAGTAGCTATCGTGGAGATAGATAGAGACAGAGGGCAGAAAACGGTTGATATGATCAGAGAGAAAGGGCAAGAAGCACTTTTGGCACTTACCGATATAACTGATCCTTCCCAGGTCAAGTCTATGGTAACCAAAGTAATAGAAGTATACGGAAAGATTAATATTTTAGTTAATAATGCGGGACTGTATGTCCAAGGAGATGTAATCAATACCAATGAGGAACAGTGGGACAGAATTATGGCGGTAAACTTGCGGGCAGCCTTTCTCTGTTGTAAATATTGCATTCCTCCAATGATTGAGAAGGGAGGCGGGGTAGTAATTAATGTCTCCTCAGAAGCCGGGATTGTAGCTATCAAGAATCAGATCGCTTATAACGTCTCCAAGGCCGGACTGATTTCTTTGACCAAAAGCATAGCCCTGGATTTTGCCTCTCAAAATATAAGAGCGAACTGTGTTTGCCCAGGAACCACGGAAACCTCTTTGGTAGCTTCAGCTTTAGCTAAACAGGCTGATCCAGAAAGAGCTCGACGAGAGTTGGAAAGAGTTCGTCCGGCAAATAGACTGGGAAAGCCAGAAGAAATCGCTTATGGAATTCTTTATCTGGCTTCCGATGAATCTCCCTATGCTACCGGAGCTATCTTGTCTGTCGATGGCGGCTACACTGCTCAGTAAAAGCATTGATTATTCGAGATTCAAGTGCTCTTTACTTATGACAAAACTTATCCTAGGAGAAAGAAATGAAAATACAAATACGTCCTCTTACATCTCAAGTATTCAGAAAATACGGGGTCAGGTGGTAGAACTGCCCCAAGACCCTGATAAGGCACTCGTACCAACTGAATTTATCTATTTCTGGAGGACATCAACTGGATTTTATATTGAAGGCGGAAAGGTAGAGATAGGTGTATGTACCGTGAGGGGGAGAGATTTGGGGATATTGCAAAAAAATGGCTAATGTTTCCTTGCATTTCGAAAAGGAACAGGTAAGGGGGAAGTGGAAAGAGTACGTACCAAGATAATGAAGTGTCTTTGCATTCGTGAGGTACCAGCAAAATTAGAAGAGCTACCCTTTGGTCCTGTATTTTCCGTGAAAGTGATCCCTGGTGCTGACAGATTGGGAACCAGCAAAGGTCCTAAGTTAGTCCAGGAGTTTATTTAAAGAAAGATTCGGGAATTTTGTTGAAGTTTAGATGGGTTTAAGGAGAAAAGTTTGAGAGAAAATGTTTTCGTGATAGGGGTTGATGTTGGCACTACCTCTACCAAAGTTATAGTCTTTGATGAAGAGGGAAACCGGCAAGGCGAGGGAAGAGCCTCTTACCTTCTTCTCCAGTCCCGACTTGGCTGGGCGGAGCAAAAAGCAGAGTGGTGGTGGCAGGCTTTCCAGCAAGCTACAAAAGAGGCTCTAAACCAGATAAATATCGACAGAGAAAAGATCGTTGCCATAGGTATAACCCACCAGAGAATCACTACTGTCCCGGTAAATGAGAAAATAGAACCCCTTCGCAATGCTATTCTCTGGAATGATATAAGATGCACGAGACAAAATGAGTGGGCAAGAGAAAAAATAGGGAGAGAGAAGATCTACTCCCGCACAGGAAATTTTCCCAGTATCTGGACAGTCTACAAGGCTATGTGGCTTAAGGAAAATGAACCGGAGATCTACAGAAAAACCTATAAATTTCTCCTCGTCCAGGACTACATAATCTACAAACTAACAGGAAAACTAGTTACTGCCTCAAGTTCTGCCATTCAGACCGGCTGCTTAGATGTGACCTCTCCTACTAAGTGGGCTGAAGATATTCTTGATCTTTTTGACATCCCGGTTAAGCTCTGGGTGGATGAGATTCTTCCTGGAGGGGAGGTAGTGGGGAAAATTACCCGCGAAGCCTCAAACTCTACCGGTCTTCCTTCAGGGCTTCCTGTAGTGACCACTGCTGGAGATCAACCCTGTGGAGCATTAGGAGCCGGGGTTAATAAGCAGGGAATGTTGGCTATAAATGGGGGAACCTCCTGTTCTCTGGAAGCTTACGCGAAAGAGCTTAAACTGGATCCTAATTTAAACTATTTTATAGAGATCAGCCCCACGGGGGACTGGCTTCTGGAAGACTCGATATGGAGTGGAGGGTCAGCTCTCATGAACTGGTTTAAGAATAACTTTGCCAGAGAGGAAGTTGAAGAGGCTGAAAAGGAAAAAAAAGATCTCTGGGATAGACTCTACAATCTGGCTACTCAAGCTCCTCCCGGGAATAACGGGCTTATGTTAATTCCCTATTATTCTGGTGCAGCCTCTCCTTACTGGGATCTAAGAGCAAGAGGGGTTATTTTCGGGTTTCTCCTTGACCATGGCAGACCCCATCTTGTAAGGGCTATTCTGGAAGGACTTGCCTTTGAGTCCCGACGTAAAAAAGAATTTATGGAAAAAGGTTCTGGGGTTTCCATTACCAGGATAAGAATGTACGGAGGGTCAGCGAAAAGCTCTATCTGGAATCAGATATTTGCCGATCTACTGGGTGTTGAGGTCTCTACTCTGAAAACTGTGGAGACCACTGCCCTGGGAGCAGCCATGTGTGCGGCAAAGGGGGGCAGGGTATATTCCAGCTTTCAGCAGGCAGTTGAGGCGATGGTTCATGTAGATAAAAGATTTTTGCCGGACCCTGAGAAAAGTCAGCTCTATGATAAGCTGTACTCTGAGGTTTATAGCAAATTTTACGATCGAGTGCAGGACCTTATCCACACCGCTTCCAGGACAGTGGAGTAATCTTTTTAAAAACCTAAAGGAGGTATAGGAGGGGTCGAAAAGACTACTTGATATAGCTTTTGATCTTTTTGTAGATAGAGCTTGCCCTATGCCACCTTAAGATAAGACGAGGGAAAGCTTTAACCGACATCTTAGTGGAAAAACCGTGTTCATTTGTTTTCTTTCTTCTTGTAGACATACTTGCCCGTTTTTTTTGGAGCGAGCATAATAATGGTAAGTGAGGTCTCTCAATTCGGGGGTAATCTGGCAAAAAAATTTGGAGCTGATGCTGTAGTTGATCCCACTAAAGTATCCTGGGAAGAGAAAATCAGAAGTTTAAGCGGGGGAAAGGAGTAGATGTAACGGTTGTAGCTGTACCCGTAGCTAATGCTCAGAGACAAGCTATTGAGGTTGCCGCTGTTGGAGGAAGAGTTAACTTTTTTGGTAGTCTCCCAAAAAATGAATGGGTCAAGGATTTTCCCTCCAATTTGTTACATCGTAAACATATTTTGGTTACTGGTACAAGTGGTGCTTCGAATATCCAATTCCGTGAAGTAGTAAATATTATTGCCTCGAAGCACCTTCCTTTATCTAAGGTAATAACTCATCAATTTTCTTTGGATCAAATTAAAGAAGCTGTAGAGGTATCTTATTCAAGGCAAGGGTTAAAAATAATGATATATCCTTAAGGGAGGAAATTTCTTGTCTAAATCTTATCTTATTGGAGTAGATACTGGAACGGCTGGAACAAAAGCGGCTATTTTTGACACAGAAGGGAGAATGGTCGCTGACGCTTATGAAGAATCTAGAATTTATTATCCTAAGCCAGGCTGGGTAGAACAGGATCAGAATGATTTTTATCAGTCAGCGGTGAATACCATCAAAGAAGCAGTCACAATAAGTAAAATTAACCCTAAGGATGTAGCAGCAATCGCCTTTGACGGTCAGATGTCTGGCATCGGAGGTATTGATAGGGAGTGGAAGCCGGCTATTCGCTATGATTCCTGGCTGGATACGAGATGTGAGACATATATTGAGTTTATGAGGGAAAGGGCGGGTAATTTAGTTCTAGAAAAAACTGGATGTGCTCCTATTTATGCTCATGGTCCCAAGATTTTATGGTGGAAGAAGGAACGTAAAGAGGTATTCGACAGGATATACAAATTCGTTGTTCCTGCATGCTATGTAGCAGGGAAGATGACTGGATTAAGGGGAGAGGAAGCCTTTATAGATTATACTTATATTCATTTTAGTGGTTTTAGCGATACAGAAAAAATGAGCTGGTCAGAAGAGCTTTGCGATGTCTTTAAAGTACCTTCCTCGAAATTACCGAGAATTGTCCGACCCTGGGATATAGTAGGTAAATTGACTTCCAAAGCAGCAAGGGATTCTGGTTTAATTGAAGGAATTCCTGTGGCTGCTGGAGCAGGAGATCAGGCAGCGGGCTTTCTAGGAGCTAGTATTGTTGATATAGGACGGGTAGTAGATGTTGCCGGGACAGCGTCCTGTTTTGCGAGTTGTGTGGACAGATATATCCCGGATATAAAGAATAAAACTTTCCTTTGTTCGAGAGCAGTAGTGCCGAATTTATGGTATTCTTTGGCCTTTATCAATGGGGGAGGGTTATGCCTACGATGGTTCAGGGATGAATTTGGTAAAGAGGAGAAGATAGAAGCTATGGAAAAAGGCATAAATACATATTCTATTCTTGATGAAAAGGCCTCAAGAATTCCTCCTGGTTCGGATTCGCTTTTATTTGTTCCTCACCTTGGAGGTAGGGTATGTCCAAGTAATCCTAATCTAAGAGGAGTCTGGTTCGGATTTAGCTGGGGCCATACTAAGGCACATTTTTATAGAGCTATTTTGGAGGGAATTGCCTACGAATATCTTTACTATTTTAAGATTCTTCAAGAGCTCTTTCCCGCTGTTTCATTCAAAGAGGCAACCGTCATAGGCGGGGGAGCCAGGAGTGATCTCTGGAATCAAATTAAAGCAGATGTTTTAGAGCTTTCTTATACTAAAATTAGCAGGGAAGAATTAGCTGTTTTAGGATCGGCAATTATAGCTGGATATGCTGTTGGGATTTTCGATGATCTGACATCTACCTCCAGGAAGTTTGTAAAGAATACTTCACGGATAAATCCAAGACCTAAACATCACAAGCATTATGGTGATTATGCTAAGATATATCTAGATTTGATTAGAACACAGGATAAGCTATTTAGTGAGGTGGTAAAAATTTCAAGAGTTCGAATATAAAGATGTTATTTAGTTGAAAAGAGCAAAGGGGAAAAAGATGGAAAAGCTAAGGATATGCCTTATGGGAGCTGGAAGGGTAGGAAAGGTTCATGCCCTGGGCTTAAAAAATAATATCCCAG
>CAZIXA010000010.1:0-70430 GCA_964543295.1 uncultured Clostridia bacterium | reverse complement strand
CCGAGGTTTACTTCATAACAATTCAGAGAAATTATTGAAATTCCTATGCCTCAAGTTATAAATATATAAAGGGAGGAGGAAATGGGCATCGTGGAAAGGGTAAAAGCAGTTCTTTTGAGACCTAAGGAAACTTTCGAGCTAATAAAGACTGCATCGGCTACCACCCAGGATCTTATTCTCAATTACCTAGCCATATTGGCAGTAATTCCAAATCTGAAATTAAGAAATTCGTTTTCTTTTTTTCCTTCGTCTGGCTTTAATAATCTTACTTGATTTTTTGCGAAAGCCTACCCGCTTTCGATTGGACAAGTGTCTCCTTCCATATTGAGTCATTTTCTCCTCTTTATCTAATTTTTAGTAATGCCATTTTTTTTCCTGTATAATTAAGCTTTCAAGGCGAACATCAGTCTCCCCATCGGGCATGGAATCCCCTTACGTCAATATGTACAAATGGCCCATGGGAAAAGGTTTTTTTGTACCTGGCCAATCCACCTACAAAGGGCTTATACCAAGGTTTACCGTACATCTCGTCAATAATATCATAAAGAATAGCCGCATCCCTATAGTCTACCCTGCCATCTTCATTTAAGTCATCCATCATACCATCCTTGGGGTTTTCGTCTATAAATATATCCGCAGCACCTCCCCAGAGGTGACGGCTATATTTCACATTTCCTATAGTCTTATTGTAATAGGGAGTCCGGTACCCACTCATTATATGAAATGTATCGCAGCGGTAGCCTTTTTCATTTATCTTTTTTAGGATCAGCTCCAGCTTCAATAAAAGTTTTTCTTTCAACACCAGGTATTTGGGATAATTGTTTTTTTGTTTACTGAGGAATTGTTTTAGTTTAAAATGTGGGGAAATAAGAGTCTCTTCATTTTCTTTTGTCACCTCAATGAACCCTCTTGGCGGTTTGTAGATCGAGAGTCCTTTAAAGGGAATGGATGGGTAATTACCAATTCGATAACCGTTAAGATATTCCCCTTTCAACTCTTTGTAAGGGAGCATAACAAAAATATTCAGGGTGATGGAATTTCCTGATTGGGGGTGCATTATTCTTATAGGGTAAAGACCTTTTTCCTTGGGGGATTGCCATTGCCATTGGTTCATTTTTATCTGCTTTACTTGGCCGGCTGATACCTGCAAGATATATTGATTTTGCTTGGTTGTACCTAAAGTCTCCAGTGCAAGTATCTCATCGGGAAGGACGAAGACAGCGAGTACCTGATATGACGAGATCTCGTCTTTGAACTTAATAGAAAAACCGGCCTTCTCAGGCGAGAATCCGGTGGCTGAATCGGCCGCTACGTTCTGCAAGATCAAGAAAAGAACAATCAAAATCTCAACACGAGGGCCCACTCTGTAAAAACACTTCAATCTTTCCATTTCAGCTCCTATTATTTCATTTGGACATAGGGGGTTTCTGAGATAAGGCCTCATTTAGCCACTTATCACGCGCGTAAACATCATTACGAAAATGGGTAGTCCCATCTTCGTCCGCCCACGCCGTCCAGTAAAGTAGATGTATGGGCATAGGCTCTGGTAATCGCACCGTCTGCTCTACCTGTTTTTCGATTGCGGTGATTATTTTTTCAGGGGTCCATTTAGGGTCACCTTGCAGGAGATATTCCACCAGTTCAATTGGTTTTTCGATGCGGATGCAGCCGGAACTGAAAGTTCGTACAGCCTTTGCAAACAGTTCTCGAGATGGTGTGTCGTGAAGGTAAACATTAAACTTATTAGGGAACATGAATTTCACCCGGCCCAGTGCATTATTTGGTCCAGGCTCCTGGCGGAGTCTATAATTGAAGTTTTTGGCGTTAACCCTGGACCAGTCGATAGTTCCTGGATCAATTTCCTTTGTCTCAGCACCCCAGCCTTGAAAAACCTTGATCTTCTGTCTTGTTAAATAATCGGGATCCTGGCAGATCAGGGGTAGCTTGTCCTGTACGGCGATACTCGGGGGAACATGCCAACAGGGACTCAGGACCAGATAAGTCATATTGTCGCTGAAGACCGGTGTTCGCCGATATTCTCTTCCCACCATCACCCGCATACTCATCACAGGTTGTCCCTGTTCAGCCACATCTAATTCGAAATTAGCGAGATTAACAAGAATGTAGTGTTGTCCGAGATTCTGGGGGAGCCATCGCCAGCGCTCCATATTTATCTCAATCTGGCGCAGGCGCTCTTCCACAGGCACATTCAGCGCAGCCAAGCTAAAAGGTCCAACAATTCCATCAACGTCCAATCCATGCCTCTTTTGGAATTTGCGAACTGCCTGGTCTACAGCCTCATTAAAAAGTTCTCGATTGATACTGGAGGTGTTCTCTAAATCACCTGAAGCGACAAGTCGTGCACAAAGAGCTACAACTCGCTCACCCCGGTCACCTTTACTCATATTGGGACCAGTCGGCACAACAGACCAGCCACCCTTTGCAGCAATATCTCGATATCGCGCCAGAGCCTGCCGCAGTCTGGCGTACCCAGGTTGTGGAGGAAGAAGACTTCGCAGGGTTTCTCCAATGCGGTTTGAGTCAAGAGCAGTCCTAAGGGTTAAAGTAAGATCTACTTCTCGCCGATTGGCATGCCATTCTGGGTCAATTGTTTCCGGGTTAATGCGCCCTGCCAATAAATGAGACCCATAAATAAGGAAGGCATCGGTAAGCAGTAAATCAAGGTCGACCAATCCGCGGGGGTGAAGCTGTCTTTTTTTCTCCTGATTTTGACGCATCTCGCTCAGCCTTGCCTCAATTTTGGCCAGATGATAGTCAGTTGGCCTTAGCCCTTCGACATCAGCTTCACGAAGTGCATTAATGAGGAGATTTACTTGTGGTAAAGGACCCTTGTCACCACTCCAGGCTGGTCGGTAACTACGTTCCTCGTAGAAACGCGGCAACATTATCGATGCGTGGATGAGTTCTTCTCCAATAGCAATCTTTGGTGGAACACCCGCTTCTTCGATTCGAGTTCGCAGATTTTCACGAACCTGATCGGACAAAGCTCGGGCACTGGCACTTTCCATGCGAGCAAACCCATCAGTCCATATCAATAAAATGGTCAACACCATAACCCTATACATAGAAACCCGCCTTAATCAAATTTTTTGGTTAGTCTTCAGAAAACTATATTTTGCAAAGCTCTTAGTATTGAAAGACCTTGTCGGTGAACACTTGTACAAAATACTCGAGGGGGGAAATCTCGAAATGTAAAGTCGGCTGAGGTACTTACCAACAGGTAATTCTCTGGAATTTAAAAATTTCCCCTTAGCAAAGAAGATTATAGATCACCTCACAAATAGCAAACTTTTTAAAGAGGGTATCTCAGAAGTGTCTCTTTGGCATCTTTACAACTCTTTTGAGGAGTATCCTTATTGTTAATTACCCTGCCAGGAGAGAGATTAGAGACCGATCGTTCTATAGTCTAGTCATAGATATAGATTTTTTGAGCTATGACTATATGTGTACTTCCGGGGTTGATTTCAACAGATTCTGATAGAGCTTTTTTACATACTCTTTTACCATCCTGCGAGCGTTGAATATAGGAGCTGTGCCTTTTATTGCCTCTTTCATCACTTTGACCCAATCATGAGGGATGCCGTCATCATCCAATTTGTAATACAGAGGAATCACCTGTTTCTCCAGAATATTATACATTGCAGGGCGGCTCAGCCTCTTAAAGAGCATCTTGGCATCATGATGCCAGCTCCACCAAAGATTGTAGGCTAGCTCCCCAAGACCGCATATTCTCTCAGGAATATATGCAAATTTGTTTTTATTAGCATCCATATATAATCCTTCTTCTTGTAAATTGAAGATTTTCCTCATCAGAAAAGAACCAGTTTCTTTTACGTATTATCGCCATAACGGATATTCTTCGTTACTTTTCAGACCTTAAGGCTGCCGAGTGGCTACTCTCTAAACCGACAAAGGTTAATGCCATATATTTGGTTAGATACGAGCCTGCCATTTATTCAAATACCCTAACACCTTAAATGATAAGTTAAAGCAAAGGGTGATGGTTGTCAACTTACGGACTCCGTTCTTCAGAAAACTAGAGATGAAGGCCTAAAATGACTTGGAGGTCCTGGTGGAGATTCCTTTACCGATTGAGGTTCTTTCTTCGCCAAAAGAGTAGGCATCGACATGCTCTCAGGTGGATGCTTGACTTTTACCTTTTCAGTTATTAACATAAGATGAGTGAGTATGGATATGAAGGAGTCCCCGTTCGAGTTCTCGGTAAATAAAAACTTATCTGAGGAGGTAAGTGATGAAAGCAAAAACTATTATTGTCCTGATTTTAATTGGTTTGTTCTTGGTAATTCTCCTCCAAAACACCCAGGTTGTTACCTTTCAGCTCCTTTTCTGGGAAATAACGATGTCGAGAATTCTTCTCATACTGATAATAATGATCATAGGTTTTGGCCTTGGATACATCCTTGGTAGAATGGGTAGTCATGGTAAGAGAAGTAGAGTGGATTATTTTTAGGCTGAGCCTTAGGTTGAGAGTAGTTTTATATTACCAGAAGGTTTGTCCAATTCTTTCTTAATTCCACTGGTAAGCACAACCAACTCTCCCCTCCTGACCAAATTTTTCCTGATCGCCTGCTGGAGGAAGTGCTCAAAATAATTCTCAACATTTGGCACCCTGTCGACTACCATTACTTCCACTCCCCAGTATAACAGAAGCTGTCTGGCTACAGAATAATTGGGCGTAATTGCTATTATTCTCGCCTTAGGGCGATACTTTGAAATGATTCTTGCTGTATTTCCAGAAAGGGTAAAAGCTATTACGGTGGAAGCCTTAGTAAGGCCTGCTAACTCACGGGTGGCAAAAGCTACGCTGTCAGAAATTGTTCTGTGAGGGAGGATGCCTCTCGCGTGTAAAATTTCCTCATAGTTTAGGGAAGCCTCAATAGTGATGGCTATTTGGTGCATTTCTTTCACTGCCTGCTCTGGATAAAAACCAACTGCCGTTTCACTTGAAAGCATTACTAAATCTGTTCCTTCCATAATGGCATTGGCCACATCGGCCACTTCAGCTCTGGTGGGATCGTGGTTACGGATCATTGAATCTAACATCTGAGTTGCTGTAATCACTGGTTTTCCCATTCGGTTACACTTTTGAATAATCATTTTCTGGATTAGGGGAACCTCGGCTCGGGGCAAAGATACACCCATATCTCCCCGCGCAATCATTATCCCATCACTGACCTTGATTATTTCATCGATATTCTCAACTCCCCTCACATCTTCTATTTTAGCTATAATTCCTATATCTTCTCTTCCCTCTTTTTTAAGTATATTTCTTATAATAAGGATATCTTCACTTTTGCGGACAAAAGACTGAGCTATGTAGTCAACTCCTAGTTCTATTCCCAGCTGGATGTCTTTCATGTCTTTTTGGGTGAGGGCGGGAAACTCAAACTTTGCTCCGGGAATGTGAATTCCCTTCCGTTCTCCTAGCAGACCACCGATGATAATTTTGGTTTCGATTCTTTCCGGTAAGGCCTGGACAACTTCTAGTTCTATCTTTCCGTCATCTATAAATATCCTATCCCCTGGTTTCACCAATCTGTACAACTCAGGGTAAGAGATGCTCACCCCTTTGTCCTCTCCTTGTTTATCTTTTGAGAAAAGAAACAATGAGTCGTTCTCTTTTAAAGGTAAACTCTTGCCACCTTTTAAAGAGCCAGTTCGAACCTTATATCCTTCCAGATCTTGTAGCACCCCTATGGACTTACCTATCTTTTGCGAAATTTCCTGAACAGTGGTAAAATGCATTCGCTTTAGCTCGGGAGTTCCATGCGAAAAGTTTAGTCTTGCAATATCCATGCCGGCTATTGCCAGCTTTCGTATAACTTGTTTACTGCCACTTGCAGGACCTAAGGTACAGATTATTTTGGTTTTTCTTTTGTTTCTCACTCCGGATTTGCCTCCCCTATCATCTTTATTCAGTCTGTGTTCACTTATTTTAACGGATGTGACGTTGTAGAACTATACATCGAAGGTCCATCGTTGGATACACTGATAAATCCCCGTGCAACTACCCAAGGTCTATGAAAAAGCGAGTGAGATGTGATTTAATCATACTAACATACCATAGGAAAAGAATTCGAATTGTCAACTGTCTTTAAAGGTTTAACGAAGAGATTCAAAAAAAGGGAATTATACGGATATTCCCTACCGAAGGTCTCTTTTTTTTCTGTATCTTTACTTTTCTTATGGAGCAAAACAAAGAGTAGTTAACCGAGAGAAAGTACTCAGATATGGGGCGGCCGACACGGTGGTTGGCCTGGCCACGGCTGATCTGGATGAAGTCATTCACTTTGTCAAGCACTCTCAAGGATAAATCATCTAGGTTACGATTTCTGCACAACCCTTTCCTAATAGCTAAATTCAATCTCTTCCATAAATTTCCGTTATTTCCCGGAATTTTCTAGCCAAAGAGGAAGTTAATTGCTCAGGTAAAAGCCGCCAGCGCCAGTTACTTTCTAAAGTGGCTGGCCGATTCATGCGAGCTTCTTCTCCCAAACCGAGAATATCCTGCATAGGAACTATGGCCAGTTTCGCTACAGACATCATGGCAAGTCGGATGAACTCCCAGTGAACCACATCCGCCGTTACTTCTCGTCCAAGGTAACGAAACAGTCTTTTTTTTTCTTCCAATGTTGCCTCTTTTTCGAACCATCCCCTTACTGTATTGTTATCATGGGTTCCAGTATATACTGCGCATTCTCCAACATAATTATGTGGTGCATAGGGGTGCCTGGAAGGGTCCTCTCCAAAGGCAAAAAGAAGCACCCGCATACCTGGCAATTTAAAACGACGCATAATCTCTCGCACCTCGGGAGTAATAATACCGAGGTCTTCGGCAATAATGGGAAGATAGGAAAACCGCTTTAAAAGAACGTTGAAAAAATCCTCTGCAGACGCCTCGACCCATCTTCCATTTACGGCGGTTTTTTCACCAGCGGGAACTTCCCAGTAAGCGACGAAGCCCCGAAAGTGATCAATTCGCACTAAGTCATAAAGACTCAAATTATGCGCTATCCTTTGGATCCACCACCTATATCCGGTTTCCCTTAATATGTTCCACCTATATATAGGATTACCCCAAAGCTGTCCTGTTTGGCTAAAGTAATCCGGCGGCACTCCACTGACAACAAGGGGCTTTTTTTCTTCGGTCAACTCAAATATCTCAGGATTAGCCCAAACATCTGTACTGTCATAGTTCACATAGAGAGGTATGTCCCCAACGAACTGGATACCTTTCTGGTTACAATAATTTTTTAGCGAGAACCATTGCTTGAAGAAGATGAACTGGAAGAACTTCTCTTTCTCTATTCTATTTTTGAACTGACCTTTTGCCTTTTGCAAACTATCGGGTTCTCTGTCTCTTATTTCCCGCTGCCACCCGTTCCACACTTTTCCGTAAAAATGTTCCTTGAGAACAACAAAAAGAGAGAAATCTCCAAGCCAGTCTGAGTTCTCCAGACAAAATCTCTCATAATCATATTTATCTGTTTTGTTTTTGGTAAAACGCTCATAGGCACGATTAAAAAGTCCGTCTTTATAAGAAATAACCGCATCGTAACCGCACCACCCTTTGGAGAAAAAAGGTAAAGGTTCAAGGTCTCTCTTAGTGAGGAGCCCTTCTTGGACCATTAACTCAGGGCTAATCAAAAGTTTATTTGCTGCAAAAGCAGAAAAGCTGCTGTAGGGTGAATTACCGCAAGCTGGACTCGTAGGATTTAAGGGAAGAATCTGCCAGAAACTCTGCTTAGTTTCAGCTAGGAAATCTGCAAATTTGTAAGCCCAGGGGCCTAGATCTCCTATGCCATATGGCGAGGGGAGTGATATGATATGTAAAAGTACGCCACTTCCTCTTTTCTTCATGTTTTATCTCATTTAATTCTTTTAACAGGAATACCCAGCATATACTTATTGCGTAGATGATATACTAGCTTACTGAAACAGGTTTTGCAATTTTTTACACCGGTATTATATACTTAACAATACATAGGTCAATAATGCTAACCAGAGGCAAATCTTGCAATAGTAAACGTAACCCAAATTGATCTATTTTCTGGCTACATTGAAAATTAACCAGAAAGCAAGAAGATACATATGAATGTAAAATAAATTGTCCAAAGCCGCTACAAGAAAGATTTTTACCCCTCGTCTTGACAGTGTTAGAATTTCAGATAAGATATTTCTTAGCAAGGATAGAAAACTAAAAGGATAACATCATGAATATACTACAGATAAGGAAGATGGCAAAAAATTTAGGGATAAAGACCTACCGAAAGAAAAAGGCAGACATAATCCGTGAGATTCAGATTAAAGAAGGAAACTTTCCCTGTTTTGGAACTGCAAAGAACTGGTGTGACCAGATTAATTGCCTTTGGCGCTCCGATTGCTTAAAATAAGACTATGTCTGCGTCCACCAAATTTTCAGAGCCGCCTCATAATCTGGATTCTTTCCCACCCTTTTTAACCGAATACGATCTTTATCTATTTAGAAAAGGTGAACACCACAAGATTTATGAAAAAATGGGAGCTCACTTACGAACTACAGAGGGGATAAAAGGAGTCAATTTCGCTGTATGGGCCCCAGATGCTAAAAAAGTAAATGTGGTGGGTGATTTTAATGGATGGGATGGTAAAAAAAATCCTACGAGAAATAGAGGAAACTCTGGAGTGTGGGAGGTTTTCATTCCCCACGTAGGAAAAGGAGAACTCTACAAATACGAGATTATAACAGAGGATAATCAAACTTTACTTAAGGCCGACCCATATGCTATTTTCTGCCAGACTCGTCCCAAAACCGCCTCCATTGTATGGAATATTGACAGTTATAGGTGGGGGGATGAGGAGTGGATGAGAAAAAGGGATAGTAAAAATCCTCTTGATGACCCTATATCTGTATATGAGGTGCACCCTGGCTCTTGGAGAAAGTTGTACAAGAGGATAATCGCTTTTTAACCTATCGGGAACTTGCTCATAGTTTGGTCCCCTATATGAAAGATTTGGGATTTACCCATATTGAACTTTTGCCCATTATGGCCCATCCCTATGATCCTTCCTGAGGGTATCAGGTATCCGGTTATTACTCAGCTACCCCAAGGTATGGAACGCCTGATGATTTTATGTATCTTGTGGATTATTGCCATCGAAATGAGATAGGAGTTATTCTCGATTGGGTCCCGGCTCATTTTCCAAAAGATGCTCATGCTCTGGCGAGATTTGACGGGTCCTGCTTGTACGAGCATGCTGATCCAAGACAAGCAGAGCACAAAGACTGGGGAACTTTAATTTTTAACTATGGTAGGTGGGAGGAATTTAACTTCCTTATAGCCAATGCAATTTTCTGGTTGGACAAATATCATACAGATGGACTGAGGGCAGATGCTGTAGCTTCGATGTTATACTTAGATTATTCCCGAGCCGAAGGGGAGTGGATTCCTAATAGATACGGGGGAAGAGAAAATCTGGAAGCTATTTATTTTTTGATATTGGATAGGCCAGTGATAGGAAGAAACATCCCTTTGGTTACTCCCGACTTTCAGGCTGCAGGGATGAAATTGGGTCATCTTTACACTGTTTTTCTAGTAGAAGGTAAGGATTTTAAAGATATTGGTCAGGAAAAGTCCAATCCTGATGTAGCTTTGCAGGAGAGACTCTCCAGGATTCTTAAATTAGACGATCCTAAATATGTGGATAAATTTATTGAAAGTAACGAAACCACCATTTTTGCTACTTTAAAGCTTTTCGATGAGGAAAGAAAAAGGGATCTTGTTGCAGAAAACAAAGAAGTTGTGGAGAAGGTCTATTCACGTGAGAATGTTGGCAGACAGCTCTACGAAGTTATAACTTCGGATTAGAATTCTGGCGAAACAAATAGATCGGTTAATCTAATACTTTTTCATCCTTGTTAACAGCAGGCCCTCCGTATATCACACCCATTTGACATATCTAACTTTTTCAGTAGAGTACTCATCTAACTGGTGTTCTCGGTGAGAATGGCGGGCATCAAATCGAAAAATGGGATTTGATGAGGTAGGTATAATCATTGACTCAAGGCTTTCCTGAGGACGCCGGTTTCAGTATAGCATTATTCAACCAAATTCTTATAGGGATAGAATATAACCAATAGAACATAACTGAGGAGGATTCGATGAACCTTGTTGCCACTAAAATGTTTCTAACCAGAGGGGTGGGGAAAAATAGAGAAAGACTTGCTGCTTACGAGGCTGCCCTAAGAAGCTCTCAAATAGCTGAATATAACCTGGTCAGAATTTCTAGCATCTATCCTCCTGGCTGCAGGCTGGTCTCGAGGAAAAAGGGAAAGAACTTACTGTCACCTGGCCAGGTCGTATACTCTGTGATGGCCGAGAATGCCACTAACGAGCCACATCGCCTAGTGGCTGCTTCTGTCGGTCTGGCCATCCCCAAAAGAAAGAATCACTATGGGTATCTTTCCGAACACTGCAGCTTTGGTCAGAACGAACGCTTTGCTGGAGAATATGCTGAAGACCTGGCAGCTTCCATGTTGGCAACTATTCTAGGGGTAGAATTTAGTCCTGACTCCAGTTACGATGAAAAGAAGGAAATATGGAGAATAAGTGGAGAGATTGTGCGAACTACCAATATTACGCAGTCAGCCATAGGAGACAAGGACGGTCTCTGGACTACGGTTGTTGCAGCAGCTATCTTTATCAATTGAGGAGATAAAAATGCCGATGAGGAAAGAGTTAGCGGTTGACCCCTTTCTTATTAAACCTTGGGAGGATATTAGATTGATACTATCCAGGATGGAAAATATTTCCTTTCAGGGCCGCAATCTCGGTTCTGCCTTCCGCATATGGAAGCAGATGCTGAGGGAGGAGACTTTTATCTTTCTGGGGCTGGCAGGAGCAATGATCCCGGCAGGGATGCGCAGACTTCTTTGCTATCTTATTCAACACCGTTTGATCGACTGTCTGGTCTCGACTGGGGCTAATCTATTTCACGATTGTCACGAGAGTCTGGGACGAGTCCACTTTCAGTGCAGTCCCCTTACTAATGACATTGAATTGAGGAAACAAGGAATGAGTAGGATCTACGACACTTTGGTTCTGGATAAGGATTTTAAAAAAACCGATCACTTTATCTCCCAGTTTGCTGACAGTCTTAAACCAGACCATCTTTACACTACTCGGGAGTTTTTCTACCTTCTGGGAGGAAAATTGAGTCTGGAAGCAAAAGAAAGGGGAATCCTAACCGGTGCTTATGAGGCAAAAATACCTATTTATTGCCCTGCTCCAGGCGATTCCTCTGTTGGTATTGCTTTGGCAGTTAAAAAGAGTAATATCGGTTTTGATCTCATAAAAGATGTGGAGGAGACGGCATCTCTGGTTAGCAAAGCCAAGCTCACCGGAGTGATCTACATTGGGGGAGGAACTCCCAAAAATTTCATTCAACAAGCACAAGTCACCGCTTCTCTAAAAGGGGTACTCACCTACGGGCATAAGTATGCAATTCAGATAACTACAGATGCCCCTTATTGGGGAGGACTGAGCGGCTGTAGCTTTGAGGAAGGACAATCATGGGGAAAAATAGCTCTAAAAGCCAAGAAAGTTACCCTTCACTGTGATGCCACTGTTGCTTTGCCTCTTCTGGCAACTGGTCTTGCCCAGGAAATAGAAGATGGCTTGAAGAGAGATAAAGTTCCAGTTTTCGAACAGCAAAGAGAAATAAATTTTTCTTTTAAGTGAACGAAGATTAATAAATAATAAGTGCGAGGATCGATGATTCTTCGATTTGCAGGAATACCGACGAGATTTTCTCAATGGGAGAATTCCCGGGTTACTATCATACCCGTACCTTATGAAGGTACCGTTTCTTATAAAAAGGGCACAAAAAATGGACCCAAGGCGATCATTGAGGCCTCCAATCACCTGGAACTATATGATGAAGAACTCGATTTAGAGCCTTACACGATAGGTATACATACTTCAGCACCTCTCAGTGTTGAACGATTAGCTCCGGAAGATATGACAGAAGCAGTTTACCAGAGAATTACATTCGTCATTAATCACAACAAATTTCCGGTGACCGTAGGGGGAGAACACAGCATTACCATTGGAATAGTAAAAGCTTTTCAAAAGCACTATCCCTGCCTTTCTGTTTTGCAATTAGATGCTCATGCTGATCTAAGGAATTACTATTTGGGTTCTAGCTATAATCATGCCTGTGTTATGCGGCGGATTAGTGAACAATGCAAATTTCTAGGCCTGGGAATAAGAAGTCTAAGCGCCGAGGAAGCCCAGTACCTGAAATCCCGATCGTTGAAACTCATAAGCAGTCAAGAGATCAAAGATAAAAAACATTGGAGAAATTTAGTGTCCCGAGTTCTCTCTGATGAGGTTTATTTAACAATTGATCTTGATGTCTTGGATCCATCGATCATGCCGGCAGTGGGGACCCCCGAACCAGGAGGACTACGATGGGAAGATATCCTGGAGATCATGCGGTTTGTAATTGAAAATAAGAAAATCCTTGGGATAGATGTAGTAGAGCTTTGTCCCCTTCCTAACCAAGTCGCTCCTGATTTTTTGGCAGCAAAGCTGATATACAAACTAATCGGTTACCGGTTCTTTAGATAAACACCCAATGCATAAAGAAAAATTAGTTATGCGGAGAAAGTATGTTTCCAAAATCCCTTCTTCTCTCGTTCATTCCCATATTTGTAGCTGTTGATGCCTTTGGAGTTCTTCCCGTGTTTCTTTCTTTGACCGAAAGAATGAAACCGCATGAGCGCCGAAATGTACTCCGGCAGTCGCTAATTACCGCTTTTGCCATTGCTGTTGCTTTTGTTTTTCTAGGAAAAGTTATCTTTCTCCTGCTAGGTATCACGGCTCAGGATTTCATGATTGCTGGCGGAGCGATTCTCTTCATCTTGTCGGTGATTGATCTTCTTTTTCCTACTAAACAGAGAAGATCGCCTTCCACAGTAGGAGTAGTTCCTCTAGGAACGCCTTTAATTGTGGGGCCTGCTGTCTTAACCACTGCTTTGATTTCCATTAATAGTTTTGGGATCCTGGTCACTCTATTTTCCATAGTGGTCAATATTCTCCTGACAGGAATTATTTTTGCCTCCTCTCATCTGCTAATGAAAGTCCTGGGAAAAGCGGGCTCAAAAGCTATCTCCAAGGTATTCAGTCTATTTCTGGCTGCAATTGGGGTCATGATGGTAAGAAAAGGCCTAATGCAGCTCATAAGATAAGAAGGGAAATACCTTTTTCCCTGGTTATCCTGAAGAAAGAGAGATCTTGCAAGGAAAGAGAAGAATAATAATCAATCGGGAGGAAAGATAGATGTTTTTTAACAGAAGAATCCCCTTTTTTATTCGAGAATCTTACTATTATGATTCAAAAGCTGCTATTTTATGGGGAATATTCTGGGGACTATCCCTGGCTTTTTTCCCTGTCATAGCTAGAAGAATAGGGGCTACTTCCTTTCAAATAGCTCTTTTAACCAGCTCTCCTTTCTTGGGATCTCTATTTACTCTTTACTGGTCCCGCTTCTCTAACAAAAGAAGTAAAATGAAATTTTTTCTCTGGGTCAAGATTTTAGCAAGGGTAATTCTTTTCTTAATGATTTTTGCCATTAATCCCTGGATTTTTATAGTTGTTGTCTTTCTTAACGCACTCTTTGAACAAGCTGGAAGCCCTGCTTATACAGGAATAATGAAAGAAATCTATCCTGACAGTTTTAGAGGAAGAGTAATGGGCTATGTAGCAGGGGAACAGGCTATTTTCGCTATTTTTGCTTGTTATATAGGAGGCATTTTACTCGATCGAATTAACTATCGTTATATTTTCCCTCTGGCAGCGTTAATCGGTATTTCTTCGCTCGCCTATTTTAGGAAAATTAAAACAAAGAGTGGAAATAAGATAAGAAGTCCTAAAAGGCGAGGACTCATTCCCTTTGAAGCAATTCATGTATTCCAAAAAGACAAGTCTTTTTTCTATTATTCCCTTATCTTTTTCACTTATGGATTTGGTAGTCTTGTTGCTATGCCTCTTTACCCTATCTTCCTTGTAGATATCTTAAATGTCTCCAATGCCTTAATGGGAAAATTGGCCAGCCTATCTTCCCTTTTTTGGATGATCTCCTATATCTTTTGGGGAAGGTATATTGATAAAAAGGGAGAGATAAAATCACTCATTATTTCCTTTCTGTTAGCGAGCTTTATTCCTCTCTTTTATGCAACGTCTTTTAATCTATGGTTTATTGTTTTGGCCAGTGTAATTTCCGGATTTAATATTGGTAGTGAGCTTGTTCGCATTAACTATATTGCTAAAATTACCAAACACGAGGATGTACAGACATATCAGGGAATTGACTTCAGTTTAATGGGTATAAGGGGTATTATCGCACCTTTTCTTGGGGTAGGACTTATGAGCCTCGTAGGAATAAGAGTAGCCCTTCTTATTTCTTTTATGATAACCCTCACCGCTTTTTTCCTTATAATATGGTTCGATACCCACTATTCCAAAAAAGACATGAGAGATAAGCCTGTTAACCGTATGAAGAGACTCGAAAATCAGGGTTCACGGGTAACAGTATAAATTCAACGAGAGTAAGAAGCTTATGTTATAGCAAGTCAAGAAAAGATAAGGAACAAAGTGCGGAAGACAGAGGCTTGACTTCTTTAAAAATCTATTTATAATATCTGACGGTCTAGTCGCAATTGACTAAATCGTCTATCTGTTAGACAAATCTATTTTCATTAAGCAATGTAGGACACCGATAAAATGACAGAAGTCCTAAGTCGAAGCAAGAGAAGAAAAATCGAAACTTTTAATAAAATTATAAATGCTTCCTATAAAATTTTTTCCAAAAAGGACCTTTTCAGAGCTACCCTTGATGAGATTTCTGAGGAAGCTGATGTTGGAAAGGGAACCATTTATCGCCATTTTAGAAATAAGTTTAGATTATGGGATTAAGGACGGAGTTTTCCGACGGTTTAACATAATGAACCAAGCTTATATTTTGGAAGGTATTATTGCTGGTTTTATTTCGCAATGGCTAACTGATAAAAGGAAAGGGGCTCTTGCGGATAAGGCAGGAGTTGTTGCAGAAACCTTTTGGTATGGTATTGTATCCGATGAGCAAAAAGAGAGGGAGGGCAACAAGAGACGTTACCAGATAACACAGTATCCTAAAAATCTCCAGGGAAGGGTGAGTTAATTATGGAAAAGAAAGAGAAAAAGAGTAAAAAGGGAAAGGAAGCCTGTGGGAAGTAGTGCACTCTGAGATATCGGCTGGGGAATTAACCTATTAGTTTCCAGCTACCTTCGGAGAATTAGCTAAAATAAAGAATTATTTTTTAAAAGGACGAGTCTAAAGACTCGTCCTTGCTGTTACATTGGCGGAAAAGGTAATGTCAAAAGCAGGAAGCCTTACCCAGGCGAAGTTATGAAAGTAGGACTTCTCACTTCAGAAAAAATCAAATCATCGAAATCCCTACTCGTATCTTTAAATAATTACCTTTTAAGCAAAGGCATAGTTTCTCAAATAATTAGTCCCTGCCTGATTAATCCTGATATTTCCTCGTTAAGGAACTACGATGTTGTCATAGTAAAGATTCGTGAGCGCGAGTATCTGTGGCTTGCCCAATACCTTGAGGAGATGGGAACTGTGGTGATAAACTCCTACCGGGCTTTATGCCTTAGTAGTAATAAGCTAATCTCCGATGAGATTATGAAACAATCGGGTTTGAAGGTACCGAGAACAGTATTTGCTTCAAAGGAAAATATTTTAGAAAATGTGGATGGTTCTATGTTTCCCGCTCTGGTGAAACCTTTATATGGGCGTTCAAAGGGAATAATATATGTAAAATCAGTAGAGAGTCTAAAGAATTTGCGGAAAAAGTGGATATATCTACAAAAATTTATTTCCAATAATGACGGTGTAACCAGAATCTATAAGATAGGGAAGGTGGTTAAGAGTTTTTTTCATCCCAACGAGGGTAAGGCCTGGGAGGTATTCCTTCCGGATGAGATAATGGAGGGGGCCCTGCGCTGTTTCGATAGCATGGAAATGGTGATAGGGGGAATGGATCTTATAGAGAGTGAAGATGGTTACTATGCCCTGGAAGTAAATGACTTTCCAGCAGGGGTAAAGCGCATAGAAAACTGGTTAGAGCTGATAGCTGATTATTTAGTTGAAACTGTATGTACGATAGGTCAAGGGGAGATAAGCTCTTATGATCTCAAAAAAGGAATGGAATTTACTTAAAAAGTCTCATAAACATAAAGAAACAGCATTTGTTTCCACCTATATTAATAGCCCCTGTTATCACCTAATTACCCGATTTCTAATTGACAAAAATATCACTCCCAATCAGGTAAGCATTTCCACTATCTTTCTAGCAATTGGAGCTGCCCTTGCTTATATTTATGGAAACTTTATCGCCGGGGCTATATTAGTTCAGGCCATCAATATTGTGGATGGCGTTGACGGGGAAATTGCCAGGATTAAACATATCGGCTCCCCATATGGAGAAATCATTGACTCTCTCTCAGATCGGTTCGTGGAAATAGTTTTATGCCTGGCTATAGGATACGGTGTCTGGAGTGTCAGGGAATCAGTTTTAGGATGGGTATTTAGCCTAATTGGGATAATAGGCTTTTTAATGGGTAACTATCTCACCGAGTTAGGAGGAGCCAGGGCTGGAAGGAGGGTTTTGAAAAAATCCTGGAAGGACTTAAAAAGACTTATGAAATTAAGATTAAACCACCGAAGTCACCAATTATTTACTATTTTCGTATTATCTTTGCTGGGAAGGCCGGAATTGGCGCTTCTCCTCATAGGTATAATATCAGTTTTCTACTCGGCCCTAAGATTTTACCAAATGCTGCCACACCTTAGAAAACTTCCCAGGGAGAGTGACTAGACTTATATGAGAATATGTATGTTGCCTTGCTATTTTTATCCGGTGATAGGGGGAGCAGAGACTCATGTATTCCACTTATCCAAAAACTTAGTGGAGAGAGGCCATGAGGTTTTTGTGTTAACTTCGGATTGCATGCCTACAAATAATTACCCCCCATTAGTAAACCGAGAAGAGATTAATGGGATACGTATTCAAAGGTTCAAAACTTTTGATCTTGGGGCAGGACTTCGCATCTGGCGAGGCTTAGCAGGCGAAATTCTTCAACTTCAGCCAGACGTAATTCACGCTCATAGCATTGGCTTTCCTCATAGTGATATGTGCGCTTTGCTCAGCAGAATAAAGAGAATTCCCAGTATTGTCACCACACACGGGGCCCTGGGGATCGGTGATCCGGCTCATAAAGAGCATATAAAGAGAAGGATCTGGGCAAGTATTGTGACAAGATGGACCTTGAGGTTTTTTGACAGGATTATCCTAATTTCTCCTGCGGAGAAGTCATGGATACTTAAGGCAGTCCATCAGGAAAGGATTTGTATCATTCCCAACGGAGTACCCGGAGAAATTTTTGACAATAATATTGACCCGTTGCCCTTCAGGAAAAAATACGGATTGGAAGGCATCCCGGTAATCCTATATCTCGGCAGGCTGATTGGGAAAAAAGGCGTGGAACATCTACTAATGGCGGTACCGTTAATTCTTAAAAAATATAGGGTAAAGATTCTCATCGTCGGGCCAGACGGAGGTAAAAAGAAGATGCTCATGGAGCTATCCCAAAATCTTCGCCTGGACAAAGACGTGATTTTTACCGGAGAGCTCTCTGAACAGAATAAACTAAAGGCTATAGCCTGTAGCGATATGCTGGTCTTACCCAGCAAAAAAGAAGCACAGGGAATAGTTCTTTTGGAGGCGCAGGCTATGGGAAAACCAGTTATAGCTACAAGACAGGGAGGAATTCCCTATTTTATTAAAGATGGTGAAAATGGGATTTTGATTGACTATGGCAGACCGGATCAGATTGCTAATGCAGTGGAAAGAATATTATCTAACCGGGAGTTTGGGGGAAAAATAGGTAAAAAGGGAAAGGAGACAGTCCGGATGTTTACCTGGGACATAATTGCTGAAAAGATTTTAGACGTTTATGAGTCAATCATTGAGGAATGTAAGAATAAAAGCTCTAAAGCGTATAAGCTACCTTGTGGAATATTTAGAAAAGAGATGAAGTCAGGAAAAAGAACACCAAAATTTTGTAGAAAACCAGAACAGGTTGGAGGTTTAAGAGTCCAAGACCGGGACGGATAAACCCGTAGACAGGTTTGGGAGTTTAATAAAGAGGCAATTATCTTCTTTAAGATGCTCGGGTACAGAACGATAAAGCGCACAATGCGACATTGGCTAAGGTAAGACATTTGTGGCAATTTTAGCATAAGGAGGATAAAGAGATGAAAGAAAAATTATCTACGTCGGAACCTCCGCAAAGGAGAAGGATCAGCACAGAAGGCATCAGGTGCCTTGGGCGTGTACTCGATCTGGAAGAGCACGTGCAACCCGATTGGTGGCGGCGCATCTTCAATTCAATCTACTTAAAAACGGACGGAGATGTGGTGGACGATCAGGACATCACCAAGAAGGAAGTTGACTTATTCTTTAGAACTCTCAGGCTCTCACCAGAAGATGGAATTCTGGACCTATGTTGTGGACAGGGACGGCATTGCCTTGAACTGGCAAGGCGGGGGTTCCAAAGTGTTGAGGGTTTGGATCGCTCGCACTACCTCATTCAAAAAGCGAGAGCACAAGCAAAAGAAGAAGGGCTGAGTGTTAGATTTAGGGAAGGGGATGCCCGGAAACTCTCATACTTACCCGATAGCTTTGATGTGGTGATGATACTGGGGAACAGTTTTGGCTATTTTGAAACGATTCAGGATGACTTGAGAGTTCTAAAAGAGGTTTTCAGAGTTCTCAAGCCCTGGGGACGACTTCTCATTGATGTTGCTGATGGGGAATACTTGCAAGGCCACTTTCAAAGGAGATCCTGGGAATGGATAGACAAAAAGCGTTTTGTCTGTCGGGAGCGTTCCCTTTCATTGGACAAACAGTGTCTAATCTCACGAGAAGTGGTTACCCATGTGGAAAAAGGTATTATTACGGATCAATTTTATGCTGAGAGACTCTACACCCATCGGAGTCTGAGTGAACTCTTGAAAACTGCGGGATTCAACGACATTACCATAGATGGTACGATATCGCCTGATCCACAGCGGAATCAGGATTTGGGGATGATGGAAAGACGAATCATTGTAACCACTGTAGTCCGTAAAGAGTGGACACCAATAAAAGTCAAGACAAAAAGGATTTCAACAAATGTGGTTGTGGTTCTTGGTGATCCCACAAAATCCGATCCCCTGAAGCCTTTGGGTATCTTTGATGACGATGACTTCTATACCATGGATCAACTGAAAGACGCATTGAGAGAACTGGAGCGGACCGGAAATTACTCCTTCACCTACCTTACCAATCACGATACCCTAATTCAAGACCTCATCAAACTCCAAGAAAAAGGCAAATTGGACCTCATCTTGAATCTATGTGATGAAGGGTATTCCAATGATGGGACAAAAGAACTCCATGTGCCAGCTTTACTGGACATATTGAGAATTCCATACACAGGAGCTGGACCTCAATGTCTTGCTTACTGCTACGACAAATCATTGGTGCGTGGCATCGCCAAGGAGATGGGAATTCCTGTACCTGAATCCTTTTTCATCAAGCCAGAAGATACAACTTTTGAACTTCCATTTGATTTTCCTGTTATCGTAAAGCCAAACTTCGGGGATTCCAGTTTTGGGATCACCCAAAGGAGTGTAGCATCTAGTATTGAGCAGCTCATGAATGCCATTTCCGAAATACGAGAAAAATTTGGCTATGATAAACCCATTCTTGTTGAGGAATTCCTTACCGGAAAAGATTTAACTGTGGGTATCATTGGTAATTCTCCCGAGGCTTATACTGTTTTGCCCACTACCGAAGAGGATTACTCGCTCCTTCCAGAGGGATTTCCAAAAATCTGTGGCTACGAGGCCAAATGGCTCCCTGATTCCCCGTACTGGAACCTCGGTTCTATTGCAGCAGAACTACCTGAGGAAACGGGAAAATTCATTGTTGAATGTTGCTCAAAACTATTTGAACGGCTTGAATGCCGGGATTACTGCCGATTTGACTGGAGGCTTGATCCAGAAGGTAGTCCAAAACTCCTTGAGGTGAATCCCAACCCGGGTTGGTGCTGGGATGGTCATCTTGCCAGGATGGCAAAAATTGCAGGAATTTTGTATGGTGAAATGCTGAAAATGATCTTGCAGGCTGCTGAGCAAAGGTTAAAACTTTCAGGTGAGGCTGAATTTGAGAAAAACCAATTGCTTTGAGTTTTTACCATGGAGAGGAGCAGGGAGGTGAGGGAAAAATGAAAAGACTAAAAGATGCTGTACGTAAGAAATGTGTTCGTTGTGAATTGTATGGAGACGGCAGATGTGACCCCATTTTTCTTGACCTGAGTCTGGAGACCGTTGAGAACTGCAAAAGATTTAAAGAAATTGAAGAGAAGCAAAGAAGAAGGGAGTAAGGAGCGATGAGGAATACGAGATCGTTCCATCCTTGAGATGTCGGATCAAGGCTGGCCTAACGGGTTGAGATGGCTCTATGGATAGCAAAGGCTGACTACCAGTGGCTTCGGCTAACAGCGAACAAAAGGGAAATCAAAGGTTTCTCCAAATTCTGCTTACGGAGAATTTCTTTTGCACCCGTACTGTTATCTACTATATTACTCGGCGGGGGGTGAATTATAATGCCCAGATTCATTAAGAAAAGATCGAAAAAGGCCGGTCTTCCTCCAGGGACTCTAGTCCATATAGGAGAGAAAAAGACCGAGAAGGTAAGGATTAGCATCATTGACTACGATGAAACCAATTTTGAAGAGAAGCAAATAAAAAGAATTGAGGAAGGTTTTCCCTTTAAGGATAAGCCAACGGTAACCTGGATTAACATCGATGGAATTCACGATCTGGAGATTATCGAAAAAATCGGAAAATATTTTGACCTGCATTCACTAACTTTAGAAGACATCGTAAATACCGAACAACGTCCGAAAATAGAGGATTTTGAAGATTATCTCTTTATCGTTTTAAAAATGCTTTATTATAATGAGAAAGCGGACGAAACTCAGGTAGAGCAAGTGAGTCTGATTCTGGGTACAAACTTTGTGATTTCTTTCCAGGAAAGGGAAGGAGATGTCTTTAACCCCATCAGAGAAAGACTTAGAAGTGGGAAAGGACGCACAAGAAAAATGAGAGCTGATTATCTTACCTACACTTTGATAGATGCAATCGTCGATAACTATTTTATAAGCCTAGAAAAACTGGGAGAAAAGATAGAATCTATGGAAGAAGAGTTAGTCACCAATCCAACACCAGAAACCCTACAGGCTATTCACCATTTAAAAAGAGAGATGATATTTTTGCGTAAATCGGTCTGGCCTTTAAGGGAGGTAGTCAATCGTCTGGAAAGAGGAGAATCAACACTTATTAATGAATCTACCGGCGTATACTTAAGAGATGTTTATGATCACATCATTCAAGTAATTGACACCATAGAGACTTCCCGGGATATACTTTCCGGAACGCTTGATATTTATCTTTCAAGCGTCAGCAATAGAATGAACCAAATTATGAAAGTATTAACGATTACTGCTACAATATTTATGCCTTTGACTCTTATAGCAGGCATTTATGGAATGAATTTTGAATATATGCCAGAACTTGGGTGGCGGTGGGGCTATCCTATCGTTTTACTTGTGATGGCTGCTTTAGGTATCTCGATGTTCGTTTATTCTAGGAGAAAAAAGTGGTTATGAAAAGCTGAATAATAAAATACAGAAATGAGAGAGACAGCCTAGGTAAGATCCCTAGTTCTCTTAAATTTTTATGCGGCTTTTCCTCAGTTTCAAGAGCATTGAAGATGAGATTTCCAGTTAAAGAGACTTTAGCGGAAGAAGAAATTCAATCCGGTCTTAAAGCCATTATAAAGGATGGTTTAACCTCACAAACGATGGTAACCTTGACAGGAGGCGCCTTCCTGGTTGCCTTTGCCTTGAAACTCGGAGCTTCTAATCTGGTAATTGGGCTCTTAGCGGCTATTCCTCCCTTGATGCAGCTGATTCAAATTCCTTCGATTCATTTAGTTGAGAAAGTACGGAATAGACGAGCAATTAGTGTGTACGCATCGGCTGTGAGCAGACTATTCTGGTTAGTAGTTGCCTTGATCCCGTTCTTAGTCTCTGTTGAAAAAAGACTCTCATTTCTCATTGCTGCACTTTTCCTCCATTCAGCATTTGCTGCAGTTGGAGGAACCAGTTGGAACTCCTGGATGCGTGATCTTGTGCCACAAGACCGATTGGGAGTTTTTTTTGCCAGACGAATGAGTTTGGCTACAGCGTTGGGTATTGTTGTCAGCCTGGCTGCTGGAGTTTACATTGACTTTTGGAAAAAGCTATTCTCTCATTATGAGCTGCAGGGCTATTCGATCCTTTTTTTACTCGGATCCCTGGTAGGTATGCTTGGCGTTTACTTCATTAGCAGCATACCCGAGCCTCGTATGAGCCTTACCAAAGCAAAACTAAAGTTTCTCAAATCGATCCTACAGCCATTTAAGGATGTCAATTTCAAAAATCTTATTATGTTTTCAAGTTCCTGGAGTTTTGCGGTTAACTTAGCTGCTCCCTTTTTTACCGTGTACATGCTTAAAAGGTTGCAATTGGACATCTCCTTTATTATTATTCTTGCAGTAGTAAGTCAGCTGATGAGTCTTGTTTTTTTTCGAATCTGGGGAAAATTCTCCGATCGTTTCAGTAACAAATCGGTGCTTGGTGTGAGTGGCCCCTTATTTATCGGATGCATTCTCGCGTGGAGTTTCACCACTATGCCCGAGAAATATATACTAACTATACCTTTATTGGTTACTATACACATCCTTATGGGTATTTCCACTGCAGGGGTAAATCTGGCCTCAGCAAACATCGGGCTCAAATTAGCCCCTAAGGGAGAGGCAACTGCCTACTTGGCTGCCAGAAATATTATTACTTCCATAGCAGCGGGTATTGCCCCAATTTTAGGCGGTAGGCTTGCCGACTTCTTTGCCGAACGTCAACTTTCCTGGACTCTCAAGTGGGTAGATCCAGAAAGAGAACTCGTTTTTTACACACTTAACCTTCAACAGTGGGATTTCTTTTTCTTTTTCGCATTTTTAATCGGCTGGTACTCTATCCACCGATTGGCTATGGTAAAAGAGATTGGAGAGGTCAAGGAGAAAATTGTGCTTCATGAACTCATTGCAGAGGTACGAAGAGGCACAAGAAGTCTTTCAACTGTCGGTGGACTTCGCTACCTGACCCAGTTTCCTTTTTCGATCGTTCGAATCAGCCACAAAAGAAAAAGGTAGCGTCAATGAGTCAACTATAAAATGGGCACTGGACATTCCCAAAAAATGTCATGTGCTTTTTCCCGAAAGAAAAAGTAGTTACAAGGAGAAAGTATGTTTCTAAAATCTCTTCTTCTTTCGTTCATTCCCATATTTGTAGCTGTTGATGCCTTTGGAGTTCTTCCCATATTTCTTTCTTTGACCGAGGGGATGAAACCACTGCTAATGAAAGTTCTGGGAAAGGCTGGATCAAGAGCTATCTCTAAGGTATTCAGTCTATTTCTGGCTGTAATCGGAGTCATGATGGTAAGAAAAGGCCTGATCCAACTCATAAAATAGCCTAGGTCTTTGTTCACTAGCCCCAAAAGTTACCTTCCTTAAGAAGTGAAATGTTTAATGGTCTCACACCTTCACCAAGGGGGGACCCGATGTATAGAGCAGTCTGACCATCCTTCTCACAAAAAGCCTGATTACCGGAGCGAAGAGTTGACTTTTCAGATGGAGCTATTATGATAAGCAGAAATTGTGAGACCTGCAGACTTTTCAACAGAATAGGTAAGATTTTCTAAAACATCACATATTCAAAAGTATTCAGTTATCAGCTTTCAGCAATTTACTGATGGCTGAATGCTTACTAATGGCGGAAAAGAGGAAAATTTTAGAAAAACTAAACTGTTGCTTTTCAATAAAATGGTTGTAAGTCGGAGGTGAGATAAACAGTGTTCCACCTTGCTGATCCTGATGATATTAAGAAGGGAAAGATCACCGATATTTATTTTGAGAGAGCGGTAAGGGTTCTTAAAGCCAAGCATATAGATAAAAAGGTTACGGCAGAGGTAAGGGCACGGAGTCTTCCCTTGGATTATCCCTGGGCAGTTTTAGCAGGTCTGGATGAGATAGCATATCTTCTTAAGGGACTAAAGATCGATCTCTGGAGTTTGCCTGAGGGGAGTCTGTTTCATTCCTTTGAACCTGTTTTGTTTATAGAGGGAAATTACAGTGATTTTGCGTGCTATGAGACTCCCCTTCTGGGCCTTATTTGTCAGGCCTCGGGAGTAGCTACCCGGGCTGCCCGCTGTAAAAAAGCCGCCGATGGCAAATCTATTATCCATTTTGGGGCCAGGCGAATGCATCCTGGAATAACCCCCATGATAGACAGGGCTTCTTTCATCGGGGGATGTGATGGCGTATCTGTAAATAAAAGTGCCCAAGATTTAGGAGAGGAGCCCATAGGAACTATTCCCCACGCCCTCATTTTGCTGGTAGGAGACACCTTAGAAGCCACCCGAATGTTCCATGAGGTCATCGAACCCAGAGTGAGGCGAGTGGCACTTATAGATACCTTAGCAGATGAAAAATTCGAAGCCCTGAGAGTTGCCGAGGGGCTGGGTAAAAACCTTTTTGGTGTGAGACTGGATACGCCTCCTTCGAGGAGAGGAGATCTTTTGAAACTCTTAGAGGAGGTAAGATGGGAACTAAACTTAAGGGGATTCAAGAAAGTAAAACTTCTGGTCTCGGGGGGGATCAATGAGAAGAAAATTCAAGAACTACGAGGGGTGGTTGATAGCTTTGGAGTAGGTACCTGGATAAGCAATGCTCCAGTGATAGATTTTTCATTAGACATCGTAGAGATTGAAGGAAAGCCTTTTTCTAAAAAGGGGAAGCGTTCCGCAAAAAAACAACTCTGGCAATGTTCCTCTTGTCGTACTCGTCTAATTCTTCCTTTTGAGGAGACGGTAGCAAAATGTAGCTGCGGAGGGGAATTTGTCCCTCTTTTGAAGCCTATAATCAAAGAAGGTAAGCTCATCAAGGATCTTTCTTCTCCGCAAAAAATTAGACAATACGTGCTTGAACAACTAGAAAAAATTCCTTCATTTCTGGAGGAGCCTAGAGGTTAAGAAGAGGAAGAAATTGTCTCTGGTGGTGCAAAAATATGGGGGGAGTTCACTAAGTTGTCCACAGAGGATTAAAGCGGTTGCTGAAAGGATAATAGGAGTAAAAAGGAAGGGAAAAAGAGTAGTAGCGGTTGTCTCAGCTATGGGAGACACTACCGATAAGTTACTTAATCTTGCCCACCGGATTAACCCGTATCCCCCGAAAAGGGAACTAGACTTACTTCTTTCCAGTGGAGAAATGGTTTCCTGTGCTTTACTAACCATGGCTCTTCATGGGTTGGGAGAATCCGCCATCGCCTTTAGCGGACCTCAGGTGCGGATAATTACCGATGAGGCTCACACCAGGGCTCGCATTCAAAGAATTGAAACCAGAAGGATCCTCGAGCAACTAAGAAAGGGGAAAATCATCGTAGTAGCTGGCTACCAGGGAACTACCCTCAAAAATGATATCACTACCTTGGGGAGAGGAGGTTCGGATATTACCGCCGTAGCTCTGGCGGCTGCTTTGAAAGCTGACCTTTGCGAGATTTACAGCGATGTGGAAGGTGTATATACGGCTGACCCTCAAATAGTTCCTCAGGCTAGGAAACTTGTCCGCATCTCCTATGAAGAGATGCTGGAACTAGCCAGTGGAGGTGCGCAGGTCATCCATCTACGAGCGGTAGAAATAGCCAAAAAGTATGGAGTTCGATTGCATACTCGTTCCAGCTTTAACCAAAAGGAGGGGACAATAATTGAGTGAAGAAGAATCTATGGAACGTTTTATCGTCTCAGGGATTGTTCTTAATGAAAAAGAGGCCAAGGTAACTATTAAACAAGTACCAGATCAGCCTGGGATGGCGGGTTTCATATTTAAAGGATTGGCTGAGGCAAACATCAATGTTGATATGATCGTACAGAGTAGTGCGAAAGAAGGAACCAATGATATCTCCTTCACCGTAGAAGAAGGAGATTTGAACGACGTTAAGGAAGTTATGGGAAAGATAAAGCAAAAGATCGAAGTTAAAGAAGTAATTTACGATTCAGATATGGCCAAAGTTTCCTTAGTAGGGGCAGGGATGCAGTCTCACCCGGGGGTAGCTGCTCGTATGTTCACTGCTCTGGGTAGAGAAGGAATAAACATTGATATGATAAGCACCTCAGAGATAAAGATTTCTTGTGCGGTTAAAAAAAGAGAAGGAAAACGGGCAGTAAGAATTATTCACAGAGAATTTGAACTGGATAAGGAGGCTGATACTTGAGTAAGGGTTATAATGTGGCTGTAGTCGGAGCAACTGGAGCTGTAGGAGAAGAGATGTTACGTATCCTGGAAGAACGCGGCTTTCCTGTGGGAAATCTTCGAGTAATTGCCTCAGAAAGATCGGAAGGCAGAATCTTAAGGTTTTGCGGAGAAAATCTGAAGGTGGAAAGGCTAAGTAGCGCTTCTTTCAGAGGTGTGGAAATAGCTCTCTTTTCAGCGGGAGCGCAAATTTCCAGAGAATTCTCTCCTCAAGCTGTGAAAAAAGGGTCAGTTGTTGTGGATAACTCAAGTGCCTTCAGGATGGAATCCGGAGTACCTTTGGTGGTGCCTGAGGTGAATCCGGACGCTCTCGAAAGTCATCAAGGCATTATTGCAAATCCTAATTGCTCTACCATTCAGTTAGTGGTGGCTATAAATCCTCTTCATCGAATAACACGTATTAAACGGTTGATCATTTCCACCTATCAGGCAGTCTCTGGAACGGGAAGAGAAGCAATGGAGGAACTTAAAGGTCAGATCCAACAATGGCTAAAGGGAGAAGAAATTAAAAAGGAGGTTTATCCTCATCAAATTGCCTTTAATCTTCTTCCCCATATAGGACAGTTTTTGCCCAATGGCTACACTGACGAGGAGTTAAAGCTAACCAGCGAGACCAAAAAAATTATGGAAGATGATCGCATCGCTGTAACGGCAACCTGTGTCCGGGTGCCGGTATTTATTGGCCACTCCGAAGCGGTAACCGTGGAAATGGAAAAAGAACTCTCCGTACCCCAAGTAAAGAGGATTTTGTCCCGAGCTCCCGGAGTCATCCTGCAGGATAACATAGATGATCATCTATATCCTTTACCTTTAGAAGCAGCGGGAAAAGATGAGGTCTTTGTGGGAAGAATTAGAAAAGACAAATCAATCAAAAATGGGATTAACCTCTGGATTGTATCTGATAACCTTCGCAAGGGAGCAGCTTTGAACACTATTCAGATCGCCGAGTTATTAATTAAAGAGAATCTTCTTTAACAAGATGAAAGAGATGAAAGAAAAATGGATGAGGTTAGCCTTGTCTTTAGCGAAAAAGGGGGAAGGAAAAGTATCTCCCAATCCTATGGTAGGAGCTGTACTCGCAAAAAATGAGACCATAATTGCCCAGGGATATCATCGCTATTTCGGAGGTTCTCACGCTGAAGTAGAGGCTATCGAGAAGGCCAAAGCCAAGGCAAAAGGGGCTACTTTATATGTAAGTCTGGAGCCCTGTTCTCACTGGGGAAAAACCCCTCCCTGCACCCAGAAAATAATCAAAGCTGGAATTAAAAAGGTAATAGCAGCTACCCTGGATCCCAATCCAGTAAATTCAGGCAAAGGAATCGAGGAGCTACAAAAAGGGGGAATAGAGACTGAGGTTGGGATCTTGAAAGAAGAAGCAGAAAAAGTAAATGAGGCTTTTTTTAAATTTATGAAAAGGAGAGTTCCCTTTGTGATAGTAAAGGCAGCGGCCAGTCTAGACGGAAAGATTGCCACCTATAAGGGTGAATCTAAATGGATTACGAGTGAAAAATCACGTCGACTCGCTCACCACTTGCGAGATCGTGTAGATGCCATCCTGGTTGGGGTGAATACGATAATTAGGGATGACCCCTCACTTCTTCCGCCTTCCAAGAAAAACTTTGCTCGTATTGTCCTGGACAGCTCACTAAGAATTCCTCTTAAGGCGCGCATCTTACAGGATGAAGACGAAGCTGACACCTTCGTCTTCACAACCTTACGGTCAGACAAAGATAAACTCCTGCAATTAGAGAAGAAAGGAATTAAGGTAGCCATAATGGGAGAGGAAAACGGAAAGGTAAGTCTGGAGGAGGTTCTGAAAAAATTAGGCGAACTCGAAATAATGAATCTTCTAGTAGAGGGAGGAGGAGAAGTAATTGGGTCCTTTTTTGAAAAAAGAAGCGTGGACAAGATCTTCCTTTTTCTTGCTCCCCGGATAATAGGAGGAAGAGGAGCCCTGACATGGGTTGAAGGAAAAGGAGTTGACTTCTTAAAAGAAACTCCCTTCATAGAAATTGATTC
This sequence comes from uncultured Clostridia bacterium, assembly GCA_964543295.1. GTDB lineage: Bacteria > Aerophobota > Aerophobia > Aerophobales > AE-B3A > AE-B3B. The sequence continues at coordinate 41,824 of CAZIXA010000010.1, read as the reverse complement.
AGTCAAAAAGATTGGGGTAGATCTTCTCCTGGAGGGACGCGTAAGGTAAAAAACCATAATTCACATTCTATCCCCAATTTTTTGGCTTATACCCCAATCTGTGGAAGGGATTGACGACACTGGAGGCAATGTTTTTGAGGTGAGCACTCACTCGTTTTAAGTATCGGGCAAGAAGTGCACACACAATGCCCATTTTAGTGGAAATTCTTGCATCCTCAACCAGGTCTTCCACAATCTTCTCGCACAAGAGAGCTAGCCGGGCATGCCTTTCCATAACATTCTTGCCGAGCTGAATATCCGCATTTTTAAAGGCATTTACTGTTTCATCGAATAGTTCAGCTATCTCTTTTTCAATTCCTCTTATTCTCTCAATATATTTTCCCTCTAAGCGACGAGGATATTTATGAGAGAGCTCAATTAAGTTTTTAGAATAATCCCCAATTCTTTCTACATCAATTACAATAGTAATCAAGATTAAGCAAGAGGTGACATCTTGTTGAGGGCTCAGGGAAAGATGTTCTAAGATTTTTCTGCGAACATTAATTTGAAGCTTATTGAGCTGCTGGTCAATCTGGTATATATCTTTCTTCTCCTTTTCCTTATCCATTAGGACTCGAAGCGAAAAGTCAAACATATTCTTAGCAACAAGTAACATTTCTTCCACTTCTTTAACTGCTTCACTTAATAGGCCGGTTTTTTTCCAAATCTGGAAAAATTCTCTAAACATGTCTCACCTCCTAGTAAGAATGATTAAAAACAGAGGTACTACAAAAAAGCCTAAAATCATGTAAACAAAAGCAACCATCCTTTTTCCCTCAACCAGAGAACTAAAGCCTTCTGCAAGTCTCAGAGGAACTCTTCTCAAAGGATACCACACTAAAATGCCAAGAATATTGAAGCTGAAATGAGCAAATGCTGTTTGAATCCCTACAAAGGACCCAGTTACCCAGGCAGCCAGAATAGCTGTGACTACTGTTCCTATATTTGCCCCCAAGACGTAAGGATAAATCTTTCTCAGGGATAACAGACTCGCCCCCACCAAGGGAACTACCAGAGAAGTAGTAACAGAACTGGATTGAATTATGGCTGTGAGTAACAGCCCTAAGAAGAAACTGTTCCGGGAAGTTCCAAATAAATACTTATCCAAAAAGAGCTCGGCTTTCCCACTCATCAAGGATCGACTCATAACTACCAGAGCAGTTAATGAGATAAAAAGAAAGACCAAGGAAAAAGGAACAATTATAAAAGGCTTGTAGGTAAGCAGGCTTTCTATTGAGCGAGAGGCAGGGTCAAGGATAATCTTCAAAGGACTAGTAATTTTTAGTCCTCCTATACCCTTAAATGTCCCGGCCAAAAAATAGGAGGTCTTCTCTATAATGTGAAAATAAATCTCCAGAGGGAAAAAAACCAGGACAGAAAGGATGTTAAAGAAATCATGCACAACTGCAGCAGAAAAAGCTCGCCCAAACTCCCCTCTTCTGGTAATGTGACTCAGGGAGACCAAGGTGTTGGTTACTGTAGTTCCAATATTTGCCCCCATAATAATAGGAATGGCATTGGATATGCTGAGGACTCCCGTGCCCACAAACGCCACGACAATGGAGGTGGTACAGGAAGAACTCTGGACAAGAGAAGTGGTAAGAATACCGATGAAAAGTCCCACAAAAGGATTTGAGGTTGTACTGATCAACTGAGTGGTAAATCCCCTACCCCATAATTTCAAACCACTACCGAGAAGATTTATACTCAAAAGAAAACCGTACACCGCCCCTATTAAGACTAAAGCTTTTAAAACTTTGGATAATCTCATTGACTAGTGGTTCATTTCTCTTAGAATCCTTTTGATTATCCCCACTGGATCATTAGAGTTGAGGATCGGACGTCCCACCACCAGAAAATCAGCTCCTTTTTCTATAGCTTCTTTAGGAGTGGAAACTCTTCTCTGTTCAAACTTTGCACTTTTTAGGGGTCTTATTCCAGGAACTACCAGAATAAAATCTGACCCAAAATTCCTCCTGAGTTCCTCAAGTTCCCAGGCGGAGGTAATCACTCCGTCTAACCCAGCCTTCCTGGCAAGACCAGCCAAGTGAATAATCTCTTCGGTTAAGTTCCTTTCGATTCCCAGCTCCTCTTTCAAGATTCGGGAATTTAAGGAAGTAAGGAGAGTAACCCCCAGTACGTCAACTTGACTGTTTTGGCTTCTTATCCCTTCCACTGCGGCCTCCATCATCTCGGAACCTCCGAGGGTATGGAGAGTAAGCATATCTACTCCCATCTCGGCCGAGGCTTGAGCAGCTTTCTTTACCACAGAGGGAATATCATAAAACTTAGCATCATAAAAAACCCTGCTATTCTTTTCCTTAATAAGATTTATAATTTTTGGGCCACAGCGAGTAAATAAGCGAGGCCCTACTTTAAACACCCCCACGAACTCGCTTAGCTTTTCTAATAAAGCCTCAGCCTCTTTTTGAGCATCCACATCCAAGGCCAGAATTAATCTATCCTTTGCCGACATATCCATATCCTTTCTCTAAAACAAGTAAATTACTCCTTTACCGGATGAGTATCTGAGCCACTACTTTCTTCTAGTTCATCAGAAGATTTTACCTCTCCAACGCTTAACAGTTTGTCGCTGAGTCTCCCTAACTTTCTCTCAGCCTCCTCATATTTATTCTTAGTACTGTAGATGTGTTTGCCCACGATCTCAAAATCATTTTGGAATTTTACCAAATCACCATGGAGTCGCCCTAGATTGGCAATTATCTCTCGCACATTCTTTTCGATCTTTAAACCCTTTAGACCCAGTAATATTACCATTAAGTAAGCGTAGAAACTATTGGGTGAGGTAGGAATAACTTTTTTGGAAAGAGCGTAAGTACAAACACTCATCTTTTCACCCCAGGATTCGTCCTTGATGATGCTCTCGTAATAAACGTTCTCAGCTGGAATGTACATCAGAGCAAATTCAAATGTACCCTCATCCGGAAGAATATATTTTTCTGCAATATCATCGATTCTCCTCTTAACATCAGATATAAACTTTTTTCGATTTACCCTTTTTTCTTTTTCCTCACTGCTTTCAACCATCTTTTTAAAATTCTCTAAGGGAAACTTGGAGTCCACGGGAACCAAATAAGAACCAAGATGGATAACTGCGTCTACCACCTCCCCACTTTTAAATTGATACTGAAGAGTGAAATGTTCTCGAGGAAGAATTTGTCCTAAGAGATCACCCAATAAAAACTCTCCCATCTCTCCTCTAAAGGTTGGCGCGCGTAAAAGCTCCTGGAGGCCAGATATATCCTTGCCTACCTCGTAAATCCGCTTATTTGCCTCATTCAATCTTCCTAGACTATTCTGTACCGCGCTAACCGTACTAACAGTTTTATCAAGCTTTTCCCCGATATTCTCATTCGCAATCCCTGAGCATCTGCACATTTTCCTTTAATCGCTCATTTACCTGAGCCATAACTGTGTTCAATTGATTGGTCACCTGATGGGAGACCTGGTTTAACTGCTGATTTAGCATGAGAAGTGTCTGATCATCTTTTCTGGTTTTCCTGGTATTTGTAATGTTCCATAGAGTAAGTACCCCCAAAACTGCCAGCAAAACAAAAATTAATGTTATAGCCCACTCCATTCTTCTCTCCCTTTATTCAAGATACTCGAGGGGGGAAATATCCCCCCTCGACGGCTCGAGCAAGTCGAGCCTGCTCCCCTCTTTTTTCTGATATCTCGCCTGCCGAGGTTTACTTGATAACAATTCAGAGAAATTAGTAGAAATTTCTATACTTCAAGAATATCTCGGGACTTCATTTTAGCTCATAGATCATAGTTCATGGCTCATAGCCTCTAAATATTAATAATTCCTCACTCTCTTTAACTATCAGCCATGAGCCATCAGCGATCAACTTCTTTGCTTATCTTTTGCCCGCAGTATACGGACACACTTTCTCATAAGCACAATATCTACAAGCCTGATAAGCTGGTTTAGCCTCGTATACTCTGGCACGAATGCCTGCTGCTGCCTTACCAATCTTTTCTACTGTCTGATCAAGATCATCCTCGGTTAGACTTGCCGTCCCTACCAGGCCCGATTCCAGAAAATAAAGTTCCACCCGATCCGGTATCTTCCCATAGATTTTTTGATAGGCCAATGCGTAGATGGCTAACTGGAGACTCTCTCTGGTCCTTTTATCGGCCTTTTCTTTCTTCCTTATATCGGAGGATTTAAAATCTATGATGCAAACTTCTCCATCCTGGATATCCACACGATCCCATCGTCCGGTGATTCTATTGTTTTCGAGTAAAAAACTAAATTCTTTTTCCACGTAGATAGGCAAATGTTTTTCTGCTTCAGCCATTTGATAGAAGGACCGCAGCGTTCTTCGCCCCACTTCCAGCCTTTGTTCTTCATGCTGCCGGGTGAGGAATCCTTCGCTCCCCCAGGAATTCTCAAAAACAGCCAGAAACTCTTCCTCCGTAATTTTAATTCCTGTGAGCCTACGGCGATAATATTCTTGAACTGCATTATGAAGAGCTTTACCGTAGACCACAGCATGGTGAGGCAGGATAGGCACCCGAAGGACATGAACGTACTTATATTTTAAGGGGCAGGTAAGATAATCGTCTATATGGAAATAACTCACCGTTAGCATGTCTGTTTCCGGGATTGCCTCAGATAGTTCGTGTTCTATACTCGGCTTAGGGGCACTTCGCTCTATCACTTCCAGAGCAGAGGACTTTTGGGCTTTCACCTCCATCTTGAATAGATCCAGAGCCTCCAGAACAAACTGGCTCACCCTTCTTGGTCGTTTTCCTCCGTAATCTTTGGCGCTGGTAAAATAAAGCTCTTTTTTAGCTCGGGTCATCCCCACGTAAAAAAGACGTCGCTCTTCCTGCAGGTGAAAATCTCCACTGGGAAGAATATCTTTAATCAGAGGATCGGGCAAAGATATACTTTCCCGACGATAATGACAAGGAAATCGCTGGGAGACAAGACTGACCATGATAACCACCGCAAACTCCAATCCTTTTGCCTTATGTATGGTGAGAACATTTACCGCATCAGCCTCAGTATCAGCTTCAGCTACAGCAGGGTTGTCACCAGCTTCAATGAGCAAATCAAGATAGCTGGTAAACTGGGGGATTCGATCATAAGTAATTACGTTGGAAACACTACGAATAATGTCGAAGAACCTGGCTATGTTCTTAACCTTCTCTTCGTTAGTGAGCGAGGAAAGAGAGGTCAGACGCTTAAGATAACCGGCATCCATAATAAAACTGTAGAGAATCTCTCCTGTGCCCTGTTTGATGGCTAATTGAGCATATTTCTCCAGATCCTTCATTATCCTTGAGATAGTGGCCTTACTCTCGGGCGAGATCTCCTCATCCAACTCCGAAATTTCTGAAACCCGAGAAAAGACATGATAAAGTGAGCGATTCCTGCGACTGGCGTAATTCATACATAAGGTAAGATCTCTAGCCAAAAGCTGATATATTTCAGAAGCGGCAAGATAATAAAGGCTAACACTGTCATCGAGGTTGGCAATGGTTCTTAAGAAAGAAATGAGGAGACGAATCTCTTCCCGCGAGTAAAGCCCCTCATTTCCAGAAAAAGTCCAGGGTATATCAGCCATATTTAAAGATCTTAAAAATGGATCCGCATCGTTATTTGCCCGCACCAAGATAGCAAAATCCCGATAGTCATAACCTTCTCTTTCTACCTTTTTTTTAATTAAATTGGCCGCTGCTTCTGCCTCACTAAAGAGTGTATCGTAGTGAAGATGTTTTATACTCAGTCCTTCCCTTACCTGAGCTTTGAGATGCTTATCAATATTATTCTTAAATTCAAGGCGATCTGGATTATTATAGCCTATCAGACGATAGGCAGCATCTAAAATTACCTGAGTGGAGCGATAGTTCTCAGTTAAAACCGTTTGTTTTGCTTCGGGATAGGTATCCATAAAGCCCAAAATATTGCTTATAGCTGCTCCTCTAAATTTATAGATTGATTGGTCATCATCCGCTACCACGGTGATGTTTTGATCTCGGGAGGCCAGGAGCTTGACCAACTGGAATTGGGTATAATTGGTGTCCTGAAACTCATCTACCAGGATGTAGCGGAAGCGATCTTGATATTGACGGAGCACCGCCGGATGGGCTCGAAAAAGCTTGAGAGGAAGAGTTATTTGATCTCCAAAGTCAATCTTTCCGTGTTGCGCAAGTAAATCCTGATATTTTTTATAAGTTCGAGCTATTTCCATCTGTTGGGTAGCAATTTCTTCAAGCTCTGGATCGTCAGGTCCCCCTTCTGCTTTCTCTTTCAGCCTCTCAGCATAAGCAAGATACTCCTCGGGGGTAACATCCTCATCTTTTGCCCGACTGACGAGAGTAACCATAGCTTCAATATATCTGGTGGGATTACCCAGTGGTCGATAATAGGAAAGAGGGAATTCGAAGAGATGTTCCCGAAAGAAAATAATTTGCTGCGGTCTGGTCAATACCTGTAAGTCTGGCACCAAACCCAGCTGCAAAGCATTCTCTCTCAAGACACTATCGCCAAAGGCATGGAAAGTACCAATCCAGACTCCAGTGTATCCATAAGGTACTAGAATATCTACCCTCTCCTCCATTTCAGCAGCAGCTTTTTCGGTGAAGGTAAGGGCCAGAATCTCCTCAGGTTTTGCCCTTTTCATAGCAATAAGCCAGGCAATACGTCTGGTGATTACCTGAGTTTTTCCCGTTCCTGCTCCGGCCACAATCAAAATGGGACCCGCTCCATAAGTGACTGCTTCTCTCTGCTTCTGGTTTAGTCCTTCTAATATTTTGTCATTCACAGACATACCAGACTCCCAGCAAACTTTTATTCAATCACTTTATAAACCAGATCATGGGACCTAACCCTTTCCTTAACTTTGATACCAATGGAATCCCCCGGCTTTGCCTCTTTTACTGGCTCATTCTCTATCTCCATAGATTCTATTTCCTGCTCAAAATCAGTGGTGTGCCCCTTGATGTGAATAGTATCTCCCACTTTTACTCCTCCCTCAAGCTCGATAGCCGCCGCCTCTGGATGAACAAAATATTTGGAGACTTTACCGATCTTTATCTCCTTCACTTCTCATCACCTCCTCACCTCAATCATCACTACAGCTTTTGAGTAGATTTTCCTTTATCATAGCAAATTGGTAATTTTTAATCAATTTCGTCTCACACTTTTAGCTATGGTTCCTCCACCCACCAGTACATCCCCATCATAAAATACAACTGCCTGTCCAGGAGTAATAGCCCTCTGGGGCTTTATAAATTTTACCTGAACCTCGTCTCGATCTAAAGGAGCAACTATTGCCTCCGCTTCTTTCGCACCGTATCTTATCTTTGCCTTCACCCTTATAGGTTCAGTTAATTTCTCCCTGTCCACGTAATTTATCCCGGTAGCGACTAATTCATCGGCATAGACATCGCTGTCTTTACCCACTACGATAGCGTTTTTCTTTCTATCAATAGATACAACATACAAAGGCTCACCCATGGCCATACCTATTCCTCTGCGCTGTCCAACAGTATAAAATAGAATTCCTTGATGTTCTCCGAGAACTTTTCCTTCTCCATCCAGAATCGGCCCCGGCTTTGTTGTCCCCGGCAGGCACTCCTTAAGAAACTCTCCGTAATCATCATCAGGAATGAAACAGATTTCTTGACTTTCCGACTTATCGGCCACCGGCAAAGCCCATTCACGTGCCATCCTCCTTACCTTTTCCTTAGTCAGACTTCCTAAAGGCATTAGAGTATGCTTTAGCTGAAACTGAGTCATTGCATATAAGACATAGGATTGATCTTTTTTCGAATCAATACCTTTCTTAAGAAGATGCCTTCTACGAGTTCTATCGAACTCAATCCTGGCATAATGACCAGTAGCGATAAAGCGAGCCCCCAGCTTTTTTGCTATTTCCAGCAAGGCAGTGAACTTTATGTATTGGTTACATCTAATGCAGGGATTAGGAGTCCTGCCTTTTTTGTATTCCTCACAAAAATTGGCAATCACCTTCTCCGCAAAAACTTTACGAAAATTCATTACATAGTAAGGGATGTCCAACTTTTGTGCCACTCGGCGAGCATCCTCTACCGCCACCAAAGAACAACAACCACCCAATTTATCTGCCTCACTGGCTATCTTATCTGAAGGCCAAATCTGCATGGTTATTCCAATCACTTCGTAGCCTTCTTTCTTAAGAAGACTAGCGACCGTGGATGAATCTACCCCTCCACTCATAGCCACAACCACTCTCTCTCTCACCATAGCTTTTACCTCAGAGTTTTCTCTTTGGTTGACGGACAATATTTCTTCAATCTGCATGCCTTACATTTACCTGGGCGGCACCAGTCCTTCCCCAGACGAAGCAAGGCAACCTCGAGATCAGCAAAATTCCTTCCTTTTACGAAATTTCTCTCCCACAAAAACTTTAGTGATGGTAGGGCTGACCGATTGACAGTTTCTCTATCTAACAGCGCTAAGTTCCTCATCGCAGTAAGCACTAAAGGAGACAAAGGAGGATTTGCCTTCTCCCACAGTCCTCGAAGTTCTCTTAAAAATATTCCCACCGTAACCTCGCCGATTCCTTTGCCTAAATTTTTTATCCTTCTCTCCAGATCTCTTGAATCTAGAGAATCTTCATGTAGGGCATTTAGATTTCCCCTATATTTATCCTTAAGACTTCCCATGACCTCTAGAAGTTTGGTGGCTGTCTTGAAATCATATCTTACATATCCGCCTCTATCCAGTATTTCCACTAATCCATCCCATCCGGTTCTTAAAATAGCCTCGGAAGACAAGATTTTCTCTTTCTCAAACTCCCGGTAAGTATTCACCACGATCGTCTCAGATATTCTTGCCCCAAAGAGAATGGAAGCTAAAAACCACTTAAAAATCTCCGGACTTTCAAGAGGGGTAAGATTAATTCCTAAACTAGTGGAAAATTTCTTCCCTAGTTGCCTCACCAGAAGCCTTATTACCTCAGAGGTTTTATTCATAGTTCTTCCCAGAGAAAGAGCTGCTCATTAATCTGGTGGGTTGCCTTCATTTCCCCACCACCGCAAAATCTACCTTGCAGAGTAAGAAAGTTACGAGCGCGGGCAGTCACTACTCCAGTTCTTCTCAACTGATTAAGTCGGGTGAACTTCCCTTGCTTCCGAGTCTCCACAATTCTCCTGGCCGAAATTCTTCCTATCCCGGGCACCCGTATAAGCTCGTGAAAATCAGCCTTATTTACCTCCACTGGAAATTTATCCTCATGTCTGAGGGCCCAGGCAAGTTTAGGATCATGGTCTTGCGGCAGGTTGCCATTCTTTTCAAAGGGAAGCTCCTGGGGAGTAAATCCGTATCTCCTTAAAAGAAAATCAGCCTGGTAGAGTCTGTACTCACGAAGAAGCGAACAGGGGGATAGGTTATCAAGGGGAGTATCCATAATGGGCATGAAGGCGCTGTAATACACCCGCCAGAGTTTATAACCCTGGTAAAGCCTACCCGAGAGATTCAATATCTCCCTGTCTGTCTCCTTAGCTGCTCCCACCACTAGTTGAGTGGTTATGCCAGCCTTCAAAGGTTTTTGGCGGTTGACTCTGACAATTTTCTCTAATCCACCCAATAAATCTGAGACATAGTTCTTACTGGGTGAAAGCTCAGCTAAATGTTTCGCGCTCGGCGCCTCAAGGTTTATGGAAAGCCGATCAGCAAGCCGAGCAGCCGCATTAATTATTGATTCATCTGTACCCGGCAGTACTTTGTAATGAATGTAGCCACGGTAACCATGTCTGGTACGGAGTAACTGGGCGGTTTTGAGCATTCTTTCCTCCGACTGATCAGCCGATTTATTAATGGCTGAGGAAAGGAAAAGTCCGTCCACCAATCCTTTTGAATAATATTGAAGAAATAGTTTGGCAAGTTCATCAGGTGTAAAGCTAATCCTTTGAAAATTCCTATCTTTTCTATTACTACAATAAAAACAATTCCCTTCACAGGCATTACTTTGCAAGACCTTAAACAATCGAACGCAATGGCCTTTCTTTCCTACCGCAGGATAAATAAACTTAAACCGCTGAAACTTTTTACTCTTCCTAGCAAACACTGAAGGAAACCCACAGACATCAAATCTGGCCACCTCTCCCAGTATTTTTAGTTTGGTGTAGGCATCTAATTTCTTAATCACATAAGTCATATTTTGTAGCTACTCTCTGGCCTCCCTCTTTTTTCCAACATCTCACTTACCAAAGTTTACTTGACAACAATCCTAAGAAATTATTGCATTCCAAAGAAATCAGCGAAGTCTAATTTCTGTACTTGCCCATAATGTAGGGTACAAAAGACCCTGGTAAGAACCTAAAAGGTAATTATTTGAATTTCATCTTGGTATTCCTCATAGATAACTCTGAGTATATATTCTTCTCCCAGAATTTTTTGAGCAATGAGTCTTTCTACTTTTCCCTTTGCAACTTCATCTGGTTCTTTTACAATCTGAATTAGTGTATTCTCGTCAATCTTGTATACCTTTTTCTCTTTTCAGCCACTCTACAGCATGGATTTGACTATGATTCTTTTCTTTTTAACCATTACTCAATCTGAATTAATTAGCCAAAAGTGAGTTTAACTATCGCAGTCTATCGTAATTCTACATGTGAAAATATCTATGTCAATCTTTTATAGCGAGAGGATCTGAGTCGAAGTCATTTTACATCTTTCTTGCCAATCTTTCAAGGATCTGGTATAATACCGCTGTTTTATAAGAGAAGAAAGTCAGCGAAAAGAACTAGCTGAGAGAAGAAACAAGGTTTTAGAGGATAGAATACCTTCTTCCCTTTTTTAGTCAATATCCTAGGTTTTCATTTCTCCATTTTTGCTAAAAATTTGTGAAACTATAGTGTAAAAGATTTCTGTAAGGGGATTGACAAAGAGAAAGAACGTTATATATTAATGTCCGGCTCAAGATTAATCAGGAAAAAAGAGGAGGTCTCAATTCAAATTAAATGACTTAATACCTAGATAACTATACTAGAAACATAGGAATCACCTTCCCCTGGTTCCTTGCAAAGTAGTCTAAAAACGGACAGCTCCTATATTTGTCAGCACATTAACCATAATAGGCTTTTGGAAGAAAAAGGGGATTTCTATATAATACTACCCCATTAACTACTTTCCTCTAAACTAAAATCCCCATTTCACCAGTGTTCTAGCTTATAGACTGACGACACTATATCGTCTTTTTTACTTAATGCGTGTCAATCTTATAGAAAAGACTAAATTAAAAAAAGGACAAAGTTTGGAATTTTCACCCAAAGGGAGTATATCCGAACAAGGTAGGCGACATTTTGCTTCGTAAGCCAAAAACCAACAGAAGGAGCTAAAAATGGCAAAAAGTATTAATCACACAGGAGTAACAGTGCTTGTAGTAGCACTGGTAAGTTTGATGTTAGGAGCAGGTCAAGGTCTCAGTGCTGATTGGCCAAACATCCTTAAGGAAGCAATGGCAAAATGCGAGAAGTTTAAGAAAGAAATTAAGGATATGACTATTATCCGGGAGATGAAGATAGTTTCACCAGAGGGAGAGACAAGTTCTTCACATGAGGTAAAGCAGTTCTATAAGGGTGAAAAGTTCAGAGCTGAAATTACAATGCAGATGCCCGACATGCCCAAGGAAATGGGAGGAATGCCGACAATCATCATTTATGATGGGAAAGATACATGGATGATTTCATTGATGGGAAAGAAAAAACTTTCTGATGAGGAAAGTAAGCAATATCAAAAAGAAGGGATTTGTTGCTGGACACGGATGTTTGAAAAGGCAAAGATTGTGGGAACCGAAAAAATTGGTAAACAAGAATGTTATGTGGTCAAGCCTGAAGAGGAAGGGGAGCCTCCTTTTACTAAGATATGGTTGGACAAGAAGAATCTGGTTATAGTTAAAATCGAAAGCAAAGGATCAGAAGGTGAAATAATACTTATGGTAAGCTCTGATTTTAGGAAGGTAAAGGGTGATTGGGAAATGCCCTATAAGACTGAGATGTATGGGAATAATAAGCTTATGTTCACTACTGTTGTCAAATCCGTTGAAATAAACAAAGGACTCCCCGATGACCTATTTGACCCGGACAAGGTAAAGATAAAAGGATTCAATATGCAGGAGATGATGAAAAAGATGATGCAGCAGAAAGAGGAGGAATAAGGATTAAGAAAGTATTGGTATCAAAGACTGCCAAGCAAAACAGTCGCCAAACACCGAAAAATTTTAAGGAGGAAAAAATGAAAAAAGCTGTGGTAGTGCTATTGGTGGTGATTTTGGGGGTTATAGGGATGCCAGGAGCCTGGGCCGATGAAATCTCAGACACTATAGAAAGGGCCAAAACACTATATCAGGAGGGAAAGTATTCTGAAGCGTCGAGCGAACTGCAATTTGTAGTAGGTCAAATTCAGAATCTCCAGGCAGAACAGTTAAAGAAGCTATTACCTGCTCCATTGCCGGAGTGGACAGCCGAGGAAGCAACTGCATCAACTGGCCCCATGGAAATTTTTGGGGGGGGCATAACCGTTAGCAGGACCTACAACAAAAAAGACACGGGGGAATCTATAGAAATTCAAATTGTAACTCAATCACCTCTCTTGCAGACAGTAATGATGTTCTTGACCAATCCTATGATGTTAGCCGGAGAGCCTAATGCCAAACTCGTAAGAGTTAAAGGGGAGAAGGCCGTTGAAAAGTTCTCCGCCCAAGATAAAGAGGGCGAGCTCTCTCTCATCCTAGAAGGAAAGACTTTGATCACGGTGAAGGGATCGGAAATCAGCGATAAGGATATCCTCTATAAGTATATGGAGAAGATGGATTTCGGTGCTATAAAGAAAACAATTGCCGGATAAGGAAATTGAGAAAAGAGTGTCACTTAATAGGCATTACTTAAAAGGTTCAAATTGCCAATTCTCACCCTTTTAAGACCTTCTCTTTCAGCCCAAATCTTGCATCGTTCTGCATGAGATCTGGAGGTTGTGGGTAGATTATGCATATAAAACTGGGGATAAAAAGCTAACAGAGAATAAGGAATATCAGGATTCAAAGAGGAGACAAAATGGGCAATGGCTGAAACTTCTTCCTCGTCCACGTAGCCAGGGATAAGTAAGGTACTGGCAATGAGAAAAGGAGGATCAGGCCTTTTTTCTACCCAGGAGGATAATTGAGCAAAATTTTCCAGGGTCCTCTTGTTGCTTACTCCACATAGAGCAATATTTAACTCCTCATGCCAGGCTTTTAGATCGAACTTAATACATCCTCCTGATGTTAAAGATAACTCAGCCATTTTCTCTAAATAAGAAAAACTCATCGTCCCATTGGTCTCCCAACACACACGCAGAATGCGACCTTTGCTCTTTTTTAGAGCTAGACGAGAAGCCTCCAGGGCATGAGGAAGCTGAGGGGTGGGATCACCACCAAAATAGCAGATACAGGCAGTTCGGCTGTCCACTGCTTGGGCTAACTCTCGGGCGCCCGTCCCTTCTTTTCTATTTAATCCATCCCTCCAGTGCCAGTTCTGGCAAAAAAGACAGTTAAAACTACAACCATGATAAAAGACGGCCAGATTCTTATAGCCATACTCAGGACCTTTAGAATAAGAATAAGTAGGGTACCCGGCTTCTGTTCCTGCGGGACAGACCCAATCAGCCACGCAATTGGTAGGAAGGTTATCGTAATACCAATCAAGATTCCCTTCATTTTTATTTCCCCCAAAGAGTTTTCCTTCTCTATTTTGCCTTAACCCGCAGTATCCTCTTTTCCCCTGAGGAATCACACAATCATTCACGCACCTCCGACAGGCTATTCCGGTAGGATCCTGGGGTGGCTCTCTAGGAAGGCCAAACTCATCCCGGCTACGATAATGGGCTTTCCTAATATAAGGAAGAACTTTTTTAAAGTCTTTCCTGATACATTCCCCACAAATGCCCAAACTCTGGGCAACCAAGTCCGACTCTTTGCCACAATGTAGACACTTAATCACGGCATTGGACTCGCTTTCATAAATTCTTTTACTTTGGATAAACTAGAGGTTATTCCACACTGAGGCAAGGAATTGAGAAACATCTTTCCGTAACTACGGCTCCTAAGGCGAGGATCAAGAATAGCCACCACTCCTTTGTCTTTCCTGCTGCGAATAAGGCGGCCAAATCCCTGTTTGAGCAGGATAATAGCCTGGGGAAGCTGATAATGAAGAAAAGGATTTTTATTCTGAGCCTGCAAAAACTCCATTTTGGCCTCCACCACAGGGTCATTGGGTACAGAAAAAGGAAGCTTAGTAATAATCACACACTGCAGGGCTTTGCCCGGAACATCAACCCCCTGCCAGAAGCTACTGGTTCCAAGAAGCACAGAACCTTCACTTTTTTTGAATTCCTCTAAAAGCAGGTAACGTGGCATATCTCCCTGTCGTAAAATCTTAAGAGTAGTTACATCCTCTTTAAGTGGTTCATAAACCTCATCAAGCATTTGGAAACTGGTAAAAAGGACGAAAGTGTATCCCTTGATTATGGCCAAGATCTTTTTGATCTTCTCTGTTGCCCTCAGAGAAAATAACGTCGCCTGCCGCCAGGGGTCAGGCATATGTGAAGGGATATAAAGAAGAACCTGACGGCTATAATCAAAGGGAGAGTCAAGAAGAAGCTCTTCTCCTTCTTCAAATCCTAACCTTTCTCGTACATAATTAAAACTTCTATTTGCGGACAAGGTGGCCGAGGTGAGAACAGCCAATTTTATCCTCTGAAAAACCCTCAGCTTTAACTCTTCGGCAATATTTACGGGAGTTGCATGTAAAGCACAGCTCACAGCTTTCCTTGGGGGGAAAAACTCCACCCAGTAGACGTAATCTTTTTCTTCTTGGCGAATGATTTTACTCAGATTAGTTTTCGTCTCCTGGCAGCGTAGAAGGTAGGATGAGATCTCCAGCTTTTTTTCTTCATCCTCTTCTTTATCTTGAAGTAAGCTTAACTCGGAGATAAGATTAGAAAGAGGAACATCCAGGAGATTAACAAAAAATTGGGGAGTTCTAATTCGTTGTTTGATATTCTCATTCTTGAACTTGGTCCTTAAGTCAGAAAAAAAGTTATCGTTAGCTATTTTTACCTCGTCAACCATCTTGGCTAAAAAATCTCTTTCCTCATCCTTTAGATTAGTTAATCTGAACACAAGACCTTTTTGACTACGGGGATTGCATATAGAATTTAAAAGAACCCTTATCCCTAAATGAGAAATCTTTATCCCCAAGGAGTTTGCAGCTACTTCCTCCAAATTGTGAGCCTCATCAAAGACAACTGTCTCAAAAGGAGGCAGGAACTTTTCACCTGAGGCAAGGTGAGCAAAGAAAAGATGATGATTCACCACCAACACCTGTGATCTATAAGCCTCTTTTCTAGCCGTAGTGTAATAGCAACTCCTTTGATGGGGGCATCTTTTGCCCAGACAAAGATCAACCTCTCGACAAACTCTTTCCCAAACCTTCGGTGATGGTTCAAAATCTAGCTCCGATTTTAAGCCTCTTTCCAGGTAAGGCTTAGCCTGAAAGATCTTTACCAGCTCTTTGACTTCCTTTTTGGTATCCAACAGTTCGTAAACCCGAGCTCTCTCCAGTCTTCTTAAACAGAGATAATTCTCAGCTCCCACCACAAGAGTAAAGTGAAAGTCAACTCCTAAAACCTCACGCAAGAAGGGAAGATCTCTTTCAGTGAGCTGGTGTTGAAGAGTCTTGGTATAGGTAGACACAATCACCCGTTTTTCCTCCTCTACTGCCCAATAAATAAAAGGAACCAGATAAGCTAGACTCTTTCCGATACCAGTACCAGCCTCCACAATGAGGTGCTTTCTCTCCAGAATGGCTTTCTCCACTGCTTGGGCCATTTCAATTTGTTCAGTCCTTTCTTCAAAATTTTTCAGTTTTTTAGCGATGAGTCCGTGGGCCTTGAGTACCTCTTCCAGTCTCTCTTTGGGTTTATAACTTAAAATCTTTACCTTTTGCATTCAACTATCACCCGAGAAAATTATCGTCCATCTTTCCTTATCTTTTTATAATACGGCAATTTAAGGAAAAATCAACTATCCTTTCCATTTGATTTTCCATTAAAATTTTGCTATTATGATGTTGGCTTATAATCATCTGAATATCCTTCAATAAATAAGATACATTAATTAAATCCAAGGTCTTTAGTCTTACAAAAACGATGGAGAAATACAAAGCTACTTTGTTAGTCTTTGGTTTAGTGATTCTTCAGATTATTCTGGCAGGAGAGGGACCTTACGCCTCAAGACCATCTGTTCATGAGAACACCATCACCGGATCTGCAGGGTCACCGCAAGCTTACTCGGTTAAGCTATCCGGAAACCCGACCCTACAGGAAGAGCCACCTTTCCTTGACAAAATCATCATTGTCTCCGGTTCTTATAATATTCCTGATGATAATAGTAAACTCATTAGCTATAATGAACCCATCTATCTTTTTGCTGTAGTAAAAGATGCCAGAGGAAATTATTACTTAGGAAACGATGATTCTCTACCCTCGAGGTTAAAAATAGATAATAAAGAGTACACCATAACTGATGAATCACTTAAGAGATGGAAGAAAGAACTTTGGGGTCCTCTGGAGATAAACTGGTACAGGATTATGCCGAAAATGAAACCCCTTCATCCAGAATTAGAAGACTACGAATGGTACTCCAATGTCTTCACTGAGGGTCCCGATGAGGGTAAGTTTCGGGCATTTGCAGTGATTGAATATGAACAAGAACCTCTGGCTCAAAAAGGATGGATGATAAATCCAAAAAGAGAGGTGGGAACGGTCAGATTCAGAGCTGAGGTAAATTACCACGGTCGGATAATATCTTCTCCTGGCCAAGAGGATTCCTCGCAGCCCAATCGCATTGCGGCCAATGACTATGATAAAGGTATCAAGCCCACCGTCCATCGAATCAGCCGACTGTCCGACCATAAAAACAAGCTGATTAGATATATGGAGGCTCTCAGAGGAGTTCCCTGGTGTTGGGGTACAGCCTACAAAATAGCTGGCAAGCCTGATCAGCATCAGGCCGACCTGGCCAATCCTATTTCCATCGAATGTTCTGATTTGATCATCTCAGCTTTAAGAGCTATGGGGAATAAAAATCTTGCTTACACTTCAGCGCTGGAGCTAGCCAGAGGAGTCTATACCAAGCCAATAGATGAGAGGATTTTTAGATTGGCTACTCTGGATATTTTCAAAAACTGGGTCCCAAAAGGGATTTCTTTCCACAACGGTTTTTACTATCTGTGTGGCAAAGGGAAAATAAAGATTTTTGATCTTAATTTCAAAACAGAAAAAGACATTGAAAGTCCTTCAGCTAATTATCTGGACATTGCTATCTCGAAGAATGGTAAAATTTTCCTCATAAACGAAACCAAGAATTTGGAAAGGGAGATAGAGATTCTCAATTTGGAGGGTGAGGTAGAAAAGATTATCAGACCAAAGGTTGAGTATACTCTTACCCTAGATGGTCAAATCTACACCACCCAAGGAGAGCTTAGACCCCAGGGTATAGGAGTTGATGATGAAGGTAGGTCTATCTACCTACTCACTTCAGATAGTCTCTATATTTTTGACCTGGAGGGAAATCTACAAAAGAAAACTAAGCTGGAGAAGCTCTACGACTCTTTTGTACCAGTAGGCAGCCTTTGCGTTAAAGAAAATTTAGTTTATGTGCCAGTATATAAAAAAGAAGTCCTGATTTACAACCTTAGTGGTAAAATAGTAAATAGAATAACCTTGCCCGATGTTGCGTTCGGCTTAGATGTTGACCAGGATAGATATTATCTGGTAGCCACCAGTCCTTTTCGCATTGAGATCAGGAGGCTAGATGGAACCTTTGTAAGAGATTCAGAAGAAAAATTGATTGACCAGAATGGGGAGGATGCCGTGGTTAGAATTGGTAGTTCAGAAGATTCCCTCCAGGTAGGCGATCTCATCCTCAGCGGTGAAGAGGGTGAAGCCATCAGTCACACGTTGGTTTTCTATGAGGACACTAATTCCAACCAATTTCTAGACAGATTTGATAAATTGATCTACGCCGGCCATGACGGAGTGATGATTTCAACAGTAGAGGAGAAATTGGGCTCAAGATATTTTATACTTAAAAGGATTGATAGACAAACAGTGAAAATCGATTGAGGAGATAATATCATGTCAGTAGCGGAGAGAATCAATGGGGCAGTGGATAAAAAGCAGGGTGAAATCATAAAATTGCTTCAAAGACTGGTCCAGATTCCTACTCCCACACCCCCTGGTCTTAACTACGACAGAATAGTGGATATTATGCTGCCCTATTTTGCTACTATGGGATTTCAGGCAGATCGAATAGATCTTTCGCCGGAGATCTTTCACCAGAGATGCAAAGCCATACACCCACAACTGGAAGGGGTAAGGAGCAATCTCCTGGCCAATTTTAAAAGGGGAAGCAAGCAAACCATACTCTGGTATGCCCATATAGATACGGTTCCTGTAGATGAATCTAAGTGGACCATGCCACCTTACCGGGGGTTAGTAAAGGATGGCAGAATTTGGGGAAGAGGTACCAGTGACAATAAAGGTGGATGCGCTGCTATCATTGCTGCTTTTCGGATTCTCTATGAATTAGGTCTAGAGCCAGAATGCAATGTAGTGGTAGCTTTGACCTCTGACGAAGAAGTCGGGCCCTACAGTGGACTGATGTATCTTGCTGATCAGGGATATTTTAAGGATTGTCAATATTTCCATTGTCTGGATGGGTCCAGTGATGGCATCGGAATTGGAGCCAATGGAACTATAACCTGGAGCTTAACCATTAAAGGTGAAAGTGTTCACTCGGGTGAGTCATTCCTAGGGATAAATCCCATTGAACATAGCTTTGGGGCTTTAGAACAGCTTTTGAAATTGAAAAAGA
The DNA here is from genome assembly GCA_964543295.1 of uncultured Clostridia bacterium. Classification (GTDB taxonomy): domain Bacteria; phylum Aerophobota; class Aerophobia; order Aerophobales; family AE-B3A; genus AE-B3B. The sequence continues at coordinate 22,850 of CAZIXA010000010.1, read as the reverse complement.
AGGTGGAATTAAGAAAAAGTAGGATGCCGGTGGATCCAAAAATAGCTGCCGAGATCGGTATAAAGACAGTTATCCCTCTCTTAAACATCACCATGGCTCGGGGAGGACTGAAACACAACATTGTTCCTTCAGAATTCATCCTGGAAGGAGACCGCCGTCTGATTCCTGAGGAGGACGAACTTCAAGCCACCAGAGAGATTCAGGATGCGGTTAATAAAGCGCAGGCAAATGATCCCAAGCTTAAGTGTGAACTGAGAACCACTCCTTCTTACCCTCCCTTTTTCCAGGATCCTAACCATCCCTGGGTGCAAAAGGTAAAGCGAATAGCGGAGTCAGTATCAGGAGAAAGACTCAGTGTCTTTGGCTCTGGGGGTTCAACCGATGTGGCTTACATTGTGAAAACCACCCAAATAAAAGTGGCTTCCTACGGCGTCTCACGACATAAAGAAAGTAGGATTCATGGCGAGAATGAAAATGTCAGGATTAGTGACCTTCTAGATCTGGTTAAGTTTATAGCTATCCTTACCACTGAAGCAGCCTAAAATAGATCATTTAACCCATAGAAAATTTTATTGAGGAAGACTGTGGCCTACAAGGTCTATAAAAGCAGGTTCCCCTTAAGAAAACTGAACCAAAAGAAGATATTTAAAAGAAGATCATTACGCCGAATTCCTCAACCTAGAACTGCCGGCAGAAGAGAGAAAGGAATTTCTCGAAGAAAAATATAGAAAGAAAAGGAGCAGTTTATCAAATGAGAGTTGAGCTAGTGAGAGTCACTCATAAGAGGACGCGAGGCTGGCAACTATTCTTGCGAACCTTAACTTTACCAATTCTAGCTGCTCTGACTCCTTCGAGTATTGAGGTTAAAATAACTGATGAGAGAACAGAGTCGATAGACTATGAAAGTGACGCTGATCTTATCGGTCTCACTTATTTAACCGCTGATGCACACAGGGCCTATAGAATTGCTGATGAGTTCAGGAAAAGAAGTAAATTCGTGGTAATGGGAGGACCCCATGTTTCTGTTCTTCCCGAGGAAGCTATCCGTCATGCAGATAGTGTGGTGATCGGAGAAGCAGAGCTGGTTTGGAAGGATTTACTTCAAGATTTTCAAAAAGGCTCGCTAAAGAAATTCTACCAATCAAAAACTCCTGTGAAGATGGAAGACCTTGCTCTTCCTCGAAGGAATCTGGTGAAATGTAAGGGATTTACCACTATCGAGATGGTCGAAACCAGTCGAGGCTGCCCTTTTAATTGCGATTTTTGTTACATGCCTACTCTTTTCGGCAGGAGTTATCGTTCAAGACCGATTGAAGATGTAATAAAAGAAATAAAAACTCTGAAGAAAGATCACCTCGCTTTTGCTGATGATAACCTGGTAGGAAACCCGGATTATGCCAAAAATTTATTCAAGAAGTTAATTCCTCTGCGGAAGAAGTGGTTTGGCAATTTCTCTTTAGCCAGAGTCAATGACACCCAGCTCTTAAAACTGGCCGCTCAAAGTGGATGTATACGGATGGGGTTGGGGTTTGAGTCCGTGTCCCAGAAAAGTTTGAACGGAGTGAATAAGAGCTTCAACAAGGTGAAAAGATACGAAGAAATCATCAAGAAGATACATGATCAGGGAATCACCATAATTGGATACTTCATATTTGGATTTGATAAGGATGATGTCTCTATTTTTCCCCGAACGGTAGAGTTTATTGAGAAAAGTCTAATCGACCGACCCATATTTTTTATTCTTACCCCCATTCCCAAGACCGGCCTCTATCAAAGACTTCTCCTCGAGGGAAGAATTCTTGATACCAATTGGCCTCACGGAGATGGAACTCATGTAATGTTTCGTCCCAAACTGATGACAGTAGACGAGCTGGAGGAAGGCCATAGATGGGTCATAAAACAGGTTTATTCTCTTTCTTCCATTACGAGGCGATGGCTTGGATCCTGCAGTTATGCAAATCCTTTTTATAGCCTCGCTTTGAATCTTTCCGCCAAGGTGGAGGCGGTCGAAAAAGACTTGTCATTACGAAAACACCGATCGTCTCCTCTGAAGAAAATGGGTGTAAATGCTCAGTAAACGCCGTGTCACATTGAATTTTCAGGGTAGCCGTACCCTTTAGGGTGTGCAGGCTCTGAGCCTTGCGATTACCAAAAATGACGGGGTTTACTGAATACTTACAAATGGGTTGAGGAGGTTGAGTATGGAGTTAAAGATAGTTAAGATGGAAGTTCCTGCCGATGCCAACATCATCATCGGGCAAACTCACTTCATCAAGACAACAGAAGATCTTTATGAGGCCGTGATAAACTCGGTTCCAGAAGTAAAATTTGGTCTTGCCTTCTGTGAAGCCTCGGGTCCCTGTTTGGTAAGGGCAGAGGGAAATGATGAAGAGCTAAGATCTGTAGCCATCAAGAACGCCAGTGCTATGGGAGCTGGACACAGTTTCGTGGTACTATTAAAAAAAGCATTCCCCATTAATGTACTTAACTCAATTAAAGATTGCCCTGAGATCTGCTCGATATTCTGCGCTACTGCAAATCCAGTCGAAGTAGTGATAGCCGAGACAGAACAAGGTCGAGGAGTCATGGGAGTTATCGATGGATTTCACTCAAAAGGAGTTGAAAAAGAAACCGATGTTAAGGCACGCAAAAAGTTTTTAAGAAATATAGGATATAAACTCTAAACAAGATGCCTTCATTTAAAAAAAGATCCTTTTCCTGGCAAAGCAGAACAGTCCTTCAGATATTGCTCATCCCCATCATTTTTTTCGTCATTTTTAGCCTCCTTCCGCTCACTCTGCTTTATTTTTCTTCACCCGGTTCCAGGGAGAGTCGTCCGTCTAATGAAGGGATCAATCACTCAACCGAACCCATAAAAATTGGTGACTTTGCCTTGAGGATCAATTCCGTAAAGATATCAGAAGAATTGATTATAGATAGTTTATCAATAAAGGCAAGAAAGGGTTATGCATTTACTCTGATAAACCTAACGTTTGAGAATGTTGGCGCCAATGTAAAGAGCTGCCACCCCCAAGTATTCCTAAAAGATGAGAAAAACTATGTATATCCTGAGCACCGAGCTTCAGAGATTCCAAGACCTTTCCTCTTCAGCGTATACCCGGAAGAAAAAAGAACAGGAAGTTACTTATTCCAAATCGAGAAGAATAGATATGCAGTGGAACTCATCATTTCTTCACTAGACTCAACAACCGGATCCCTTGGAAGAACTATTGAAATAAACAAGAACCTTATCGAACATACCTCCATCTTCACATTCAGGTAAACCATTCAAGCTGAAGACTATGAAATAGACGTCTCCGAAAAAGTAAATGCGCAGTAAACGCCGTGTCACATTGAATTTTCAGGGTAGCCGCACTCTTTAGGATGCGCAGGCTCTGAGCCTTGCGACTACCGAGATTGCTTCGGGACTTCGTCCCTCGCAATGACACGGGGTTCACTGAATACTTACCCGAAAACTAGCAAGGTGCTTGACACACTACTTTGTTATGCTAAATTTCGAATTAAATAATAGGACTTCTGGGCTATATGGAACATCCTTTACTGAATACTTACCAAGGATCAGTATTTTCCAAGAAAGAAAGACTCTATAAGAAATTATAGAAATGGATAATCAAAAAAATCTCTTTGTAGGTTTTGATGTTGGAAGCAGTTCTGTGCATTATGCAGTTCTTGATGAAGATAAAAAAGTAGTGCACTCTCCCAAACCAATAATGCATTTTGCTGATCCCATCGGAGCAATAAAAGAAACATGGCAAAACATAGTAGAAAAATTCAATAAAAATAATATAAGAAATACAGCATTTACCGGAACTGGCGCAAACTTTTTTCCGTCTGTAATGAGAGGAGTAACCTTTGCTTTTGATAGTGTAGCAATTCCCAAAGGAGCAGAAATAATAGCACCAGATGCAAAATATGTTTTTCATATGGGAGCAAAGGATCCTTATTTCTTTAACTTAAACAAAACAAACGGCAAGAAAATCATTCAAGAATGGAGGACCGGATCCAAGTGTGGAGGTGGCTCGGGAACCCTGATAGAAAAACAATGCAGAAGATTATTTGAAAAAGAAGTCCCTGACGACAATATCTCTTCTTCAAAGAATGAAAGAGACAAAGCGCAATTAAGATTGGAAGAAATGTTTAAAAAGGCAGAGCAAGAAGCTAGTAAGTCAAGAGAGCCGAGTGAATTTCTGGCAAGATGTGGTGTTATCATACAATCTGACTTAATTCACAAGCAAAATGAAGGAGCAAAAAGGGAAGACAACCTGGCAGGCCTTTTCCAAGTAATTGCCAGAAACTATAAAATCGATGTAATTGGCAATAATGAGATAGATAAGAATTCCGGCAGTGCAATAGCTACCGGAGGGGTCTTAACCAATGACTTAATCAGAAAAAACTTAGGAGATTTTCTTGGTATCTCCATAAGAAAACCAGAGCACTATCATAATATAGCTGCCATAGGTGTAGCATTAAAGGGAATAGAAGAGAATAACAACTTTGTCTTTGACCCTGAGCAATTAGATAAAGTTGCAGAATATAGCAGAAAACAAAGAAAGTTTACCCCTTCTTTGTGTAATTACTTAAAAAAAGTAAATGAAGAGAGTAAAGAATTGGAAGAAAAAATAGAAGGAGGAACAGATGTCGTAATCGGAATAGATGGAGGAAGCACAACCACAAAAGGAGCCCTGGTTGACTTGACAGGAAAACTTCTTGACAAAATCTATATCAAGACGCACGGAGATCCTGAAAAGACACTGAAAAAAGTTATCAAGTACCTGGGTAAACACAAAGAGAAAGTAAACGTAAAAGGTGTTGGCACCACTGGTTCTGCAAGAAAACTTTATGAAAGAATTCTAGTTAGCAAGAAAAAAACTAAAGAATTAGCCAAACAAGGTATGAAGATTACCGATAAAACAACAGATGAAATTACCTGTCATGCTCTGGGAATTAAGCACCATGATTCAGAAGTTGACACAATTTTTGAAATAGGTGGACAGGATATGAAATTTACCAGCTTCTCTGACGACGGAACAGTAAAAGAAGCAAAAATGAACTATAGTTGTCAAGCCGGCTCCGGGCAAACCCTTGAAAATATGGCCGATGTCATAAATTTGGATGTAGAAAGTTCTCTTCAAGAATATGCCTTAAGAGCAAAAAGGGTTCCTACAATTGATTCAACTTGCGGTGTTTTTATGGAAATGGATGAAAACAGGCTCATAGCAGAAGGATTTAGCAAAGAAGAAATAGCCGCTGCCATATTAAGAGCGACAGCGGCAAGTTATTATTATAAATTTGTGGGTGGCAGCCAACACGTCGGAGAAAAATGCTCTGCTCAAGGAGGCCCACCTTTAGGAAAAGCTTTTCTTACAGCGCTTGCACAAATTACAGGCAAAGAAATAAATGCTTATCCTCATAGAGAGATGTTTGGAGCATTAGGAGCAGCGCTTGACGTAATCAAGACCATTAAAGACTTAGAAAAACAAAACAAGAAATATGCAAGTGCATTTAGAGGATGGGATCTGACAGAGATGCCTCTTAAAAAAGAAAAAATATATTGTAAAGATTTGTTCAAAGAGAAATCATGCAGTATAAGAAATTGTCTCTTAGAAGTATTTTCTATTGAAGATGATAAAATAATTACTGGCGGTTTTTGCCCTCGTGGAAACTCAGAGGTATCTGTAAGACCAAAAATAAACTATGTTGAAAAGTATCATTCCATATATGAAAAACATTTCAAGAGGTATGGCTGTCTTCTGCCAGAACTTGAAGAAATAGTGAATGATTCGGATGAAATACGCCGAAAAACAATAGGAATTAGAAGAGCTACGGCAACCCTTGGAGAAAAAGGAATCTGGAGTGCTGCTCTATTTGAAAAACTTGGTCTCTATCCGGTAGCATCACCAGAAAGCAATGAAGAAATAGCAAAAATAGGGGTGGAGAATTCAAGGACGGAGTTTTGTCTGGCCAGAAAATTAGTAACCGGTCATGCAGCAATATTAGATGATAACCCTAATATAGAATATTTATTTAATCCCAGTTTTATTGAACATAGAAAAGAACGGCCGCCTGACTTGAAATACTGTATCTATACAGAATCGGAAGGATACATCTTAAAAGATGTTCTTTCTTTTGATAAGAATAAACAGGTGAGTCTCATCCTGCATTACGAAGATGAAGATCTTTTATTTGAAGCGCTTAAGACCGAATCTAAGAGGTTGGAATTTGAGTTCACCAATAAACAGATTAAAGATGCAATAGGATACGCCAATGAAGCAGAAGAACAATTCAAAAAAGAGCTAGCCAGAGAAGGAGATAAATTTTTAGAAAGAATTGAAAGAAAAAAAGAAAAAGCTTATGTGGGCATTGGAAGAGATTATGTAATACTTGATCCAGAAGCTAGCTCAAATTCGGGAGTTATGCTTTCACAAGTAAGAGGCCTGAACTATATACCGCAGATATTTTTAGACCATAAATTTAGAGATATACATTTAGATAATATAGTAGAAAATGAGTTCTGGGTTCAGAGTGTAAAAATATTGAAAGCTAATTTGTACGTTGCTCAACAACTAAATCTATTTCCTATAAGGATGATGAACTTTGGTTGTGGACCTGATAGTCTGAAAATCTATCAAGAAGAAAAAATCCAGCAGGCAGCAGATAAACCCATGCTCGTTCTATTAACAGATGCTCAAACTAATAATGCCCCTTTCGTAACAAGAACAGAAGCCTTTGAAAGAGTTGTAGAACAAAGTCAGCCCCAAAAATTGAAAATAGAGAACATAAAGATAAAATCATATTCTACCAAAGCCAATGATAAAAGAATTTGGCTAATTCCTTATATGGGAGATGGAAGCTTTATGGGAACTGCTGCGCTAAAATATTTTGGAATAGATAGTCAGGTTCTACCAACCGCCACCCAGAAAGGATACGAAATTGCCAGAAAATATATCTATACCGAGGTTTGCCAGCCACTTAAGGGAGTTGTCGGAGATGTTCTTGGCTTTTTGGACAAGAAAATCAAAGAAAAAGGCAAAAAATATGTTGAAGAAAATTATTTGGTTATGTTGCCCACAACCAGTGGGCCTTGTAGATTTGGGAAATATAAAGAGATTCTAAGAGACTTTGCAAATAGACAAGGACTAGAGAAAATTCCCATTGCAGGCCCCTCATCTACAACTGGTTATTTTGACATTCCCCTTCCGAAAGAATTTAGCTCAAGAGATAAAATTAAATTACAACAAATTTTAGTTAAAGGAATACAGGCGTCTGACTTACTAGAAGATATAACTTTAAGATTTCGTCCTTACGCTAAAAATAGACAAGAAATTAATGATTTAAAGAGATCAAGATTAAAGAAATTAGAAAAAGTTGTACAAAAAGGAGCCAGAACAAAAGAGATGGTTGAATGGGGAAAAGAAACAGTGGAAGCTTTCAAAAAAACAAATTTACAAAATAATGAAAGATTTCCCCTTGTTCTCTATATAGGAGAAATTTATATGAGGCAACACGACCCTTATACCAACTACGCTATTGAAAAGTTAGAGGAACAAGGTCTAGAGATGATAAGGTCGCCCATAATAGAATGGATTAACTATATAAATGAAATAAATCAAAGAAAGTCCAAGAGAGGCACAATTTTAGGATTAAAAAATCTATATCTAAATTTCCTGCGATATGTAAACCGAGATAATTCAGGCAAAACTGAAGATCTGAACAAAAAAGCAAAAGAATACTTAAACAAGACTTTAAAAGAAGTAAAAGAACTTACCGCAGTATCTGTTAAACAACTATATATAGAACATGTAGGAAAAAGAATAGCTCGTCCATTCCACAAACTTCTTTATGGCCGACATATTCTTCCGGAGCCAATAAAACTAATTGAAATCTTGGAAAAAGAAAATGAATATCATAGGGATATTGAAGGAGAATCTCCGATAAACTCGGCAGTTGCTTATTATCTTATGCATGATTCAACTCATTTTCAGAACAATGCTTATATTTCAGGAATATTTCATGTAGGTCCTTTTACCTGTATGCAAGAAGGTGTTACCACAGCAAAAACAGAAGCAATGGCAAAAGAATTAAGAAAAAAGAAACCTGACTTAGTTTTTCCAATTATCCATGCTTTTTTTGGTGATTCACCAAATGCAAATCTAGATGCTGAAATTGCAGTCTTTAAAGAGCAATGCTATCAAAAAAGAGATATATTAAAAGAAAAATTAACTATTTAGCCGCAGATGAACACAGATATTATTCTAGGTAGCCGCAGGCTTTAGCCTGCGTAAATCTGCGGCCGAATAGTCACACTTAACTTCTAATTATGAGGAGATAACTTTGAGAGCGATCATAATATATTCAGGTGAATCAAAAGGTATGGAAGCCGTCGTTCAGGCTCTCTCCGCAAGTATTCAAGCTATGGGATATGAAGCGCGCCAGGTGAAGGCAGAAAAATCGGCCCGGACAGAGAGTCTATTCCTCTACGATTTTGTCTATGTGGGCAGCCCTGTTCTTGGCTTCTGGGGAGGCAAATTTTCCGAACCACTCGCCTCTTATCTCAAGAAATGCTCCGGCTTGGAGGGTAAAAAAGTAGCTGTCTTCGTTATTCCCAAACTATTTGGCGTGAGTAAAACCCTGAAGAGAATTATGAAATTATTGGAGGAAAAGGGCTCGATTGTCATCGCTTTTCAGAGTATCAAGAAGCTATCAGAAGCTAGAGATTTTGGAAAAAGGCTGTCTAAACCACAATGAGTGAAGGTCAAATAACCAAAGAAAACCATGTGAGCGAGGAAAAGATGTCCTTGACTGATCTAAGAGAGATGGTTGACGAGTATAAGAAGTATGTGGTTAACATTGATGAGTTCTCTAAGGACATCCTGAAAATTCTAATTTTAAGGGATGAGATCGAAATGCTTTCTAATAGGTTAGAGAGAAGGGGAACTGACCTTTCGGTAGAAAAATCAAGACTTGATGGCCTTGATCAGATCATAAAAGATAAAGCAAAGCCCATATTCAGAAGGCTAACCAGCTCTATTGCTCCCCTACCCTACCGCGAAGAAAGAAGAATTCCCCGTTCTCACTGGTGGTGGTATCTGGATGAGCTAATAAGAAAGAGAAGATCTTTACGCATTAGAAGGTTGGTTGTGAGAGGAGGAATTGCTGCCGGTATCCTGGTAGCTGCTTATATCGTCATGGTGAAGGTTCTTCCAAAACCCCAGCCGGCTACAATTTATCAAGAAGAAGGTAGCAAGCTCTATCAGGAAGGAAGAATAGATGATGCTATCCAGGCCTATGAGAAATCCTTGAAACTTAATCCTGAAGATGGTTATACTTACCTCATGCTAGGGATTCTCTACGAAGATAAAAAAGCAGTAGAAAAAGCTACCCATTACTTCAAGAAAGGTGAGAGTTTGTACCCCCAAAAAATAGATTTTTACAATGCTCGGGGAATGGTCTACTTTCAAGGAGGAAAGCTGGATAAAGCAGCTGCCGATGTGAAAGAGGCATTGAAGATAGACCCAGAAAGTCCCCTTTCCCATTTTCTTTTAGGCAATATCTACGAAGCAGAAGGTAGCCTTGCCGAGGCCGTCACTCAGTACCAGATAGTTTCCAATATGAAGGATGCTCCCGCCCAACTGGTGGTGATGGCCCGCTTTAAAATGGGAATGATGGGAATGAGGCCCCCCTTGAGATCTCCTTAAAGCCTACCCTCTCCGCTCCTTATGTTACCTTACTTTTGGTAGTCTCCATTTCAGATATTCAATACAGGACAAATCTCCTTTACACCCTTCCCTTTTTCAATCAAAAATCCCTTGATCCCTTTTGAAATACTGCTTGGTTTATCTTAAGATTTCATGATCCCCCGTTACAATTACTTTACACTTTTTCTTTTGTAGGTCATCTTCAATAGGATATTGTCGCTATATAAAGAGAGTGAAAATAAAAAATTTTGGGCTATATTTATCAAGGAGTAAACTATGACAGTCTGCCAGGTGATGATTGAAAAGGAAACTCAATCTATAGGTAAAGAAAGGAGGGGAAGTAAGTCTTTTGTTTATGCCTGGATCAAAATTTTCAAACTCAAACAAACTCCTCATAGTGTAAAATGATTACTAATTTTTAGCAGTACGTTCACGGTAGAATAGACAATATATCTTTTATTTCTCCTGAAAATCCCTTAAGGTCTAAGTTTACCTTCAATTTTGTGGCTCAAAAACTGGACTTGACTGATAGACTATTTTTTATAGAATATTGTTGACAGAAAATCGCGATTAGATAAAATACATAATAAATCAAAAAACTTTGAGAGGAACGAATGCAAAAAGTAGTAAACAGAAGCCTTGTAGATCAAATATACTCTGTTTTGAGAGATAGGATTATTGAGGTTGCTATGGAGCCAGGTACAAAGATCAATGTTCAGCAATTAATCGAGGAATTCGAAGTAAGTGAAACACCAGTGAGAATTGCTCTGGCTAAATTAGCCCATGAAGGGCTTGTCAAACTTTTACCCAGGAGAGGTTATTTTGTAATTAAATTAACTAAAAAAGATCTGAAGGAAATTTATGATCTGCGTATATTACTTGAATCTTATTCTCTTGATACGGCAATAGAAAATATAGATCCTGCAAAACTAAAAAAAACCTACGAAGATTCTGTGGAACTTCGTGAAATTGACGACACAGGAAAAAAGGAAAAGAAATCTTTCAAGATTGATCAGTGGCTCCATCTGGAAATCGTAAGGAATTGTGATAATAAAAGGGCTCAAGAGCTATTTTATCGAATCTATGACCTTGCTCGAATATCCCAGAAAATGTATAAAAGGGTAGATCAGGATATAGATGAGCACACTGCAGTAATAAAAGCTTTATTGGACAAAAAGAAGGGAGAAGTCAAGAAGCTTTTAGTACAACATCTTGAAAATGCTCGAGAAGCTGCCCTCGAGCCGTATGACAAGGGTCTCTGAAATAGCAAGCGGACTTTACCGATAGATGTTCATGGGTTTGAGCGAGTAGAGAGATGGTTAATATTTGGAAAATTAACTACCAGAGGGTTGTGAAAAGGAGGTGATGAATCTGTGTAATTAATTACCCTCTAGAAACCGAAAGTAAAAAGAGGAGAAAGAAATGAACCCTAAATTAAAGAGAAACATTATTGTGATCTTGGTGGCGGGACTATTCAGTCTGAGTATTGTTTCTGGATTCTGTGCCGCAGCGACTCTAAGGATAGCCGTACACGCGGGCGGACATGCCACACCCTTCTATGAGACAAAAGATCAATTTGAGACTGAAAACCCAGGGGCAGTGATACAAGTAGTAGAAATCCCAGTTACAGAGATGTACGAGAAACAAATTACGGAGATGGCAGGAAAAACAGGTGCTTACGATATTGTGGAATATGCTCCTTCCTGGTTGGGTGACTATCAACGATTCTTGCTGCCCATAGATGATTATATGGCCAAGTGGAATCCAAATTGGGACGACATCCTTCCTGCGGTTCGGAAAACCTACAGTATCTGGAAGGGTAAAACGTACGGTATACCGGAGGACGGAGATGTGCATACTTTGTACTACAGAAAAGATGCTCTTGAGAATCCTATGTACCAGGCACAGTTCAAAGCTAAGTATGGCTATGATTTGCGGCCGCCTCTAACCTGGCAGGAATACCTTGACATAGCTGAATTTTTTAATGGATGGGACTGGGATGGAGACGGAAAAATTGAATACGGGTGTTCTGAGATGGCACGGAGAGGAGAGGTTTATTTTTGGTTTCTACAAAGATTTGGGCCTATGGGAGGAAAATATTTCTTGGCTGATTTTAAACCGGCTATAGATAGTCCTGCAGGAATAGCAGCCTTGGAAAATCTCGGACAGGCAGTCAAGTATGCTCCTCCGGGAACACTAAATTTTGAATATACCGAACACGAACACGCTTTCATAAGCGGTCAGGTTTTTATGAACTTAAATTGGGGAAGTCAATTTCATGCTGCTCAAGATCCGGAGGTTTCTGAAGTAGTTGGAAAGGTAGGATATGCCCTTTCACCTGGTATTCTGCAACCCGATGGAAGTATATATCGCCGACCGTGTCTGGCTTATGGATGGAGTCTTGGAATAGTGAATACTTGCAGCGCACCTGAGGTGGCCTATAAATACATCAAGTTTCTAACAAGTCCAGAGATTAGTAAGAAGTTCATTATGGCTACTAACACTGATACAGATCCGTTCCGAACCTCGCATTTCACTGATCCAGAGATCATTCACGGACACGAAGATTACTATCGGGTGGCAAAAAAAGGGCTAGAAATCGGTTATCCTCAGTTGACAATTCCTAAAGCATACTCCTATATGGACACTTTAGACCGTGAGATATCTTCTTATCTGGCGGGTAAGAAAACAGCAGAGCATGCTCTCAAGGATGCAGCCAAAGCCTGGGAGAGATTAGGCCGTCCCCCTTATGCACCTATTCCTCAGGAATAGGTGTTGGATTAGAACAGTGAAAAATACAGGCTAGCTTAATACCTTCGTCCCTGTGGTGCAACTTTGCACCACAGGGAAATCCAGTCCCAAAAATCATCATGAATAGAGAACAGCATTGAGGATAAGAAACATAAGAATATTATGGTACGTAGGCCCAGCTCTTGCTCTATTCATTGGGATGTCTATCTTTCCGTTAATATATTCTCTGCGAGTGAGTTTTTTTTCCTGGGATTTGATTGGAAGAACCCCTCGTCAATTCGTAGGATTGGGAAACTATATGACCATTTTGATAGATGACCCCAATTTTTATAATTCTCTAAGGGTAACTGTTATCTTCGTGGGGGCAGCTGTAGGTATTGAATTCGTATTGGGGTTCATATTAGCTCTATTAATAAACAGGGAGTTTTCGGGGGGGCGAGTAATTTCTGCCTTTCTAGTTACACCTATGATGATGACTCCAGTAGTAGCAGGGCTTATGTGGAGAATGTTTTATCACCCTGAGTTTGGGGTTCTTAACTATGTACTGCATGTTTTCAGGGTGGGTGACAAACCTCTGGAATGGATTGCAGACCCTAATCTTGCTCTGTGGTCTATCCTCATAGTTGACATATGGCAATGGACCCCCTTTGTTTTTCTTATAATGTTGTCCGGTCTCCGCGCTCTGCCCAAAGAACCTTTTGAATCAGCGGTAGTCGATGGTGCATCTTCCTGGCAAATGTTTAGATACATCACTGTTCCCCTTCTACAGCCTGCTATTGTAGTGGCAGTTTTAATCCGTTGTATAGACGCTTTTAGAATATTTGATAAAGTTTTTGTACTTACTATGGGGGGACCGGGGTCTACCACTGAGGTATTAAGCCTATACACTTATCTGACCGGATTTAGATACTTGAGTACTGGCTACGCTGCTGCTTTATCCTATATATTATTGATAATCATAGTGGTAATTAGCACATTTTTTATTCGAGTTGTAGTAAGGAGCAAGTAAGTGTTTTCAGGAAAATCGGTACAGTTAATTGCAAGAGTTTTGGGAATAGGAGCTTTCTTTATTTTCCTATTTTTCCCCATTTATTGGACTATTACTGTATCTTTTAAGCCTGAAGGAGAGTACTTTTCTCGTGTACCACACTGGGTACCCAAAAGACCTACATTATCCCATTATAAGGAGGTCATTTTTCCTCCTAAGAAGGTGATAGAAAAGAAGACCGCCGTAGGTGTAGTGAGTGTGGGGCAAATTGGAACCGTACTCCGCTTTGCTTACAATAGTTTACTAATCGCCGGAGGAAGCGTTCTACTATCTTTACTCTTAGCTATCCCCGCCGCCTATGCTTTAGCCAGATTTGATTTCAGAGCTAAGGATAATCTTTTATTTTATATACTGAGCACAAGAATGTTTCCTCCCATTGCCCTGGCTATTCCTTTATTTCTACTTTACAGGGATATCAAGTTGCTAGATACTCATTTAGGGATGATCTTGATATATACGGTGTTCAATCTTTCTTTTGCTATCTGGATGCTTAAAGGATTTTTCCAGGACATTCCTAAAGAGATTGAAGAAAGTGGGCTTCTGGATGGATGTACTCAATTTTCAGTGTTATGGAGAGTGTTATTACCTTTAGTGGCACCAGGAGTTGCTGCTACTATGGTTTTTTGTTTTGTCCTGTCCTGGAACGAGTTTTTATTTGCCTTATTGCTTACCCGAGCCCAAGCTACAACTCTTCCTGTAGCTTTGGCTGGTTTTAAGGATCTCCGGGGAATTATGTGGGGTCAGATGGCTGCAGCTTCAATGTTCTGTATTGTACCTCTTCTTATCTTCACTTTTGCTGTGCAGAAATATTTGGTCAGAGGATTGACTTTTGGGGCAATGAAGGGGTAAAACCCATTTAAATCTTTTAACGGGAGACAAAATTGAAATATGATTATTTACTTACGGTACGGTGATCAAACAATAAAAATTACTGGAGATAAGAGAAATCTGTTGTCTATTTTGCAACCAAAACTAACGGATCCAGTTAAAGATAAGGATAAGGAAATAAGAAAATCTTTAACTAATCCCATCGGAACGGATAGGCTGGGTAACTTGGTGGGGAAAGCTAAATCCATAGTAATTTTGTGTGATGACAATACCAGAAGCACTCCTGTAAGGAATATTATGCCCATTGTCCTTGATGAATTAAATAAGGCGAGGATAGATAAGAGGAATATAAAGATTGTAGTGGCCTTAGGGACTCATCGACCCATGTCCTCGAGTGAGATTGTAGAACGCTTTGGGACAGATATTGCTTGTAAGATTGACATCATTAATCATCAACCTTTGAATAAAGACAAACTTATCTACCTGGGCAATACTTCCCTGGGAACTCCTATATGGATAAACAGCACAGTTATGGAGGCAGAATTTATTATAGGGATAGGTAACATTGTACCCCATCGCTTAAGTGGATGGTCAGGAGGAGCAAAAATAATACAACCTGGAGTATCAGGAAGCTTGACCACCGACATGACCCATCTTTTGGCTGCCAGATATCCTAGTGAACAAATGCTGGGTAATTTAAATAACCCGGTAAGAAAAGAAATGGAGGATATAGCAAGAAAGGTGGGTCTTAACTTC
Source organism: uncultured Clostridia bacterium (assembly GCA_964543295.1). GTDB lineage: Bacteria > Aerophobota > Aerophobia > Aerophobales > AE-B3A > AE-B3B. The sequence goes on along the minus strand of CAZIXA010000010.1, from coordinate 7,751 downwards.
ATTATTAATACGGTGCTTAACAGAGATGGGGAAGTGGTAAAGATAGTAGGAGGAGACTTTATTTCCGCTCATAGGGAAGGAGTTAAGTGTGCCAAATTGGTTTACGGGGTTGAAGTACCTGAGCCTGCAGATATAGTAGTTATTGATTCCTATCCGGCAGATCTAGACTTTTGGCAGGCCATAAAGGCCTTATTTGTGGGACAACTCCTGGTTAAGAAGGGAGGAACTATTATTTTTGCTAGTCCTTGTTATGAGGGGATTTGTCCCACACATGGAGCGCTTTTGGAATTGGCTTCTTTAACTCTGGATGAGCTGGAGGCTAAGATAGAAAAAGAGCAAATTAAGGATTTGAACGCGGCAGCGGATACAATTATGCGGAAAGACATCGTACGAAAGGCTCGAGTTAAGATGTATTCTAGTTATATTCCCAAGGAGCATATCCGTCGGTTGGGTTTTGTTCCAATATTTTCTGTCCAAAAGGCACTTGACGAATCTATTCGCGAGTATGGGCGAGACGCTACGGTGATTGTCGCAACACATGCAGCCGAATTACTACCTCTTATTGAATAGTTTCCTTGTGAATAACCAATGATTTTATAGTGAGAGAAATTAGAGAGATGAACCTAAAGTAGTTTAAAGATTGTTAGTTGGGAAATCAATACAAAAATAGTCTTTCGACTAGGAGGAGCAGAAAATGGAAATATACGATTTGAGCGTAACTTTATCGGTTGAAATGCCCATATGGCCTGGCGACCCAAGGTTCATAATAAGGAAGGTTTTGGATTATGATAAAGACGGTGCTAACTGTACTGAATTGCAAATGGGAAGTCATACCGGGACCCACATTGATGTACCTTTGGCTTATTCAACGAATGGACAAGACGTTATTCAATTCCCGTTAGACAAGTTTGTGGGTTGGGCCCATATTGTAGGTGTTGACAAGAAGGCAGGAGAAGTTGTCACTCGTGATGATCTAAGAGACGCAAATCTGGAGAGAGATTCTATACTTATCATTTCGACTGGGTGGGAAACCAATTATGGAACTCCAGTCTATTATAAGGATTATCCCGGTTTTGCTGAGAATGTTGCGGATTTTCTTGTTGAGACAGGAATAAAAGGACTTGGTGCAGATATCCCTTCAGTGGATCCCCCCGAAGGTGAACACCCATTTCATCGTAAGGTTTTGAGTGCTAATATAGGAGTTATAGAGAATTTGGTCAATATAAAAGCATTACGCGGTAGGAAGCTATTCTTTATTGCTGCTCCGATAAAAGTGAAAAGAGGAGAAGCGTCACCTGTGAGAGCACTGGCACTTAGCTTATGACACGTTCAATTGGAATATACTATCCCCTTAATATGGCAGGATCTACAGCCTCAATAATTATTCCTTTTATGATCTTCTAAGAATTAATGTGGTTTACCTTAAGTTCCTCACTATCGAAGATAGGATTCTTCCCGTCATTGGCGCAGATCCCATTACAGATCGAATGGTTCCATTGGGAAAGTTATGTGCTATTTCAGTGATGGTGTACCTACCGGTTATGCCTTTGCTTTATTACCGAGAGGTTGTTTAATTGGCGGATGACTTGAAAGTAGTTAAAGATCAATTTGATTTTGATTTAGATCATTTATGAGGAGTGGCATAAATGGGTGGACAAATTTATTCTATGAAACCGAAGGAGGTAAAAAAGGTAGATACTCGTTATCGGAGAATAGTTACTCGTATACCTGTACCTGAATCTATACCCATACTGGCGGATTTGCGTAAATATGAGCTTCGCTCTATGTCCGGGCAACCGCCGGTGATATGGGATAGAGCTGAAGGAATTCAGGTGTACGATAAGTATGGCAATATGTGGCTTGACTGGAGCTCTGGAGTGTTAGTGACCTCTGCTGGTCATGGAAGAGAAGAGATAAAAGAAGCTATTGTAAATCAGGTAAACCACGGACTGTTACATAATTATTGTTTTCCCAGCGAACTTCGAGCCCGTTTGGTAGAGAAATTGTCAAAACTTGCCCCAGAAGGCCTAGATAAGGTCTTTCTGTTGACTACTGGTTCGGAAACAGCGGAATGTGCTATAAAATTAGCTCAGACATGGGGACAAGAAATAGAAGGAAATAAAAAAATAGGAATTATTTCTTTTGAAGGTGCTTTTCATGGACGAACTTTAGGAGCTCAAATGATAGGGGGAATTCCCTCTTTAAAAAGTTGGATTGTAAATTTAGATCCCAATTTTCACCAAGTTCCATTCCCGGGAGATTTTCGATGTGAAGATAGAAGTTTTAAAGTGTTTGAAAAAACTCTCGAGAAAAAAGGGGTGACTCCAGATCAGATTGCTGGAGTAATCAGTGAGACTTACCAAGGTGGTGGAGCCTGCTTCATGCCGAAAGAATATGTAAAGAAATTATCTCAGTGGTGTAAAGAAAATCGAGTACTTCTAATATTTGATGAAATACAAGCTGCATTTGGAAGAACTGGAAAGATGTTTGGTTTTGAACATTATGAGGTGATTCCTGACTTAATTTGCTGCGGAAAAGGCATTACCTCATCTCTCCCTTTGTCTGCCTTGATAGGAAGAACCGAGATTATGGATTTATACCCCCCTGGGAGTATGACTAGCACCCATACCGGTAATCCCGTGTGTGTAGCTGCAGCTCTTGCTAATCTGGAAATCATCGAGAGAGAAAATCTTGCACACAGGGCCGAGAAAGTAGGAGAATTTCTTTTTGCTGAGCTTGAGGAGATCAGAAGAGATTTTTCCGATATTATTGGAGCAGTCTACGGTAAGGGATTGGTATATGGAGTTCATATTGTAAGAAATGGAAGCAAAGAGCCAGATGGAGAAATGGCTTTCAGGATAGTTGAAAAGGCTGTGGAAAAAGGACTAATGCTTTTCGCACCCGTTGGTTTTGAAGGGGCCACTATCAAAACATGCCCTCCTCTTATCATTACCGAAGAAGCTATCAAAGACGGAGCTAGTGCCTTCAGAGAGGCTATAGAGGAAGCTTTGGTAGAAAGATAAGTTAAGAAACGAAATGTCTATCTTTCACACTTGAAAAATTCTTATTTTATCTCCCGCCTAATTTCTCATACCAGACTAAATTCCTGCCAGCCTTTACCCATTTGTCTTTGCAAGCACCTGCGCTTGCGTGGCAAAGTACGGTAGTCGCAACCTTTAGGTTGCGCTATTTTAGGCAGTTTTGCGCAGGCTAAAGCCTGCGGCTACCCACCTTTTTCCTGAAATTGGACAAATGGAGTTGACATTTTCTCAGATTATTTTATTATATATTAAATTATTAATTTAGAATTAATTTTGCAATGTTTGACCACAGATTCACACAGATGAACACGGTTTGGGTTTATTGAGTTTGTTGGGTTTATTGAGTTTGTTGAAAAATAAGGCAACAACTATTGAAGTTCGCTTATTATTGAATTTTGCCAGAAAACCAGAATTCAAAAGACTTGTATATGATAATAAAAGAAAAAATATCCGCGTAAATCTGTGGCTGAATAGTAACAAAATAAGATGAAAATCGGAAAGGTTATAAGAGAGTTCCGGCTGGCAAGGAATATGAGTATCAAGGAACTATCTAAAAAGACCAATCTAACCAGTAGCCTTATCAGTCAGGTAGAAAGAGATCTCATTAGTCCCTCTCTTAATAGCCTAGCAAAAATTTCAAGTGCTTTAAAAGTACCCATGGTATCCTTTTTCACTGAAGCTACTCCTAAGCCCTGGCCAGTGATGAGAAAAAAACAAAGAAAGAAGACCACCATATTTTCAAATTCTCATGTTATTTATCAACTACTTTCACCGGACCCAAATAAGAAAATTGAATTCTTATTGGTGGAGATTGAGCCAGAAGAGGACGAAAATGAAGAAAATGAACTGGTAGCGCACAGTGGGGAGGAATGTGGATATGTCATCAAGGGTGAGTTAGAGGTGAAATTAGGAAAGGAAAGATATTGTCTAAAAGAGGGTGACAGTATCTATTTTCAGAGCTGTATTCCCCATAGGTTTAAGAATACTGGAAAAGGAAAAGTAATCTCAATTTGGGCCATGACCCCACCATCCTTCTGGGGAGGTTTAAATTTTCTTAGAGGAAGAGAATCGAGTTCGAAGAAGAAATAAAAGCCATCAAGCCTCGATGAAAGAAGAGCTATCTCTTTGTTTATAGCTTGAGAGGCAAACACAAAAGGAGATCACAGGTGATATTGGCCGACAAAAAAATAGGCGTCTTGTACGGAGGAGAATCGGAAGAACGTGAAGTTTCTTTAAAAAGTGGGCAGGCGATATACAAAGCCTTAAAAGATGAAGGGCTAGATGTGGTAAAGATGGATGTCGATCGCAAGATGCTAAAAGAAATTGAAAGGGAAAAAATTGATGTGGCTGTCCTTGCTTTACACGGAGGATGGGGGGAAGATGGAACAATTCAGGCCGTGTGCAAACTGATGGAAATACCGTTTACCGGGCCAGATCTCTTAGGTAGTGCTTTAGCTTTAAATAAAGTAATGGCTAAAAAAATATTTAAAAGTGAGGGCATTCCAACCCCACCCTGGAAGGTGATTTCTCAGGAAGAAACTACCAAGCGCGGATACTTAGATAGGCTCGCAAAAAAACTAGGGGAAGAATTTGGTCTCCCGATAGTTTTGAAGCCAGCTCTGCAAGGTTCGAGCGTGGGCTTAAAGGTGGTCAAAGAAAAAATGAACCTGAAATCCTCAATCAAAGAATCTATGAAATACGGGAAATGTTTGCTCGTAGAAAAATATTTGAGAGGAACAGAGGTAACAGTGGGAATTTTGGGACTGGGACCCAACTTAGAACCACTACCAGTTGTGGAAATATTACCCAAAAGAGGAGTTTATGATTTTAAATCAAAATATACCCAGGGGCAGACAGAATATATTGTCCCGGCGAGACTTCCCAAAAAGCTATATGAGAAAACTCAACTATTGGCACTCCAGGCTTTCAAGGCTTTAAATCTAGATATTGTGGCCAGGATTGATATGCTAATTGAAGAAGATAGAAATCTTTATGTTTTAGAGGCTAATACCAATCCAGGAATGACGGCGACAAGTCTTCTCCCAAAGGCTGCACTTGCGGCTGGTTACGAATTCCCAAAGCTACTTAGGAGAATGATAGAACTGGCTGTAAAAAGGGCAGCACAATAAAGAAAAAGAAAGGATCTGCGGGTGGATAATTTAGGACGGGTGTGGTTGGAGATCGATCTCGATGCTGTTACTCACAACATCAAAACTATAAGAAGAATAGCCGGAAAGAACTCTAAAATTATGGCTGTGGTCAAGGCAAATGCTTATGGACATGATGCCATCGAAATATCACGGGTAGCTTTAGAAAGTGGTGCCACCTGGTTGGGAGTTGGGGCATTAGAGGAAGGGATAATATTACGCAAGGCAGGTATTACAGCTCCCATCCTCGTGTTAGGACTTACTCCGGAAGATCAAGTACACTGGCTTCTTCTTTATGATCTTGTTCCCACTGTGTGTGATCTTCAGAGCGTCCAGGCATTATCTCAGGCTGCCGTAAAATATAAGAAAAATGCCAGAGTTCACATAAAGATTGACACAGGTATGAGGCGATTAGGAATTAAATCAGAGGAAGCTTTAGATTTTATTAAAAGAATAAAAAAAATGAATAATATTAAGATCGAAGGCCTATATACCCATTTTGCTGCCGCTGATGAGGAAGATAAGAGCTATACCGAGCTACAGTTTACTCAATACAAAAGAGTAGTGGATGAACTGGAAAAAGAAGGCTTTCGCGTTCCCCTCAAGCACGCGGCAAATAGCGCGGCCATTCTTGATCTACCTTATACCCATCTGGAAATGGTAAGGCCAGGCATAACTATCTATGGACTGTTTCCGTTACCTCTCGCCAAAAGAACCACCAAATTGAAGCCGGTGGCGAAATTTAAGACAAAGATCATTTTTATAAAGAAGGTGGGGGGTGGTGAAAACATCGGTTATGGACGAGCATATACCACAACTAAAAATATCCTAGTAGCCACTTTACCGGTGGGATATGCAGATGGCTATCCCAGGCTTCTTTCTGACAGAGGAGAAGTCCTGGTTAGAGGAAGAAGAGCTCCTATAATTGGAAGAATTTGCATGGATCTATGCATGATAGATGTGACGGACATCCCTGGAGTAGAAGTAGACGACGAGGTTGTTCTCTGGGGTAGGCAGGAGGGAGAAGATATATCCGTGGAAGAAATCGCCGAAAAAACTGGAACCATTAATTACGAAATCATCTGCATGGTTGACAAACCTCGAGTATCCAAGGTCTTTATAAAAAATGGAAAACCATTTAAGGTAAAATCCCTAATTGAGGACGACGTCCCTGATTAGTGGTGCATCTGGATTTGTCCCGGGGCCAAAATGCTTTAAAACCACTAAGTTCTCATGACCATTGTTTTTAATGGTTACCCCATTTGTTGCTGCTTCACGCGAAACTAACAACTCATCATGGGTCAAATCCCTATATCTGATCATCGTGGGAGACTCTACAACTAGCTTGCCAATGGTTCCGTGACCCTGTACTACAACTAATCCATAAGCACCGTTTTCTTTTATGGTCACACTCTTGCCTGAAGATAGAGTCAGTTCTTTTGCACTAAATAAATCTTTTGTCCCATAAACAATCCATCTTTCTTGATATCCTTCAAGGTCGGTGTCAGCTACAGGTACCGGCTCCAGATAATGGTTTTCTTTAAAGCGCTCATCAACATTTGCCGGCCAGTCAATTATATCCACAATAAAATCAAGATCTTGATGTCTCTCCGGTGGAATATCTTTTACCAGAAGATCCCATGGCACGGGTCTACCTTCGAGCATAGATTGAAACATGGCAAACACATCCGATGCCCACTGGACTTCATAAGTAACTAAAGAACCCGGAGCATGCAAAATAGCCGGTGGAATAAACCAACCCGTTCCTGGTTGAATCTTATAGGCTCGTGCATAATTTAGTATCCCGTTGTCACCCTGAGCCCAACGCTCTAAACACCTTTTGATATCCTTTTTTGTTGTACCCGGCTCTAAACCAAAATAGGTGTAAGGAGATCGATTTTCAATAAAGTTAAGTTGGGGTGGGAAATAGTATGCTTCGGGTTTTCCTTCTCGACCCACCAGGGACGCATGTTCATTGTCCTGGTGAAGATGATGAGGAATTGGACCCAAATTATCAAAAAATTTTGTTAATATTTTCCATCCTCCGTATCTCTCCATAATTTCTTTCCCCAAGATAAGGTTTCCTTCCACTTCAATAGCGTCTTTTAAGAGCATTATTTTTTTGTCATTCAACACAATATAACTTAAGCCCTCATCATCAGGAGCTCCTGGATTATCAGCGCATGTTACAGAAGCAAGCCATCTTTCATCGATTCCTCCCCGATCAGCACCAAGAATATAAAGATCCTGTGGAGCTAACTTAATTCTTCCGCCAGGCACAAGAAAGGATCTAGGAACCCAGGTTGGAGCCAATCTAAAAATTCCCTCTCCTTCTTCATAGCCCTGTAAAACTCGCTTTCTTAGTTCTGCATCTCTCATTTTCCTTTCTCCTTTGAAATTCGGGGTCAGGTCTCAACATTTGACATTGGTCTTCTTTTAATCTTTTTATGAATATTTTTTTATGATTACCTTTTAGTTTTATCCTCAAATCTATTGACTGTCTGCAAAATACTCGAGGGGGGAAATAGGGCTTCGCCGATTCCTTCGGAATTCCCCCCGCGAC
>CAZIXA010000009.1:0-72237 GCA_964543295.1 uncultured Clostridia bacterium | reverse complement strand
GAGTTCTACTACAACCTCTCGGATGTAGAGGTGGTAAAACAGCTAAGGTTTAACGGAAATCACGAAAGTTTATCAAATCATATTTGAAGGGGAATCAAAGGATTCTGATATCGATAAATCCCTTATGAATAGATAATGTTTGTTTGACAAAAGTGCAGAATTATGTTATAGTGATTCATAGAGATTTGTGTACTATATTCTTGAGGAGGAAACTCTATGAATCACATCAAAGATATCGAACTGGTCTTTGACGAGGAGAATCTCTCGAAATACGGTGCTTTTCCACTCCTGGCTTGGTTTATGCTTGATCTACTCAGGCTCCGCGAGAAGTTAGGAATCGTCTCGGCAAAACACAAGCGAAATAATAGGCGAAAAGTAAAACGCTACAGGTGCACCTTTTCTGGTGTAGATATGTCGATTGGCATAATCACTATAATCTTAGTGGGTATCAAGCGATTTGAAAAGATCGATGATCTACTTCATACAGAAACTAAACTTGCTCAGATCATAGGCCTAAGGCGCTTCTTTGATAAAACCTATGCCAGAAGATTCTTGAATGAATTCTCGCTTTGCCATCTAAGACAATTAGATCAGGTTAATATGGCGATCTTGCGTGAATTTGGCGATTCGATAAAGCAAAGTGTAGTCATATTGGATATAGACCAAACCACCCACTCCCTGGAGAGCAGAAAAAGAGAGAAAGCTACCAGAGGCCGCAATAAAAAGAACAAAGGAAAACCCTGTTATCAATGGGATGTTGGCTTCATCAACAATGAGATTGTATCTCAAAGATTAGCTGATGACCGTGAGCATTGCAGCAAGGGTTTTGTGCCAATAATTGAGGATATTACTCGCAAGGTTCCATCCCACTCACTTATAGTACGGGTTGATGGTGGCTATATGTCAGCTGAGCGACTCAACTGGATTGTGGAAAAGAAACTCCAAGTTATCAGCGTGGTGAGCTGGGATGATTTCCTCAGTAACAACAAAGACATTAAGGTTGATGAACTTTCCTTTGAGCACTTTTCCGTTGAAGAAGAAGATGAAAAGACCGCAGAGAAGGTACGTAAAAAAATCTCAGTTGCCCCCGTCGGTATACGCAGAGTCTATCGTAAATCAAGAGATAAATTTCAAGCTGTACTAGTCAAAGTCGAGCAAGAACAAATACCCATTAAAAAGCGCCATAAGCATCTTCGTTATGTGATCATTCATAACGTTAGCGGCTTAAGCGATGCCAGAGGTGCCTTCGAGTTTTATCATCAAAGGCAAACTATAGAAAATTTCTTCAAAGAGAGCAAAAACCCATTTCACTCAGGAAAGATGCCATCCCAGCGTTTTCGCAGTAATGAGGCTTATCTTTACTTTGTCTCTTTGGCTTATAACATCTTTTCCATTTTTAAAAAAACTATCTGCCAAAGGTATGGCAAAGATGCTCTTTTGAGACTTTTAGCGATAGAGCCATCATTCATGCAGTCCGAATAGAAGAGAAAGACGAAAAAGTTTACACTTTACATATGAGTTCAAAATACAGATATAAAAAGGAATTAAAGCTCATACTACAAAAATTACGAAGTGCAATCACATTAAGCAAAATACTGAAAAATACTAGAATTATCTAAATTTTGCAAAAAGTGCAACTTTTTTGTGATTTCCGTTAAGTATTGAATATTCAAGAGAGAATAAGGGAAGAGGCAAAGGAACTTCTTGCCAGGAAAAAAGTTGACCCGGTAATTGGTTTTGAGGAAGGAGATTTACCCCTACGTGCCTCACCGGTTTTTATCCACCATGAAACTCAGTTAGAAAGGCTCATCTGGAATTCTTTCTGTGAGAATAATCTTGCCAAGTATCTTATAGAGCTCGATGAAAAAAAGTGGCCATTATCGCCAAGGGATGTGACACTCGTTCTATAGTGGCACTTATCGCTGGAAAACAAATCTCTCGAGAAAAGATCACCATTATCGGGATACCCTGCCAAAGAATGTTGAATAGAAGAAAAATACAAAAAGTGGTAGAGAATGAGATAACCGGGGCAAGTGAAACTAAGGGAAAAATTCTACTTAAGGGAGCTAACTTTGAGAAAACCTTGGTAAGGGATGAGTATCTTTACCCTTCCTGTTCTGTTTGTAAATACCGCAATCCGGTTATTGTTGATATTCTGGTTGGTGAGAAAGTGGCAGGTGAAGCCGAGATTGATGGATATGCCGAAATCAGAGAATATGAGAAAAAATCCGCAGAGGAAAGATGGGAGTATTTTACTAACGAGATAAGTAAATGTATTAGATGTTATGCCTGTAGACAAGCCTGCCCGATGTGCTATTGCGAGGAATGTTTGGTTGATTCCTCCTTCCCTAAGTGGATAGAAAAAAGCTTGGATTTGACAGATATTGCCTTTTGGCATATTATCAGAGCTTACCATCAAACCGGGAGATGTGTTGACTGCGGATCATGTGAGAGAGCTTGTCCTATGGAGATAAACCTGCGCTTTTTTAACTAAAAAGATTAATAAGGATGTAAAAGAATTTTTTAATTTTGAGACAGGATTAGACCCTGATGCCCGGCTACCTCTGGCTACATTTGAGCTGGATGATAGGTAGGATTTTATTAAATAAGGAGGGTTATGGGGATGTATTTATTTAATTTGGGTAAGGTTCGTTGGCAGGATGCCATGGTTCTCTTTCACACCCTTGCCAGGATGGGGATTGAAGCCCTTATAATTGTCTCTCCCCGAACCCAATATCTGAGCATAGGATACTTCGAGGACGCTAGGGAGGAGGTGGATCTGGAATACTGCAGAAGAATCAATATGCCCATTATAAGAAGAGAGGTTGGGGGAGGGGCTGTTTTACTGGATAAAGACCAGATATTTTACCATGTCATACTGAACAAAGATAATCCCCATCTTCCTCCAACAATATCTCAGCTTTATGAGGATTTTTCTCAACCACCAATAGAGACTTACGGTGAATTTGGAATAAAAACTAACTTCAGATATGTAAATGATATTGTTACCGAGGATAGAAAGAAAATCGCCGGAGAAGGAGGAAGTAACATTTCCAATTCTATGGTTTTTGTAGGGAGTATTATCTTAGATTTTGATTATGATACCATGGCAAAGGTAATTAAGGTTCCCGACGAAAAATTCAGAGACAAGGTACACAAGAAAATGGAAGAAAATTTAACCACCATGAGGAAAGAATTGGGCATCTTTCCGCCACGAAATGAAATTAGAAATGTCCTAATAGAAAAATTCGAAAAACTGCTGGGTCCTTTAGAACCCACGGTTTTAGACAGCAGGATAAGAAGAAAAATGGTGGAGGTAGAAAAATATCTCACCTCCCCTCAGTTTCTTTTTAAGAAAACAATGAAAATCCCAAAGGGGGTAAAGATAAAAGAGGGGGTTGAGATTCTATATGGGATGCATAAAGCTAGAGGAGGGCTGATAAAAACAGCTCAAGAGGTAGAAAGAGAGAAAATAAATGACATTGATATTTGTGGTGATTTTACTTTTTATCCCAAAGAGGGACTTGTCAAATTGGAAAAGGGATTAGTTGGTAGTAAAAGAGAGAAGAAAACCCTTACTCCCAGAATAGAGGAAATTTATGAGAAAAATCAGACTCAGTCTCCTGGAGTAAGACCTGAGGATCTTCTTAAGGCTATGAAGATAGAAAAATAAATCTTTGTGATTCTGGTGAAAGGTCTTGGCCCAAAAAAATTAAAGGAAGATTATGAGGAAAATTACTAAAAAGAAAATAGAGAAGTTTATTCAAAGACTAATTAAGGATTATACTGTTTTTGCGCCAGTAGAGGTTGATGGAATTGACTGTTTTAGAGCAACAACTAAACCAGAAGAGATAAAGCTGGATTATCAAAATTCTAAAAAATCACCTAAGGAGATATTTTTTGCCCAATCAGAGGTGATGTTTAAATACAGGAACGGAAAAGTAGAGTCAACAGAAAAGGTAGAAAAAAAGAGAATTTTATTTGGTATCAGGCCCTGTGCCCTGTGATGCAAAGGCAATCTCACTTTTAGATAATGTCTTTGAGGCCCCTGATTACAAAGATGTCTATTATACAAACAAAAGGGAAGACACCATTATTATTGGTCTGAGATGCAACTTGCCTCTCAGTAGTTGTTTCTGTACCTCCTTTAGTATAGAACCTTTTTCAAGAGATGGCATGGATCTTCTACTTGTTGATATAGGGGAGGAGTATGTTGTTGATGTACTAACTGAAAAGGGTGAGCAGATTTTAACCGAGGATTTTACTGGGGCAACAGATGAGCAGTTAAAATTGGCAGAAGAGATTAAGGATAAAGCGGTCAAAAAGATTAAATCAAAAGTTGAAATAAAAGGCGCGAAGGAAAAACTCGATAAAATGTTTGAAACTACCTTCTGGGATGGCTTATCGGAGAAATGCCTGAGATGTGGTGTATGTGCCTATCTTTGCCCTACATGTCATTGTTTTGATATTGTGGATGAGGCAGTAGATTCTCAAGGAAGAGTCAGGAACTGGGATTCCTGCATGTTTTCTCTTTTCACCTTAGAGGCATCGGGGCATAATCCAAGGCCAACAGGCAAGGAAAGGATGAGGCAAAGAATAATGCACAAATTTAACTATTTTGTGGAAAACTACAAGGAGCCGGCTTGTGTTGGCTGTGGAAGATGTGTCATAAACTGTCCGGTCAATATAGATGTTAGAAGGGTGTTGAAGGAAATAACCGAGTTAAAATAGAGGAGCTTTGTAGTGCAAAGTCCCCATTTTCCCATGCCAGTGAAGGTAAAGAGAACATTTTTAGAAAGTGGAGACAGAATGTTAAATACAGTGGATCTCATTTTCCTTAATGAGAAAGATGAAAAAGATTTTAACTTTATGCCAGGACAGTTCTGTGAGATTTCTATTCTTGGTAAAGGGGAGGCACCCTTTGGCATTGCTTCATCACCGACAGAAAAGGGCTTCTTGAGATTTACGGTGAACAAAGCTGGTGTTGTCACCGAGGCCCTGCATCACCTGGAACAGGGTAATGAATTAGTGATAAGAGGTCCTCTGGGTAATTATTATCCGATAAATATTTTCAAAGATAAAAATGTCCTTATTATAGGGGGTGGATTCGTCTTCACTACCCTAAGAGCATTAACTAAGTATCTCCTTGCTAAAAGAGGTGATTTCAAAGAAATTACCCTTGTATATGGAGCAAGAACCCCGGGAATGCTTTTATATAGGGAAGAATTTAGAGAATGGGAAAAAAGCGATGATCTAAGGGTTTATTTAACTGTAGATAGAGGGGACGAAAACTGGAAAGGATTGGTTGGAGTTGTACCTAAGATTGTGGAGGAGAAGGTAACTACTTCGGAGAATACCTACGCTGTAGCCTGTGGCCCACCAATAATGATAAAGTATACCCTTATTAGCCTGGACAAACTTAGATTTCCTCCCGAGAGGGTCTATCTATCCTTAGGGAGGAGGATGAAATGCGGTACAGGGAAGTGTAGCTGCTGTAACATTGGAAGATTCTACGTATGTAAAGATGGACCCATATTCAGCTACGCTCAATTAAAAGAGCTTCCCCGGGAGTACTAAAAAGGAGGAGAAAAGATGGCAGTTGTAGAAGGTTATGAGGTTCCAGATGATTTATATTACCATAAGCAGCATGTATGGGTGAGAGTAGAAGGGGAGGAAGCTATTGTGGGATTAACTGATTTTACCCAGAAACTCGGCGGTGAGATAAGTTATATTGAGATGCCTGAGGAAGGTGATGAGGTAAAACAGGACGAGAGAGTGGGAACCATAGAGACAGGAAAATGGCTTGGCAAGCTATACGCTCCCTTATCTGGCCAGGTTACTGCTGTTAATGAAGAGGTGGATGATGATCCCACCATTATAAACTCTGACCCTTATGGTGAGGGATGGGTGTTCAAAATGAAGATAAAAGATACCTCAGAACTTTCCAATTTGATGAAGGGAGAAGCATCCCATGATTGGCTAAAAGGAGAGATAAAAAAACATGTAAAAAAAGAAAAAAAATGAATCTTTTTGGTAGATTATAATAGGTAAAGTCATTAATCTACAGGAAGGGGTGATAAAAAGAGGTGAAAGCAGATGATTACTGTTGAAAGAGAAGAAAAAGGTAATGTGAAAAAGTTATGAAAAGATATGAAAACCAAAAATAAGATTATTAACGGAAATCCCTAAATAATTTAAAATGCTTTTTGGTACTGATCTACGCAATTCTATCGTTCTTTGAAAATGTCATAGGTTGCCTTTTGGGTGCGCAATTGTCTTAAATAACTCCAGTTTCCCGAAAACTGCTGGCTTTCAAGCTAGTAATGCTTTAATCATTCGAAAAAATAGATATTAAGAGGAATTAGAGGATGTTAAAAGTGACAATATAGATGGGTACCTGTTTTTAACCAATACTTTGCCTCAAATTGCTCAACCAGAACTTAATGATAGAAATTGTACTCTTACCCATCGCTGATGAAGCAAAAGACGGCAGCTTACAAAAGAAAAGCCTCCATATAGAAAAAAAGGGGGCATCCACACCCACATAAAATGGGAGGTAAAAAGAGCCATTGGGATACTTCGAACTGATGGGAAAGCATCTCTAAGAGCCCTCCAGGATTGTATCGGAAAGATCCTGTATGTAGATGTAAGCTTAGAGTTCATCTACACCGAGCTTATGAGGGCATCCTCTCTTGCAAGGGAGGTTAACTTAAAGGTAAGATTCTTAGCAGGTATCTCCCATTGCGCTATAGATGAGGCCAGTATAGAAAGCTTCTTAGGATACAGACAGGAAGGATTCAACCTTAACCTTCTCATAACCGATCTTCTGCCTACTTACAGAACAGTTGCAGGCTATTTTAAAGCTTGCCTGCACCAGCTTTGCACAACTCATGGGAGAGGAGGTATTGCAAGGATCATAAGGGATCTTCCAGTTGAGGCCAAGAAGGACAAGTTCTTTTCAGAATATATGGTAAGGATAAAGAAAAGATTCGGCTTGCTATTTGAAGAGGACAATATAGGCAAGATAAACTCTGAGATAGGTCAGATAAAAAGAGAACTTAAGCTCTTTTACACCAGGGAAAAAAAGAGAATGGACACAACCCATGCTGGGGTTTATCGAAAAAAATTCAAAGGATCTTTTCCTCTACAAGAAACTCCCCGAAAGGGGAATAGATAATACCAACAATGCGGCTGAAATTGTATTTAGCCTCTTTAAGCCTCAGTACAAGGTAATGAAACAGTTCCAAATTCGAGGGGGAGCACAAGCTCACTTTGATCTTTTCACCTTAAGGCATAACTTCAGAAAATTCCCCAGAGGAAAACGCAGAGGGTCATCTCCTGCTCAGCTTGAAGGACTGGATCTTCCAATCGATGATTGGTCAGAACTTATTTTCTCAGAGAATAAAGATTTTAAAATAGACCCAGACTCGACTGCTTAGTACCTCAAAAAACAGCTCATAGAAAAGGAAGTAGCTAACTTACGTTTTTAATTTCAGCCGCACTTGCAAAAAAAAACGATTATAATAAAATACAGGATAGATATGTTTTAAGATAAGAAGCTGGAGATTAAGGCCAGGACGGAGGTCAAAAACAGGCAGGTCAATCCAGCTTGGGATAAAGGAAGTTTCCAAGAAAAAGTGTTGAAAGATTATTTTCTCGTCTGGAAACTTTCGACAAAAGAATGAACCATGTCCTTGAATAGATACAAAATTACCTGGTTAAGTAGGTTGTTTGGAATTTTGGTGGATTGAAATGAATGAAAAATACAAGGATAGAGGTTCTTAAATAACCTCAAGAATTTTTGACAATACTAAGAAAAAAAAAGGAGGAGAGAAATGGCAGAGATTAGACCTGACAAAACGCTTGATACAAAAGGAGAAATCTGTCCCTATCCGGATGTAAAAACCAAGAAAACGTTGAAGAAAATGGAAAAAGGACAAATTCTTGAGGTTTTAACTGACTATCCCCTTTCAGTAGAACGCATCCCCAGGACCGCGGAAAAAGAGGGGCACAAGGTGTTGAGTGTAGAAAAAATTGAGGGTCCTGAGCACAGGATTCTAATAGAAGTTAAAGGGGGTGAATGATGAATCCTCTTGTATTCACCGGACTTCCTATAGGATTTGCCTTTGGCTTTGCTCTACAGAGAGGAAGGTTCTGCATGAACTCCGCCTTCAGAGACATCATTCTAATGAGGGATTATACGCTCCTGAAAGCAGTGGGGGTGGCGATAGTGGTTGAGATGGTAGGGTTTGAAGTCCTGAACCTGGCCGGGGTGATAGATCTAAACCCCCTCCCCTTCATGTGGGGCGCCAATATGGTTGGTGGTTTTATCTTTGGCATGGGTATGGTGGTGGCCGGGGGATGTGCCAGTGGAATTACCTACCGCTTTGGAGAAGGTATGGTGGGTGCCATGTCCGCAGTGGCGGGTTTGACACTTGTGGGACTGATGAGCTCTATGGGTATTCTTAGGCCAGTAGTGGGCTTTTTCCAGAACACCAGAATAACTCAACCTGGAGGAGTAAATCTCACAGTTGCTAATGTGCTTCATCTCCCGCACTATACCTTTGCCTTTGGGATTGCTGGTGTGGCCCTCATTCTCTGGGCTGTCTTTGGCGCTCCCAGCACTAAGGAGAAAAAAGAGGAAGTTGTGTCACTGGGTGCCAGGATTTTTAAAAAGGGCTGGGGGTGGACGGCAACAGGAATTGTAATGGGTATCATAGGGATAATTGCCTTCTATGCCTCATCACAGGCTGGACGAAACTATCCCCTGGCTATCACTGGAGGATATCTTACAACTGTGAAAACCTTGATTATGGGTCAGAACTTCCTCTCCTGGTTATCTATGCAACTTTTGGCTACCATTGTGGGCGCCTGTGTTGCTGCTCTGTTGGCTGGTGAGTTTAAACTTCGGGCACCAGCACCGAGAGTACTAATTCAGTGCTTCTTTGGTGGATGCTTGATGGGCTTTGGAGCTGTGTGCCAGATGGGATGTAACATAAGTCACATTTTAAGTGGAGTACCTCAACTGGCACTGAGTTCCCTACTTGGTGGTAGCTTCATCATCCTGGGATGCTGGTTAGCGGCGTATCTGCTGCTTATGAGATAATTAAAGGTATGAAGTGTGTATGTGGAGATTGTCAAAAATTCCAAACTAAAGGAGGGTTCAAATGTTAGGACTAAAGGAAGGAAGAACTAAGCGGGGTATCCTGCTCCTATGCGGGATTGTCTTGCTGGTGCTTATACCGGTATTGGCTATAGGTTTGCAGGCATCAGAGTTTGATGTCCTTGCTGATGCGGCAAATACCTACCTGAGCGCTGGCAAACCAGCCAATATCTCTTCAAAAGATGTGATGTCCAATAAGCTTGATGGTAACCCGGACAACGACCCCTTCATACTCAGCATCAGGGCACCTGCTATCTATGCCAAGGGCCATATCCCCGGAGCAGTTAATATACCTATGGCCGAGGTGTTTAAGTCTGAGAACCTGGGCAAGCTTCCCAAAGACAGACAAATCGTGGTCTACTGCTACACTGGTCATACTGGAAGCCGGGTTGTAGCTCTTCTTAACTTAGCTGGCTTTGATGCCGTCAACCTCAAGTGGGGGATGACCGGATGGACCAAAGATACCGAGGTAGCTCCCTACCGTTTTGACCCGGAGAAAACCCCTATGGATTATCCGCTTGAGACTAAAGTCAACGAACCCACTGAAACTTACTCCTTCCCCACGGTGGATAACACCTCCTCATCCCTAAAAAGAGAAACTATCCGGGCGGCCTGCTATCTCTATACCAGCACTGAACACCCAGATATCTCAGCCAAGGAGCTGTCCGAGCTGCTGATTGATGAGGACCCGGCCAACGATCCCCTGATCGTCAGTGTGCGTAACCCAGAGGACTATGCCAAGGGCCATATCCCCGGGGCCATTAACATACCCTGGCGGGAGATAGCCAAGAAGTCCAATTTGAAAAAACTCCCTCCGGATAGGAAAATTGTACTCTACTGCTACACCGGCCGCACTGCCAGTCAGGCTACGGCTATTTTGAACGTTCTCGGTTACAATGCGGTCAACCTTCATTGGGGAATGACCGGATGGACCAAAAACGAGGAGGTGGCACCTTATAGGTTTGACCCGGTCAACAGCATGGATTATCCCTTTGTAAGCTCCTCACCGACAGAAACGACACCAGAGTCCTCGGGCGGTGGATGCGGCTAATTGAGGTGCAGTGTCTGCGCTGAAGATCTGACAGAGGGTGAAGTGAGGAAGTGATGCAGTGGCCCAAGGTACAACCAAAGTTGGAGGAGTGAGCACCGTGGTAGGTTCTAAGACCGTAGCCCGCCAATCTCGAGAAACTTAGGGATACCTTGCTCTTTGAAGAGGCCTATGGGCTACTAATCCTCCAAAAGGGAGTTTAAAGGTTTTTGTAAGGTGGTGTCAAACAAACCATGAAAGATTTTGGTGCAAATAAAGAAAGGAAAGAATTTTTGACGATACCCATGAAAACAAGGAGGAAAAGATGAAGATTGGTTTCATGGTGCAAACAGGACCTTACACCTTTGAGAATATTGATACTGCCTACAATCTTATAAAGGCGGCGATTAAAAAGGGACACTCTTGCTCTCTTTTTCTCTACATGGATGGTTCTTACAACATTAACGCCAACATAAAACCCTCTGGCGATCGGGATATAGGAAAGATGATGGAAGAGCTTGCCTCACTTGGGGTAGAGGTAGTAGGTTGCGGTGTCTGTATGCAGTACAGAGGTGTAAAAAAGAAGATGATGGTATCTGGAGTCACCAGGGGTGGACTACCAAAATTTGGTGAACTGGTAAAAAGTTCCAAAAGATACATCTCTCTCGGTTTCTAAAAAAGGAGGGATAAATGGCCAAGAAAACCTTATTGATAGTTAAATCTTCTCCCTACGGCACTCTCTGTGGTATCTGTACCTATGAGGCAAAAAGGGCAGCCGTGGGGTTAAGCGGAGAGGATGTTGAAAGTTCAATCTTGTTGGTTAATGATGGGGTCTATTTTCTTCTTGAAGGGCAGAACCCTTCCGGTTTAGAGATGCAAAGCTTTGAGTTGGCTTTCCAGGATCTTGAAGATTTTGATATCAAGCTATTCGCTCATAAACCGTCCCTGGAGAAAAGAGCCATAAGTGAGAGTGAAATTAGAAAAGTAGATCTTCTTACAGACGATGAAGTCACGGATCTTATCGGATCATCTGATGTCATTATGACTTTCTAGGGCTTCACAAAATTAGAAATTTTGAATGAAACTTTTGACGAATCGTATTTTGTCTTGCTCTTTCACAACTGTGGCAAAGTAAGCAACGGCAAGGACAGTAATGTGAGCAAGGGTACAACTGTTGGCTGCTGAGGTTAGTCCCTTTACGAATGGTTCCTGCATTAGCACAGATAAAAGACGGGAGAATACCCTCTCAGAGCTTGTACGCAGGTTGTAGATTCTCTTAAATTCCTCTGACCTATAATCGATTCTGTGTCTGACTGTATCATCTACGTCTATTCTAATGTACCTGTAGCAGCCAGTACTTTCTGTAAACTTAGGGTGGAACCAAGGACAATAAGGTTGCTTTTTAGAGAACTTCTTTGATGCGCGGATAGGACAGATGAACTTATGACGCCACCTCTTTTGCTTTCTATCATAGAATCTTCCTCTGGATGCCATCTCAAAACCTGCAAGGCAAATGGGAACACCCTTAGATGAGAGTTTGGTAGTAGAGGGAGCACCACCGCGTGGATTTTTGGCAATTACAGGTTTTGCATTCATGGTATTCAAGATGTACTCAAGAATGGGAGATGCATCAAGTTCAGAGTCTCCAACAGCTGCCATAGGGGAAAGACCCAAGGATACAAGACGTTTAACGAGATCCTCTCTTATTCCTTGCAGGAAATTGTTATTCTCAACTCGTAGAAAATGGGAGAATCTTTCTACCGGTGGAACTAAACCAGGCTCAAATCCTAAAATGTGGGCCAAGGAAGGTCGTTCAAGAAGCTCTACCGCAAGATCAGTTAACATGGGAAGTCCTCGCAGGTTCTTGAAGATCAAGGCTCGGACAATGCTCATCTTATCTGTAGGGCGTCTACCTTTTGATCTTGGTTTTTGTGGAGCTCTAAGATCTAAAGTGTCGAAAAACAGTTCAAACTTTTTTAATCGATCTTTGGATAAGGCCTCTGGATGGAATAGAAGTTTTTGTCTCAATTTCATCCTCCATCTTCCAATTTTGTGAAAGGCGAAAGATTTTCTCTTAAAAAATGATACCACAGGAGAGAAAGGAGGTAAAAAATCAAAATTTCCTCAGGAAGATCAAAAAAGGAACCTCGTAAAATCTAGGTTGAAAATTTGGTAGGTTTTCACGAAATGTGACAGGGAAAATTTTTGCCCTCCATCCCCTCCAAAAGGGTACAAAGTTTGGTAAAAATTGAAAAATTGGTCTTTAAAACCCTCACCCAGCAAGGGTTTTGACATAGGAGGGCAAAAGGAAAAACAAGGTACTTGAAAATACTGCAATAAAGCGGGTTTCCGAATTTGGTGAAAGGGACATTATGACTTTCTAAAAGGAGGCAACATGGATACTCTATTTATTGTTAAGGAATCACCATTTGTGATTAGTGAATCTCTTATGCCATTAAAGTGGGTTAAACCCAGTGACGGTGTTGTCTTTATTCACGAAGGGATTTATATAGCAAAAAAAAGGCCGGAGAATCTCTGGTCATCTGTAAAGAACCTCAAAGCCAAAGGAGTACCTCTTTACATGCTTAAGGCAGATGTGGATGCCCGAGCATTAAAGGAAATACCTCCTATTTTTGAGGTAGTAGATTATGATAGACTTATTGATTTTATAACCAGCTATCAGAGGGTATTCTCATAAAAAATCTGATATGACTCGCAAACCGTTAGGTAAAATAAAGAGGAAGGTAAATAACTGGCAAGATTTAAAGCTCCGGAAGCCGTAATAGAATGCCTTTCTTTTTATTTATAAGAACAAGGTAGTTAAAGTTTTCGTTCTTGGTCATAGTTTTTTGTCAACAGGGGGAAAGTGGCCTTTCTACAAATATATAGCGCTCTTATGGATTCTGAAGACTCCTTTCAAAATTCCTCGAATATTAATGAGCAGCAGTACTCAGAGAAAGTTGGCTTGAGGCCAATTTTTTTTTTGCATAAGAGAGTATCCCTTCTCCAGGATAAGCAATACCATTTAATCCTGCGTGCAGAGCATATTTGTCTATTTTTAGCCGATACTTCCCCCCAGGACAAGCACAATTCAAAAGAATGGGAACTTCCGGAAACATCATCCTTGCTTTAGCAAAAATATTGAATAATTCCTCGGGAGTAGGCGGATGAATCCTTGCCATAAGAGTATGGAGCAACGGATTCAGTACTACCAATACCAAGGAGGCAATTTTATATTTGGATATGATTTTTAAAGCCTACGTGGAATTAGTTTCATCAGCTCTTCTGTTTCCATGACAGGAATACACTCCATCTTGCAAAGGTCGTACCAAGGTGAGCAGGCTTCAATGACAATTTTGGGATCAGGCGCAGGTACCTCACTCAGCTGAAAAATTCGACCACCATGGAGCTCACTCCGCTGGCTAATCACTTTCATCCCCTTAGGAAATTTTGCTCCTACTTGCTGATATCTTTTAATCAACTCTTCCGTTTTGTCTGGTTCCCAAGTAACAATGGTCATGTATAGCATTTTCCCCTCCTTTTTTGTTGTTAGATTTAGCCCTTCCTATTACCCTGCAATTTGACATGCACCCTTATCTGATTTTATAGAACAGTTATTATCCTTCAATGTTATTTGAGGCATTTCGACTAACTCGTTTTATATCCGAGGCAGTTTGGATACACTACCCAATTGATGGCATATCCGAAGTATTTCGGATGTCTGCCAATTTAGGTATTTATCCGACCCACCGCGTATATTTCACACTCCAAGTAATTTTCATCTCCTACCCTGTCAAAAGTGTAAATTTTATCTCTGATTTCCCCTTAGAATATCCTATCTCCGCTAAGTTAAGTTCTCGGAAAGCATGGCCAATCTTTTCTAATTGCCAAACAGTTAGACTATATCTCAGGCATTTCTCAATATCCCGTTTTCTTAGTTCCCCTATTTCCTTTGTCTCATCCATAGAAATTATAAGAAGAAGATATAGCCTAACTTCTTCTGGAGATAGCTTTTTCCATAAATCCTCTGTAATTAGTGTTCTTAATAGTTTGCGTCTATTCATATCCACAGAACTTTATTCTTTATAATTCCCATCATATCAGTCCAGAGCCGGTCGTCGACTAAAAACAGTGACTCTTACATCTCTAAATAAGTTAGAGGTTATCTTGGCCTGGCCACGGTTTTTCACTAAACAAATCAGGCACATACCAACCTCTCTCTTCTTTGGATAGCTCTCTTTTTTTTCCATCTGCGTTTTGGGAATACCAGGAATACAGTTTCTGGCAATTTGGGGACGAGTTAGTAAAAATAGGGATAGGTTATTGGACTTTTTATGTAAGCGGAAAAGGAAAGGTTAGTATAAACCTCATTATTCCAAATTTCATTTACGAAGGCATCGAAATTTATAAAGCGAGTCTGCCAACAATTAAAAATTTCAGGGAAAAAATAATTGAAATCAAAAAAGAGAAGGAAGTTGAAATAGTAGAAGAAACATGGGGTTTAGAAGAACTGATTGAAGAAGAGGTAAAAGAAAGCAATGAAGTGCTGGAGTCCGAAGTTGAGGCATCTATAATATCAAACCCTGGAGTTTTGGAAGAAGGGTTAGAACTTATTGGGAATCAATACTCAACTTCCGTTGGTAATATAGATATTTTATATAGAGACAAAAATGGAAATTTTGTTGTAGTAGAGTAAAAAAAAGGCAAAGGTTCGTACGAGGTTGTCGGTCAAATCCAAAAATATCTGACATGGGTTAGTGAAAATCTTGCAGAAGATAAACAAGTCAGAGGAATCATAGTAGTAAGGGAATATAATAAAAATAAGGCAACATAAACGCTGAGGTGTGCTTCGAAAAAGGAATCCCCACACCAAACCCATCCAAACCCGTCCAAACAGATTGACAAGTTCTGAGATTTGGTTTAATCTTGACCTGCTCTTAGGACCATTAGGTCAGTCACTCTAGCTTCAGAAGTGATACTATCAATTGGGACAGGTCGCTAAGATGAAAACGAACAAAAAATGCTATGCCAATATTCTGGGAAACTGTGATTCCAAAATGTCAAGAGAGCACTACATTTCCGAAGCTATCTTTAACTTAATGAGCGGTGTTTCTTTCATAGTATCGGGATTTCCCTGGCAAAAACGGGATTCTGCGCAACGACTTATGAAAAGCAACCTAACGGCAAGAGTCCTTTGTCGAAAACACAATAGTGAATTGAGCTCTATTGATTCCAGCGCACAGCGCTTTTTTGAAACTATTTACCATTGCACAAGAGGCGGAATTCAAGGAATCATTGATGTTTCTCAATTGAGTTTTAATTTTGATGGCCGTGACTTGGAGCGTTGGTTGCTAAAAGTAGCGTGCGGAGCAATTGCTTCCGGCAACTATGGAGGCAAAGACAGAAGGGTTCCGCGTGAAGTTGTTGAGATTCTTTTTGAGCAACGCAGTTGGCCGGAATATTTTTGTTTGTACTCCAGCGAAAGAACAGAATATACAGTTCCGGCAAAAGACCACATGCGATTCGATTTTAGAAAAGATAAAAGCAACAAATATCTTAAGGGTGTTACGTGTTATTTCATGAGTATAGATTTGACGTTAGTATTGGGAAATTACATTGGAGTGCCAGGTTTAAGACGACCAAAAGTCTTGGTGTACAGCCACGAGGATAGACAAATAGAAATAAATTTGAAATGGAACTAACAATTTCGACAGATTAAAACCCGCTGCATCAGACCAGCTCTCGCTGGGACTCGAACAGGCTGATGAGCGGTAAGCGTTATACTCAGATAAAGAAAACTAAGTAGGTAAAGAAGGGAACGAATGCCAGTAACGGATACCATTATTTATGCTATTACGCGTTTGGTGGATAATGCTCAAACAGAAAAGTGAGAACCTAGCTTTTCAAATATTGAGTTTCAGATCAATAAAGCGGAACTAACCGGAAGCTGACCCAAATAAAGAAGGATCTCCCGTACGTATGACCTGACTCCTAGAACCGATACAGACGCATGGTATGGAAAAACCCTGTGACGAAGAGACGGGGATGTTAGTCAGTCCCAGAATGACCAGATCGTGTATCAGGCTCCTCCAACGCCAGATTGACAACTGCTGAGATTTGGCCTGTGGTGTGCATAGACAAGGGGATAGCCTCCCTAGGAGAAGGAAGAAAATTGATGTTTCTGGTCGGATCTTTTCTCAAAGAAGGAATTGAGGAACTCAAAAAAGAGCAGATTAAACTGGCCCCCCGAATTATCATCAAAGACGAATTCTATGAAACTAGTGTGATAGGCGGAGTTGATCAGGCTTTTTTTGATAATAAGATAATCTCCGCCGCTGTTGTTTGTGATAGGAAGAGGATGGAAATAATGGAAAGAGAATATGTCATTGTTGAGGCTCAACTTGAATATGTTCCAGGATTACTCTGTTTTAGGGAAGGTCCAGCTATTATTGAGGTTTTCAAAATGCTAAAAACAAAACCAGATGTTTTACTTGTAGAGGGTCACGGAATAGCCCATATGAGAAAGTTTGGCCTGGCTTCTTATGTTGGTTTAATGTTAAATCAACCGGCTATTGGAGTGGCAAAGAATCTATTAGAGGGAAAAATAATTGATAAAGCAATATATATCAATGGGGAGAAGCGAGGCTACGATTTAAAGGCAAGAAAGGGAGCTAAGGCAATCTATGTTTCGCCCGGGTACAAAGTCTCTTTGAAATCTAGTCTCATGATTGTTAAAAGTTGCTTTAGGGAACATAGGCTCCCGGAGCCTTTGTATTTGGCCCATAGATATGCTAACAAGATAAAGAGAACGATGTGATTGTTCACTAGATATTAGGTGAAAAGAGCGAATCAAAAATAATCTAGACCAAGGATGAGACTCAAAATGAAGGCGATGATACTGAAGAGAATCTCCTTGGTAGAAAAGAAACCTTTAGAGATGGCTGATTTGCTGGTTCCTCACCCAAATTCAAAAGAAATGCTGGTAAAGGGTTCTGACCAGTGGAGTCTGTTATACCGAAATCGATGAAACCGAGGCAAGACTTCAGCCAAAACTTCCCTTAATCCCAGGCCATGAGATTGTGGAAGGGTTGAGCGGCTGGGTTTGAAGGCCGCCAGATTTAAGAAAGGAAACCGACTGGAAGATCAAGATTCTCCTAGATTCGGGTGGACCTTTTAAGGTCGCCATTATTGAGAAACAATGATTCTGTGAACCCCTGCCAAACTAGATTGACAAGTGCTGAGATTTGGCTAATCTTTCATTCCGGATGCTATTAGGGAATCTTAGGTCCCAAAGGAGGTTGTTAAAATGCAGTCTAAGAAACAGTTTAGTGAAGAGGAAGCAAAAACAATAGGAGAAAAGTTAGGTATTAAATGGGATAAATTTAATGTGGACCAATTCAGAAGAGGGATGAATGTTGAACTTGAACATGGATCTCGAGATTCACTTACAAATGTAACTAACGATGAATCTTTGGTGACTGGCAAAATCGCTTTGGCACATCTAAATGAATTCCCGGATTATTACGATAGGCTTGAGAAGATGGAAAAAGAAGCAGATAAGTTCTGGGGAAAAGATTAATAACAATATACATTTGCAACAATTCTTCGCCAATCGGCCACGCCAACCGTTAAACTTGTGCTTCGGCTTTGGCACTTACCTCCACCAAAAACCAAATCCCCACACTAGAGCCTCAAAACAGATTGACAAGCAGTGAAATCAAGATTTCAGTGCTAAAACTACCGGTTCGCCTGTTCGAACTCCAACAATTTCTTAACCATTCTCAAATTTTTGTTTGAATTTTTAGGCCCCTTCACGATGCCTTCTTGCCAGAAGTATTATATCACGCAACTCCTCAATGTTTTTAGCGCGTAGCCAGTTCTTGTCAAAATCTGGATCTTGTGCAATTTGTGCGATCGCTGATAGTGCACGCAAATGGAAGTTCCTTTCGTCACGCGAGCCGACTAATACGAAGGCAGCATAGACGGGTGGCAAGTCTTGAGTGAAATTAATACCGGCCTCGCATCTCGCTATAACCAACTCGAATTTGTGCTCACCATCAACAGTTATATGGGGAATGGCCAGCCCGGGTCGTACTTCTGTTGTTGACTCCTTCTCACGCGAAATAAGAGAGTCAAGCAATTGCTTGGGATCAATCTTTAATCGCTCAGCGATTTTCTTGGCCACAATTGTTGAAAATTCTATAAGTGCAATTTGTTTACCTATATCAATTACTTCACATCTTTTCACTAATTTGTCAAATCTATCCTCAACTATTTTGTCACGCTCTTTTAAAATTTCACGCAGTTCAGTGCCTAGTGAATCACCGGCTATCTCTTTGGCAGTAACACGCTCAACAATATGTATCAAGGCAGACTTGCGCATAGCTATCTCGCGAACATAAATCTTATGCCATATAATGCTGACAAGGACGAATCCCCCCGTTGCCAAAAGCGCTACAATACCCATCTGAGATAAGAGAACACCGTAACCGATGAGTCCAAAGATCGGTAACCACGGATATAAGGGCGAAACGAATGTTGGCTTATAATTCAGAATCCTCGACTCGCGCATAATAATGGATCCCAGCATCACAAGAATAAACAATATGATTATCATGGTGGAGGCCACTTTTACAAGATTTTCAAGGTTCAGGAAGAGTATGACTGTTACCATAAAAATACCGGTAAATATTATAGTGAAATGAGGCGTATTGAATCGCTTATTCACCTTTGCAAAAAATTCCGGTAAGAGTTGGTCACGACTCATTGCCATAGGGTAGCGTGACGCAGCCAATATGCCAGCGTTAGCCGTGGAAACAAAAGCAAGTATTCCTGCGAATGCCATAATTATGCTACCAACTGTGCCAAAGATTTTATATCCACCGGTTGATATGGGGGTGAGTGAATGTGCCAATTGGTGTCCATCGAGCAAACCCACAGTCACAAAAACGGTTAACCCATAAAGGAGCAGTACCGTGCAAAATGCCAGGATCATTCCGTAGGGGATATTCTTTACAGGATTCCTGATTTCTTCGGCGATGCTGGCAACTTTTGTGAGTCCAGCAAATGATATAAAGACCATACCCACTGCTGCAAGTAGTGCGCGCTTATCAAAGGGCATAAACGGTGTATACCTATGAACATTGAGCGACATCGACCCACGAAAGATATAGAGGAATAATAAAATGAAAAGTAGAATTACCAGAAAAATCTGAAATTTCCCTGTGAGTTTGACACTTATCAAGTTGAGAATCGTAAAAAATATACAGAACCCGATAGCAATGAGTTTAATCTGCCATTCGGTAATATTTGGATTGATCAATATTGTAAATGCACCAATGCCAACTAATGCAAATGCACTTTTAAGGCTAAGCGAGAACCAACTGGCAAACCCGCCTATTGTACCCGCTGCTGAGCCCATACTTCGCTCAATAAAGAAGTAATCGCCGCCAGCTCTGGGTATAGCCGTGGCCAGCTCAGCTTTGGCAAACAATGTAGGTAAGTATAATATACCCGCTAGAATGTAGACTAAGATCACCGCCGGTCCAACTTTAGCATAAACCAGTCCGGGAAGAATAAACAAACCAGAACTGATCATTGCACCAGCGGCAATGCAAAATACAGCAATACCGCCCAGTTGACGGATTAACCTCTTATCTTGATTACTCGGCATAGTTTGTTCTCATCAATGTCAATTGCTTATAAATCTTTACTGTCAATTTCGTATAACCGACGCAGCGAATTTCCGCTTATTTCAATTATATATGAGATTCGCTTCTTAATCAAATTTAGAAGAACATACGAACTTCGTATTACCTCTCAGCGGCCCCCAAACCAATATGATGGGTGAGTGCAGAGTCTTTTGATATAACTTAAGGACTGTAACTGCTGAGCCTTTTAAGAATGCACTTCTTCTCTCACAAATAAAAAACCAATCCCCACAAAGAGCAAGAGAATACCAAAAATTTGCATAACTGTGACTAATTCTCCTAAAATATAAAAACCCAATAATGTAGCAAAAAATGGTGTCGAAAGCTCAAGTGCAGAGGATTGAGCAGCTTTAATGCGCTTCAAACCCTCATAGTAGAGGATATATCCTGCCCCCACTATAACTCCAACCAAGATTTGATAAATATTAGAAAAAAGCACTGAGGAGGTTGAGAGCACGTAAATCACAAAGACAATTGAAGCGATGAAGAATCTGTAAAATGTAACAACACCCGCATTCATTTGCTTGAGATATTTTCTCATTACTATTCCGGTGGTTGCCCATGCAATCGTTGCAGACAGCACCACCAGATCATAAACACTCCCCAATCGCAGCATGGATAAATTTGTTAGGGTTTTTGTCGTAACCAGCAAACCCGCAATAATCATAAAAAATATTCCTGCATAATCAAACTTTGTTAGTCTGTCTTCTTTTAAACAAAAAAATCCCATAAAAACGATAAAAATTGGTTGCATATGTCCTATTAAAACAGCATTAATTACCGCAACTTTAGTTAATGCAAAGAAATAGATTAAATCAGCAAATAGTGTTCCCGCTAGGGCAATATAAACGAGTATTGAAAATTGTTTTTTATTGACTTTCAGATTTCCCTTATTGGTAATAAAGGCGTAAGTTAATGCAATTAATGCAACAAATATAGCTCTAACAGTGGAAGTTTCAAGAAAATCTGCGTTTGCATAAGACAATTTAGCAAAAATGGGCTCAAGAGCCCACGCTATGCTTGCTCCCAGAGTTGCCAACATTCCTATTGTTTTCACCTTCACAATGGAGATTTATTTACCCCCTAAAAACACAAAGAATACTCGTATTTTTTGGCACAGACCCAACTTCCCTGGCAATTATCACTACATTTTTAGTAGTTCACTGATGTTCTATTCTTTTTGCCACTGTTCATAAATCTGCCGTAGTTTTTGATAATTAATTTCTGAAAAACTATTTATAACCATGTCTGCAGAAGATAAATCTTGCTTTCCAGAATTTGGATTCTCAAAACCAATACATTTCATTCCGGCTGACTTAGCCGCATCTACACCGTTCTTTGAATCTTCTATTACAATACATTCTTCGGGCTCGGCACCTATAATTTTAACAGCATAAAGAAAAATGTCTGGAGCAGGTTTTCCATTGTTGACCTCATCACCACTAATTTTTGTCTCAAAGAATCTTTCCAAGTTAAACATTTTGAGAACTGTTTCAATGTTTTCAATTGAAGCAGATGACGCTACAACAAGTTTTACATTATTTCTACACAATTTTTCAATTAACTCAGTCACTCCAGGTATTGGCTTTATATTTTCCTGCGATAATAGACAATCCATGTAGCTGACTCTTTCCATTTCAACCAATTCTTCAAGTGACCGATTAAGCTTGTATTTGTCTTTTATGTATAACCACGTTTCTCTACTCTTAGTACCGACAAAAGAATGATGCTCCTCGTCAGAAATGGCTAGACCTAAATTCTTAAAGAGTTTCTTTTCAACTTTAAAATGGATTGGTTCACTGTCAATTATGACTCCATCCATATCAAAAATTATAGATTTGAACATAAAATTACCCCCGAGTTATCCCACCCCGATGTGAGCATGGGACCCAAATTGGCCGTGGATGACCGCAAATCGCAGCATGACGGATAACTAATTATATACAAACTTCGCTTTTTGTTAAGTTTCAAAGGATATATACGAACTTCGCATTATCTCTTACTGAGTTGGCATATGTGAACTTTCTTACTCATTCTTCTTACTACTTCCCACCATTAAATCGAGTGGACTCTTTTTTCTTGACATCACTCCTAAACTACACTAGATTATAGCAGGGTAAAAAAGGATGCTAGCCAAGGTTTATTCTAGTGGGGTTCAAGGAATAGATGCCTACCCGGTGGAAGTAGAAGTGGATCTTGCCCGAGGTTGATTCCAAATTTTGAACACTTACGGAGGGCTCTGGTGGAGATTCCTACTCTACTCCATCCTATTGGCTGTGGGGTGCTTGGGTTGTAAGGTCAACATTTTATGGATAAAAGAAATTATCGAAGGTAATTTAGACGAAGCATAGTGAAGCCTTTTGTCCGCTGTTGCGCGTAGTAGGCACAACTAGGAATATGCATTAAATAACATTTAACATATCTCAAAATTCCACCATAAAATACTCTTCGAGAAAGTTCCTTTTCTTAATTTTGATTGGCCAATCAATTTCTTTGCCTCATTTAAAGTGAAAGCTGACTTTATCTCACTTTCAAAAATTCCAAGCCAAGAACACTTGAGATCTTTTATGAAAAGATAACCATTGAGTTTAAGTACTCGCTCTATTTCATTTAACATGACAATAGGTTTATTCACCCAATGAACCATGTTCACGCTCAATACTACATCAAACGTATTATCTTCGAAGGGAATTCTTTGCACATCCCCCTTTTTAAATCTTAATCGATTCTCAATATTAGTATTTGATATACGAGAACTTGCATATTCCAAAAGTGGATCTGATAAATCAATGCCAATTATTTCACACTTGGGAAGTTCTTCCACCAAGACAATATCCATTCCTCCAAATCCGCAACCAGCATCAAGAATTTTGCCCTTTTCAAATCCTAGAGATGCTAACTTTTTTGCATAGTTATACCCAAGCCTTTCGATTATCTTCTTATGTTTCCTTATGTAGTAATTAGCAAAATCCTTATCGTTAAAGTCTTTTTTATATTTTCTCATAAAATTTCATCTACACTCTACCAATGTTATTGTGAGCGCAAATTTTTCAGCTTTTATTACGATTTCATGCGCCCATTCGGCACAACGTTTATATTATATATTATGAAAACCAAGAAGATTGCGATTTGAGATGCGCAGCTTAGGACGATGATTGAAGATTCGGTAATCTTTAGTTAAGCAAAATGTCGCTTCGCTTCATTTTGCTTAACGGGACTCAGACTTCGCCCGAAGTTAGACTCATGGCGAAGTCAATTTTACCATCTATGATGTACTGTAGGCTTAATAAACTTTTCATAAATAATCTTAATACCTTTTAAAACATCTGGATCCAGGTCTGTTAATTCGCTGGCACTAATATTCTCCTCAAGCTGTTTTGTATTCTTTGCTCCTGGAATAACACAACTCACCTCACTGTGCATCAATATCCATTTCAATGCCATTTGTACAAAACTAATATCGTCTGGCTTTACCCTTTTTAATTCCTCAACTGCTTTGAGGCCAATTTCAAAATTTACTCCAGAAAACGTCTCACCTACATCAAAAAATTTCCCTTGCCGATTATAATTTCTGTGGTCATCTTCAGGAAATTTTGTGGCGAGACTCATTTTTCCCGTCAAAAGTCCACTGGCTAATGGAACCCTGGCAATAACCGCAATATTTTTCTTTTTGCATTGTTCAAAAAACAGTTCCAACGGTCTCTGTCGGAAAATATTGAATATTATTTGTACACTGACAACCCCAGGATATTCAATCGCTTTAAGACCTTCTTCGACTTTCTCAACGCTAACGCCATAATGCTGAATTTTGCCTTGTTCAACAAAACTGTCCAATGCTTCAAAAACCTCTGGTTTATAATATAAATCTATAGGCGGACAGTGTAGCTGTATCAAGTCAATCGTGTCGACACCGAGATTCTCCAAAGAGCGATCTAAAAATCTTTCCAGATTATCTTTTGTATATCCTGAGCTAACATGAGGATCTAATCTTCGGCCAAATTTTGTAGCAACATAGATTTTTTGATCTGTACTTTTCAGAACCTGCCCAATTAGTTGTTCACTTTTTCCATCCCCATAGACATCCGCGGTATCGAAAAAATCAATGCCTCTTTCAATAGCTTTTTCCAGAACCCCTATGGCATCACTTTTACTTACACGTCCCCAACCCCCACCAAGTGCCCAGGTACCTAAACCAACCTCACTAACCTTCCAATTGATTTTTCCAAAAATTCTGTATTTCATTATTACCCCCTATTGGTAAATGATTTTGCCTATCTCTTTGATATTCGACACAGTCAGATATTCTTCCAATTTTGGAGTATAGGCAACAATGTCGCATATGCACCGAATTCACCACTTATTTAAAAACTCCCTCATACCATCCTCCGGGGAAAGATTAAGGTAAAATTAAGTGGTTGTCAACCCTTCCTCAAACTTCCTCAAACTGATGATTCCCCGAAATTTTATATCTTTTTCCCAAGGTGCTGAATTAAAGAGGAGTTAAGAAGACAACAAAAGTGCTACGAGGGCTCTACTTATTCAAAAGCTCTATCCTTCACTACACAATCATTTTGAAGAATACGGTGTTGATTTTTGAGGAACCTCTGAAAGTGTCTCACTTGCAAAATTCTTCAAGCAGTGTTAGAATAAGAAAAGTACAAGTTGTGAAAGGAAGTAGAGTATGAGAAGCAAAAAAAGAATTGCGATTCTCACTGGCGGCGGTGACTGCCCCGGCATAAATGCAGTCATACGGGCGGTGGTCAAGAAGGCCATTTATGAGAAAGACATGGAGGTAATAGGTATAGAAGATGGTTATCATGGGCTTGTCAATTATCAATACCGGCCGCTCACCTACGACGATGTTTCAGGAATCCTTACCTTGGGTGGTACAATCCTCGGTACTTCTAAAACAGCGAATCCATACAGGTATGCTGTAAGAAAGGGCAGGAGGCTAGAATTCAAGGATCTATCGAAAACTGCTATTGAAAACCTGAAGAAACTAGGGGTCGCCTGCCTTGTATCTATAGGGGGGGATGGTACCCTGGGCATAGCTTACAGGCTCTTTAAAGACGGAATCCCTATCGTTGGAGTGCCAAAGACAATCGATAACGATTTGAGAGGAACCGACATTACGTTTGGTTTTGATTCTGCCGTCTCGATTGCCACGGAAGGCATCGACCGGATCCATACCACTGCCCAGTCTCATCACCGGATTATGATTGTAGAAGTTATGGGCCATGAAGCGGGATGGATTGCCCTTCATGCAGGAGTAGCAGGAGGAGGAGACATCATTCTTATCCCGGAGATCCCCTACGATGTTAATATTATAGCCAAAAAGGTAAAAGAGAGAAACAAGAAGGGAAGAAGGTTTAGCATAGTGGTGGTTGCTGAAGGAGTAAGACCTAAGGGTGGTGATATCGTAATACAGAGAATAGTAAAGGAGAGTACGGATCCAATTCGCCTGGGAGGAGTAGGTTTTGTTCTAGGAGAGCAAATAGAAAAAATAACAGAACTTGAAACCCGCACCGTGGTCATGGGGCATCTTCAAAGAGGAGGCTCTCCCACTTCCTTTGATAGGGTACTGGCAACCCAATTAGGGAGCAAGGCAGTTGATATGATAGAAAACGAAGAATTTGGGTACATGGTCGGAGTGAGCGGAAACACAATGGCTAGTGTTTCCTTGCAGATAGTAGCCGAAGGTACAAAAACCGTTCCCTTGGACCATCCATTGATAAAGACTGCTCGTTCGCTCGGAACCTGCTTTGGAGATTGATTACTTGCTTTTGGGCATCGTCAGGATTGTTTCTCCTATTCATGGCTTTCCAAGATTTCGGAACCGTTTTTGCAAAATCCTTCTAGTCCTTTATAATTCTGCATTATGGAGATTCGCATCTCAAAAATCTCAATTTTAAGTGCGTGTCATTAAACCAGTATGAAATTCTAGAAAAATTATAAATTTACGGGAGGTGAAAATGTGGAAAAAAAATAGAGAATTTAGAAGATTGGCATAAAGAGAAATTCAGAATCATACTCAAAATAATTTAGCAGTAATTCCCTTTTTATTTTATGTTATCAGAAGTTTCAATTTAACCCTTTATAATATTTTGCTTCTAATAAATTTTTGTCGTAAGGCGCTCTTCTTGAGGGACATCCCTTCCTTGGGCATAACTGACAACTTTCAAACTTAATTTCTGTGGGGAAATATATTCCAGAGAGAGATTTATTGGGAATCATTAAAAAACTATCGGTCAGCCTAACTCCAATCAAATCTTCTACATTACCGAAAATTGAAAACAATTGTTTTTGCTGTTCTATGGGCCATAGATCCTGGGACCCTGCTCCGGGACTCATTGAGGACATTTGTCCCAGTGCATATCTTCTTTTTAAATAATTACTAAGATATTTTCCACTAGCCTCTAAAGCTATATCTTTGACTGTATCTAGCCAAAATCGTCTCATAAAATCATCGGTGGCAGCTACTATTTTCTCTAATTCTCTTCCACATGTAGCAATATAGGGAAAAACCCTTTCTACTTTGTCTAAATTAACCCGAAGAACACGGCTGGTAAATGTTACTCCTCCAATATTCACCGTGTCGCAGCCCTTGTATTGAATATAGGAAACTTCATAGACAGCTTTGGGCTTGATTAAAGGAGCAACGTGGTCGACGAGATGTTGAATATCTTTTGCGTCTTCGCTTTCTTTATCTGTGTGTAACCTTGCTAAAAGTGTATCCTTATCTAATTGAAAAGCTATATCATTGAGTACTTCCATTTTTTGGACCCTCATATCTTAAACTCAAAAATTTCTGATAACGGTTCCACGGTTTGCGACGGCCCGAGCGAAGCAAGGGCTGTGCCGAAGGCCAAGCGGCGAAGCCGCCGAAGACGATTTGAGCAAAGTATACCCAAGTCACAAAGCTCGTGTTGGATGAATTTGGGCGGTTCTTCTACTGTATTTTCCTGCTATGTTTCTTTTCCAGTTTATCAAACCATACCGAAGGGTCAACATCAATCTTTTCTCCATTAAAAATTGATAAAAGCTTTGCAAGTCGGAAATGAGGAAGACTAACCAAATAATTTATCAGTGACCTAAAACCAAAAATTACTTGCCTCCTAACCTTAAATATGATAGAATAATCTAAGAAAGAGACGCATTTAAGGTTTATGAATAAAGGATTTTGGCAAATGGTGGTTTAAGCTATAGGGCTGTCACCTTAAGGCAAAAATGATAGCCGTCGTTGATTATGGAATGGGAAACTTGAGAAGTGTAGAGAAAGCTCTGCAAAAGGTGGGAGAAGAAGCTCTGGTTACCAGTAGTGCCGGAAAGATTCTTAATTCCGAGGGAGTGGTCCTGCCTGGAGGGGGGCCTTTAGGGATTGTATGATTCAGGGAGTAGGTTAATGTCTGACAAACTTTTTGGGGAGATGATAGCCATTCTTGATTTTGGCTCCCAGTACAATCAGCTTATTGCCCGCCGGGTGAGGGAAAGCAAAGTTTACTGTGAGTTTTTTCCCTTTAATATAACGCCTTCTGAATTGGTCAGCCTAAATCCTAAGGGTATCATCTTATCCGGTGGTCCGGCCAGTGTGGCCCAAAAAGGAGCTCCCTTTCCCCATCGAAAGATTCTTGAATTAGGAATCCCTGTTTTAGGAATCTGCTATGGCATGCAGCTTCTGGCTTGGCTTTTAGGGGGTGAGGTTGCTTCGGCTAAGAAAAGGGAATATGGAAAAAGCGAGCTTACCATAGGGGAGGATGAAGATCTATTCTACGGACTGAAGTCTCCTCTGATTGCCTGGATGAGCCATGGGGATCGAGTAGCCAAACTTCCTTCCGGCTTCGAGGTAATTGCCCGTACCGAAAATTGCCCTGTAGCTAGTATGAGAGACAAGAAACGCAGATTCTATGGAGTTCAATTCCATCCCGAGGTTGCCCATACTCCACAGGGAAAAAAGATGATTCAGAATTTTCTCTTTAAGATATGCGAATGCTCCCCCCAGTGGACCATGAGTTCCTTCATTGATTATTCGCTGGAGAGGATGAGAAAGAAGGTGGGCAACCAAAAAGTTATCTGCGGTTTAAGTGGAGGGGTGGATTCGTCAGTGACGGCCGTATTGGTGGACAGGGCCATTGGAGACAGATTGGGATGTGTTTTTGTCAACAATGGTCTTCTCCGTCAGGGGGAGGTAGAGGAGGTGATCAATACCTTTACTCGTCACTTTCACCTGAACCTGCATTATGTGGAGGCAGGGGAGAGGTTCTTGAGCAAATTAGCTGGAATATCTGATCCGGAGAGAAAAAGAAAGGTTATTGGTGAGGAATTTATTGGGGTCTTTAGAGAGGAAGCCAGGAAAATGGGTAAGGTGGAGTTTCTCGCTCAAGGCACTCTATATCCAGATGTGATTGAGAGTCGCTCGGCAAAAGGTGGGCCATCAGCTACGATCAAAAGCCATCATAATGTGGGAGGTCTCCCCAGTGATCTTCATTTTAAGCTTCTCGAACCTTTAAAGGATCTATTTAAGGATGAGGTGAGGATTCTGGCTAAGCAATTGGGGTTGCCAGAAAAGATTTTGAATCGACAGCCTTTCCCGGGCCCGGGTCTTGCGGTGAGGATTATGGGAGAAGTTACCAGACCGCGGCTCCAAATTCTCCGTGAGGCTGACGCAATAGTTACGGCGGAGATGCAAAAATATGAGAAGTTCCCGGAAATCTGGCAGTCATTTGCCTTACTCCTACCCATAAAAAGTGTGGGAGTAATGGGGGATGAGCGCACCTACGAATATACTGTGGCTTTGCGAATCGTCACCAGTCTGGATGGGATGACGGCTGATTGGGCCAGGGTTCCTTATGATCTCTTGGAAAGGATTTCTCACCGTATCATTAATGAGGTAAAAGGGGTAAACCGGGTGGTCTACGACATTAGTTCTAAGCCTCCCAGCACCATCGAATGGGAGTAAGAGATAAACACCGTTAGAGACAACATCTTCAACGGAGGGGGTGGACAGATCCTTCTTTCTAACGGGGTAAAGATAGGGGAATGAGGTGTTTGAAGCAAAGATATATATTACTTTCAAAGAAGGAGTAGTTGATCCTCAGGGGATAACTATAAAGGGAGCTCTGGAGTCACTGGGATATAAAGGCATTTCTAATGTACGCATGGGGAAATACATTCAGATGAGGCTGAATACTAAAGATAAAGAGAAAGCGGAAAGTGATTTAAAGCAGATGTGTGCTAAACTTTTAGCCAATCCGGTTATTGAGGATTATAGGTATGAAATTGAGGAGAAGTGTGGAAAATGAGGTTTGGAGTAGTTGTTTTTCCTGGCTCAAACTGTGACTATGACTGCTACTGGGTGGTTAAGCACCTATTGGGGAAAGAGGTTGATTTTGTCTGGCATAAAGAAAAAAATCTGGCTGGTTATGACTGTGTTATTCTTCCCGGGGGCTTTTCCTATGGGGATTATCTTCGTACCGGAGCTATAGCCAGGTTTTCTCCAGTGATGAGTTTGGTGGAAGCTTATGCCCGAGAAGGAGGGTTGGTGATAGGGATATGTAACGGATTCCAGATTCTGCTTGAGGCGGGTCTATTACCCGGGGCCGTGATCAGGAATAAGAATCTTCAGTTTGTCTGTAAATTTATCCATATTCGGGTAGAGAACCCCCAAACCCCTTACACCAACCTATGTCGTAGAGGACAGGTTCTTAAGATCCCTATTGCTCATATTGAAGGAAATTACTATGCGGATGATGAGACCCTCCAGGAATTGAGGAAAAATAATCAAATTATTTTTAGATATTGCAGTGAGGATGGAACTGTCTCTGAGGAGTCCAATCCTAATGGATCAAAGGAGGCTATAGCTGGTATCTGCAATAAAGACGGCAATATTATGGGTATGATGCCCCATCCTGAAAGAGCATCTGAGTCCATTCTTGGTTCAGAGGATGGTAGACTCATTTTTGAGTCAGTGATAAAAAGTATGGAAGGAAAATTTGAATAAGGAGAATGAGAGATGACATCTATAAAAATTGCCCAAATTCGTAAAAGAGACGGAAGAGTAGTTGATTTTGATAAGGAAAAAATTACCAAGGCTATTTGGGCTGCTGCTCAGGCGGTAGGGGGAAGGGACAGGAGATTGGCCCAGAGGTTATCCAATCGGGTAGTGGCTCTGCTGGAGGAAAAATTCCCCCGGGAGATTCCCGGCGTGGAAGATGTTCAGGATCTGGTAGAAAAAGTTTTAATTGAAGAAGGACACGCCCGGACAGCCAAAGCCTATATCCTTTATCGAAAACAGCACGAGAGTCTGAGAAAAATTAAAACTACTTTTCTAGAGGTAGAAAAGATAGTGAGTGATTATCTTTCTCAGATAGATTGGCGAGTGAGGGAAAATAGTAACATAGGATACTCTATGTCCGGGCTTATGCTCCATGTAGCCGGCTCGGTGGTTACTGATTATACCCTGGATAGGATTTATTCTATGGAGATAGCGGATGCTCACCGTAATGGCGACATTCACCTGCATGATTTATATTTTGGCATCACCGGCTATTGTGCAGGATGGTCCTTAAGCAAACTACTTTACGAAGGATTTAATGGTGTTCCCGGAATAATAGAATCTAAGCCAGCAAAGCATCTGGATACCGCACTTCTTCAAATGGTGAATTTCATTGGTACCCTGCAAAACGAATGGGCAGGAGCCCAGGCATTTAATTCCATAGATACTTATCTGGCACCTTTTATAAGAAAAGATAAATTAAGTTATAGAGAGATTAAGCAGGCTATTCAGAAATTCGTTTTCAATGTGAATATAGCTTCTAGATGGGGTGGCCAAAGTCCCTTTGTAAATTTAACTTTTGACTGGACTGTTCCCAGAGACCTTGCCCGTAAGCCGATTGTCTGGGGAGGGAAGCTGCTGGAGGAAACCTATGATGATTATCAAAAGGAGATGAACCTAATCAATAAAGCCTTCATTGAAGTTTTAACGGAAGGGGATATGAAGGGGAGGCCTTTTACCTTTCCTATTCCCACCTACAACCTAACCCGAGATTTTGACTGGGAAGCGGAGAACGCAAGACTACTTTTTGAGATGACGGCGAAGTACGGCCTCGGTTATTTTTCGAATTTTATCAACAGTGACCTCAATCCCAGCGATATAAGATCGATGTGTTGTCGGCTTCGCCTAAACTTAAGACAATTAGATAGAAATATCACGGGAGGACTTTTTGGCTCAGGTGACTCCACAGGGAGTGTAGGCGTTGTTACTATCAACATACCGAGAATTGCCTATCTCTCCAAAAATAAAGATGAATTTTTCGAAAGATTAGAATACTTGATGGGTCTGGCTAAGATTTCTCTGGAAACGAAAAGAGAAATAGTGGAAAAGAATATGAAAGGGGGCCTTTTGCCATATACTAAAAGATACTTAGGGACCTTAAAAAATCACTTCTCCACCATTGGTCCGGTTGGTATGAATGAGGCTTGTTTAAACCTGTTGGGAAAAGATATAGCTTCTGAGGAAGGCAAAAGTTTCGCTGTAGAAACCTTAAAATTTATGAAGGCGAAACTTTCTGATTTTCAGGAAGAGACAGGCCATATTTATAATCTAGAGGCGGTGCCGGCGGAAGGAGTTTCCTATCGTCTACCCAGAATTGATAAGAGAAAATATCCTGATATTATCACTGCTGGCAAGGGAGTTCCTTACTATACCAATTCTACTCT
Organism: uncultured Clostridia bacterium; assembly: GCA_964543295.1. Taxonomy (GTDB): domain Bacteria; phylum Aerophobota; class Aerophobia; order Aerophobales; family AE-B3A; genus AE-B3B. Next base: position 40,622 of record CAZIXA010000009.1, on the reverse strand, counting down.
TCTTCCGGTGAATAAGACCGAGGACGTAATGGAAGCTTTAGAACATCAGGAGGAGCTGCAAACTTTATATACTGGAGGAACTGTATTCCATGTGTTCTTAGGGGAAAGGATGTCCTCGGGAGAGTCGGCGAAAAAATTACTTAAAAAGATAGCCTACAATAGTAGACTTCCCTATATTACCATAACGCCGACTTATTCTATCTGCTCTGACCATGGGTATCTGGTGGGGGAACATTTTCGTTGTCCAACCTGTGGAAAAGAAACGGAAGTCTACAGCCGGGTGGTAGGATACTTTAGACCCGTGAGGAACTGGAATGAGGGTAAACAGGAAGAATTCAGGCAGAGACTGGAATATAAAGAAAAGATAGCCTTAGAAAAGGAGCTTGCTGTAGGAGCCACAAGATTGGACTAAATTTTCACAGATGAACTTTTCTTGTGACAAGTCGTAACCTTCCACCGCAAAGATCGCAGAGTGCCCAGAGATAAATCAAAAAGAAAAACTTGATGAAATAACAGAAAAAAATTTGCAGCGAAATATGATAAGACTGATCTGAATTGAGATTTTAGATGGAGTTTAAGGGTTTTATTAAGACTTCTTTGATAGAATATCCGGGCAAAATCGTCTCCGTGGCATTTATAGGAAGTTGCAATTTTAGATGCCCATTTTGTCAGAATCCAGATCTGGTACTTAATTCTCAGAGCCTTCCTTCTATCAGCGAAAAAGAGGTCATAGACCATCTCTTATCTAAAAGAAAATGGCTGGATGGTCTGGCGGTTACCGGGGGAGAACCGATGCTGGAGAAAGATCTTCCTAGTTTTGTGAGCAAGATCAAAAAAGAAAGTTTTTTAGTAGAAATTGAGACCAATGGTACCAATCCTGGGATGTTGAGGGGTTTGGTGGAAAGAAGTCTGGTAGACTATCTTGCTCTGGATATCAAGGCACCCTTTGAGTGGGAAAAATATAGGAAGGCAGCGGGAATTGTTGATGAGCCACTGTTTGTGGCCGTGAAGGAAAGTCTGAAAATCTTGTTAAGCTCAAATATTGATTATGAATTGAGAACTACCGTTGTTCCAGGACTTGTTGACCAGGAAGATGTCATCTCCATTGCCAGAGGCCTTGAAGGTGCCAGAAAATATGTCTTACAGCAGTTTGCGCCCAAGATGACTCTCGATAAGCAATATGAAAAGATAGAGCCGTATTCTAAAGACAAACTGGAGGAAATGAAAGAGAAAATTGCCGATTATGTGGAGTCCTGCGAAATTAGAGGTGTGTAATTGAAAGAACCTGAAAAAATAACTCTGGAGCTGGTAAAAGCTCATGGGCTAACCGAGGAGGAATACGAGAAGATCAAGGGAATTCTTTCTCGTGAGCCAAATTTTACGGAACTCGGCATCTTTTCGGTAATGTGGAGTGAGCATTGTAGTTACAAGAGTTCAAAACCGGTTTTGAAACTCTTTCCGACCTCGGGTGAGAACATTTTAGTCAAGGCAGGGGAAGAAAATGCTGGAGTTATCGATATCGGTGATGGACTAGCCGTGGTAATGAAGGCAGAATCCCACAATCATCCCTCGGCAGTAGAGCCCTTTCAAGGTGCAGCTACCGGTGTGGGAGGCATCATCAGAGATATTTTTACCATGGGTGCCCGCCCTGTTGCCCTTCTTGATTCCCTCCGTTTTGGTCATTTAGAGAATGGCCGCAACCGTTATTTATTTAGTGGTGTAGTAGGTGGAATTGCTGCTTACGGCAATTGCATTGGCATTCCCACAGTGGGAGGGGAGGTCTATTTCGATGAGACTTATGAGGGCAATCCCGTGGTGAACGTGATGTGTGTGGGGGTAGCCAGAAAAGATGACCTCGTTAAGGCTAGGGCAACCGGGGTGGGAAATCCTGTTCTTTACGTAGGCGCAGACACCGGTCGGGATGGCCTGGGAGGGGCCAGCTTTGCCTCCCGAGAACTGACCGAGGAATCAGATAGAGATAGACCTGCGGTTCAGATAGGGGATCCCTTCCGGGAAAAGTTACTCGTTGAAGCTTGCCTGGAGCTTTTGAACACCGGGGCAGTGGTGGCTATGCAGGATATGGGAGCAGCTGGGCTTACCTCCTCGAGCTCCGAGATGGCCTCCAGAGGAGGTTCTGGCATTGAGATAGATATCTCTCTTGTGCCCAAAAGGGAGACGGGAATGATGTCCTATGAGGTAATGTTGTCTGAATCACAGGAGCGGATGGTTCTCATTATTAGACGCGAAAAGGAGAAGCTGGCCAAGAAGATTTTAGGAAAGTGGGATCTTCATGCTGTGAATATCGGTAAGGTAACTGTTGATGGTCTTTTGCGGGTGCTCAATAAGGATAAGATAGTGGCTCAGATTCCCGCCAGGGCTCTGGTTAAAGAGGCACCGGTCTATGCCAGAAAGGAGAAAAGACCAGAGTATTTATCCCGGACCAGGAGTTTTAAAATTTCAGAGCTTCCCCAATCCCCGGACTGTAATGATGTTTTGAAAAAACTCCTCGGATCGCCCACCATCTCCTCCAAAGAATGGGTTTATCAACAGTACGACCATATGGTGAGAACCAACACCGTTCTTCTTCCCGGTAGTGATTGTGTCCTTATAAGAATCAAAGGAACGAAAAAGGCCATCGCCTTAACCTTTGATGGCAACGGTACTTACTGTTATCTTAATCCCTATGAGGGGGGAAAGATTGCTGTAGCAGAAGCAGCCAGAAATGTGGTTTGCTCTGGGGCTGAGCCCCTGGCTATCACCAATTGCCTTAATTTTGGTAGTCCTACTAAGCCAGAGATTTTTTGGCAGTTTAAAAGATGCGTGGAAGGAATGGCTGAGTCTTGCCGCAGGCTTGGCACCCCGGTGACGGGGGGTAATGTTAGTTTCTACAATGAGAATCCCAAAGGAGCCATTGATCCAACCCCCGTGGTAGGGATGCTGGGTTTGCTTGAGGATGTGGACCGCTACCGCAGCCCGGATTTTAAAAGAGAAGGAGATTTAGTCATCCTTTTGGGAGAGTGCGAGGATGATCTGGGGGGAAGTGAATATCTTAAACTCATTCATGGCTTAAGGATGGGGGATTCACCCCGAATCAATCTGGATAGAGAAAAAGCAGTTCAAAGAACTTGCCTTGAGGCGATCAAGGTAGGTTTAATAAGCTCCGCTCATGATTGCTCTGAAGGTGGTTTGGCAGTGACTCTGGCTGAGTGCTGTATCTTGAACTCTGATCAGAAAATTGGATCCATTATTGATCTCTTGCCCTCTTTTTTCCCATTGTCCCTCAGGACCGATGGTTTACTTTTTGGTGAAACTCAATCCCGCATTGTCATCACCTGCCGTCCTGAAAATTTCAACCAGATAAGGGATCTAGCTCATAAAAATAAAACTCCCTTGGTAAAATTAGGAAAAGTAGAGGGAGATAAACTCATCATTGGTGTAAAAGGGAAAAAACTCATAGATATCGGCCTAGATGAATTAGAGAAGCTATGGAGAAGGGCGCTATCTCACCATATCCAGACATAAGAGGTTTAGTGTTGTTTATTCCCTTCTGAGACACTCCTAAATTTTAGCCATAATAAGCTACGACTTTCTTAAAATTATGAAGAAAGGCTTGATTGATTAAAGGAATTTCTTATCATACTAAGAGGAGACAGGACAACTTTAAAAATATTGTGAATAAAGTTCGATAAATTTCTACCCTAGGTGACGATGCGGAAGCTCTGAGAGCAGCAATTCTTGTTCTCAAAAATATCTTTGTACCCAGGGTAAGGTACGTAGCTAGAAAGGGCATACAATTCTGAAATAGGGAGGAGGTATTGTGATGACGGGAGATTTAGCTATGGCTGGGGGAAAAAGGACAGTACGTGAGGAATTAAAGGTAGGGTGGCCAGTAATTACTCAGGAGGATAAGAAGGCGGTGATGGGAGTTTTAGATAGAGGTATCCTGTGGGGTCCCTATGCTCCGGAGGTGGTAGGCCTCCAGGAAGACTTTGCCAGATATATCGGGACAAAATACTGCATAGCTGTAAATAGTGGCACAGCAGCCCTTCATATGGCGGTGGCCGCAGCAGGCCTTGGACCTGGGGATGAGGTTATTACCTCAGCCTTTTCATTTCTAGCTTCCGCAGTGGCGGTCCTCCATCATAATGCCATACCTGTTTTTGTGGATATCGATCCTAAGACCTTCAATGTCGATCCAAAAAAGATAGAAGAAAAGATTGGCTCCAGGACAAAGGCTATTATGCCTGTTCACATTCATGGCCTGCCGGCAGATATGGACGAGATAAATGAGATTGCCAAAAAGCACCATCTCGTTGTGATAGAGGATGCCGCTCAGTCTCATGGAGCATTGTATCATGATAAAAAGACTGGCAATTTCAGTGATATGGCAGCTTTTAGCTTAAATTCTACCAAGAATATGCCGGGAGGAGAAGGTGGCCTTTTTGTTACTAATAATGAAGAATACAGGGGTAAAGCAAACATGGTGAGGATGTTTGGAGAGTTCCTTAAACCTGAGGAGGGAAGAAAATACAATGCCTACACCATGGGATGGAATTATAGGACCCATATTTATCATAAATACAGAATCAGACTAAATCCAGATGAGTTGGGTTTAGATATGGAACCGGATAAGTTCAGAGATCTAGTGATGAAGGCCCTGCAGGCAGAGGGGGTAGATGCTGTCCTCTGGCAAACTGTCCCGATTCCTGGTCAGACTCTCTTCCAGCTTAAGGGAGGCTATGGCAAAGGCTGTCCCTGGAGCTGCCAGTATGCAGAAAAGATAAGCTATGATCCAAACGATTATCCAGAAACGTTGAAGCTATTAGCTGATTCTCTGGTGATTTGCTCTGAACCTTACCCCATTTATCCTCAGCCCCTGGAGCTTATGAAATACTATATAGAAGCATTTCACAGGGTCTTTGATAATATCGATGAGGTTGTTACGGTTAAGACGACATCTGCCAAGAAAAAGCCTGTAACTGGTAGGGCAGAAATAGGTTAGGTCAAATATTTTAACTCTTTCCAACTATTTGGAGATTTTAAAGAAGCCATCGTATGTCAAGATACTTTTAAGGAGCGGTAGGATAGCTTTGATTGCATCGACTCTGGCCATTCTCGCCAGCTACCCCTTGGCTTACTATATTTCGAGAAAGATAAGAAAGGGAAGACATTTACTTTTTATGTTGATAATAACCCCTTTATGGATAAGTTATCTGGTGAGGATAATTGCCTGGAGGGCAATACTTAGCAACAAAGTTTTCATTGATGATTCAGAGCAAGGGGTCCTGAGGGCGGTTCAAAACCTTTTGCCTCAAGATCTCCTTTGACCTCGAATAGATCCCTAAAGCATCTATGATCTACAGGGATGCTCTCTAATTCGTCTTCATTCTCACCCACATAAAACCTACCCGAGAACCCATCAATCTAATTCTTAAGATCACCGGAGGAGCTTCTGATGTCCGCCAGGGCAAGTTCTTGATGTCCTTGACATTTTCTAAAAAATGATTATAATTATTTGACTAACTAGTCGACTATGGCTATACAGTCAATCTTGACTATTTAGTCAAAATGAGGGAAGGGGTCTTTCATCAAATGACTGAAGGCCGAAGAAAAATTAATACCCTTATAAACTTATTCGGGCTTCCTATAAAGTTTTTTCTCAAAAAGGCTTCTTTAGAGCGAGTCTTGATGAAATTACTGAAGAAGCTGATGTGGGGAAAGTAACGATTTCCGGCCATTTAATCCTATGAATCAAGCTGATGTTCTGCATGGGATCATTATTGGTTTTATTTCCCATTGGATAATTAATGAAAGAAAAGGATCTTTTGTGGACAAAGCAGAGTCTGTCACTGAGACGTTTTTACATGGGATTGTGTCCAAAATTTCCTCAGGGTCTCCTGTAAAATTATAGGGAGACCAAAGGAGGTGAGGTAATTATGGAAAAGAAAGAGAAAAAGGAAAAGAAACAGAAAGAGAAAAAGGGAAAGGAAAAGGAAGGCTGCAAGAAGTAACGCACTGTAAGCTAGCAGTTGGGGACCCCGGGTTAGGTCCCCAACTGCTCTAGACGAATTAGCTAAATAGAGGATTATTCTTTCTAGGGCGAGTCTAAGGACTCGTCCTTTAACATAATGTTTACTGCTTATGATCATTTAGCCGATTAACAAGCAAAAGTAGAGTCGGAGTTGATTTTCCTCCTGTAGTAGAGATTTTAAAGATTTGAACACCGTTACATTGGTGGAAAAAGTGAATCTTTAAGACTTATAAAAAGAAACAAAGTATTGTTGGTACTACCTGAAAACACAAAGGATATTATATGAAGATAGAATACAAGGATCCTAAGGCCGTAAACATTACAGTTAAAGAGAAAAAGGAGAAAAACAAAGCAGGCCGGGAAAACATAGAGAACGAGGAACTTCAGGCTGCCACTGAAGAATTAAGGCATTCTAGTGCCGGATTGGAACAGTTCGCCTATGTGACCTCCCGTGCCTTAGAGGAACCCCTACGTATAGTGGCAAGGTACACACAACTTGTTGCCCAACGCTACAAAGGTAAACTCGATGCGGATGCCGATGAGTTCATCGGCTACATCATGGACGGAGCAACCTGGATGCAGAAGTTAATTAATGGCTTACGAGCCTACTCACGCGTAGGTAGGCAGGGTAAACCTTTCAAACCAACGGGTTGCGAGGCTGTTCTTGGCCAAGCACTCACCAATCGACGGGCGAGGATCGAGAAAAGTGGCGCTGTTATTACTCATGGGATTTTGCCTACTGTAATGGTGGATGCCTCACAGCTGGTTCAGTTATTTGAAAAACTGATCGGTAATGCCATCAAGTACCGGAACGGGGAACCGCCCCACATTCACATCTCGGCTGAACAGAAGGGGAATGAGTGGATTTTCTCAGTGCGTGACAATGGTATCGGCATAGTTTCAGAGTACTACGAGCGCATCTTCGTCATCTTTCAGCGTCTGCACAGCAGGAAGGAATATCCAGGTAATGGCATTGGTCTTGCCATCTGCGAAAGAATTGTGGAACGCCACGGGGGACGCATCTGGGTTGAGTCGGAACTAGGGAAAAATTCTACCTTCTATTTCACAATTCCAATAAATGGAGATAAATAATTAGTGTGATGGGGACTGGTCTGGTTCAACTCTATGGGGAAAAGCCTAAGCTGGGGACGGCAGTTTTCCAAGGAGGACTTGGGCCAACTGTGGCCGTCAAATTAGGTGGGCCTTCTGAACCAAGGAGTCGAAATTTAACTTCCCCTTATGGTCTATGGTAAAAACCACAGGAGAGCAAGAGCCTATCTTGCTCTCCGTAAAAAAGTCTCTTTGTGATTTGTCGCCTTCTGTGTAAAAATGCGACATTGACTACTTTCCTCTAAACTAGAATCCTTATTTTCACTACATTCTATATTGTAGATTGACGACACTGTGTCCTCTTTTTTATTTAATGTTTTATTCATATTGACAAACACTCATGGGAAGGTTAAACTAGGACAAAGGTCGAAGTCACTAACTCTAAAACATTTAAAATTTGATGGCTAATTTAAAAAATAAAAGAGGTGTTTTATGGCAAAAAAGATCAATGTGGGGATGGTGGGTTATAAGTTTATGGGCAAGGCTCATTCACATGCTTACCGAGATGTGGCTATGTTCTTTAAAACCGAGACAATACCGGTAATGAAAGCAATCTGCGGTCGAACAGAAACTGCCGTTTCCGAGGCTGCCAGAAGGTTTGGCTGGGAAACTTACGAAACATCCTGGGAAAAACTCCTCCAGCGCCAAGACATTGGTCTGGTTGATATCAATACCCCTAACTCAAGTCATAGGGAAATTGCCGTGGCTGCAGCTAAAGCTGGAAAACATATCCTCTGCGAGAAGCCGCTAGCGGTAAGTTTAGCCGAGGCTGAGGAGATGCTAAAGGCAGCCCAGGGAGCCGGGGTAAAACATATGGTTTGCTTTAATTATAGAAAAGTTCCCGCTGTCGGTCTGGCTAAAAAACTGATTGGAGAAGGACACCTGGGTAAAATCTATCATTTCAGGGCTCAGTACCTGCAGGATTGGGTCACTGATCCGGAGTTTCCTTTGGTCTGGCGATTTAAAAAAGAAGAAGCAGGAGCCGGGGCTCACGGTGATTTAAATTCCCATATAATAGATTTAGCCCGGTATCTGGTGGGAGATTTTGCTAAAGTCGTCGGGATGCAGGAGACATTTATCAAGAAGAGACCAGAGCTTGAAGTGAGCGAGGAGCTTACCACTGGCCTTACTGCAAAGTCAAGAAGAGGTAAACTGGGAGAAGTCACGGTTGACGATGCTACTCTTTTTTTGGCCAGATTTAAAAGCGGAGCGTTGGGCTGTTTTGAAGTAACTAGATTTGCCAATGGCCGGCGGAATGGCTTGAGATTTGAGATAAATGGGAGTAAGGGGAGCCTATTATTTGAGCTTGAGAATATGAATGAGCTCTGGTTCTATTCCTGTGATGACCCTGATGGGATGCAGGGGTTTAGGAAAATTTTGGTTAGCGAAGCTGCTCATCCTTATATAGAAGCCTGGTGGCCACCGGGACACATCATCGGGTATGAACATACCTTTGTTCACGTAGTCTATGATTTTATGAAAGCCCTGGATGAAGATAGGATGCCCACACCCAATTTCGCCGATGGAGTTGAATGCCAGAGAGTTCTGGAGGCGGTGGAAAAGTCAGTCAAAGAGGAAAGATGGGTTGAGGTAGAAGCGAAGGAAAAATGATTTATGTCCTTCACACCAAGAAGATAAAATTAAGGTGGATGTTTTCAGACGTTTTCTAATTTGGAAAGAGTATGAAAGTCATGTTTTAGTTTAGAGTATAAACCCCGGTGAATCAGGTAGGCTTTGTTATATACCGCCACATTCGCGGGAATGGGCAAGACTTCACCTTTTATCTTTATCCATTGTCTAGAAGCTTCTTTTATAGTGGAGAAAATTCCTATGCTTACCGCCGCTGTTATGGTGGCACCATAAGCAGATCCTTCCTGGGTGGGAGAAATGAGGATGGGTAGGTTGAATATATCTGCCTGAATCTGCCGCCAGAGTTTATTTCTTGCTCCTCCTCCCCAGGCGGTTACGCTGGATATTTCAATTCCTAACCCTTTGAATATTTCCAAAGACCCCTTTAGAGCAAAAACTACTCCTTCCATTATAGCTCGAGTTAAATCTCTTCTGTTATGTTGAAGGCTAAGGCCTATGAATGCTCCCCTTGCTTGAGGATCAAGATAAGGGGTTCGCTCACCTTTCAAATAGGGAAGGAATATTAAGCCCTTCGAAGCAGCAGGGCTCGGTAAAACTTGTCGGACTAGAAACTGATAGGAACTTTCACTTTTAAGATTTTTTTCTTCTCCCGAAATCACTTGCCTATGAAACCAGCTCAAGCTGGATCCTCCAGAGAGAATTGCTCCCATGAGAATCCATTTTCCGGGTATTGCGTGAGGAATAGTATGCAAGCCTACATCAGGAGCCAATTGAGGATGATCCATAGGGGTTACCACTAATCCTCCCGTTCCAATACTGCAGGCTACCCTTCCGGTTTCAACTATACCATTGCCTACCGCTCCCATTATCTGATCCGCTCCTCCACCACTCACGGGGGTACCTTCTTTTAAAGAGATCTCTTTGGCTGCGTTTTTGGTGATCTTCCCGGTAACCTGGCAGGATTCACAAAGGGGGGGAGCGAAGCTAGCAGGAATTTCTAGTTTCTGGAGTATCTCTGGCGACCACTTTCTCTTCCCGGTATCCAAAAGAAGTGTTCCGCCGGCATCGGTGACGTCGCTGGCTAAATTCCCCGTTAGCTTTAGTCTTATATAATCCTTGGGGGGAAGGAATTGGTGAATTTTTTTCCAGATGCCAGGTTCATTTTTTCTGATCCAGAGAAGAGAAGGAGCCATAAAGCCAGTGGCTATGGGAAGGCCGGTTATCCGCCATAATCTTTTTCCTAGTCTCTCTTGAAGCCATTGGGTCTGAGCAATGCTTCTTTGATCCATCCAGATGATGGCTTTTCTCAAAGGAAGAAGACTTTTTCCGACTAATACTGTCCCGTGAGTTTGTCCCGAGAGTCCCACTGCTTTTATTTGGGAAGGCCTTATATGGGATTGATGGACAGCTTTTCTTACTGCTTTAATAGTAGATTCCCACCATTCCTCTGGGTCCTGTTCGGCCCAGGTAGGATGAGGAGAATAAATAGGATATCCTTGAGATGAGCTGGCAATAATCTCTCCTCCTTCGCTTACTAAAATAGCTTTCACGCTGGAGGTCCCTAGATCTATTCCCAGAACGAAAGACATTTTTGACCCCAGAGTAGTTTTATACCATTAGATTATATCAAAATCATCTACCATAGCAAGAGCTTGAGGATAGCTAACTTTTGCACGAAAAAAATTGGTAGGTAGCCACAGGCTCTAGCCTGCGTAAAATAGCGCAACCTAAAGGTTGCGGCTACCTCAAATGGGGATTTTGGTGTTTTGCATTCTTTGACAGTACTGCAAACCTGTGATATAAAGAAAATGTAATAGGTAAGATTTTCTAAAAGATTACATATTCAAAAGTGTTCAGCAATCAGCAACTTACTGAATGCTGATGGCTGAATGCTTACTAGTGGCAGAAAAGAGAAAAATTTCAGAAAAACTAAACTAGTTACCTCTATAGACCACGCGAAGGAAGGTGAAGAAGATTAAAAAATGAGTGAGAAGATCGAGGTGGTGTGCCTGGGTATCCTGGTAGTGGATATTCTTTGCAGCCCTATTGATAAGGTACCTGAGCCTGGCGAGCTAATATCTACCGATGAGATTTCCCTCTCCGGGGGTGGACATGCTCACAACACGGCTGTGAGCTTAGCCAGGTTGGGATTAAAGACCGGGGCGCTAGGAAAAGTGGGCCATGACCATTTCGGCGATTTTCTTAAGGAGGACTTAAGGAAGGAAGGAGTGGATATCTCAAAAATTGCGGTGTCTCATAAACTCGGAACCTCTAAGACCATGATTATTCTCACCCATTCAGAGGATAGAAGGTTTATTCATACTCTAGGCGCCAATGCTAATTTTAATATCAACGATATTGATTTTGACTATCTTAGTCAAGGAAAGATTCTCTATGTGGGAGGATATGGGGTTCTTCCTGAACTGGAGGAAGATTCTTTAATCAAACTTTTGAAATTTGCTAAACTAAATGGTTTAATTACTGTACTAGATGTGGTGATTCCTCATACAGAGCTTAGGTGGATAAACAAGTGCAAAAGGGCACTTAAGTTCACCGACTTTTTTCTTCCCAATTCCGACGAAGCCAGGCTAATCACAGGTCAAGTTGACCCCCGAGGACAAGCTGAAGAGATACTCAGGCATAATTATGAGATGACGGTAGTTATCACAATGGGAAAGGAAGGTTCGTTTGTGAGAACCAAAGATAAGATCGCCCGAGCCTCTACATACGAAGTTGAAGTGGTAGATCCCTCTGGAGGAGGAGATGCCTTTTCTGCTGGTTTTATCTTTGGCGTTATAAATGGCTGGGAACCTAAGGAGACGTTGAGGCTGGCCAGCGCTATGGGAGCATCTGCTGTGAGGAAGGTCGGCTGTACAGCCGGGGTGTTCACTAGATCTGAGGCAGAGCAGTTTATAAAAAATAATGAGATTAAATTGGAAGTGAAACGATGTTCTCTTTGAAAAGAGGAAGGGATAAAAACAAAATTAGAAGCTTATGGTTCTGCTGGGGAGGTTAAGACATTATAAGTATTTTCATTCCTTTCTGGGTTTCGGCAAGATGAAGACCTTCTTCCAGTTTTTCCAGGGGTAAGCGATGACTGATAAGTTCTTTGACCTTTACTTTTCTCTGAGAAAGCAGGGATAAAGCAAGCTGGTTATGGTAAGGAGCCGAGCCATGGGTTCCTACTACATAAAATTCCCGGTAATGGACAAGATTGGAATTAAACTTTATAAAAGGCTCATCCAGTGGTAGCCCCCCAAAGAAGTTGACTATACCACGGGGAGACACCATTTGCAGTGAATCTTCCTGTGCTCTTCCACTGGGACAGGCAACGATTATTTTATCAGCACCTCTTCCTTTGGTTTCTTCTAACACCCTTTTTATACCATTCTCCAGAGAGGGGTTGATTACCACATCGGGGAGAGTGAATTTTTTAATAAATTCTATTCTTTGCGGGGAAAGTTCTAGAAGGATAACTTTGCCTGCTCCTTTTGCCCTGGCCAATTGCACATGAATGCATCCCAGGGGACCTCCTCCTACCACTACTACTGTGTCACCCAGGCTAATTTTGGAGAGCTCCTGCCCATTTATAGCACAGGCTAAAGGTTCGGCTAAGGCTGCTTCTTCGAAGGAAAGGTTTGATGGAATAGGATTCACGCATCCATTATGGACAGCATTCTCGGGAATCACCATAAATTCAGCAAAACCTCCATCATAGTGATAGCCTATAGCGGAAAGGTTAAGGCACATACTCTGCATACCTCTTCTACAGTAAAAACACCTACCACAGGGAATAGCCGGAGCTACGGCTACCTTTTCTCCAATTTTGTAGCCATTGACTTTACGGCCTAATTCCACAATTTCTCCTGCGAGTTCGTGCCCGGTAACCCTAGGAAATCTCATATGCTTGTGTCCATGATGATAAACCTTTATATCGGTTCCACATATACTGCAGGCTCTAACCCTGATAAGTATTTCCTCTGGTGTAGGATGGGGAGTGGGGACTTTCTTAATTTCTAAATCCTCAATTGCCTTTAAAACTGCGGCCTTCATTGATGACTCCTTTGTAAGTAGGTCTTTTTACCATAGCTAATTCTATAGTTCTGTCAAGCTCCAGTTCTCCTTTTACGATAAGATATCCCCCTTATATAACTCTCCCCTTACTCCATTATTTTAATTTTCCTTCGGGGAAAAGAGCTTATCTTGCAGTCTCCTTAAGCTCAACAAGACACTTCTTTTTTCAAGCTCTATCTGGTGCCAAGTAATGTAATCACCTTTTTTTACATTGGTTTTTAGCACTGCTCCCTCTGCCAGACCCAGGGGTAAAAGATTTTCTTTGTGGGCAACAGATGCCTTTTCAATGGAACCATAGATATCAAATTTTCCAATACCATCTATCCTCTCCCCTACTCTTAAATCCCTCTTGGCAACAGTAATTGTCTCTGCAACAGGTTTTCCTGAAGATACTAAAGTTGGCTCCTGGTAGATAACCGCTCTTGCTACAGAAAGAGGAACCTCTATACTGGCAAGATGATAGGGGCGATAGAGAAGGTAGTTAGGACCCTTGCCCATCCTAAGGTATTCAAGATCTTTTCTCAAACGTTTGTTCTCAGTAGTTACAACTACAAAGACTCCTGGTGCTATCCTGCCAAGAGTATAATCAACCACCCTCTCCTCATTGAGAATTCCTCCTTTTTCTTTTAAGGTAAAAATAGAGGTAAGTTCACTTAACTCACATCTTGGGCCATGCATCCCCCTTACATCAGGAACAAGACCTGTAGCATTGGCAACAGCGGTCATCTCAATCATAGTTTTACTACCATCAACAAATTCGGTCAGTATCTTAGGGTTCACCCCTTTTTTTAAGGCGATATCTTTCAGGTTCTCCGGTGTTGCTTCTTTATCAAGAGGGTTGTTTTTGCCTTTTCCTGCTGCTACTATTTTAAACCCTAGGGATTTAGCAAAATCATAAAGTTCTTTGATGGCACCTGGTTCATCTCCTGCTCCTACTGAATAGACTACACCTGCATTTTTAGCGAGTTCGGCAAGAATGCAACCAACTGTAACATCGGTTTCTATATTCATCATTATGATGTTTTTTTTGTTCTTTATGGCCTTAAAAGCAACTTCTGCACCCACCCGAGGTATGCCAGTAGCCTCAACTATAGCATTTAGAGAAGGAAGGAGAGGAATAACCTGAGCTTTATCAGTTACTACCCGCATCCCTTTCTCCAGCGCTCTGGTGCATTCATCCGGATCATCTGATGAGCAAAAAATATCTTTTCGCAAAACCCCTATCTCCTCAAAAATGTTTACAGCCTTTTCCTTATCAATATCGGCAAGAGCTAAAACATCCATTCCCTTCATCCGAGAGATGACAGTTGCTACTCCTGCTCCCATCTGCCCTACTCCTACAATTCCCACCTTGATGATCTCACCTTTTTTCTCTAATTTAGCTAATTTCTCAGGTAAATTCAGCATTGACCTCTCCCTTCTTGTTCTTGATTACTCGGGAAAATACTAGAAGATTTATACGCCTATTGAGGGGAAGAGTCCCGAGATATTTCTTGCTTTCAGCTTGGCAGCCTGATAGGCTATCATAATAGACTATAAAAGTATGTCAATTTAGTAATGAATTCTAGTTTTCCAAAAGGTTCTCCTTGAGCTTTTTCAGGAAACCGGAATAAGATTTTGACAACCTGACTTCATATGCTATATTTATAACTATTCACGGAAACTTGCGTGGTAGGATTTATCTGCCAGCAAAGGGACGAGATGAAGGGGAGAAGTTTAGCAAGAATTGGCCTCATTTTTTATTTTTTTCTTCTTCTGGTTACTCCTGGTAGAGGAGAAAAGATTCATCCCTTTAAACCGGGAGAGAAATTAACCTATAGGGTGAAAATCTTTGGTCTTCCCGTGGGGGAGGAAACCCTGGAAATAAAAGATGTGGTTTCCATAGATGGAGAGTCTGCTTACCCTCTTTTTTGGAGGGTGAGGATAGTCGATCCTTTTTCTTTACTTTATCATTTTGATTATACAATAGAGAGTTTTGTAGATGTTAAGACCCTCTATCCTCGGCTAATAAGATTCCATTTTGAGGAGGGAGGCCGTATTAAAGATCGGGAAGTCCAGCTAGATCAGACTAAGGGAATAGCTTTGATTAAGGATTGGAAGGGAGAATTTAAGAGAGAGTTTTCGCTTCCGGCTATGGATACAGTTTCCTTAATCTACTGGCTTAGAGCTCAGGATTTACGGGTGGGAAAATCTTTTTCACTTTCTTTGATTGAAGGTCGTAATCTAAGAAAGGTGGAGATAAAAGTACTTGAGAAGGAAAAAGTGACAACCTACCGCGGAGATTATACGGCTTTTTTATGTTCGGAAGTAGCCTCCTCCGATGAGACGGAAGTAAAACTATGGATTTCTGATGATGAGAGATACCTTCCGGTTGAGTTTCAAGCAGAAACATCTCTAGGGACTTTGATTGCTTCTCTCACTAATGTAGAATCGGCTGACTAAAGAAGTTGATTAGCAGGCTATTTGCCGGGTCAATAAAGTTTGGCCTTAAGTCCGAGAGAAATTTTTTCCCTCTCTAGAGGGTAATTCTTCCAGAGATCATAATCATTTAATTCCAACTGAGCAAACAACTCTATGGCTTTGCCCATCTTTTTGGAGATTTTGAATCTTTCTATCCAGCCGCTATCAAGCTTCTCCTCGCTTGTTTCCTCGTAGTATCTTTTGCCTATGTATTTTGCTCCTAATTCAATTTCCCAACCGTTTGTTCTCCCTATGAGCCAAAGATCTCCCTCATTCTGAGGGTAGTAGGGAATTACCTTAGTCTCATCTTGGGCATTTTCTGCTTTTTGAAAGGTGTAAGAGATTCCCTGTTCAAATGCTTCACCGAAGTGAAGTAAAAAATTTAGACGTCCCCCTGAAACATTCATCTCACGAGTTTCCGGTCTGGCCAGGGAACTGATAGTGTTCCAATTCCAAATGGTATCTTCGCCCTCTTTGTAAAATCCCACCAGGGAAAGGTTTGCCAGAGAGGAGAGTTTATACTCCATCTTAATTTCATAGTGCCAGATCTTTACTGGATTAAGATCCTCATTTATTTCTACATAATCCTGGAGAAAATATAAATCCGAAAATCGAGCAAGGTAAAAATGCCTTTTTCCGCTTACGCCTAGCTGAAACCTAGGATTTATCTGGTAAGTTAGCTTAAGAGAGGGCAAAAATTGAGAGCCTGATTCTGTTATTGCCTTCATTCCTCCCCCTAAACCGAGAGTTAGCTCCTTTATTCGTTTAAAAGTAATAGCATCATTCTCTAGCCAAAGGTAAGTCTGAGTTTTCTCGCTGAAGGAACTATGATCTACACTAACTCCAATATCTAAGGGGATCTTCTTTAGTCGCAGCTTTAATCCGGTTCCCAGAGCTATATCTTCCTGGTCAACTTCTGGATCCTTTACCACTGACCTGTTAGCCCAGCCGTCAATGGTAAAAATGCTCGTTTTCCACTCTTGCCTTCGGTTTGCTCCTATTTCAATTTCGTTCTTATTTCTTTCATCCTCATTGGGAAGATCAATCTTTTTCGCCTCTCTTTCTAAATTAAGTACCAGCGTTCTATTTGTCAGAGAACCCCAGCTAAGCTCTGAGGCGATAGCTTCTTCGTATTTTCCTAAATAAAGCTCTTCTTCTGGCTCGTATTTCACCCAATGTGGAGTGGAAACGCTTCCTGCACTGAGATAGCCGGTAAATCTTTCCTTTTGCCTTCCATAATCTAGTTGGTATGAGAAGCTGTCATGGGGAGCCAAAGACACAAAAAGATTAAGGTAAGGAAGAGGTGACTCTTTCCTTAGACTGGGATAATAGACCCTTTTATCCCTGGGGATCTGGATGGAGGGTGGGGCTAGTTCCTTTTTTCCCCGATACTCCATGAGGGGAAGAGCCTCTATTCTGGTATATCTAGCAGATATATACCTGCTAGCAGGTATATATCTGGCAAATGGTGAGACAGGCTCAGGGAGGACAAGAGCAACTGGACTGATTTTCTTTCCTGGCTTTAAAGGAGCTAGGGGGGCTCCTTCCATGACTTTTCTTTCTTTTCTTTCTAATCTTTCTAAACCGGGAAAAGAAAGCGGATGATAATAGACCTTTTTACCCCAAGGGATCTGGATGGAGGGGGGGGCTAGTTCCTTTTTTCCCCGATACTCCATGAGGGGAAGAGCCTTCGCCCTTATTATCTCCAAATAAGACCTATCCGTTCCCTTAACTATGACAGTAGGGAGCTTCGTGGGAAGTGGCTCCTCTTTCAATGGTGGCTCTTGTGCCTGAAGAGGGTTCGAAAAGAGAATTAAGTAGGTCAATGCAAACAGCAATATTGTTTTTATCATTTTTTTCTCCTTATCTACCTTCCAGTTGCCTTAGCCTTTCTTGGGCATCATTTCGGTATTCTTCCTTAAGAGACTCCACTTGCAGGATCTTTTGGTAAGTTTTTTTCGCCTCCTCGAACTTGCCCAAGGCTTCGTAACAACGTCCCACACGGAATTGAGCCTTAATTCCCCATTCCTCAAACTGGGGATAAAGAATGGGAACTCTGAGGTATTCCACTATAGCTTTATCGAATTTTTTCTCATTAAACCAGCAATCTCCCATTCTAAACTGGGCCTCTACTGCCAATTGACTTTCTTCGGTAGTTTTGACCACGTAAGAGTAGTGCTCTCGTGCCTGGGCAATTTTTCCCCTATTGAAAAGGGAATTAGCGAGTTTTAGGTGAGCCAGAGAAGCCAAATCATGTTCGGGAAATCGTTCGATAAATTTTTCCAGAATTTCTCCTTGCTTTTCCCAATTACCCAGATTTTCCCAGCAGAGGGCACTTTCATAAAGGGAGTTAAGGATGATCTCTTTCTCTTTGGTCACCTGGAGAGCCTGGCTATAAAAGTCGACAGCCTCTCTAAATTTTTTCTGTTTTAATAAAGATTCTCCCAATTGGTAAAAAACTTCTCCTCGTAAGGGATCTTGGGGAAATAACTTAACAAATTGAGAATAATATGAGGCGGCCTGGGGAAATTTATCTAATCTGTAAAGACTCCAACCGGTCCGGTAATAGGCCTGGGAAAGATAGGAACTCTCAGGGAAATTATTAATAAGCTTTTCCATTTCTGAAACAGCTTCCTGCCACTTTTCTTTTCCCAGAAAATGAATGGCTATCTTCCACTGGGCATAATCAGCTCTCTCAAAATTAGGATAGTCTCTTATCACTTTACGGAAGACTTCCAAGGACTTCTCTACTTGATTTATCTGCTCATAACATTCCCCTATTCTAAGCCAGGCGTGAGGAATAAAATTGCTGTTTGGATATTTCTCGATCAAGGTTTCGAAGGTGTTTAAAGCTTCTTCATATTTTTCCTGATTATAATTGCACTCTCCTATAAGAGAATAGGCATCTGGATGAAGCTGTTCTTCCTGGGGGTAATTGAGAATTACTTTTTGGAGCGCTTCTTTGGCTTGCTCCCATTCAATTTGTTTAAAGTAGGTCCAGCCAATGAACAATTGAGCATTAGGGGCATCTCTGTCCTCAGGATAAAGGGTTAGAAATCGTTGATACCGTTGTCTTGCCTCATCATACTCACCGAGATTGAAATGAGAGGCGGCGATTTGATAAATTGAGGTGGGAACGAGATTTGAAGTTGGGTAATTTTTCTCTATCTTTGAGTAGGTCTGAATAGCCTCTCTAAACTTCTTCAAATTAAAAAGGCTACTTCCCATCATCAGGAGGGCATTATCGACCCACTCAGACTGAGGGTAATTCTGGATGACCTTGTCAAATTCAGTGGTGGCAACCTCAAACCGGTTTTGTTTTAAATAACACCACCCACTCTCGTATTGAGAACGTGCGGCTAGTGGATCATCAGGATAATCAATGATGACCTTCTGGAATGCTTCAAGTGCTTTTCCATATTGGGAAAGGTTAAGGAAAGATTCTCCCAACCAGAAAGTTGCATCTGGAATATTTTCAAAGTTAGGGAATTTTTTAATTAGCTGACTTAAATAATTTTCCGCCTCCTCATATGTTTTCTCATCGAGATAAGTATAAGCAATTCCATAAAGAGAATCCGGAACAAATTCACTTTGCGGATAATTGGTTACTACCGTCAAGTAACTTTCTCTAGCAGAGGAAAACTTGTTCTGGAAATAGAGGCAATCTCCCAGACGAGTCCAGGATTCGGCAAGATTAGGTGAATCTGGGAAGGCAGCGATGTATTTTTCAAAAGCATCGGCCGCCTGGGGATAATTTTTTTCCTTAAAATAAGTATAAGCAACGCCATAATAGGCCTGTGGTTTCCAGCTTGGCTCGGGCTTTTCTAAGGCTTTCTCATAAGCCTTCCTTGCCTCTCTAAATTGACCCAGATTATAGAGAGACTCTCCCAGCCAGAAAAAGGCTCCTACTGCAGCAAAGTCATCCCTAGCTTTATCGTAATTTCCCTCTTCGAAATAAGCCCATCCCCTTTCCAGATAGACGTTAGATCGATATTTTGAAGTTGGGAAAGCACGGATGAAAGTAGAGTATTCATTAATAGCCTCGGGATATCTTTTGTTATCATAGAGGATCTTGGCAATGATGTAGTGAACTTCAGAGATCTGCTTAAATTCAGGAAACTCATCTCGCAGTTTCTTGAAGACTCGCAGACTCCCCTCATAGTTTTTTTGCTCAACATAGACGTATCCCAATGAATAAAGGGAAGGGGCAACAAGATTACTTTGAGGGTAGTTTTCAATTAACGTCTCATAATAAGGGATAGCCTCTGCATAATTTCTCAGGCGATAATAGTTTTCCCCCACTTGATAAAGGCTATCATCGACCCAGTCGCTTTCGGGATATTTTTGAAGAAGCCTGTCAAAAGCAGAGATGGCTTCCTCATATTTTTCCTGATTCCAGAAACATGCTCCCAGTAAGTATTGGGCTCTATCACAATTTCTATTTTCTGGAAAATCTTCGATGAACTTTTGGAATTGAACGGCTGCTAAACCGAATTTGCCATCTTCATATAGACCCTGAGCAAATATAAATTCCTTATAAGCCTGTTCTTCCCCCCAGACCTGAGGAAGAAGAAAAAAACTGAACAGAAAAATCCCCAATCCTACCATCCATATTTTCTTCATTTATTATTTCCCTCTCTAGAGTTTTAAATATATTATACTATGCCATTTTTTTTGTCAAATTGACAGGGACTGAATATCTTGTAAGATACAATAAAGGATTAAGTATGAGTGAATTTACCCACCTTCACACCCACAGTGAGTATAGTCTTCTGGATGGAGCTTCTTCCATTTCTCAGTTAGTTAATCAGGCCTATAAATTTGATATGCCTGCCTTAGCTCTGACCGATCACGGCAACCTATTTGGAGCGGTAGAGTTCTATCAAATTGCCAGCAAAAGAGGAATAAAGCCTATCCTGGGCTGCGAGATCTACTTGGCTCCCGGGTCCCGATTCAAAAAAAAGAGAGTAAAGGGAGAGACTATCTCCTATCACTTAACTCTGCTGGCTAAGGATAAAAAAGGCTATCATAATCTCATGGAATTGGTAACAATTGGCTTTTTGGAAGGTTTTTATTACCATCCTCGCCTTGATAAAGAGATCCTTTCCCGTAAGAAAGAAGGATTGATAGTTCTTTCTGGCTGCATGAAGGGTGAGATTCCCTCTTTGCTTCAGAAGGACAGGTTTGATGAGGCAAGACAGGTTTGTCTTTTCTATCAGGACCTTTGTAGGGATGATTTCTACCTGGAAGTACAAGACACAGGTCTGGAAGAGCAAAAGGAGGTCAACCAGGCTCTAGTCCAGCTCTCTCGTGAGCTTTCCATCCCTCTCGTGGCTACCAATGATGTGCATTATCTTTACCGAAAAGATGCCAGAGCTCAGGATGTCCTCCTTTGCATTCAAACCGGCAAGACTCTAAAGGACACTGATCGCCTGAAGTTTGCTTCTTCGGAGTTTTACTTTCGTTCTCCTGAGGAGATGGGGAAGGTTTTCTCCGATCTTCCCGAGGCCATATCCAATACCAAGGCCATCTCTGAAAAGTGTAATCTCAAACTGGATCTAGGGAAAATACATCTTCCTCACTACCAGATCCCTTCCGGCTATGATTTAAATGGATATTTGAAAAAACTTTGCCAGGAAGGAGTATCTAATCGGTATGCTACTGCTTCCTCTACCGTGCTCAAGAGATTGGAAGTAGAGCTTAACGTAATTGGCCGGATGGGATACGCCGGCTACTTTCTTGTCGTCTGGGATTTTATCAGGTATGCGAAGGAGAAGCAAATCTTAGTGGGTCCGGGCAGAGGCTCGGTAACCGGAAGCCTGGTTGCCTATCTTCTGGGAATAACCAACATTAACCCCCTTGCTTATGGGCTCCTCTTTGAGCGGTTCTTGAATCCAGAAAGGACTGCCATGCCTGATATTGACATAGATATCCAGGATGAGAGAAGGAGTGAGGTCATCAATTATGTAAGGAGAAAATATGGGAAAGAAAATGTAGCTCAGATTATCACCTTTGGAACTATGGCAGCTAGGGGAGCCGTAAGAGATGTGGGAAGAGTCTTAGGCATTCCCTACAGCAAGGTGGATCGGATTGCTAAACTTATTTCCTTTAATAGGTCGCTAAAAACAGCCATAGAGGAAAGTACAGAGTTAAAGGAGCTTATCAAAGAAGATCCAGATATAAAAAATCTTTTCGAGATAGCCCAGAGTATAGAGGGCTTAACCCGTCATGCCTCTACCCATGCTGCCGGGGTAGTAATAGCACCGGATAAACTCACCCACTACACGCCCTTATATCGAACTCCCAAGAATGAGATGACTACACAGTATGAGATGCATTCTCTGGAAGCCATTGGCCTACTTAAGATTGACTTTCTTGGTCTCAAGACCTTAAACGCGATCCAGGACACTCTAGTGATAATCAAGCAGCAGAAAGGGGAAGAGATTGATCTAGATCGAATTTCTCTTGAGGGCGAGAAAACCTACCGGCTCCTTTCGGCAGGAGAAACACTGGGAGTCTTTCAGTTAGAAAGTAGAGGAATGCAAGATTTACTCAAGAAACTCTGTCCGGAAAAATTTGAGGATCTCATTGCCGTTCTTGCCCTATATAGGCCCGGACCCCTGCACAGCCGAATGATGGACGATTTCATTAAGAGAAAGCATGGTCAAAGTAAGGTTCAGTACCTACATCCTGAGCTTAAGCCAATTCTGGAGGAAACTTACGGCGTTATTCTTTACCAGGAGCAAGTAATGCGAATCGCCAATGTACTGGCTGGTTTTAGTCTGGGGAGAGCTGATATCTTAAGAAGAGCCATGGGGAAAAAGATCCCAAGATTAATGGATGAACAGAGGGATAAATTCATAGAAGGAGCAAAAGAAAAAGGACTTGATTCGGTGGTGGCTAAACGAATTTTTGAACTAATGGCTCATTTTGCCGGGTACGGCTTTAACAAGTCGCATTCTGCCGGTTATGCTCTTATCTCTTATCAGACGGCCTATCTTAAGGCTAACTATCCACTTGAGTTTATGGCTGCTCTGCTTACCTCGGAGAGGGAAAATACAGATAAACTCGTCCTCTATATTAATGAATGCAGGAGAATGGGAATAGAAGTGCTTCCGCCGGATATAAATCAATCGCTAACCAAATTTACGGTAGCCGGCGATAAGATACGTTTTGGACTTACGGCGGTAAAAAATGTAGGAGAGGCAGCTATTTCATCCGTTCTTAAAGTGAGGGAGAAGGAGGGTGAGTTCAGTTCCGTTTTTGACTTTTGCACCAGAGTGGATCTTAGGACAGTGAATAAGCGGGTAATAGAGAGTTTGGTCAAGTGTGGAGCCTTTGATTCTCTGGTCGGCAACCGGTCTCAGAATCTGGCCGCAATTAATGAAGCAACAGAGGAGGCCTCACGGGTTCAGGCCGATAGGGGAAGAGGGCAGTTGTCATTCTTTGGGACGCTGGAGAAAAGAGGAGAGTCAATAGCTAAGGAGAGATTTCCTGAGATAGAGGAGGCTCCCCAGTCAAGGAGATTGGCCTGGGAAAAAGAACTTCTGGGTATCTATGTAAGTGGGCATCCTCTGGAGAAATATCAAAAAAAAATTACCCATTATCTAGCTAACTCCATTTATGATCTATCCGGGATGAGGGATAGAGAGAAGATAAGGATTATGGGGGTTATAACTACCATTATCCAGAAAAAGGACCGAAAAGGGAAGAGAATGGCTTTCTTTACCCTGGAGGATTTAGAATCTGAGATAGAGATAGTTGTGTTTTCCAGTCTCTATGAAGAATATGCCTCTTACATCAAAGAGGGAGGTCTTGTTCTGGTTAAGGGTAAACTAGATACTGCCAGTACACCCCCCAAGGTGATCGCCCAGGAGGTACTTCCCTTCTCCAGGATTAAGGATGTTACTCACAACCTCCATATTAACCTAAAGGAAGATAGGTTGGAGAAGGAAAAACTTGTTAGATTAAAGGAGATTCTTTGTTCTTATAAGGGGAAACATAACATTTACCTTCATTTCAGCAATAAAGGTGGGGAGGAAACAATCATCAGGTCAAGGTCGATAAAGGTGGGCTTCACCGATTCCCTAATCTCCGAGGTAGAAGATCTTTTAGGATCGAAGTCGCTTTGGCTAAGTGAGGACTAAGGGAAAAAAGGTAAAAAGGGGACGTGATTATTTAGCTACAGATTCACAAAGAGAGGTTTAAACACATAAAAGAAAAATATCAGCGTAAATGTGCGGCTGAATAGTTATATTAAGGAACTGCAGATGAGAAGCTCAGATCGTTATCGGGTCAAGTTGAAAGAGCTCCCGGCTTGTCAAAGACCCAGGGAAAAGCTGATAAAATACGGCCCCGATGTCCTGAAGACCCCGGAACTTACGGCGATTATCTTAAACACAGGGTATAGAGGAGAGACTGTACTGGAGTTATCCCATCGTATAATCAAGGAATATGGCTCTAAAGCGATAACCCAGGAAAAGAATGTGGCACGTCTAATCGAAACTCTAGGCATTCCTCCCGTTAAAGCCTGTCAGGTAGTGGCCTGTTTTGAGCTGGGCAGAAGGTTCTTTCAGGAAGAGCCAGGCAAGATGCCCACCATCAGGAACCCTGAGGATGTCTATCGGTACCTGGAGGATATGAGAAAACTGAAAAAGGAACAGTTTCGTGGATTATATCTTAATACAAGAAATAAAATTATCCATGATGAGATTATCTCCATTGGTACCCTCACTGCTAATTTAGTCCATCCACGGGAGGTATTCCAACCAGCCATAGAGTATCTAGCCGCCGGCTTAATCATCGCTCACAATCATCCTTCCGGCGATCCCAATCCCAGTGATGAGGATCTAAAGGTAACCAGACAGATGCAAGAGGTGGGAAAGACCTTGGCTATCGACCTACTCGACCACATCATCATTGGTGGTAAAAAGTATATTAGCCTGAAAGACCGAGGCCTGATGTGAATTGGGGTCAGGTCTCAACATTTGACATTCAACAAAAGGTTTTGATCCCTTTTCTTCTTTTTGACATCTCTGCGGTGAATAGGTACGAAATAAGAAAAGGAAATGGGAGTGAAGAAGGTAAGGGCCCATGTCTTGATTAAGGGTAGGGTGCAGGGGGTATTTTTCCGGGCTGAGACTCGTAGCCAGGCCTATAGCCTGGGGATAACTGGCTGGGTTAGAAATAGATGGGATGGAAATGTGGAGGCTGTTTTTGAGGGAGAAGATCAGAAAGTGCAAAAGATGATTGGCTGGTGCTACAAAGGACCGCCGTCTGCTGTGGTAGAGGATGTTGAGGTCAAGTGGGAGGAGTATAAAGGGGAATTTACCAGTTTTTCTGTTCGCTATTAAAAACAAGGGGGTCAGGTCTCAACATTTGACATTCAACAAAAGATTTTTGATTGATATGAGAAATTGCCAGAAAGTCCACCCGCAGAATAAGCGTAATCATGGTCAGTTAAAGTGATTGAGATCTTGGGAAATAAAGAGATAAAATAAAAATCTTAAGATTATGGAAAATAGATTGTTGAATGTCAAATGTTGAGACCTGACCCCCTTTGTTTCAAAGAAGGTAGATCCAGGAGCGACTGGATTACATAATCGGGTTTGAGAGAAGGGGGAGCCTTCTGTAGCATCTTTTCTAAGGTAATTCCTGATAGAACCAGGACAGTAGCAATCTTTAGTCTTTTGCCCGCCAGGATATCTGTCTTCAGCTGGTCGCCTACCAAAATGGTATCCGCTGAGGTATACCCTTTACTTTTCATTACGGTCTTCAGCCCGAAGAGATGAGGTTTGCCCAAAAGTAAAGCCCTCTTGTGAGTAGAAACCTCAAGAGCTTTAACTATCGCTCCAGCAGCAGGAACAGTCCCTTCTTCTGTAGGGTAAGTTACGTCCTTGTTGGTAGCTACAAATTTAGCCCCATTTAAGATAGCCTCATAGGCGAGCTTGAGTTTCTCAAAGTCAAATTTCCTGTCCATTCCCACTACTACATAATCGGCATCCTTTGAGGTTGAAGTAAGCTTTATTCCCGCCTGGCTCAGTTCCTCGAAAAGTCCTTTCTCTCCAAAAACCAGCACCCTAGTGTTTTTTCTTTTAATTTTATGGCCAAGATAAATAGCAGCTAGATAGGAAGATGGAAAAAGCTCTTCCAGATTTACCTCAATCCCCATTTGGGTAAGTTTTTTTTGAAAACCGGGTCTACTCAGGGTGGAGTTATTGGTGAGAAAAGAGACTTCATCTCCCCTCTTTCTGAGTTTGGTTAGGGTCTCTTTTACCCCGGGAAGAAGTCTTTCTCCCCGGTAGATCACCCCATCTAAATCAAAGATATAAAGACTCACGGCCTGCCTCCGATTCTCAGTACCTCCAATTCCTCATCTTCTGCAGGGTTTACTTCAATGTATCTTTCCTCTGTGTGAGGGAATTGATAGTACTTTACTTTTATCCTGGTCGGCGGAGCATCGCTGTAACGACTGGTTACAGAAGCAGCCTTGAGGATGAGGTGTGGTTCCCCCCTTAGAAGTCCCACCGGTCCCGGAAAGCCGACTACTTCAAGAAAAAAATCGCCCGGGGTAGCCAGCTCGAGAATTTTTCTGTTTTCCTCTTTGTTTCTGGCTACAATGAGCTTAGCGGTTTTCTCCAGGCGAAAGTGCCTCCCTATTTTAAGAAGTTCGATCTCATTGAGATTAAGCTTTCCTTGGGCTAATAAATCCTTAACTCGTTTGGAGAAGACTGGATCAGTAAGCAAGCATCCTCCAGCCGGCGTAGGAAAGTTCAAAATTCCTAAAGATTCAGCGAGCCTTAATTGAACCACTCGACTCCGCCCTTTGATTTCAAGAAGTTGGTCTCTCTTCACCCATCCCTTTTTTTCCGGAAAAGTTGGAGATAAGTTTTTAGCGGTAAGGGGACGGAGAAGATAATCTCCCCAGCCTGACTCTTCATCTACTACATTAAGAGCCCATCTGCTCTGTGATTTTGGTCTTTCTCCCAAGACCTCTCCGCTCACCAGAAAGTTTGCTCCTATTTTTTGCATTAAGCTTGCTGCTTTCTTTACCATGAGAATATGACAGTCAACGCAGGGATTAGCTCCCTTTCCAAAGCCACGAGGAGGTGAAAGAAGAAGGGGAAGAAGATCTTCTCCCATATCTACGGTATAGAGCCGTATCTTCAGATTTTCAGCCGCTCTGGTGGCTTTTTTTCCATCAAAAAAGGGGGAGACAAAGCACACCCCCTCCATTTCAATTCCCTGTAGCTGCAAAAGCTTTGTGGCCAGGATACTATCCAGCCCTCCTGAAAATAGACTTAGAGCCTTCAACTTATGTTTTTTAGCTCCTGGTTGGTTAATAGTTTTCTTATTCCTTCCTTAGTCTCCACTATCACGGTTTCTTTTAGTATATCCTGGGCTATTACCTTCACCTTTTCCCCTTGCCATCGGACAATTTCTCCTACCCGGGGCAGTTCTTTCTTTAAAATAGAGTAGGTAGGATATTCGAAATTTAGACAGCAGCGAAGCCTTCCACATATTCCCGATATTTTGGAGGAGGTCAAAGGAAGGTTCTGTATGCGTGCAACCTCCAGGCTTACCGAATCGAGCTTTTCTTTACGTTTACCTAAGAATAAGGCACAACAAACAGGCCTACCACAAATCCCGCAACCTCCCAAGACCTGGGGCTCATCTCTTACCCCAACCTGCTGCATCTGTATCCTTACTTTAAAAACAGCCGCCAAATCCTTGACCAATGCCCGGAAATCTACTCGCTCTTTGGCTGTATAGTAAAAGGTAATTCGGCTGCTCTCTAAAGGGTACTTGGTGGCTATTAGTTTCATAGGGAGCTTACGAGAAGAGATTTTCTCTAAAGCTATTTGGTACGATTTTTTCTCAATCTCGTACCGACGTTCAAATTCTGCTCTATCCTCCGGGGTTGCTTTTCTAATTTTTTCTCCGCCCAGAAAGGTAGTTTTTTCGCTGCTTAAACAGATAAATTTTATTCTCCCTAGCCCCATTCCATCTCTCAGCGGGTAAAGACACCAATCTCTGGTCTCCAGATTCGCCTTTTTGCAGATTACGTGTACTGTTCCACCTATAGGATAAATTTCTATCCCTACCAGAGCCATTTCTACCGCTCCTTCATTACTATCATTTTACCTGGAGTTCGGTAAAGTCAGCTATAGAGAGAAAAGTTTTTCCTATTTTGTTCAAAAGAGAAAGACGATTTAATCTTAAGTTTTTGTCTTCGCTCATCACTAAAACTCCCTCGAAGAAGTCATGAATCGAATGCGTCAAAGTAGAAAGAGTTTGGTAGACTTGGAGATAATCTTGTTCGCGTAACAATTTTTCAAGCTGGGGTTCAATCTTTTTCCAATCGCCATAAAGATTCCTTTCCTCTTTTTCTTCCAGAAGCTCTTTCTTTACATGGTCAGGAATCCTCAGCCCCCATTCTTCGGCTTGCTTTAAGATATTGACCAGCCTCACGATGGCTATTACCTCTTCTTTGAATTCTGGTCTGGTGGCAGCACTGCGAAGAGCATCCCCTCTTTTAACTACATCAACAACATCGTCGAAACCGGCCTTTAAGACGGCTTTAACCTGCTCTGTTTTAATTTGTCTCTCTTTAAGAATCCCGACAATTCTTGCCCGGAGGAATTCTTTGACTTTAAGATCAATTCCGGGGGTTTTTTCTCCGTAAAGCTTTAAAGACTCTCTAATCAGGCAATCTAAACTGATTCCCCATTCCTTATCTAAAATTATCTCAACAAGTCCCTGTGCCTCTCTTCGCAAACCCCAGGGGTCTCCCGCTCCGGAGGGAACAAATCCGGCCCAGAAGGAACCCACCAGAGTGTCAACCTTGTCTGTCAAAGCAAGGATTGCTCCTGCCTCTGTGCGAGGAAGTCCATCTCCACTAAAGCGGGGCATTCTGTGTTCCAGAATAGCCTGGGCCACCTCCTGATCTTTTCCAGATTGAAGGGCGTATTCCTGTCCCATTATTCCGTGCAGAGAGGGAAATTCCTTGACCATCTGGGTAATTAAATCCGCCTTACAAAGATGGGCTGCTTCTTTTACCTTTTCCCTAATTTTCTCGCTGCGCCCCAGGGGAGAGGCGATCCTACCAGCAAGCTTTTTCAGCCTTAGCGTTTTATCATAATAACTACCCAGTTTTTCCTGGGCAATCATCTCTTTAAGCTCTGACACTCTTTTTTCTAAAGGAGTTTTTTTATCCTCCTCCAAGAAATAGATGGCATCGGTTAAACGTGCGTTAAGCACTCTTCGATTACCCTCCACCACCTCTTCTAAGTGATCTTTGTTACCTTCCCTTACTCCCACAAAATAGGCAAGGCTTCCCTTTTCATCTCCCACTGAGAAATACTTCTGATAATCTCTCAAGCAAGCTTTCAGGACGGGCTGGGGAAGAGAGAGAAATCTTTGATCAAACTCTCCTATAAATAAAGTAGGATACTCAACCAGATAGACTAGCTCCTCCAAAAGATCCTCATCCTCATAAATTTTTGCCTGAGGATTGTTTTTTCTTAAGGAAGAGGTTATTTTTCCTATCTGTCTAAGGATTAGCTTTTTGCGTTCCTCCGGGTCCACGATGACGTAATTTTTTTTCAAAAGAGGAAAGTATTCCTGAGTGGTCGGCACCGAGAAATAAGAAGGAGAGAGGAAACGATGTCCCCTCGTCTTTCTATGCGAGGAAATTCCGGCTATCTTGAATCTTATTAGCTTTTCCCCAAACAAAGCTAAAATAGATCTGATAGGGCGTCCAAATGAAAAATCTTCTCTTCCCCATCTCATAGATTTAGGAAAATGTATAGATTTGATGAGCTCAAGGAAAAGGGAGGGAAGAAGCTTCTCTGTGGGTTGACTAATTTTCTTTCTTTTTATGTAAACATAACTTCCCTTTTCTAGTTTTTCTATCCCTAGATCTTCTTTTTTCACTCCTTTAGCTTTTAGGTAAGCTCTGCCTTTTGGGGTAAGCCTTCCCGCCTCATCAAAAACCATGATTTGAGGAGGACCCATTTCCTTGTCAAAGCGCTCTCTCTGGTGAGGGGATAGACCCACTACCTGAAAGACTAGCCGTTGAGAACTACCGAAAGTATCGACTCTTCCATAATCCAAATAAGCTGAGGCAAAAAGCTCCTCCCCTTTTTCCTTGAGCTGCCCAAGAGCCTCACAAACGAAAGAGGGCGGTAGATCCTCCACCCCTATCTCTAACAATGCTGTCTCAGCCACCTAATCTCCTCTTTAAAAAATTCCCTGAAGATTCTTTTTCTACTAAGTCCCTAAGCCACCAGAAATTAACGAACCCGATTTCTTAAGATAAAGACTGGCACATCTATTAGCTAGGCGACGTACTCTTTTAATGTATCTTTCCCTTTCATTAACTCCCAGGGTGCCTCTAGCATCCAGTAAATTAAAGGTATGAGAACCCTTGAGGACGTAGTCATAGGCTGGCAGGAAAAGTCCCTTTTCCAGAAGCCTTTTTGCTTCAGCCTCATAGATCCCGAATAGTTTAAATTGAGTGGAGGCTTCCACCTCCTCAAAATTATAGCGAGAGAATTCTACCTCACTTTCATATTGAAGATCTTTATACTTAATATGAGAATTCCACTGGAGATCGAAGACATTTTCCACCCTCTGAAGGCACATTCCTATTCGCTCCAGACCATAGGTTAGCTCAACTGAGATCGGTTTTAGATCAAATCCTCCTACCTGCTGAAAATAGGTAAATTGGGTAATTTCCATACCATCCAGTCTCACTTCCCATCCCAAGCCCCATGCTCCCAGAGTGGGAGATTCCCAATCGTCCTCAATAAATTTAATATCATGATGAAGAGGCTGGATGCCCAATTTTTTGAGACTTTTCAGGTAGGTAGGCTGGATATCGTCAGGGGAGGGCTTGAGAATCACCTGGTATTGATAGTGAAGTCGCATCCGATTAGGGTTTTGCCCATAACGTCCATCAGCCGGACGTCGGGATGGCTCAACATAGGCAACTCTCCAGGGCTCGGGCCCCAGGACCCTTAGGAAGGTAGCCGGGTTGAATGTCCCTGCGCCCTTTTCCACATCATAAGGTTGAAAAATCAAACAACCCTGATTTTTCCAGAAATTCTCTAAGGTGGATATAATATCCTGAAAGTTCATTCTGAACCATAAGGTAGTTCTATTTTCTCTTAAGCTCTCGTTTGGAGCTTTCTCTTAATTGTTGTCTCTGGCGCTAAATCTGTTCAATTATAGTGAGTGGACCATAAAAAGTCAAGAAATATCTCGGGACTTTGCTTGATTATACGGGAAAATCTAGCTAGGGCAAGGTTGGGTCTACCTGTTTTTACAAACTTCCAATCTTTTCGTATAATAATCAAGTGGGATAATTAGCTATTTGGCAAGGAGGATGAGGTGATGAATAGACCACAGGTTTCCATAGCTAAGTGCCGGAAGATTCATGATCACCTGAGTGTGAGAAAGGCAGTTAAGGAGTCTCTTGATCTGATTGGTGGCCTGGATAGCTTAGTTTCACCAGGTGACAGGGTCATGGTGAAGCCGAACCTTATCGCTCCCTATCACTATACCACGGGAGCAACAACAAGTCCCCATGTGATTAGGGCTCTGTGTGAGCTGGCAAAAGAGGCAGGAGCACGGAAAGTAAGCATAGCTGATGGGTCTGCTGTAGGGTCTAGAACGGAGGAGGTTTTTACCGTCACCGGATTGGAAGAGCTTTCTGCAAAAATAGGGGTAGATCTGATCGACTTAAAAAAAACCAAAACAATCTACATGGGAATACCCAATGGTAAGATCTTTAGGAGATTAAAGATTCCCGAAGCTTTTATGGAAGCTGATGTAGTTATTAATGCTCCGGTAATGAAAACCCATGATGTCTTTCCGGCAACCTTAGGGCTGAAAAATATGAAAGGGGTACTTCAGGAAAAAGATAAAAAGAGATTTCACAAATGGGGACTGGCTCAGTCCATTGTGGACTTGAATAAACTGGTTTTACCTCAGATCACTGTCTTAGATGGTACAGTGGGTATGGAAGGAATGGGGCCATCTCATGGAACTCCCGCAAATCTCGGAGTAATTATCTCTTCTTTCGATACTGTGGCTGCTGACTCGGTAGCAGCAGCCGTGATGGGGATCGATCCCTTAGAGATAGAATACGTAAAGCTGGCTTCTGAGCAAGGACTGGGATGTACTGATCTTTCCCGAATCGAGGTGGTGGGCCTTCGCATTGAGGAGGTAAAAAGACCCTTTAAACGGCTAAAATTAGATTTTGCGTCCTACAGAGAAAAAGGAATTGAAATTTATGAAAAAGGTGCCTGTAGTGGTTGTAGAAACACAATGGAAGCTTTTATTGCCTATTACATGGAAAGCAAAGGTAGACTGGGTCTTCTTAAGGGCTATACTCTGATCTTTGGTCAGAATGTCAAGATTCCGGATAAATATGAGGGAAAGCTGGTCAATATCGGGCTTTGCACCAAGAAATTTCGAGAAAAAGGTGAGTATGTCCCAGGCTGCCCTCCCCATCCTCATGATCTGGTAGCTTTCTTTGAGGAGAGGTTCACAGACTCTGGCCAATAAGAATCAATTTTAAGTGGCAAATTGCTCTCCGATAATATAGTACCTTCCTAATCAAAACGAATTTTGTGGTTTTTCTTCCAGGAAACCTAAGGCCAGAGATAACTTTCCTTTTCGAGATGACAAAAGGGGAACTCTGTGAAAAAATATGTGATAGGAATAAGACGAGAACTATTAGAAGAAGTCAGTCAGAAGGGTCAGGAATTGACCCAGGCTTTCTTAGAGGGTGAAGGTGGGCTTGTGTTATGACCACAATATGTTAAAATATAAATAAGGAGGGTACCTGCGTGGATGACGAAAAAGATTTTCGGAGAATGATTGGGGATCTTAAGTCCTACGTAGAGGGCTTAGAAAAAGGGTTTGATAGATTCTTCAAAAGACATCATCCCATTATAGAGAAGATAAAGAGTTCAAAGTCCATCAAGGAATTTTATGGATCAGAATTAAAGCCTTACATTCAGCGGCTTGCAGAAGTGGGAAAGAAGTTAGAAGAGATTATAAAATAGCAGTGGTATTCTCTAGGGACAGGTCAAACAATGTCTTTGGAAGAAGAAATTGGGAGGTTGTTAAAGAAACATAAACTCACCCTGGCCATTGCGGAATCAGCCACCGGAGGCCTGTTGACTCACCTAATAACCAATGTTTCCGGGAGTTCCGAATATTGTGAAGGAGGTATGGTTACCTACAGCAACCGTATGAAAAAA
Source organism: uncultured Clostridia bacterium (assembly GCA_964543295.1). GTDB lineage: Bacteria > Aerophobota > Aerophobia > Aerophobales > AE-B3A > AE-B3B. The sequence goes on along the minus strand of CAZIXA010000009.1, from coordinate 8,084 downwards.
GAGGAACTAGGCGTTAAAGAGGAAACTTTAAAGAAGCACGGAGCGGTAAGTTCTCAGGTTGCCGAAGCGATGGCCTCTGGAATAAGAAGAAAAAGAGGCGTCGATATAGCTCTATCAACCACCGGTATAGCCGGTCCCACCGGAGCTACACCGGGAAAACCAGTGGGATTATTTTACCTTGGGCTCTCATCCGCATGGGGGACTTTTTCTAAGAAATATCAGTTTCAGGGAACGAGACTCCAGAATAAGCAAAGTGCTGTGGATGAGGCCCTGTCAATATTAAAACACCATCTGTTGAATTACTATCCTTGAAGGATATCAATGATGGAAGAAAAACATGTGGTTACCTCTTTTCTTGAATACGATAATAAAATCTTAACCCTGAGAAGAAGCCAAGCGGTTGGTACCTACCAGGGAAAATGGGCCGGGGTAAGTGGATACATAGAAGAAGGAAACACCCCCTTTGAGCAGTCACTGGAAGAGATACGCGAAGAAACAAGCCTTTCCCACGACGATCTTGAGCTAATTAAAGAAGGAGACGTATTGGAAGTTGTGGACGAGGATCTGGGAAGAAAATGGATCGTTCATCCTTACCTTTTTCGAGTTAAAGACCCTACCAAGGTCAGAATCGATTGGGAACACAAGGAAGCAAAATGGATACTTCCCCAAGACATTGATAAATATTCTACCGTGCCAAAATTAAAAGAGACCTGGGAAAGGGTGGAGAATGAAAATTGATGTTATGGATGGAGTTGCCAGGCAAATTGAGGAGATTAGGGCTGATCGCCTACACGGAGCGAGTCAGCTTTCTAGACAAGCTCTGGAAGTGTTGAAATTGGTAATAGAAAAAGGCTCGGGCACAAAGGACGATTTTCTTGAAGGGCTAAAAAATGCTGGAGATAGGCTAATAAAGGTGCGTCCTGGTATGGCTCCCATAGCCAACCTGGTAGCACACCTTATCTATGAGGTATTCCAGGTGTCTAAGGAAAAAGAACTCCATTTTTTGAGGGATTTTGCCTGGTCTAAAGCAGAAGAGCTTGAAAGATTCTCTAAGCTTTGCCTTGAAAAAGCTGCCGCTCAGGGAGCTGAAATAATCGAAGATAATGATAAGATAATGACTTGTAGCTTCAGCTCAACCATTAAAGAAGTCTTCAGGACAGTGAGTGAATGTGAAAAAAAAGTTCGGGTTTGGATTTTAGAATCCAAGTACAGAGATAAATCTTATGGAAAAATTATGGCTGAGGAGCTTTGCCAGCAGAGAATTTTTGCTCGCCTCATTCCTGATGTTGCCATAAAGGATTGTATAACTGAGGTAAGGAAAGTCTTGGTGGGTGCCGACTCTGTGCTCCGGGACGGCAGCCTCATCAATGGCCTACCCACCCATGAGCTTGCCCTGGCAGCTAAAGGTAAACTACCATTTTACGTAGTTTGTGAGACGCTCAAATTCAATCCTCGAGTTAGTAGCTCGCAGGTAAAATTAGAAGAAGGCTTTGATCTCACCCCACCCGAGCTAGTAACCGGAATAATAACCGAGACCGGAACGTTTAAACCAGGAAATCTCGCTCCCCACATGAAAGAATTAGACAGATACTTCGGTGTGTTTAGAACTCTCGCCAAGGATGAGCATTATTAATTTGGGTGCTTCCAGGGATTTTGAGCGGTAAAAATTGGGGTCAGGCGTTTAGGTGTATCCGGTTACCTTGGCAAGCTCCTTATAGTGCTTCTTCAAAGCGGGATAAAGCTTTCGGTAAATCTGGTAAATTTTATTATAAAACTTATGACGCTCTGGATTAGGTTTTATCTCATCAGTAACTTTTAACCAATCTTTGATTATGTGATAGTCCTTGAACACACCCACACCCACTCCAGCGTTGATAGCATCTCCCACCGGAGCTCCCCTGGATTCTTTAATATAGGCACATTCTGCGTTAAGAATATCTGAGATAATTTGTCTCCATAAAGAGGACTGCGCTCCCCCTTCTCCTAAAAAAAGAGGACTATCTATCCTTACCCCGCTTTGCCTAACCAGTTCTATACTGTGCAGGACTGCATAACCCACAGACTCCATCATGGCTCTGATGATATGCCCCCTGCCATGAGCAAGAGAAAGACCAAACAATACTCCCCGGGCCAAGGGGTCCCAAATGGGAGCTCTCTCACCCATAAGATAGGGAAGGATGATCAGTCCCTCACTTCCTGGAGAAACCTTTTCTGCCTCCAGGTTCATTATCTCATAAGCACTTACCCCCAACTGTCGTTCTGCAGTTTGCTCGGCCTGCCCAAAAGTATCTCTAAAATACTTCATCAAGGCTGCGCAACAGGTCAGGGGGGCTACGGTGGCGTATCTTCGGCGAGAATAAGCAGTGGGAATAATGGTAACCAAATTTCTAGTGAATCTAGGTTTCTCATGCACCACTCCCCATACTCCTCCCATTCCCATAACTAAAGAACTATCTCCGGGCTCAATAATTCCCATAGCCAGTGATGCCGCATTATAATCGACTGTTCCAGCTACTACGGGAGTACCAGCCACTAGACCAGTTTCTTCTGCCGCCTTTCTAGTGACCTCACCGATAACTTGATCGCAGGGATGGGGCTCGGGAAATTTATCCACATCAAGACCCATCTTCTCAATCATTTCCTCATTCCACCTGCGATTAACAATATCAAAAACTATTCCAAATAGAGAAGCATTGGAATAATCGGTTAGAGCTTTCCCAGTAAGTCTTGCTACCGGATAATCTGCCGCTGTTTGCAGCTTGTATGCCTTTTTATAAAGATGAGGTCGATTGTTTTTCTCCCACATAAGCTTGGTAGTAGCATAGTAGGGATCAATGAGATTTCCCGTCAACTCAAAGATTACATCTTCCCCGATATTTTCCCTAAGCCACTGACATTCAGCGGTGGCTCTTCTATCCATCCAGATATGAGCATTCTGCAGAGGATTTAGATTCTTGTCCACCAGTATGCAGGCTGGAGAAAGAGCACTTATGCTAACTCCCCGAATATATTTGGGACTAACCCTGGACTTTTTAATGGAAGCCTTTATAGTATCGGCCACAGCATTCCAGTACCACGTAGGGTTATGTTCAGCCCAACCGGGCCTGGGGATAATAAGAGGGTACTCAACATAGTGACTCCCCAAAATGTTTCCTCCCCCCTCCATTACCACTGATTTTGTCCCTCCTGTTCCTACATCAGTACCCATTAAATAGTTTGCCATATTGTTTACCTTTGTGCCCTCTCTTATTAAAGTTTAACTTGAGTCCTTTAACTTTTAGGACGAAGTTCCACGCTTCAAAATGATTCTTTACTCTTAAGTCATAAGAATTTTAGATTAAAATTAGATTTCCCGTTAGTGTCTACATTTTAACTCAATCTCCAAATTTTGTAAAATTCTTTCCTGTAAAAGGGATGAAGGGGTTTAATCTTTGGGTAGGTGTGGAGGTCTTTTGACCCCACACCTTTAGAGGAAGGTCAAAAGATTTTTCTCTACCCGGCCTTAGAAAATGTCCCAATTTCAGAAACAACAATTTGACGACTCCTTGATTTCCAGTAAAATAAAGATAGTGATGACTTAGATATTTGGTTGGGGAATCCTGCGAGCAAAATGTATTTACGAGGAAAGAGGGTAGAGAATTGATGAGATTGTTGTCTGGTTTAGTCGTTTTATTAGTCCAGTACCTAGTATTTACAGGTGCTGTCCTAGCTGGAAAGATGGTGATAAACGAATTCGATCTGAACCCTGCGGGAAAAGATGCCGGCAACGAGTGGGTTGTCCTTTACAACTCATCTGAAGTTGAGGTAGATATAAGCAGTTGGACTTTGGAGACTACCTATGGAGAAACAGTAACTGTTAGGATACCTCAAGGCACCATCATGCCCCCAAAAGGTTATTGGACTTATATTCACTCCAGACAATGGTTAGATAACGAAGATGAGTCGATTATACTAAAAGATGCAGAAGGTATAGAAGTGGACAGGACACTGGTGGCAAGTGATACAAACGATGATAATCGCTGCTGGACAAGGTATCCAGATGGCTTAGATACAAATTCAGATTCGGATTGGCGGTTCAGGGAACTTGTATTATCAAAAGGGGTAAAATAAGAGGTGGAACAGTATTTTTCAAAGATAAGGAGACATGGCCTTTTGGGTGAGATTTATCATGAGAGTCTCTAGGCTGGCAATGTCGTTTATTCGGTGAATCTCTGCTCCCCATTTTTGTAGGTCGCGGGAGGTCAGATCAGAAATTCGGGGTTTAAAATCCCCCTCACTGATTTGGATGTGCGAAACCATATCCTTTTCCACAATCTCTTTCATAATAGGACTCACCGGCTTCATGGGCTTTACCAGATTTTTTAAGCGATGAGGAGCATATCCTTTGGTTGATTCATTCCAGTTGAATATTTCCCCATCGGTGAGGATAATCATAACAAAGAAAGGCCGGTTAAGAAGCTCCTCACCTAATACCTCGGCCTCCAGAAGGGTAGTATTAAACTCGGGAAGATAGGCTAGTCTTCTACAATCATCTATCTCCTGGTAATTTTTCCATCCTGTAGCCAGAGTATTCCTGGAAAAAGTTATCAAATTATACTCAATGTAAGGAGCTATCCCGCAGGAGATAAGCCACTTTAAGGCTCCGGTAAAGCCGAGCACGACGTGATGATACTTACTCTTATTGCTCCAGGAATAATTCCCCTCTCCAAAATAAAAACGATGCTTCATCATTTCGCTGGCCAGAGAAAAAGTCTGGAGAGAAATTTTGCTTTGTATATCATCGGCCATAGAGGCTGAGGTATCTATGAGAAAGCAGATATCAGGAAAAGCCCCTTTTCTTTCCGGTTTATAGGGAATGAAGAGGTCATAGTGGCATCTAGGAACTCGGAAATTTATTAGCTCAAAAAAGGGACTTTCTGGATCAATTGCTAACCCGTATAAATCGATATCTTCTCGCGAATGCCGCTCAGGATCAAATGTCTCATAATTAAAGGGAACCAGGGGCATGGTAATTCCTCTTTTTTGGGTATCCACCTGCATAGGGATTTCTGGAGAAAGAATCTCATATAGCGTTCTGGTTATTTCAAAACTGGTAAGATAGCTGGGTTTTCTCTTGAGGTCGTACATTGTTTTAACTATTCTTTCCCTTAATGCTAGACTGGTCACATTTCTCTGGTATGGGTTATCTGAACTTAGCTGTTCCTTTGGTCTTTCTCGTAAAAGATCCCTTAGCCCAAAGCTGAATTTAAAAGCGAGCTCCTGCCAGTTATGGTTTCTGGATAAAATATCTACCTTGTGCTCAAGAGACCCAGCCTGGAGGTTCAGGATTTTCATTACCTTATTAACCGCCATGTTGATAGATTTTCTGTTGGTAAGGCACCTCTTAACTAAGCATAGATCTTCTTCGTCTCCCCAGATGAGAAGATTTATCTTGACAAATGCCTCATAAAGGGCAGAGAACCTGGGAGAAAAAAGGATCTCCATGATGCGATCCTTGAAGGTCCGGGTCACCGATGAAGGAAGGTAAGCCTGATCGTAAAAGAAAGCGGGCATTCCTTTAAAGTGAGAAAAATTTAGCTTACACCATGCGTTAGCTATTACATCCTCAAAGGCATGAGTAAGGTATTCTATGCACGATTTTTTCTCTTGCTCCTCTATTGCTTGACCGATTCCCTCCAGGATTTGATGATGGAACTCCATATTGCGGGGACAAATTTGGTGATGGGCGATTTGATTACAGAGTAAATCCTCACCTATCTCCAAAAGGGGATGTTCATGGTATCCCTGGCCCAGATAGCGGGTAAGAGTTGAATCCTGGGAGATATCCCAGTCTTCATCAATCGTTACCTGTAGCTCATTTTGAGAAGATAGTCTCGCCGTAAGATGACCACGGGAAGGCTTTAAGGGTAAGACCTTTATTATTATTTCACTTGATCCCAAGAGATTATTGATACTGCAGAGCTCGCGCTCGAGTCTCTTATAATCCATCCTATAACTCTTTTAATTTATAAACCGGCACACTTGCCAGGGCAGTAGCCTTTTTCTCCAAAAAAATGGTAGTTAGGTGGTCCATGTTTTTTTTCTTTATCCATATTTTTCTTTCTTCTGCTCCTACTAAAGAATCACCACTCTGGGCTAAAGTATCCAGTGGACGATCGGTAGTCATCAAAGGTTCCTGGGGATTTTCTACCTGGTAAATCTCGCGTCCGGTGGAAAATACGAGCTTTCCTTCCATCAAAGCTAAGCCAGTGATGCGCTTTCTTCGAAATCTCCCCTGCTCAAGATCAAAGATTTTCCTGGGCTTATTTAAATTTTCATACCAGGCATAGATGCCGTCCTCGGTGGCAAAAGCCATGCCGTACATACTTCCTAATCTATCACTTATCTTTTTACTTATTTTTTCTCCTGACTTAAGGTCGGTTATTTTTTCTCCAAAGATAGTCTGTTCGGGCCGAAGAAGACTCTCGAGCCAGAGCTGATTGATAGCCAAGATTTTTCCCTCTTTGATTTGCTCTATCAGAGGTTTTGAGCTATTTCGGCTGACTTTATTAATTTCAGTCAGTATCTCCTCGAGCCATCCCCATTCTTCCCCTAAGACTTTCACTTCTTCATGAGCGAGGGTTCCGGATAGGGCATCGTAAAGTGCTTTCTTTATATAATCAGCTTTTTCTTCCAGCTCGGACTTTATTTTCCGGTAAAGAAAATCAGAAGCAAGATAGGGATTGCCATGATGCTGCCTTTTTATCCAGGATGAATCAAGGATCCCGGAATAAGGTGCGGTAAGTCTAAAGGCCTGGAGAATCTCCAAGTACCCGGGAAGCTCATCAGTCGAGATTTCTGATTTGGCTTGAGAGACGGCGGTAAGCCCAAAAGCTAGGGCTTTAAAAGCCTTGAAAGATCTAGTAGTAGCAGGGACAACATAGGCACAAATGTCTCCCATCACGGTGGCTTTTCCTTCAGATGAGCACCCCTGACACATAGCAGGAATATCGTCTTTCACCGTACTTTTTCTCCCGGTAGGGGACCTGTCACAGTAGTCCAGGCTTCTTTTGAGGTATAAATCAGCCATGAGGCCATCGAGGGAAAGTCTGAGGTTTTTCATTAGCTGCCATATCTGGATGATTTTATTGGTGGAATCCTTAAGCTCAGGTGATATGACCCGGGGAGTGGTATCCTGCTGTTGAATTTCTATTAAATCTCTAGTTCCGGGAGGAAAGTTGTCTACGTTTAAAATGAGGTGAGATCTATCTAGATAGGCTGGATCAAAGGGGAAAGTTCCTCCGTAGCCTTTAGTCAAGTTCGCCGTGGCCAGACCAATATGATATCCGTCAATTCCGAAAAAGAACTGGGCGCTTTTCTCCGGAAGACTAATGTACCCATCGAGAATACTCAGAGCTTGATTTTGGGTAATCTGAGGGACACGATTTATTTCATCAAGGATGGTTAAAGGATTCTTAATTGATTCGGCTAATTCCAGAGCCTGGTGGGTATCTCCCTTGCCAGAGGCTAATATTTCCAGATTGAGAGAAGTATAAATATCTCTGGTTTTAAGATCGGGATGAGCTCTGATAAAGGTGCCTCTTCCTCCAAAAAGACTGTTGTTAACGTCAACGGCAAGCTGAGTCTTTCCCTCTCCTTTTTCTCCCACCACCAGGATATTTAGCCCGGAGATGATGGCCGCTGTGATAACGTCCCAGACAGTGAGAGAAACCCCCCTCAGTCGGCAGACCTCGGTAGAGTTTTTGTAGACTCTGGCTTGAGGAAGCTCTTTTATTTCTTTTATTAAGTTAGCCCCCATTTTGCTATCCTTGACTATTTTAGGAGATTTGGGCTTCCTGTCAAGGCTCGATTTGCAGGCAAGTCTTTCGTCATGATTATTTATAAAATATCGCTTTTTTATTTCCGCAGTCTTTGATGCTGGCCAAAGGCCGTACATTAAGACCAGCAAAGAATCCATTCCAGAACATCTCGATAGCATAGGAATTTCCTTTTTGGACACACATCTGCGAAAATCTGCGTCCTAATTAACTTGAAACCTAAGTTTGACAGCTAATGTCTCTATGCCTTATCAGACAAGGATTTCA
>CAZIXA010000008.1:0-76659 GCA_964543295.1 uncultured Clostridia bacterium | reverse complement strand
TGAAATCCTTGTCTGATAAGGCATAGAGACATTAGCTGTCAAACTTAGGTTTCAATGAATTTCTTGAGCCAGGTTGTAGGCTGAGTTCCTTCAGGAGGAATCAAGGGATTAAAAACCATGGGGGAGATATTTCTACCGACGGTAAAGATGAAAATATCTTCTTTTTCAGAATCTTCTAGTCTTTCCAGTATATCTCGATAGTTTCTTTTCCAGTCAAAGATTAAAAAGGGCTTTTTCTTTTTCAAAAGATTCAAGATAATTATACAAGTTGTATTAGTTTTTCCTGCTCCAGATCTACCAAAAATAGCCAGGTGCTGAATCCATTCTGCTTCTCTTATTCCTAAAGGATAGAATTCTTTCTCGTTATATAAGACCATTCCTATTGGATATTCACCTAAACATACCTCTCTTGGCGGAGGACTGAGTAGTATTTTCTCAGTATCAACCCTTTGATTTAGGCTTCTCAGATAGAGAATTTGCAGCATATTCTCTATCTCTTTCCTTCCTTCGTAGTCCTCGGTTAAATAGGCAACCCAGAGGGTATCTGCTCTATCTCCTAAGATTGGCTTAAGTCTTCTACACATCTCCTCAACTCTGGTAGCTGTCATGAGAAATTCGGCAGAGTCCCACTGTTCTGGCTTTGGGAGAAATGCCGGCCTCCGCGTTTAGTTTGTTCTAATTGTCTTTTTAATCTTAGCTCAGCAATCTTGCAATATTCTTCTGAAATCTCAAATCCTATGAAATTTCTATTAAGTTTTAAGGCAACCTCCCCAACCACACCAGTTCCAGCAAAACAATCTAAAATAAGATCTTCTTCGTTCGAAAGATATTCAATAACCCATTCAACCCATTTTGGATGTTTTTCACAAGGGTGTCTTTTCCTATCTCTTTTTGTGGGGGTTATAGGACAGATTAAGTATTCTGGATGTTGTCCTAACTTATAGTTAAAGGTTGCTTTTGTTCTCTTCTCCCCATTAAGTTTAGTCCCCCAATAAGCCATTTCTACTGCATTCATAAAAGCTACTTTCCTTGCACATGGAACTGGATTTTTTTTAATCCAAAATAGAGCTTGCCTACCTTCAATTCCATATTTTTTTCCTAATTTAACCAGCTCTCCTATTTTCCATCTATCGAAAAAGGAAACTATATGTCCAGATGGTTTTAGTATTCTTGAACACTCTTTAAACCATTTTTCTGTAAATTCAAAATATTCTTTTTCTGTGTCAAATAAATCCCATTTCCCAAAATTGAATCTAATATCTTTTCCAATATATTTATATTTCAATGGATTTCTACTTCTTCTAATAGTTACTTCTTTTGAAATCATATAAGGAGGATCTGTAACTATCAAGTCTATTGAATTATCCTTTAATTTCTTCAATCCTTCTAAAGCATCCATACAATATATTTTGTTTTTCTTTACCATTTTTCTATGAAACCCCCAGCTTCAGCTAGATTCATTTGATAGAGTGTCATTCTCTTTCACCTTTTCCTCCAAAGTGTTCAGATAATTTGTTGAAAGGAGCTCCTTTCTTTTCTTGGCAGCCTGATATTCTTCCAAACTCTCCATGAACTCCTTTTTCAAAAATACCAAATCTCTCCAGTAGCTTAGCTCCTCAGACCTTAGATCTTTCTTTAAGCTAAACATCTGTCCATCTAGATTAGTTCTTCTTCTACCCATGCTAATGTCGTGGCTATAAAGAAGATTTGCCAGTGCTTCAATCTCCAAAAGATAGCTTTGGCACTTGCACATATCTTTTCTAATACTCACTACATTTCTTTCCTTAATTCTTTTTCTCTCCTCAATCTGAGAGATGATATTCTCCAGAGTTGCCCTTATCATTGCTACTTTATCGGAAAAGAAAGTATTGATTAGATCGTTACTATTTTTAGAAGTTCGTTCTTCTAAGTTTTTGCTTTTTGTAAAAAGATTCTCTTGTTTTGAAAAAGAAGGTATTAGATCATTAGCTTTCTCAGAGCCCGGGCTATAAAAAGATAAACCTGGCCCGGTATAACCCAGAACCAGGGGTAGATCATATCGAGGTAAATAGTAGTTCATTGTGCTCACCTAGCGTTTTATTTTCTTTAAAGTAGTGATTTTCTCTTTTAAAAGCTTTACACCGAATCTATCGTGTAAATGCTATCGTTATGGGAGAGAACACAGACGCGCGTGAAGCTTTACAAAAAGGCGTTTTGTATTATGATTAAGTTACCCAACTTGCCCATATGACCATATGAGCAAGGAAATAGTTTCTGAGGTTTTTTGAGTAATGGCGAAGACTACTATTAGGCGGAGCTACAGGGGGAGAGCTCGTGAACATGTCAACTGGAAAGCTCTTCTTCAGATCTTCGATACAATCTGGGGAGAAGAGACACGGTCACTGCCGAAATGGCCCCAGGTCATAGGCGCGATTGACGCATCATGGCGTGATGCCTCGAACACCGAGTACAAGGCTGATTCTCTCGATGAAGTCGGCCAGGCTTACGAGCAGTACAAGACATCATTTATTTCCTTCAGCGGATCACTTGGTCAAGAACCTCGGTGCGACTTCAAGTACTGGCCGGCCAAGGCTGAGGCGTCCATCTACGTTCAAGCCAGTGATCTAAAGACTGCGGAACAAATCATTACTGCAGTCCGTCAGGAGTTTCCTCTGGTCGCTAGATATGTGTTCATATCGTATGACACCGCAGAATTCGAGCTTGCCACCTACATGGAGAAGGTCCTTGAAAAGCGCTTGGTGCCAGGAGTTTCAGTGTTCGTAGCCAAGCACGACATTGAGCCAGGGGCGAACCCGCTCAAAGTCATGCTTAGAGAACAGCTTCTTCACGCAGAAGCTTTGGTGGCCTTGTGTTCGGCCAAATCCAAGGCTTCGCCGTGGCTATGGTGGGAGTCATCCGCTGTGTGGGCTCGCAGAGAGTTGGTCGTCCCGCTTTTTGTCGATCTATCGCCGAGCGAATTTAACGGCCCGATCACACTCGTGTGCCAGGGACGGTGTTTCTTTGAAGTGGCAGATATGAACTCCACACTGCGCGCTGTCATCGGTAAGGTCTGTCCTGGCCATCCTTGCGAAGAACTTACACCAGAAGAGGTCACGGAACTAAAGAGACTTCGGTCGCGGTCACCCGAGTGAGGAAGTCCGAGAGTGCACGTAACATATAATAAAGGCACCTTGCTCAGGCCAAATTTGTCTAGGGCGAACCTCTTTTATTAGCAAAACGAAATGAGATATAATACCAACCTCGTATATATCCCTCCAAACTTAACAAAAAGTGAATTTCGTATATAATTAATTGAGTCAGCTGAAATTTGGAGGCTCAATGTATGAGTTTAACATCATTCTTAAAGAATAAAGATGTCAGGGAGAAATTTAACCAAGAATTTTTCAAACCCAAAATCAGTCTAAAAGGAGAAATTTTAGCGCCTCCATTAACAAACCACTACTCGTTAGTTGGCACAGCCTTTGACTATTTAATGCGGTTTTACTTGGAGTACCTTAATCCAAGGGTGGTTACAAAAGAGTGGGTTACCGAAAACGTCCTCGCAGTTATTAGGTGGTATTCATCTATCGCACATGATTCTGAGCTTTACGAATCTGAAAAGCTTGATCCTGTAAAACGAAAAGTCATTGAAAATTTCGAAAGCAATCCTAAACTTATGGATTTCAACCTTTACAAAAAAATCGATAAAATAGTGTCGAATGCAAGAGGTTTTTATTCCAAGTATCTCAAAACAGGTATAATGAATGATGAAGTTATAGAGAGTGCTATACTCTTAGCTCAAATAGATCCTATTTATAGAGCTGGATATATTGACGAGAATATTGGAATAATTGACGATGGAGACGCAACGGACTTAGAAAATCTTATTTCAATCGTGAGACCCGAGTTCTTCAAGACCAAGAAATTATGTATCCTCAATCCAACGTTCGGTATAGCATCTCAACTCGTAGGCAGTGCGGATGCAGATATATTGATAGACAATACGCTGATCGACATAAAGACTACAAAAGATTTAAAACTAGACAGAAAGTATTTTAACCAGATTATAGGATACTACATTCTATTCAAAATAGGTGGCATAAACGATGTTTCACTGAAGCCAGGAATAGAAACACTAGGAATTTATTACTCTAGGTACGGAGAACTCTATACAATTTCGGTTAAAGATGTGATTGATGATGGCCGACTTCCAGCCTTTATAAGATGGTTTGAAAAGAGGGCTGCTGATGAACAAAGTATTATACTTCAATAATTTCGAGCCTCCAAACTCTGCGGTTGCTTCGCAACCTTGCCCTTCGGGTCATATAAGATTTCCTAAGCCGTGTCAACATATTTTTTTAAGAATGAAGTCTCAGTTATAGGATACGTTTCCCCATTTCGCCTCAGTAATGGCTCTCCTAATTGGGTTGCCTGAAGAAATCTTCGCCAGAACCCTCCAAACTTAACAAAAAGCGAATTTCGTATATAATTCAGTTATCCGCCATTGGCCTTTAGAGAAAGGAGATTGAGAATGGAAGCCAAATTCGGACAATCCAAATTGATAGACCTGCCAAGTCTGGTCACATCGTGCAAGGAGAAATGGAACAATCTAACAATCAGTCAAGTCAATGATTCCGTGGTGCGTCTTGGTGTAATTGAGGGTGAATATCACTGGCACCAACACGAACGGGAAGATGAGTTCTTCTTCGTCGTTGATGGCAAGCTTCTGCTTGATTTAGAGAACAAGACCGTCGAACTCTTGGCTCAGCAGGGCTACACAGTTCCTAAAGGTGTCGTTCATCGCACTAGAGCTCCTGAGCGAACCGTGATTTTGATGATAGAGCAAAGTACTATAAAACCAGAGGGTGATTAAGTTTTGACATAATGGCCAACAGCGTCTAACATTTCCTAAGCCGTGTCAACACATGTTTTTTTGAGAATTAGGTCTCAGCTATAGGATACGTTTCCCCATTTTGCCTTAATAATGACTCTGCTAATTGAGTTGCCTGAAGAAATCTCCACCAGAACGCTCCAGACTTAACAAAAAGCGAGTTTGGTGTATAGTTAAGTTAGATGAAGTAAAAATGGGTCGCGGATGTGTCTTCAGCACATTTTGTCTCGCTTATCGGTTCGAATATTATGAAATCATCTTCAATCTTGATCTCTAAAAATGTCAGAAAAGTTCAAAAAACAGAAATAAATAGATTATAATGAACTATTCGAATAGTTTTTATCAAATCCTCGGAAAAGAATATCTTTCTTCTTTAGGAATTAACTTTTTCTCTGAAAATCCCGAGTACATTGAAATTAGAAATTTGAGAGAAAAATTTATCTTTCTTAACTCTTTTGGAATAAACCCAACAATAATAGATCCTAGCAAATTCTGCAAGAGAATAGAGACGACATCACTAAGCCCAAAATTGAGTATTGAAAAGAAAATGGGTACTGAAGTCTATTTTACCGAAATTCCAGAGATTATTAGAAAATTATCAAATATATTTTGTTTTAGAAGCTTTTATAAAAGGGACAAGGATTTTGAAAATAAGAACACCGTTAAAGATGCAAATTATTTTGAATATCCATTTGATAAAGAACACCCTATTTTAGATTTAATACCTCAACTATTTTTTAGAAAAAAAGGATATTGTATCTTAGGAAGCGGAGCAACAAAATTATCTGATCGTGATTATGGTGTTGATTTTATTGCTTATAATTCTCCTACATTAGATTTGTTGAAAAAATACAAGCTAGTCAAAAATGGCTTTTTTCTAAATGAGCTTGTTTTAATCAGAAATTTTCCTCATGAGTTTATGGATAGTCCTTTAACTAGAGTTGCTGATAATGAAGCTGAAATCATCTTGTTTGAGAGTGAACCTTCCAAACAAAGAGTATTGGCACCGAATCATGGCGTAATGCAAATAGTTCCAAAACTCAAATTAGGCATAGCAAATTGTGGTTATGTAGTCTACGAAGGTGAAAAGGCAACTGAAAATGAGATTAAACAAAGGCTAACCAAAGATCCTATGTATCAAGAAAATATGGGTATGATAAATATAAAACCCGTCCAATTCGTTGAACCTAAAACAACAATACAGATTAGTGATGATAGAATAAGAGAATATGCTGAAGAGAGAATTAGATATTATCTTCTTTGTAATTTTACTCTGAACGAGTTATTAGCACTTGCAAAATCTGAAAATCAGAGATATACGAATATATCTGCAGTTTTCAATTTTCTCTTTGATAGCCAAAAATTACCTATAGAAACCATAATTGAAGTGCTAATAAAAGTTGCTAAGATTTAAGCTATATATTTCAATACGTATTTTCGGTAGCGACCCGTTTTGCTCTCCTCACTCCTTCAGAGTTCGTCGGCACCTTGCACTCGTTCGCCTAAATTGGCTTCGGCAACTTCTTTTATCCAAAAGTAGTTAGCTGAATCTTCTACAAGAGAGGGCTTTTATGGATGCTCATAGTAAATATGATTCCTTAGTATCAAAAAAATCCTTATTGGATTTATCGTCAGATGAGGCTCTTAAATATATAGGTGAGTTAACTGACTTGTCATTGGATTTGAGAAAAATAGATGGATTAAAGCTTGCGATTAAATTAAACAAAGAATTACAAGAACGTGACCTATCAAAGGAACAAGTAGTAATATCTAATTACTTTATGGCAAACGCATGGTCGAATATAAGAATGTTATCTACAGATAAGAACAATGATTTATGGAAGTGGGAACAGGAAGAGATTGAAAAAGAAATAATATATTTGCGTAAAGCACTAACTGAGGAAGGATTAAAGAAAGTCCCTAAAGTGAGAAGATGTCAGATATTAACAAACCTAGGAAATTGTTTTTCTTATGTGGGTAGATTCATTGAAGCGATTGAATACTGGGATAAAGCCTTGTCTGTCCTTCCTTCGTTTGCCATTGCCCGCGGAAATAAAGGCTATGGCCTTGCATATTACGGACAGTCACTTTATGATATTGGGCATATAGAGTTATTTTTAAGATATGCTTATATCCAGCTAAAAAATTCAATTTCATCAGAGCTTGTTCACAAGAACGCTAGAACAGCGTTTCAACAACGTATGAATTGGATCAAATCTGTGTTGCCTATAGAAATTCTAAATAAAGAATTTAAAATGGATAGATATTCTCTTGGGAGTACAGATGACGAAATTAACTACCGTAAATGGTGTTTGGAAAATCGCTTATTTTTGAATCCATTAAACGATTTGGGCTCTTTTTCTATTGCGGGACAGGATATTTTTAACCTTCCTAATATTGCTACTGGAATTGGGGAAGGTCCCTATTATTTAGGATTCTTCAACCAGATGAAACAAGAGTATGTATCAGCAAGATATTTGTATTACGAGGGGATTAATGCCAACGAGCCTCATTTTTCAGACAAAAATGTTTTCCTATACAACACTCTAGACTATCCGGTATACTCTTTGGCAATTGAGAAAGTTAAAGCTTCCTATATAATGGTATATTCATTATTTGATAAAATAGCTTACTTCATAAATATATATTTAGACTTAACTGAATCAAAAGTATATTTTAGAACTTTGTGGTATGAGTCTCAAAATAAAAGTAAAAGATTAAAAGCGAAACTTCAAAAAAGAAAAAATTGGCCTTTGCGTGGACTTTTTTGGCTTAGTAAAGATTTGTATGAAGACAAACCTGGCTTTAGGGATGCAATAGAGCCAGAAGCCAAAGAGATTGCAGCAATTCGCAATCATTTAGAACATAAATATCTTAAAATTCACGATGGGTTTTGGAATGGCCTATCTTCTAAAAATGATAAATTGTCTTTAGCTCTAGTAGATTCTTTGGCTTATTCTATGTATCGAAAAGATTTTGAAGCTAAAACACTTAAGCTTATTAAGTTGTCCAGAGTTGCACTAATGTATTTATCATTGGCTGTTCATAGCGAGGAATTACAACGCGCACAGAAAAGAGGTTCTGATGAAATAGTAATGCCTATGTATCTAAATAAATTTGAAGATGATTGGAAGACCTAAAAATGAGACGTCACATGACATTTTCTCATTAGGTACAGTGCACACAGCTTGGACCTGAGGAAGATAAAAGTCTGCTCGATATTATGTAAGGAAGCAGTAGGAGGAATGAGTAAAAAACTCGCACATACTGACCCAGTGAGAGATAAAACGAATTCCGTATACATACTCCAAACTTAACAAAAAGCGAATTTCGTATACAATTGAGTTAGGCGACATACAGCTTGAGGAATGTCTGTAATATGAAACTAGAAGATCTAAAGAAGCTTCTTGAGCAACGAGAAAGTACGGAGCTGGAATTTAAGTCTCGTTTGCCTGATAGAGGGCATCTAGCTGTTCTCATTTCTGCCTTTGCCAACACAAACGGTGGCAGATTGGTCGTTGGCGTGCGAGATGACCGAAGCGTTGTAGGATTACACCGCGTAGACCGTGCACGCTTGCGAATTGAACAGGCACTCAAAGCGGTTTCACCGTCCGTACAGGTTAAAACTGAGACTATTAGCATTGACGGCAAATCGGTTTTGGTCGTCACAATTCCGAAGGGAATTCAGTCTCCCTATCTCGCTGCTGGCCAGGTACTTCAACGACTCGGTGACCGAATGGCGCCCATTACCTCACAGGTTCTTTATTCGGGCATCGCAGAGCGTACAAAGTCTTTAGACGATCTAGGAACAGAAGTAGAACGCCTTTCTAGGATTATCGAAACTTTGAACCATGAGCTCATCGTGGCACGCAGTTGGAAAACGAAGATTCTTAACATGATGCTGGGTGGGCTCATTGGTGCTGCAATCTCACTTTTCCTTTCGCTGGCTCTTAGTCTTTAACGGATCCCTGTACCTCGCTTAACGGGGCATAAACGGCTGACATCTAAATTGCCTTCGTCAACTTCTTTTATCCATAAAACAAAATGAAAGGCAATACGAAGATCATATATATCCCCTCAAACTTAACAAAAAGCTGATTTCGTATATAATTGACTGGGCGAAATCTTTGAGGATCTCTTCTGAGGATAGAAGACATGGAAAGAGCAGAAGATATTTTCTTAAGAATTGTGGAAAAGGGCGAGAAAGCTATTAATGAATTTATCGCAACTCGACAGTCTGAGGAGTTGTTTTTAGATTTTAAGCGTTCCAAAGACGATGGAGACGGCACAGTCCTCAATCAGAATGATAGAAATAATCTTGCAAAAGCTATTTCAGGATTTGGCAATTCTGAGGGCGGTGTAGTTGTCTGGGGAATAGATTGCTCGAAAGATTTTGATAGTGCGGATGTGGCAAAAGCAAAATGCCCTATCACAAATGTCAAAAGATTTGTTAGTTGGCTCGAAGGCGCTGTATCTGGATGTACAGTTCCCCCTCGTATCGAAGTCAAAAACCATCCTATCATTATTAACAAGAAAGGGAGAGGTTTTGTAGCCACATATATTCCTAAAAGTAATACCGCGCCTCATCAAATGGTAGGAAAGCTTCAATATTACATTAGAGCTGTTTCCAACTGTGTTCCAAATACGGAAAAAATACAGCGGCCAACGACCCAGTGATTTTTGTTAATGTCCTGGGGTTGCTCCAGAAGAAGGGATCTGCCGTAATGCCGGCAATGAATTGACAAAACAAGCTCTTATTATACACTTCCGGTTGAAATAGTATTTACAGGAGAGTGACCAATGCAATTAAATGATAAGCTGAGCAGAAAGATTCTCGATCACCAGAAGGAAGCTATTGCAAGGAAGAAGAAACTTGACGAGCAATCAAGAAGTAGCCTCGAAAAGGAATACTTCGAGCTCGCTAATTTCCAGCGACATTACAGTAATACAAGATGAAGCATCACTAGTTTTCTCATAATCGTAAGTTTTGCAATAGTGGGATACTCGATCCCAAAAGATCCGAACGCCTCCTCCGTAACATTGGGCTTCTGCATGATGGGATTTTTGTTGGGAATTGTCCTCTACTGGCTTAGCTACATTCTCTATAAAAGGCATAAGAAACTAACACATGCAATACGTGATTATCGGGAAAGTTTAGCCACTATTCTGGGCTTCTACTCTGATCAGTATATTAAGATAAGAATGGAAGCCCCATGGCGTACACAAAGAATTCTCAAATATTTCGGAATAATATACTCTACTGGAATAGGAATCTCGATTCTCCTTACATACCTAATTCCTTTGCCAAAATAATAGTCTTCCCAGTCTAAGGGGCACCTTACCTTTATGTTCTATACTTTTTCCACGCTTGCCTTATCTTCCCAACCAGACCGGAGCCTACACCAACTTTAGTACTCTCACTTTCTAATCGGCTAATTCCATCTGCTAGGCTAAGAAAACTTAATCCCAATGTTCCTAAAATACAAGACGCATATAACGCTGGTTCGTTAGCATAGGGAGAAGCCAAAATTATAGATAGAGGGTATGCTGGTAAACACGAAAAAGTTTCCAACATCGTACAAAAACAAACTGTCGATTGTATATGTTCTGGCATCTTATTTTCTTGCATTGCTATTTCTTGGTCGGTTCCGATAGCGTACAATCTGCCATAGTTAAAAATGTCCTTTGCGAACCCGAATGCCTTTTTGTGGAAATTTTTCATTTTGCTTTATGACAGATAGTAAATTACTTAAATCTTTTGGTGAAGTCCTTTTAACAAGGCATTTTCCGAAGATTCTTTTAGGATCTATGAACTTCTTCATCGTCCGGTCAGGGGCGCCAAAATATCCTGCTTCTTTCCAAGGTTTCTCAGTATAGGCCCAGTGTAAAATATTTTCTCGTAAATTCTTTTGACACTTCCTTAGCTTCTTTTACGCCTTCCTGCGGTCCCAGTTTGAACCAAGCAAAAACCTTTATGCAAGGTAAGACCCTTCTTCCTTATGATAGAGGGATTTTGTCACAGCACCGAACAAATAATAGTAAGGTTCGTCCACAGCACCCGGTCACACAGAGGTGAAATAGCCATTTCGTGAGTTTTTCGACGAGGTTTCATGGATAAAGAGTTGCCTAACCGTCGATGTCAGAAACAAGCCAACTAACTAATTGCATTTTTGAGAAATCTCCGAAACATTCGCACACTCATTACGTTTAGGGTATCCTCGTAGGGCATTTCACCGAACGGTCTTGTGGGATCCATACAAGTTGTTCATCGTCCGGTCAGGGCGTTGCACAACTAGTTCAGAGCCGAAAGATTTATATACTAGTTGGATCTACACTATTAGTATGATCCCTACAAAAGATATCCATGACTATAGTACTAAGTATAAATCAGCTCTGGAAAGAGTTAAGAAATCAACCATCTCTGAAAAGAATAAAGATTTGATTTTAGACTTTGACAGGACATGTTTCTTAGAAGGACTAAGCAAACCCAGAAGAATTAAATTGATTAGTAGTCTCCTAATGTTAGCAAGCCAATATCTGAAAAAGGATTTTGATAAAGCTACTGAAAGAGATATAAAGGAAGTTGTTATCAAAATAGAATCAAGAGAAGATTATTCGGTTTGGACAAAGCAAGGCTATAGAGCAATACTAAAGAAGTTCTACAAATGGTTAAAGTATAAAGATAACTATAAAGAAAGAAATGATTATCCTAAAATTGTAAGTTGGATTAACACCAACGTCAAGAAAAAGGATCAACCAAAGGTACAGGCATCAGATATTCTCACCGAAAAAGATATCAAAAGATTGATAGATGCTGCAGAATATCCGAGGGATAAAGCATTTGTCTCTATGCTATACGAACTTGGTGCTAGAATTGGAGAAATAGGTTCTCTACAAATCAAGGACGTTACTAGAGATAGATATAGCTACATAGTTGATTTAAATGGAAAAACTGGTCATAGAACTCCAAGAATAGTTATATCTGATCCTTACATTACCAATTGGCTTAATCTGCACCCCGGGAAAGATAATCCTCGATCTCCTTTATGGGTTATGACTGGAAACAGAAATAAAAATGAAAAGATGAAATACGGAAGTTTTAGAGCACTAATTCTAAGACTCAAAAGAAAGGCTAAGATTAAAAAGAGGCTTTATCATCATCTCTTCCGGCACACGAGAGTAACTCATCTTTTGATTAACAGACAGATAAGCGAAGCCCAGGCCAAGGTTTATTTTGGCTGGGTTCCTTCAAGCAAGATGCTTTCTGAATATTCCCATCTTCTCTCAAGCGATGTGAATAACACCATTCTGGAAATTCACGGAATCAAGAAAACAAAAGAAAAAGAAAGCCTTCTAAAACCAAAACAGTGTCAGTCATGTGGAGGTATTAATTCTAAGGACGCTCTTTTTTGCCAAAAATGTAGCAAAGTTCTAGATGTAAAAACCGCAATAGAGCTTGATGAGAAAAGGAAAAATTCTGATGAGATCATAACTGCTTTAGCCAAAAATCCAAAGACTGTAAAGAAATTGGCAGAGATTCTCTCAGAACTTGGCTTGACGAAGAAATTAATGGAGATTTAGGCTGGAGCCAAAATAATTTCGAATTCATTATCTTTTTCTTTTCTTAGCCCCGGGTTTCGAAGATGAAGAATAATAGTTTCTTCTAAAATAATCCTGCAGAATACCAATCCATTCTGGAAGGTGATCTTTAAGTTCGTCCTTTTCTTTTTTGTATTGGCTGTACAGCTTATTGCCATCATACATTTTGATTCACCATTTCTCTGATGTGTTTTCTTTCTAAAGTGGTAATATTAATGATTTAAAAAACTTACACGGAATGTATTCTTAAAAAAACTCATCAAAAAGAAATCTGTTCTGTATCAGAAAAAATTCGTAGAAATTTGTCGAGCCAAGCTACTCTCTCAGCATCTGCTCTCTTATCACTTTACCTTTCTTCGTAAGTTCATATAATCTTCCAACTCTTTTTTCTTTATTGATGCAGATTGCAATACCCTTCTTTCTAAATCCCCTTAAGGTATCGCTTGTGCTATTGAGAGATAGTTTTACATAATTTATGCTGCCGGGAGATACATTTTCAGTGGCCTTTACAACATCCCTGTGTATTTCGCTAGGTGTTTTTCTATCATAAATTACTTTAATTACTGCCCTTCTATGCTTGCCCCGTACGACGTAGGTATACTCTTCCATAATGTCGTTGGGAATATCTTGATAACTCGGTTTATTAGGATATGTCCTTTTTCTTAACGCTCTCCCTGTCTTTGTGAGCCCATATAACTTTCCAATTTTCTCCCTTGGATTGATACAAGTTACTAAACCCTCTTCCAACAATGCCTTTAGAATCTCGCATGTGTTACTGAGAGAGACAACCCCTTTCGAAGCTTGTTCGTGAATCTCCGAAGGCATTTTAGGCTTTGTCATTACTTTTATAACTGCTGTTCTTCGTGGAGATCTTTTCAACCATTCCAATAAATCACCTCTTTTCATCACAATAGAAATACGAAAAGAGGAGTAGAAATAATTTACACTGAATCAATATCGAAAACAGTTAAATTTATAAATAACAAATTTAATCTATGATATTTTAGGTGTAGAAAATGGCAGAACAGTCCCTGGGGGAAACTAGAATACCGTCCAAATTCTGGAAAAATATTGAAAGAGTTGGTTTCATCACCTTAGTTCTCTTATCCCTTGCTGTATTTGGTGGAGTCGGAAATGCTGGTGCTCCAATTACACCTTACATTTCTGAGAACACAAAGGGTCATGAAATAGCGGTACTATACTACAACAATGCTGAATATTTATATAGAACAGATGCTGATTGGCAAAGGGGCGTATTACAAACACTTCCTGTCGACTGTTATAATGTTAGCGACCCAAATTTCAATTATACAAAACTTGCTGACTATAAGGTAATCATAGTAGATAGTCAATTTTCTGGTGGTGTAGCATGGCAGGCTTGGCTAGATGGAGGTATGGACTTTTCAGCTATATATGATGTCGCTAAAGCAAATAAAATAGCTGTAATTACTGGTCCTACCGCTTCATTTGAATACATTAATTGGAGGAGAAATACAGCGTTTGGAGGCCCTTATGCAGCAAGCTATAAAAATTTAGGTACTGACTATCAAACAAATATAACGGTCTCTGAGCGGAATATAAACGATACTGGTTACAGGCCAGCAACCGCTTTAACTTATTTAAAGTTGGATTATAATGAATCTTTTCCAGATGATTTCGATGATGGTATTTTTGTATGGGTGATAAACAAAACAAATTCTTCAGACAAATATCCATCGATGACAATAGGACACATGAATGGAGATCCAGATGTTCTAATGTTAATGATTCTTAGTGATTTCACGGCATTTGGTGCTTATAATTGGTATTTCAGGGCATCTGGTTATGGCATGTGGAAATTTTTGAGTAATTATATTAATGTAATGATCGTCCCGATGCCGCCCATAGCACAAATGCCCTGTCACATGCATAGCCAAAGTGGGTTTGATTATCTCACAGATTTAACAGGTGATTTTATGAATAATGTATCACAATACACAGAAAATAAATTCACTTACGATGTTCCTTCTGGCGATCCTACTGGCCAAGGGATACTTTCACCAATAGATATCAGTTCGAGATGGAATAGTCTAGGATACATATATGGAGGAAATATCGAAATAGAATCACATGGGTATGACCATCTTAGCGAAATTGATATGTATGATCAAGGGACATTAGCCGGTAATATAACAGAAGCATGGAATCATGTAATAACACATGGTTTATTTCCTGGATATTCAACACCTGGTTGGTCATCAAGTGAGACCACAATGCATATATGGTCTGATAAAGGATTTCTAATCTATGAGAATTTTAGAGACCCTTTCCCGAAGGATTACCTCTTTTATAACATGTATAATAACACAGCAATCATACCAAGAGCCTTTGATTTTGATGCTAGCGACAGCTACACTCTTTACGCATATGATGCGATGTATGAAGTTTATCTTTATGCAGGTTATCCCTTGTTAGGATCAACACACGGGAATGATAATCAAAATAGAAATTTTCGCAACAATATTGTAAAAGACCTCTATGAAAAGGGTTACCGTTTTGCGTATGAAACCGAAATTTACAATCAAAGGTACCCCCAACAATACGATGTGAATACAATAATATTTAATAATAACGCAAGTATGGTGACTATTCAAGTCAATGAAACTGCAATGATCCGAGTTAAGGGATTAGTGTATCCTGAAAGTAATGAAAGTATCTACTATATCCATACAACCGACGACAATAATAATAATTATACATGGTTTGTTGCAGAGGAAAATAAAAATACGACATTCATAACTACACCTAATAGCAATCCGAGATTAATACGAGCCGAAACCAAAATAGATTCGTCATATTACAATCCTAACGCAGAGACAGTTACAATAAATGCCAACGTAACAATACCACAATCATATTTTGATGATGGTATTGTAAGATACAAAACAAATAAATTCCAACTTAATTCATTCGATTACGGGGTATATTATTATCAAAATACGTCTCAAAACTCTTCGATGTCGCATATTGTTGATAGTTCAGGTAATGTTACCAATAAGCTGTCACTTAACTTAGAACATGGAGCATATACAATAAATTTAATAAAAATTATGTCTATTTATCCATCCTCAAGCTCAATCAACGTAACAGTCTCAAACTTCACGACCATCTACAAAAAATGGAACGAATCTGCCTCAAATTCGTCGACAACAGTAAATCATACAATAGGTAATTTTTCATCAGGAGATAAAGTTGTAGTAAATAAAAATGGAATTCTTTGGAAGGCTTTTCAAGCTAATGCTTCTGGTTATATAAATTTTACTTATGATGAAGGTTTTCCTACTATAACATTTGAAGCTCAAGTAGATAATACAGCTCCAACAGTTTCTTTATTATTATCAGATACATCAATATATACAGGACGTTCAACTGTAATTTCTTGTTCTTCTAGTGATAATTATGATGGCTCACTTTCTACTAGTTTAACTGTTACAAAACCACAAGGTTCATCTGTATCAGCTTTGTGTGGAGAAAGTTTTACAGACACAGATGAAATAGGAACATACACAGTAAGTTACTCAGCAACAGACGATGCTGGAAATTCAGCTTCAGTTTCAAAAACATTTATGGTACATAAAAGACCAAGTTATTTTACGACTACAACTATTGCTAAGGAAATTGTTAGAACTGGAAAAACAATTGATTTAGGAGAGCTAACAGATTACGGAGCAAGTAAGTTAATGGCTAAAGATAGTACTTTAACATTTACAATTGATACTGTAGCTCATTCAGTTAAGGTAAAAGAGGTTGGTAAAGATTATGTAGTATTAGAAATAAGTTCAGATCCAATGGAGGTTACAGTGAAGGTAGACGAAAGTAAAGAAGTTGATTTAGATAATGATGGGGTGAATGATTTAGAAATTACGTTAGATGGGATTAGTTATGGTAAGGGAGATTTGACATTTAAAAGAATTGAAAGAGTAGCTGAAGAAGAAGTACCTGAAGAAGAGGAAGAAGTGGTAACTCCGGAAGAAGAAATA
This sequence comes from uncultured Clostridia bacterium, assembly GCA_964543295.1. GTDB lineage: Bacteria > Aerophobota > Aerophobia > Aerophobales > AE-B3A > AE-B3B. The sequence continues at coordinate 60,171 of CAZIXA010000008.1, read as the reverse complement.
CCTATAGCTCCAAGTAGATTAGGATTATGGATAACAATTTTAGTAATTATAATAGTAGTTGTAGTTGGTTATTATATGAAAAGTGTGTGTGATAAAATAAAAGGGGACCATCTTTAGGGTGTAGTGCGTGTGATAAAGTAAAAGGGAACCACCTGATCAAAAAATCTGGTACACTGATGAAAACAAATCATCAGCTACCGGAGGAAGGAGATGATCGAGGTGGAAGAAAAGAAGGGATTAGAAAACTGTATTTCAAGAAACGCTGGAATATAAGGAAAATCGCAAGGAAACTTCATCACTCAAGAAAACCAGCAAGGCGTGCTCTGAATGACGCTGGTCCTCCAGTGCACAGAAGGAAAGCTCCTCCCCGGCCACAAAATCCCGATTAGCCCCAATGGTTTCCTGCACTTCCTAACAGTTTTTCCTCATAGAATGTCTTAATCTCAAGCCTGTAGAAACCATTATCCAGGAATTCCTTTGCCAGATGAGGCAAATGGCCTAGGTTGATCAGCATCTCCCTGATGCCGTATCCCTCGTACAACCTTAGCCAGTAGTGCAGGAGTGACTTTCGCTTAATGGGGACCAGGCACCTAGGAATTTTATTGGTGAGAGGCCTTAGTCTTGTCCCTTCTCCTACCGCCAGAAGAAAGGCTTTCATAAGAAAAACCTCTAACTCCTGTAAGGTAGAATAGTAAAGTTATCAGTCCTATTCCTACCACATTCATAAACAGATCATTCCACTCAAATAGACAAAAAGAGGAAAAAACGAATTGCTCAAATTCGGAAAAGAAAGCCACCCCGAAACTGGTAATTACTGCGTACAGGAGAGCTTTTTCTAAGTTTAGCTTCTTCTTTTTAATGTTAAGGGCGACAAAAACAAGGATAGTGAGAATAGCAAATTCTCCTATATGAAATATACCCTTCACAATCCAGGAAGTATGGGTTAGCTGCCGGACTTTTTTACCCAGAAAAGCTCCGTAGGGGGAGCCGGAAAGAACAATTAAGACGATCCAGAGGATGGCAGGAATCCAGTATAATATCCCAATAGCATGTGCTCTTAAACGGTGATTCATTCTTGTATTTATTTCTTCGCCCTCTCCTGCTATCAGACCAAAGACCCTTGTCAAGAAAATCCTATCTTTCTAATCCTGCCTTTTTCTTGCTTTTTAATCCTCTAATCCTCTATCCCTCTAATCCTGCCTTTTCAGTTGCTGCCTTTTCTCCTTCATTATCTGAATCACTCGCCTAAGGTCTTTCCTTGTGTTGACTCCTAAGGCAATAGTAGGGTCATTTACTCTCAATGCCTCTACCCGCAAGCTCTTCTGGTTCCCTCTCCGGCTGCTAAAATTACCGCCTTTACATGCTTCATTCCCCTATAATCCTTCTTTTCAGTTTTTTGCTTTTTCCCTCCAATCCTTTAATCCTGCTTTTTTAGTATGCTCCTTCCCCTTTTATTATCGCCGGCACCGTTTTTAATAAAATCTTTAAATCCAACCCTAAGGACCAGTTTTCAATATAATCAAGATCCGACCTCACCCATTCCCCGAAGGATAAATTGCTTCTCCCTTGAATTACATATGGAGAGGTCATACCAGGAATTACATTTACCCTTTTTAATTCCCAATCTTTATAGCGGTCTATTTCCGAAGGAGTAGGAGGCCTTGGTCCCACCAGACTCATATCCCCTTTTAACACATTCCATAGCTGTGACAACTCATCTATGCTATATTTTCTTATAAATCTTCCTATTTTAGTTTCACGAGGGTCATTTTCCATCTTAAAAATAGGTCCGTCTTTTTCATTCCTCTCTGATAATTTATCTAAATCCTTTTCCGCACCGGCATACATTGAACGAAACTTGTAAAACTTAAATATTTTTCCTTTTCTTCCTATTCGAGGGGAAACATAAAATATCGGCCCTGGACTGTCCAATTTAATTAAGATAGCTATTGCTATAAAAAGTGGTGAAAGAATCAACAATCCCACAAAAGAAAAAACTATATCTATAAGTCGTTTGATCATCAATTCCGCTTCTAATTCAGGCTTACCATAATATTCAAGAAGGGGAATCCTACCTATATAACTAATATCAAGTCTACTGGTAGAGTTTTCAAAATACTCGGGTATTATCTTCACTCCCACTCCTAACTTTCTTGCCTGGGATATTATTTTATTTGCTAATCCCCTCTGTAGGGGAAAAGTAATAGAGACCTGATCAATAAATTTTTCATTAACAATTCTTTCTAACTCGCTCGTCTTTCCTAATATTTTTCCTTTGGATGTATGCTCTTCAGTTTTTCTATGATCGTCTAAAAAACCTATGACTTTTAATCCTAGATGCTGTTGCTTAGACAACTCCTGAGCTAAGGACTTGCCTGCTTGCCCTGCTCCAACGATTAAAACATTTTGATTGTTATAACCCGAGGCTACCAAATCTTCTACATACCAGCGTTTAAGAACTCGCCAGATGGAGAGAAAAAATGCTATGGAGAGGACGAATTGAAAAAATACTAAGCGAGAAACGCCGTGAAATTTGGCTATAAAGACAAGGGCGATACTCAACATACTCGAAAAGGCAACTGCTTTAAAGACGCAAAATACCTCATTGGTCAGTGAACGTCCCCGCGTTGTTCCATAAAGCCCGTAATTTTGAAGGGAGAAAAAAATGGTAATACAAAGGAAGAAAAATAAGCTGAGGTACTCATTAAATAAGGGAAGGGAATTAAACTGAGGGGAAAAGAAATACTTAACCCCATCCCAAAAATTCCCCTTAAAATAACGGTAAAAGTAAAAAGACCAAAAGCAAAGGAAGATAAAGAAAAAATCAACAGCTAAATAAAGCAACCTAATTCTTCTTTTACTTTTGGGTATCTTCATCTCTTTAATCCTCTAATCCTGCTTTTTGTTTTGCTTCTTAATTCTTTGATCCTCTTTTCCCTCTCCCAGGATAAATCTTTTGGTACAAAGGCTCTCATAAGCAAGAATCACCACCCAGAGACCGAGAAAGTAAGGATAGTTTACCAGGTAGGTCTCAAAGGGAAAGGTTGTCATTCTGAAAGCAGGATGAATATAAAAAAGAATCTCTTCTCTGATTATGTAGGCCAAAAAGAGGGATGAGAATAAAGCAGCAACGTAAAAAGCAATTAAAGAAACTAAACATACCGCCTTTCTAAACATTGTGTAGCCTCTTCCACCCAATTAAACCACTCAAACTAATAGAACCAGTTGAACCAATCGAACTAATTGAACCATTTCTTTATCAATTCTTTCCTGACCAACCAGAGAAAAAAAATAGTCTTACTCTTTTTCGGCAGTTCCTAACTCTTTTGCACTTTTTCATAAACCTTAAATGTTTGTTTTGCTATCTTATTCCAATTATAGTCTCGTACAAGCACTTCTTGCTGCCTTTGTCTTTCTTCTTCAGGAATCCCAGATTTGAATAACTCAGTCATTTTTTTAGATAGTTTATCTATATTCCCAACCGGGAAAAACCTAAATTCAGGTAAAGGCATTTCCTTGTTGGCAGGAATATCACTTATAAGCACTGGAAGGCCATAACTTAAAGCTTCCAATAATGCTATTGGTAATCCTTCATAATATGAGGGTAAAACGAACAAACCAGCATTTGAAAAAAGCTCAGTGAGGGGATTGCCAGAAATAAACCCGGTAAGAATAATCTTTTCACTCTTCTTTGCTAATGCCTTGATTTTTCTGCTATATATAGTTTCATGGTCAGCGTCGCCAGCTATGACTAACTTAAATTCTGGATTTTTGATCTCCTGATAGGCACCAATTAGGTCATGCAGTCCCTTTTCAGGCACAAAACGAGCAGCGGTAAATACATATTGGCGAGATGAAAGGTAGTATTTTTCCAGAATCTCTGTGGTTGAAATCTTTTCTGGAAAATTTACGCCATTAAAAATTAATTCTAAATCTTCTCTGTTATATTTATTTGTCAGCAAGTTCTTTATCGCTTTGGAAATCACTATGATTTTATCGGCAAATTTCATACTTACAAATTCACTCATCTTCAAAACAATTTTGGCAAATTCACTCCATTTCTGATGTTCGTAGTTGACGCTATGATATGTCAACACTACCTTAAGTTTGGCCATTTTTAACAATGGTATTAATATTCCAGGACCAATATTATGTATATGAACAATATCAGGACGCTTAAATATACAAATCAGAGAAGCTAAAAGTGTGTGCATGACGGCTTCGAGACTTTTAGTTCTAGGACACCAGAGATAAACAAATTTCACACCCTTCCATTTTCTTAAACTCTTTTCCTTCGTAAAATAAGGAGTTCGGCTAAAAACCGTAATATTACATCCTAACTTAACTAAACGAGGGTAAAGCTCCTCACAATGCTTTTCTGCACCGCCTTGAATATTGGGAAAACCTCTTATACCAACGACATTAATTTCCATATTAGCTAAAATCCCTCAGGATTTTTAATCCTAATTTGATTTTGTTTTTCGTAATCCAGTAAATTGGCTTCCAGAGGTTACGAACCATATCATGCCGCTCAGTAACAACAAAACAGCATTCCTTTTCACACGATTTGACTTTCTTCATTGCTTCTTTAGCTCTTTCCGAATTCATAATATTTTCAAAAGAATTATCCCTTAGGTTACCCATTATCCATTCCTCATCCGAACCATTACAAGGAGTAATGTTTCCAAAGGGGTCAACAAAAAAGAAGTCCGTTCCTGCTCCACATGGTGGACGATAACCCCGTGGGTCACCGCGTAACCTTTTCAAGATACTTAGATTAAAGTATGCTCGAGCATAGTCTTTCAACTTATTTTTTGTCCCTCTACGAGGCGACCGTAGAAGTACCTTTATAAATTCAGCTTCTATTTCCCATGCTTTTTTATCACCTGCTATTACATTATCCGCTTTGTGAAAATACCATGAGTTATGCATTGCTGAATTTCCCAGTTCTATTCCTAAATAGCAACACAATTCATATAGAGGGAGAAGGTCATATACATTTTGTGGCGAAATTACAATAGAAAAACCAATATTTTTGCACTTGGTCTTTTTCAATTCTAAAATTGTCCTGAGGGCATGGTCAAAACCATTTGGAATACCTCGTAATTTATCATTAAGCCCTGGTAATCCTTCAACACTCACACGGATTAGAATATTCGGATATTTCTCAGCAAGATGTATTATTCTATCTGTAAAATAACCATTTGTACTTAATTCCAAAAGATATGCGTGGGGGTAAAGAATTCCAAAAATCTCCTCAATATCATCTCTTAACATAGGTTCGCCACCTGTGATATTAATTCGCAAACCTGAAGGTAATTTTTCATAGTATTTGGGGTGTAACTCTTCAGATGGCTTTGTTGGATGTCTCCATATTTCGCACATCTGACATTTAGCATTACACCTATAAGTTACAATAAGACTTCCTTGGACTATATTTTTCATCTCTTGTCTTGGCCCCTCATATATAAATATGAATTCCGCAATTATTCGTACATCTATAGGTCGTAATTATTGCCGCTTACAATTTAATCCATCGGGCCAGTGCCATAATTTTTAATAGGACACATCGTACAAATAAACCTTGGACTTGTACAAGTATTATTTAGCAATGTTTAAGCCATACTCCAACGTCCTTTCTCATATAAAGCTCTTCCGTCTTTTAAAATACTTAGCAGAAAAGAAAATCTCTCGTTTAAAGGAATTTCGTATTCCGTCGGCTATATATGAAAAGACCTACTCCAACTTTTGGGCCTGTTAGTTCCGCTACTTCCACACATCTATCGACTTGCCTTTTCGAGCTATCTTTAATCATAAGAAGGTTATATCGCTCCACTCATTTATTTTCCCCTTAGCCAGTAAACCAAAGGTATTATTTTTAGGCTTGCGTTGGTTAATAACGCTATCAATAATGCGGGCTAATTCTTGTTTGAATAATCGCTCTCTTTCTTGCTTATCCATTAACTCCATCTGTATTTCTCCATCGCCATTTGATAAATTCTCATTAATTCTTGATAATGTTTTTCTGGGTTAAAATTTTTTTCAACAAATTTTCTTGCATTTTTTCCCATTTTACTTATTTTATCGGGACTGTTCACCAAATACTCAATCTTATTTCTTAAATCACTTATGTTTCTTGGCTCAAAAGTTAAGCCCGTCTTCCCATCCTGCACCAATTCTGGAATACCGCCAATTTTTGAACCAATCACTGGTTTACCTAATACAAACGCTTCTAAAACTATCCTGGGATTATTTTCATAACATTCAGAAGGAAGAACTACCGTCATAGAGCGTTTGATTTCATTTTCCAATTCTCTCCCTGATTTATATCCTAAAAAGTCAACATTATCTAATTTTTCACTTTTCACTTTAAACTTTAAATTTTCTTTTATTGGCCCATCACCAACAATTTTTAATTTTATATCTATTCCTTTCACCGCTTCAAGCAGTGTAAAAAGCCCTTTTTCTTCCGAAAGTCTTCCAAAATAGCAAATTATCTTCTCATTGAAGCTGTACTTTGGCAAATAATCTTTTGCATTAATAAAATTAGGCAAATGAACTATCTCTTTTTTAAATCCCACTTCTTTTAGTTTTTTCTTCAAAAATATGCTTGGAGAGATAAAAACATCTATTTTGTCGTAAATGTGAAGAATTTTATGATGCAGGTACATTTCTACTACGTTAAGTAAACTTTTCGCATAAGAATCCTTGGTGCACTTTTTAAGAAAGCACCAAAAATACTTTCCATTCTTGCACTTCTCGCAAGGTTTTCCGTCCGTAAGCATAGAGTATGAAGGACAAACTAATTTATAATCGTGTAACGTCATTACAGTTGGCACCTTATATTTTACAAACACATCTAAAATTGATGGAGATATTTGGTGATGGATATTATGCAGATGAGCAATATCTATTTGATAATCATTTAGTAGTTCCTCTATTTTCTCCTTTGCTTCAAAAGAATAAAGCATTTTCAGACTCTGTAAGATTTTAGGTTTAATATTTTTTACAGGTGTTTCATAGTCTATATGGTCAATAAAGTACTTACTTTGAGGACAAGATAAATTTCTTTTATCAAACATAGAAAAGAAAGCTACCTGATGCCTATTCCTTTTCAGTAAATCTGCTTCCTCAAGAAATACTCTCTCACTACCACCTCTAAGATAAAAAAATTTGTTAACCAGGAGAATATTCACTATCATTGTATAGATTCTATGAAATCTGGCACAAATTCCAACTCACTATCCAGACTTATTTTGGATGACTTAAAAATGTATGTTTATTTTGCAAATAATTATATATAACTGCGGCAAAAAAGTAGAAAATGTAGTTGGGAGCATCGTGTCGCCAAACTAAATCATAGAAAGGACCGAGAACGGCATAGAAAACCCACATACCAACTAAACTTGCACAAAGGATGCGTAGATTAGTATCTTCAATTGAGATGTTCGCTCTCAGTATCGTGCGTAATAGCCTTATTAACATCCAGAAATAAAGAGATAATCCTATTATGCCCACTTCTGCTAAAATTGCCCCTATTTGATTTAAATACAGGGGAGAACTGTCTAACATTTCAAATAGTTTTCCGGGCCTTCCCAAAAAAGTACCAGCAAGTGCACTACCTGAACCTAAACCAAACATTAACATATGCCAGTCTTTTCTCAAGTAGTTCCAAATAAATACACCGCCACTAATTCTAGGCATAGAATAGGCCATTTCATCGCTCTGTACAAACGATAACGGATGCTTAAGAATCGCTAGAAGATTTTGCAGGGAGGATGTAAGAGTATTGCTGCTACCATAGTGGATTTTTTCCCAGATACCAGAGGTACAACAATAGAACAAAATTAAAAAAAACACTGGTAATAATACTGCAAGTAGACGCTTTGATCCTTGTTTTTGATTTGGTACTTGTTTTTGTTGTAACACAGCATAAACAGTAAATACAGAAACAACTGGAGCCGAAAAAATGAACGCTTTGATCTCACCGAGCAAAGCTATCATAAAGAAAAGAGCGAAAAGTGCAAAATGGCTCCATTTGAGTCCTTTTGTAAGACTAAATGCGATAACCAAGGCAACTGCATAAATCATGTAAACCCCGAGGTCTAAAGTACCCCATGGTCCCATTGTCCATGAAATATGATCCCATTTAACGCCTAATACTGCATAGCGATAAATACATTCAGGAATTTGTATTGCGACAAGAAATAAAAAGAGCCGAGAAAAAACTTTCACAACGTTCTTTGGAATGTCCATGTTAATAAAAGCAATAAAGAGCAATGGATATCTGATATATAGAATTAAACTTCCTAAGAGCTCAAAAGGTGTAACATTATTGAAAATTGCTGAACAAACAGAAAAAACTATAAATATTCCTAAAGGTAATGCAATATTACTTAGTTTCAGAGATTGCGACTTTTCAGTCACTTTAATAAATTGGATAAAGATAATTAAAGGTATAATAAAAACGGTTGTCCACCTTAGAATTAGATAATTTTCTAATAGACCGCCTGAAGCTGTTTGTCGCGGCATATACCACAGAATTGGCAGCAGCATTACTGGCATCCAATCCCAGTGCGTAAGAATAATAGCCGCAAAGGAAATACCGAGCGTGGAAAGAAACAAAATTAGAATAATGTTGTCAACCATTCTCTATTACTCTTATGCAATATCTCTTGTTTTATCTTTTCCTCGCATAAAACGTGATAAATTCCCCAAAGAGGTCTTTTCGGTTAGAAAAAATATATTGAATATACTTCCAGAAATAGACTTTAAGGAAACACACAAGCAACTTCCATTTGTCCCTTCCTTGTTTTAAAGAGTTTAAGCTTGCTCTATTAGAATAAGGAATGAAAAAAGTTTTCCCTACCATTTTTCCGACGATAAAGCCCGCGTTTTGAAGCATAGTTTTTAAAGTCTCGTAAGAAAAGTGGTAGAGATGCCTAGGAATATCTAATGGACTCCAATACTCTCCAAAAACTTTACTTTCATAAGATTCAATATTAGGAACTCCTACAATCAGTAGCCCACCCGGCCTTAATACACGATAGACTTCCCATAAGATCCCTTTGGGATCATAAAGATGCTCGAGTACTTGGTTAATCACAACAGCATCGAAAAATTCTTGAGGAAATTTAGCCTCAACTAGTTCCCCATTAAATATATTTGATCCGTGTTTTTTTCCGTATTCTACTGCTTGCTTAGAGATTTCTACTCCGTATGCTTGCCAGCCGTGTCTCTTTAACCAATCCAACAGGTTTCCTGCTCCACATCCTAAATCCAAGACCCTTCCTCCCTTTTTATAAGGAACAACTACACTTACACTATTTTTCCACGTTTGGGCTATAAACTTTCCTATCCATCTTACCCAAAACTTTTCCTCGTTTTTATTCGGATAATTACCAATATGTTCCATTATTATTTCCTTAATCCTTTGTTTAAACGATTTTTTTTCGGTCTCATAGGGACGATAAGCATAATAATCCTCTTTAGGATAATACCTTGACATAATAGTTTTCGATGGCCTCGGATTAACATATGCCGATCCGCAATTTCTACACTTTACAACTCTAAATTTCTCTCTTGCCCCAGTAATCTTCTCTTCTACTTGAAAACACAAAATATTGTCATCCTTACTGCAGAGATTACAATTCGTATATTCTTGCTTTAGCATCTGATTACTTCACAGATGAAGTTATAAATATTTTGAGCCATAATTTTCTCATTAAACCTTCGCACCACAGCTTTCCTTGCTTCTTTTCCTAACGTTATGGCGAGCAAAGAATTAGCTAACAAAAATTCTATCTTTCTCCTCATATCATCCACATCGTATGGCTGCACAAATAATGCATTTTTACCATCTGCAATGTAATCTACTGTACTGGGTGTTTTTGTAACAATTACCACTTTTCCCATACTCATACACTGAAGCAAAGTCATCTGTCCATAGGCATGTTTATAATATGGTAGTGGGAGAACAACAAATCTTGATTTTGCGATTATATCCTTCAGTTTATTTATAGGAACCATACCGAATAGTTCTACATCAGAAGAAAAATCTGTCACATCTAACTCTTGAGAGTTATTGATGCCGATAATTTTCAATTTTGTGCCTACGGAAGAGAGTTTCCTCCACGCCTTTAAAAGAGTATGGTAGTCTCTTTTCGCATATCCTATAGAAACTACACAATCATCTTTTTCAATATCCAGGGGCTGAAAAAATTCGGTATCAACCCCACAAGGAATAAATCGACTCCTTTTTAACAAAAAGGGTAAATGTGTTCTGTAATATTCCCTTTGAATGGAAGCATGATATACTACTCCAGCTAAGGATCTTGCCACAAATTTAATGAGAGAAATTTCGATCTTGCCATCTCTTCCCCCGTTAAAACAACCAACATCTATTACAATATGAGGAGGGTCTTTTTTGTTAATGAAACTCCGCATAAAAGCCAAGAAAACCGCACTCTGAGCTCCATGAGAAATTATAAGATCGTACTTCTTAGATCTTATTAATCCTTTAATAGACTGGAATATATAGAACTTTAGCTTTTCCTTCTCGATGTAATAAAAGAATGGTAACTTTATACAATCTATAACATCTACCTGAACATTGCTACTTTGCCAATGTCTAAAAAACCAGTATTTATGGCCTTCTACAAATTTGTCTGGTGGTTGAATGTCTTCCCTATCTTTAGATAAATAGTGAATTCTCCAATTCACAAGCATAAGTATTTTCATTATTCTAAACCGGTTTTCTTAAATAAATATTCATAAGTTTTTCCGAAATGTAGCCATTAAGTTTTTTCAACTATATTTAGCTTGTACAAACTGTGCGATTCTTTCTTTATTTCCTTTTTTCTGAATTTCCACCCTCTTTGCCAAGATTTTATTCACTACTGACTTCATCTCGCTTTCCTCTAATGAACTTTTTACAACTTCATCGATTTTTTCTTTCCCGGCTATTCCAGATACATCTCCTATTTTCTCTGTCAATATAACGTAAAGACCACAAGTGACATATTCAACAAATTTTGTTAGACATACTGCAACGTTGATTATATTTTTCTCTCTTAGAAGTATTCCAATATCAGCTCCGTTCAGAGTTACTACAAGACAGAAAAGTATCGCATACCTTAACAGCGTTCTTAAACCTAAAATACTCAATATTGGCTACGTAGAATATTCAAAAAGCTATATAATTCTCTTCTGCGAATGCTTATATTTACCATCATTTTCCCTGTAGGGTATGAAACTGGTTAGGTAAATTTTACTGTTGAAGAAAAAAAGCATCTTCAGATGTTGTTAATTTCCTATGATTTGAGAGCCATTGCTCCTTAGCTTCTCTTTCAAAACTCTTACTTCCGATTATAATTTTTAGAATTTCCAAGTCACTAATCAGCCTATTTCTCTGAACTTTTCTTCTGTCCTTAACAAATAAATCTAATTTCTTAAAGAAATTAAGACTGCCGAGAAAATACAATTTCAAGAGCTTAGAACCTCTTTTATGCCAACTTAAACCGCTTCTAATAAAACTTATTAATAATAGTGGCAACAAAATAATGAGGGATATCGATCTGAAGCAAATAAAGTTAGTTGCAATAAAGCTTTGACCTACGAAAAAAGCTTGTTTTGGTGAAGCATTGCCTATGCTCCCCGCATATTTATGGAGGAAAAACGAACCAAATAAAACTTTCAATTTAATCCCTCTTAAATGCAGACGCCAACCCCATTCAGTATCTTCATATAAAAAGAAATTTACATTAAGTGGATTCTCAAGCAAAACTCTTCTAGAAGTCATACAACACGCTGTATTTGAAAAAAACGGACTTTCTCCTCTTACCTTGAAAATTTTTGATAATCCCAATGTTGCTGACTCTAGACCTGAACTTACATAATTTCCATCCCAATCTAATTGCACTGGGTTAATTACACAATTCTCGTCCTTTTCTAACTCACAAACCATCTTTCCTAGAAGAACGGATGGCAGGATTACATCATTATTCAATATCAAAACATAATCTCCTTTTGCCTCCTGAGCAGCTAAATTTATAGCACGAGGAGGGCCTTTATCCTCTTTTAATTCTATGAGTCTTACCTGAGGGTATTTCTCTTTAACAAAATCAGTGCTTCCGTCGCTACTGGCACAATCCACTACACTCACTTCAAAGTTTTTGTAAATCTGCTCGAATATTGAATTTAAACAGGTCCGGAGGAAATGCTTTCCATTCCAGTTGGGGATAATGATAGTAACAAGGTGGTCTTCTTTCGCTACGTCTGCACTATTCATCCCGGCTTATTCCTTTTTAGCTAAAATCATTATATTTTCAGCAAATGGTATTGGGTAATAACCAAAAAGTTGTAAGACGCGAACCCTAACCCTCCAATATATAGGCAGATCAAAGAATTTTTTGCCATTCCAATGATAGAAATCTCTTATATCTGTAAATCCAAATCCCAATAAATAATTCCTCATAACCTCAAAATCTATACCATCTTTGCCGAGACCATTGCTAGGATGATGATATTCAGCTAATTTATATATTTCCTTTGTCTGAGGACAAATTTCGCGGAAATTACAAGTGTCCATTGGAGCTTCAGAAAATAATTTTCTAGGATAGATTTGCCGATATAATAATTTCATCTTTCTATAAAAATATCTCAAAAGAAAATATAACTGATACCTTAATCCTATTTTCTCCAACGATTCTCTCTTCAAAGGATCCCAATCTGTGTATAGAATTCCTCCTTTTTTCAAGACTCTATGGATTTCCTTAAAAATTGGAAATTGATCATAAACATGATGAAGTACAGAAAAGCAGGAGATGGCTCCAAAAGTGTTTGACGCAAAGGGTAACCTCACTGCATCAGCCTGAATTACTTCCAGTTTACGAGATTTAGCAATTCTTAGCATATTTACTGAAATATCAACGCCGACTGCGGTATGGAAATACTTTTTCCCAAATTTCAGGACGTTGCCTGTTCCGCAGGCTAAATCGAGAAAGAAATCAGTTGATGTCCCTCGGCTGATATCCTTAATAATATTTTCGATTCTTGACTGGTTAAATTGGCTAAACTGACCAGCAGAAATATCTTTTTCATATAGATCTGCTGCCTCATTATGGTATTTAAGGTTGGCATCTCTAACCTCAAAATGTTTCTTTAGGTCTTCGGTTTTATTAAAGTAAACATCTGATTGTACAAATTGATGCTCAGTGACCATCAGTGGTATACCCTCTAAAATGGAATATACTAGTTTGCAGTGAGTACACTGAAGCTCACCATTGATAACCTCATGTTTGTCATATTTAGTTATCTTTGACTTCCATTGATTATTTCTACATTCTGGACAAACAAGTATTTGTAATAAGTTTTTTCGCATTTTTTATCTCTTGCAGGAAGAATTGACAATTTCGGAGTAGACATCCAAGACTTCTTTTATATGTTGAGAAAATGTTCCCAGCGGTTTAATATGATGTTGCATTACCAATATAAGATTAGGATCATCTATAAACAATTTCATCTTCTCCGCTAATTTTCTACTATTTCTAGGCTCAAATAAGTAACCTGTTTTCCCCTCATCAATGTATTCCGGAATGCCCCCAATTCTACTCCCAATTACTGGAATTCTTGCTTTTAAGAATTCAATGCCTACTATACCAAGTGTTTCTTCCCACACAGAAGGTATGACCCCAACATCTATTTCCTCCAACACCTGTTGTCTCTCATTTTCTTTAAAGCTATTACGAAATTCTATGTTTAAACCTCGAGAAATTTCTAGCAAATAAGGTAATCGCGGTGATTCCTTCGATACACCATAAATAATAAGTTTGGACCTGTTTTGGCCTATTTGTCTAAACGCATTTATCAAAATATTGATACCTTTATGAAAACTAGCTCCTCCTACGAACCCAAATACTATTGGATATTGGTTCCCTCGAAATGTTTTAGGCTTAATGGAATCTACCACTCTGTTTATTGGATATAAAACATGAATCTTTTCCTTTTCTACCCCCATAGATACATAAATCTCCTTCACTCTTTGTGAATTTGCAATAATTGAATCTAACTTGTTGAGTCTATCTACAAAAAAATATCTTCTATAGTAGAAATAAGGAGCCAATGAAAAATTATATTTTAATGATGGCAATAAAGGTTTTTCGCTTTTGGCTAATTTTTTCATACGGGCAAAAATTTGAAATACTCTTTTGGCTGGTAGATAAAATCTTGTACCCTTAATATACGCACGTGCCATTATCCTTGTTGGACTCGTAGGAATACGCACTCTACATTCAACGCACTTACGTCCTTCTTTGAAATTAGTACAAATATCCCCATTCTCGTCTAATAACTCCACTTGAGGACAAATAGGCCAATAATTATGTAAGCTATAAGTTAATGGTACTTCCTCATTTCTTGCTATATCAATAATAGAACCACAAAACGGTGATAACTCTTGAATATGAATAATGTCTGGTTCAGCCTTTCTTAGCACTTTCAGAAAGGCTTTCTCAACAGGAAGATTCGCACATTCTTCTAAAGGTAGTCCATATTTATTTACTAATCGAGAGGGATTTACTAATTCAAATATCTCTATATGTCCGAGATGCCAGCGCTTAATATATGAAATTGGACAAAGAAAATTGTATCTTCCAACACAAAAATAGAATACTCTATGCCCAAACTTCATTTGTTCTTCCATTAAAGACATTGTATAATTCATTACTCCCCCTCCATAAAAAGAGGGAGAACCATAACCCATATGAAGTATTTTCATTTGATAATTCACGTATTTTAGTTAGTCTTTCTGGGCACAGGCTACAATATCAAATCCTCGTTTTTTAAAGAATGGCTTAAATAAAATGGAAATTATATATATAATTCTCTTACAAGCATTGCGAGGTAGATTGACAAGAAACTTGATTAATAGTGCAGGGATTCTTTCCGAAGTGGAGTCCGATAAATCTGCAATTTGCTTATGTATCCCGTATTCTTTTTCTTTGATAAATTCTCGGCAACGTTTCGGGAATGAAAAGGGTATTAAAACAGACCAGAGAAATTCAGGATCAACGGCAGTAGTTTTTATAACCACTTTATCAAAACCCTGATTGCGGAGAAAAAGTTCCAGATTGTTTGCACTCCATCTAGTCAAGTGGTGTGGCGGACAATCCCACATTTGTTTCGTCAACTTTAATCTATTATAATTAGGTACAGCTATTATTAAAGCACCACCAGGTGCAAGAAGTTCGGAAATATCAGAAATGAACTTTCGAGGATTTTCCACATGTTCTAGAATTTGTATACATGTTATAACATCAAATTTGCTTCTCCATTGAGACAAAATACTACCAACACCTCCTAGTATAACGTTTGTTAAGCCCAATCGTTCTTTAGCATAATGAACTGCTTCTTTTGCTTGGTCTATCCCATATACTTCAAACTCCATTTCCTTAGCTAAATAAAGAAATATCCCCGTTCCACATCCAATATCTAATAATGTTTTAGGTATATTATCTTGGGAAATTTCTTTTAGAAAATTCATCAATAACTGACAAGTTTTATAATTTCTAGCTCTATTAATTGCTAGCTCGGGAGAAAGCGAAATAAGTCTCCTGTAGTTATTGAGAACCTCATCCCCTTTAGTATAGCACTTTTCATATTCCTCAGGACTTAGTGCCTTCATGGGAACACTATATACTCCTTTACATTGGCTACACTTATATATTTTATATTCACCTCTTTGATCCACTAGATGCCTGCGGCTTATCTTATTACAAATGGAACAAATAGCATCAGTTGATATTAATGATTTATAGCAACTAAACACTAAAATCCCCTATTTTTTGTATAACTAAGTTCTTTGGGCAGTATAGCCTTTCTATAAAAATAAAATATAACCCAACTAGTTGCCATAACTTGCGTTATAAAATATGCTATAGCTGCTCCAACTGCCCCCCAATGGGGTACCATAACTATATTCGCCAAAACATTTGTTATAGCAGTAATTAATGTTATAAGCAAAATTGTCTTTTCATATTTTGCTACCAGTAAAGGTTGACCGTACGGGCCATTTATACACAATACAGCAAAAGCCCATGATAATATTCTAAAAGGCCAAATACTTCCAATATATTCTCTTCCATATAAAAACAAAATGATTGGTTCAGCAAAAAATGTTCCTACTATTAATCCCATTGCCCCAAAAAAAAAAGAAATATTTCTATATCTGTTCCAAACATTTCTAAAATCGTCTTGATTACCTCGATAATAACTTGAAAGCATAGGAAAAGCCACCACTGTAACTAGACCTCCACCTTGCATAGCTAAGGAAAATAACTTCCAAGGAGCATTATATACTCCTACAGCCTTATCTCCTTTCAAGAATCCTAACATAATTATGTCAAAACCATGATAAATTTGCACCAGAATTAGTGATATACCTATTGGAATGGCATGTTTTAAAAATTTCTTCCAGAAGAGGAAATCAATTTCTAATTTTATCTTATTGGATCGCTTGTTAAAGATATAAAGAAGAAATCCGCAGGCTATCAAATTTCCTATTAGCCATGAAACTGGAACCACTTGTAATTGACCAGCATTTTTTACTAATAGAAAAACCAAAGCAAAATAGAAAAACTGACTTAAAATCCGAGAAAGCGAGATAAATTCCATAGTCTCAATACCTTGAAATAACCATTCAAGAAGTAAGGAAAATGGAAATAAAGAGAGTCCATAAAGAATAATTAAGTGTCTGATCTCGGTGGGCTTTGGAATTAAAGCAACAAATATAAGGAGAGACAAGAAAGATAATGTTGCTAGCATTAAACGTAGTGAGGTTATGGTATTAACATACTCATTTATCCTTTCTCTATTTTGTGCTATTTCTCGCGTGCCTATAGTCATTGTACCTAAGTTGGCAATTACCCCAAAATATGCGAGAATTGTCTGTGCAAAACCAATCTTTCCAAAATTTGCTGCTCCTAAAACACGAGCCAAATAAATAACAACAAAAAAAGTAAATATACGACTTATTACTTGACCAACAAGAAGAGAAACGAAATTTTTAAATGCTCTGCTTTGTATATTCACGTGTCCCTACATAGACTTGTGCATCAACTTAGCAATTTCCAGTCCTCTCTCCACACAAGCATCCATATTTAGATACTCGAACTCAGCAAATCGACCACATAAGATAATGCCTTGTTTAGCTACGTAGTCCTTGATTATCTTAATGTTCCTGGAATAATCCAGATCATACACCACATAGGCATATTTTGATCTCATCGCTTTGGAGTAGCACAGTGTATTTCTGTTAATTATATTTAGGTTATGAAGCTCTTCAATAACATCATCAATAATTTCTTTGTTACTCAATTCCCAGATTCTATCTCCTGGATTTGAGGTAATTTCCGCTAATAATGAAGATTTTTTTGGAGGGACATTACGTTGGCTAAAGCACTTAGGGAATCCAACACGGTGAAATTTAACTTTTGCATCTCGAAAATACATAGCAGTAAAATCTGACAGGTTATTCACATCCAAACCGATCATAACTGTTATTAATGAGTTATACCTTAGCTTGCTTAGTGCGTTTTCTACCTCTTCGGGCACATTATTTAAAGATCTAATCAAATCAAAAATGGGAACTGTGGAGACTAATTTATCATACTCTCTTTCCTCTTTGCCGGTACAAACTATCCATTTTTTACCTATTTTTCTTATTTTCTTAATCTCAAAATTCTTAAGAATATTATGGGAAATTTTATTTCCCATAGCTTTAATTAAGGCCTGTATCCCCCCATATTCAGGATAGTAAAAATAGAGTTGATGCTTGTAGCCTTCTGTCTTAATTCCAATAGCTGATTTGATTACATCTTCTAAGGGAGGCTTAGGGACTCTTCCTTCGACCCAATGAAGACTCATCTTTTCTACAGGATAATTCCAGATCTTCTCATTATAGGGGATGAGATATTTTTCGGCGATTCCTTTCCCAAATGTATAGTAAAGCCATTCCTTGAAGTTAGTAGGTTGGGGTGAGTCATTCTTTAGATAGTAATAAAGACATTCAAAGTTGTCCTCTTTGGGTAGATCTGATAAGCCATTTTCAAAAGGATAGTTGATATATCTACCTTTGAAAAAAATCTTATTATTTCTTCTCCCTCGGACACAATTCCCATCGAGTGTCTTTACCATAAAATCGATGGGCTCTCTATTTCTAGAAAAGATAATATGAGCTCCTCCATAATCGAAGGTAAAACCTTCTTCCTGCATACTCCTACATAGACCACCACACTCCTCATTTTTCTCTAAAACGTCGAAATCAGTTTGAAGGTGGAGGGCTATGGTTAGCCCTGTCAGTCCTCCTCCTAATATTCCTATCTTCATAAAACTTATCTGTCCCTTAGTCCTTCCAGTGCTCTTTGGGCATCGGTTAAAAACTGATCTACAGTCTCTTTGGTTCGGGCGGCTAGAAGACATTGAGAAATTACCTGAGGAGGTATGGTGAGAATATGCGCTCCACTTCGAGACCATAATTCTACATTCTCCCGGCTCCTTACAGAACCAACAATAATTTCTATTCCCTCGAACTTATGAAAATCTAGCCATTCCCGAGTATTTTTTAGCACTCGCATAGCTTGTTCCACACCATGTTCTTCCGAAATCCGTCCGGCAAAAATACTAATAAAATTTGGATTTTTTACCCCTGGATTCTTTTCCTGGCCTGCTTTAATTACTTTGGCGGCCAAAATTGCCTGATTAAAAGTTGTCATTGTGGTCACATTAACCCGCACTCCCTGGCTAACTAACTCATAAATGGCACGCAAAAGAGAGTTACCTTGTCTATCAGTGATGGTAACTTTTACCGCGATGTTCTCCGCCCACCTGCTATATTCTGTAGCTTGAGAAATGATTTCTTCAACTTTATCATTGGTTACCTCAGCACTTACCGGACGAGGATGAATCATCTTAGCAATTTCTATTGTTCTTTTTTTTATTCCCTTCGTTCCTCCAGTGACTCCACATTTTAAGCAAATAGTAGGGTTGGTTGTTACCCCATCACAAATACCCCAGGAAAGATACTTTTCTATCTCTTTTAGATCTGCGCTGTCAATAAATATCTTCACCTCATTCTCCTTCCAGTTTTTCTATTAATTTCACTGCTTTGGCCAAATTGGGCACAATAAAGCTTGGCTTTGCCTTTAGGTCTTCCATCAATTTACATAAATCACACTTTAGTCTTCCTAAAAGAATAGTCTCACACCCAGCCCTCTTTCCTGCCTGAACATCAATGAGCCCGTCACCAATCATATAAGAAGATCTTAGATCTATCTTGAACTCCTCGGCTGCTTTCAACAGCAATCCTGGCTCTGGCTTGCGATAAGGAGAATTCTTTTTATATTCTTTTATAATAGCCTCTGGATAATCGAGGCAATAATATATTTTATCCAGGTGAGCACCATATCGGGCCAGTTCCTCTTTCATCTTTTTATCCATTGCTTCTAATATTTTAAGGGTGAATTTACCCTTGGCAATGCCGGGCTGATTGGAGATGACTAGAGCCAGAAATCCCATTTCATTGATGCGCTTAATTGCCTCACCTACTCTGGGTAAAAGTTTAAACTGATCTGGATTGGTTGGTGAATCAACAAATCCATAATCGGCATCATAAACCATAGCATTGATTACACCATCACGATCGAGGAATACTGCTTTATTCATTAGCTATTCTCAATTTTCTGCTTTAGGGCAGAGCAAACTAAATGATGGAGCACTACATGAAAGGACTCCACCAGAGGTGTCCCTAAGGGCTCAGAATTAATGGGTATGGTGATACAAATATCAGCCATCTCTTTCATTGCTCCACCACCAAAGCCACTGAAACCAATAATCTTTGCCTTTCTTTTTTTAGCTAAATTCATAGCTTTTACCAGATTCTGTGACCAGGGTCCAGCCTCACCTTTGCCAGAGCCTCCATGCACGGACACACCTATAAGAACATCGCCTTCTTTGAGCCAGGGTCTAAGCAGTTCCGCAAAAATGGAACCAAATCCGCTATCATTTGTCCAGGAGCTAACAAGAGGAATATTATCTACTAAACTAATCACCTTGAATCGCTTTTTATCTTCCACAATTGTCCCCTTAGCCAGATCACAGGTAAAGTGCGAGGCTGTGGAAGCAGAACCTCCATTTCCCATAATGAATATCTGAGCATTTTTCTCCCAGGCATTGTATAAAGTTTCAATCGCTTCCTCAATTTTATCCTCAGGCATTTCCCGTATTAAATTATTCATCTTGGAAAAATACTCATCAATATAATCCTTGACCTTTTTTCCCATTTTCCACCTCCAGACTAGAAATTGACCAATACTTTCGATCCCTCCAAATCAAACTTAAACCGCATCTCCCTTAAGTCCTCTCGTTTCATAGCCTGCCTGAGTCTATTTTTATCGTCCTCTACGTAGAACATAAAAAATCCCCCTCCCCCGGCACCCATAATCTTTCCTCCCAGAGCGCCGTTCTCCCTGGCTAAGGCATACCATTTATCAATCTCAGGTCTGCTCACTTTATTAGATATGTTTTTCTTGGTCTGCCAGTGAAGATCCAAGAGCTCGCCAAACCGACGCACATTGCCAGATTCTAAGGCTACCTTGACTTCTTCTCCAATCTTCTTAATCCCGTGCAGGCAGTCTATTACTTTTCTATCGTCTTTTTCGCTTGCTTTATTCTGTTCGGAAAGAACATCCGCAGTATTTCTTCTGATACCGGTATAAAAGAGCATAATATGTCTTTCTAATTCATCTATGGTATCAGGAGAGATATTCAGGGGCGTCACTGTAACCTCACCATTCTTATCAAAAGTAAGGCAGACGATTCCACCAAAGGCAGCCATATACTGGTCTTGTTTTCCTATGGGCTCTTTTAAAATATCTATTTCAATCTTACAGGCCTCTTCGGCTAAAGCCTTCATAGTGATAGATTCCCTCTTATAGGTATGCAAAGCATTCAGTAGGCCAACGGTAAAACTGCTAGAGGTTCCCAGGCCGGTATTGGCCGGAACATCGGCAATGGTAGTTATCTCCAGTCCTCTCTCATAGTCAAGTAATCTTAATCCTTCCCTGACAATGGGATGTCGTATCTCCTTAATGTTATCTACAATCTCAGTCTTTGAGTAGCTGATGCGAAAACTATCCTCAAATCGCTTGTTAACCGTGACAAAAATATGCTTATCTATAGCTACGGCAACCAAAAAGCCTCCGTGTTTAGAATAATAAGAGGCTAGATCTGTCCCCCCACCACCCAGAGAAATCCTCACCGGCGTTCTGGTTATAATCATCCAGGAATGCCCTCCTTTTTCAATATTAGTTTTTTGAAATCACTCAACCCTTCTGAAGAACCTATTTCAAAGAAACGCTGTTTAGTCTCGAAAGCCAAAAGCTCTCCTTTTGATATAAGCCTTTGAAAGATTTTATCGAGAAGAAAGGGAGTATGGGAGGGAAAATCAGACAGAATCTCCTTTCTTAAGATAGAAATCCCTTCATCTATATAGATCATTTCAGGGCTTGAATCTCTTTTGTCATAGAGTTTGACAAATCCATTTTTGACCACTACGTTACTTTTATCAAATTCATTATAGTTCTTGTAAACTACCATTAAGCCTAGTTTATTAAACTTATGAAAATAGCCGGCTATTTCTTGATAATCAAGGATGAGGTAGGAGTCCCCGTACATAACAAAGAACTCATCCTCAAGAAGATTTTTCGCTTTTTTTAAAGCTCCTCCCGTGCCTAATAGCTCCTCTTTTTCCTCGCTATACTCTAACCTCACCCCAAATTTTTCCCCATCAACAAAATAATCTTTAATCTGGCTACCTAAGTGACCAGTGCAAAGAAGAACATTAGTAATTCTATTCTTCTTAAGAAGTTCGATTTGATACTCAAGAAAAGGTTTCTCATTTATGCGAATCATAGATTTGGGAACTCTTTCCGTTAAAGGTCTTAATCTTGTAGCTAATCCCCCTGCAAGTATCACGACCTGCATATCTTAATCCAATCTTAATATCTCTTTCACAGAAAGACGTACCGCCTCAGAAGATGTATATCTAGCTTTCCAGCCTAATTTATGGACCTTATTCAAATTAAACCTTACCAGGGGAACATCTCCCTTCCAACCTCTATCACTGCCGGTATATTTATATTGCACACTGTTCAAGCCCATTTCCTCAATCACTATATTAGCTATATAGGTTACATCTAGATAATCATCAGTGGCAACGTTATAAATATTAACTTTTTCATTAGCTTCCTGCATAATGAACAACATCGCCTCCAGGCAATCTCTCACATAGATATAGGATTTGGACTGAGTACCGTCACCGAGGATTTCTAATTGTTGGGGATTTTTCTTTAGTTTTCTTATAAAATCAAGGCAAACGCCATGAGTTTGCCGAGCTCCTACGACATTGGCAAATCTAAATATCCACGCCTGCATATTGAACATATGACAAAAAGCACTTACCATTCCCTCACATGCTAGTTTACTTGCCCCATACATAGATATGGGAAGTAAGGGGCCGTAATCCTCTGGAATAGCTACAGCCCCAACATCTCCATAAACTCCACTTCCAGAAGAATAGAGTATCTTTCTCACATTATTAACTCTCATTGCCTCAAGGACATTGTAGGTCAGGATAGTACCTTCTCGTAAGTCTAGATCTGTTTCTACCATGCTTCTGGCTATATCAGGATTGGAAGCAAAGTGAAAAATGCATTCACAACCTCTCATTACATTTTTTAGTTTTTCTATGTCTGAAAGATCCGCCTGGATAAATTTAAATTCTCTTCTGCCAAAATGCTGACTCATAAAGTCTTTCTTGCCAGAACTAAGATTGTCATAAACAATAACTTTGTTACCTCTCTGTATCAACGCATCTACAACATGGGAGCCTATAAATCCCGCCCCTCCAGTAACAAACATCTTCATCTTTCTTCGTTTACCCTGACAACTTTAGCAAGCTCGACAATTTTTACCTCATCCCTTCTTAAAGAAAAACTTCTCTCGAATTTTTGGATATCTTTCCACTTCCTTTATCACCGGGGCTAATTTGATGGCCTCTGGGCGAGTACTGATGACTGGCATAATCTTTTGCATTCAAACTTCTGGAAAAACCTTGTCCGAAGTCCGATGTCTTAGATCCTAGGTAAAAACAAAGTCAAAATCAAAAAACAAGTTTAATCTTATGATTCTCTAATTCTATCTATTACCTCAATTACATCGGTTACGCAGGGACTGGCAGGAACTATGTGCTTGTCAAACATGCCTTTTACGAGCGACATCCTCCCGGCCCACAAGGGATAGAGTATCCTAAAAAGCAAGAATTACGGGGTTTCACCCCCTAATAACTCTCGCCATTCATCCCCAAGGCCAAGGCGTGGGGCTTTCTGCCGAATTTTGTAAAAAGCATCGCCCTGTGTAGTTTACCGGCATAGACGTCTTTCCCCCCAGGCTTTTGGCCCTTATATTTATCCCTTCTCCTCCAGGAAATAATTGATATTTATATGTTTATCTAGTAATTCAAGGCCATCGTCGAAAAGCATTGTTAGACAATCATTGTCGTCCATTCCCTGTGAAATTCCGCCTACTATCTCGTCTATCTCTCCTTGGCCCTTATCCCGTGTTCATCTCTTCCTATGGCTAGGAATAGGGCATCAAAATTATATTTTTCTAATATCGTCTTTAAGGCTTGAGTCTTTAATCTGGTACAGCATTCAAATTTTCCTTTTCCTGGACCCATACCTTTCTTTATTGTCTTCTCATTTTTGGCCACCATTAAATCCAGATCCCGTTCTTTCACTAACCTATCTCTAAACTCATACATCTCCGGAAATTTATAACCTGTGTCAATATTGGATTATGGGAAAAGGGAGATCATAAGTAGAGCATCGATGATGGTATCATTGGAGCCATCTTTATTAGTCTCGGGACGGGTGCCAAAGATGGTCATTACCTTCATTTTGTTAATTCTATTCTTCATCGTGGGAGTAGTAGTAATAATAGTATTTTCCGTAGCCCAAGTGTTCAGGTTTTACTTTGTTTAAAACGAGCCCTAAAATGTGAGCTTTTACTTTTTCAAGTGACTCTTTAGCTTTTTGGACAGCTTGTCCATCTACTTCATTTGCTGCCAGTACCAGGAGGATGCCATCTACATTTGAGCTCAAAATAGAGGGATCGGCTACTCCAAGAAGAGGAGGAGAGTCAAACAGTACTCGGTCATATTCTTTTTTAAGCTCTAAGATCAACTTTTTCATCTGGGAAGAGCTCAGAAGCTCCGAGGGATTGGGAGGCAGAGAACCACTGGTGAGAAGATCCAAATTATCCACTCCCTCTACACTATGTATCACATCTTTGGGGCTTTTCTCAGCTATAAAGAGGTCGGCAAGGCCGGGAGCCGCGTCTAACTTGAAAACTTTATGGATCTTATGGGCCCTCAAATCTGCATCAGCAAGAAGAACCTTCTCGCCAGCTGAGGCTAAAGTTATAGCCAGGTTTATGGCTACGGAAGTCTTGCCCTCTAGAGGAATAGAACTGGTTACTACCAGAGTCTTTAGCTTTCGGCGGAGCCTAGCAAACTGCAAATTAACCCTCAGAGCCCGGTAGGCTTCCGAGATGTGAGATTGGGGTAGATCCCGGGTGATTAGTTCTATGGGAGTCTTTCTTTCTTCAAGGATGCTAGCTCTAGTCTCTTTTCGTTTTTTCTTTTGGCTGGATCGGTGTGAGTAGATATAACGATAGCTACCCCCAGCACCGGGCCTGGGGATTACTCCCAGAATCGGAAGATTTAGCAATTTCTTGGCCTCATCCTCGGTTTTGATGGTTTTATCCACGTAGTCCAAGAAGAAGGCCAAGCCGACACCCAAGATTAAGCCAGATAGTAAACCGAGTAGAGTATTGCGTTTTTTACTTGGCTTAACCGGGCTGGTGGGCTTGAGGGCAGGATCAACCACCTCGATAGTGCCGATCTCGCTGGCAGACTCAATCTCGGCCTTGTTCTTCGCCTTGACTAAAATGGCATAGAGGTCGGAATTGACCTGTTGGGATCTCTGGAGGCGGGCCAGGGCCAACTCCTGCTGGGGAAGTTTGCTTACCTCCTTCTCATATTCGGCTGCCAAACTTCCCAGAGCATCCTCCTTGGCCTTGAGGGCATTTACCTCGGTCTCGTAGCTAACTAATTTGGTAGAAAGTTCAGTATAAACGGGACTTATACTCTCAGTCTTTCCGGCCACTACTGTCTTAACCTTGCGTTCTAACTCTTTCTTAGTCTCCTCAATCTGGGCCTTTATGGAGGTAACCTGGGGATCATTGGAGGAGAACTC
This sequence comes from uncultured Clostridia bacterium, assembly GCA_964543295.1. Taxonomy (GTDB): domain Bacteria; phylum Aerophobota; class Aerophobia; order Aerophobales; family AE-B3A; genus AE-B3B. Next base: position 34,801 of record CAZIXA010000008.1, on the reverse strand, counting down.
CCTGCCGAGCTGCGCATGTTTAATCTCTAGATCCGTGAGACGGCTTCTAAGCATCTGGACCAGTGGATTGTCGGAGATATAGGTGGAAGAGACCCATACCTTGCTCACTTTTTTGAGCTGGTTTCTTATCTCCCTTAGTCGGTTGTTGAGCTCTTCCCGGGATATTCTGGTGCTTTGATGCAGACTTTCCAGCTCCGAAAGACGTTCTACCATTAACCTCGCCTTCTCAGAAAGCTCCGCGAAGCCTTCTTTTTCTTTATATCTCTTCAGATTCTCCTCGGATTGTCGCAGGTTCTCTGCCACCTTGTCGGTCTCCCGGGAGAGAAAATCAAGGGCCGCAGTACTCTCCCTTCGTCGGGAGCTAATGTCTCTTTCAATGAAGACCTCGACGGTCGTATTGGCGATGAGTCGAGCCATCTCGGGATCATCGGAAGATGCAGTAAGCGTAATGAGCCGGGTACTACGTATGGGAGCCACCGATATGCTTCCTCTTAAACTAGCAGCTACTTCAGAAACAGATTCGAGTTTCTCTTCCTTGGAGGACTTACCCAGGATTGGGGTGAGGAGATTTGTCAAATATCCATAAAATTCGCTCTTTTTGCCTGATTCTTTTTTAGGAGTTTCTTTTTTATGAGTACTGACAGGGAAGAATAACCTGCGGGCCACTTCCTCCATCACGGTGTGAGACTTGAGGATCTCTATCTGGGTGTTGATCTCGGTTTCAGTGGAAAGGAGAGAGACTCCACCGAAGATGTCGATTTGCTCCGGGCCGGCTTTGCCCTTTTTGAGATAGAGGGTAGTAGAGGCTTCGTAAATGGGAGTTTGAAGAAAACTCAAGGTTACTGCGAAGGCCGTCAGCGCAACTATACCGAGAATGACAATCCCCTTTCTCCTCCATATAATTCTCCAGTAATCCCCCAGGCGGGATTCTTTCTTATCCAAGTTGTTTCTCCTCTATATATTTGACACTTAGCTGTTCTAACATTTGCCGGAGTTCTTCAGATTTTTCACCTCCTAAATTGATGGCTATTTCTCGCTTCAAAATTTTCAACTCGCTGGACTGATTATAAACTTTGGTTTCTATATCCATAATCCTTTCGGTTAGTTCCCAGAGATCGCTTGCTTTTACCACTCCGGCTTTAACCTGTTGCTTCAAAGATTCTATGTTAGAACTAAGAAAAGACTTGAGTTCCTCCAGCTTCTTTTTTTCGTTCTCGAGTTGGAACATTTTATTTAGCTTGACGAGAAGTTCTGAGATGATGGAGTTTCTCAGGGCCAGATAATCCTGTTTAGCTTTTTCCAGCTCCTTGGCGTAGGTTAGCTGGTACATTATACGCTCTTTTCGTTTAGAGAAACTAAACAGAGGAACTTCTAAACCCACACCCCCGGTGGGACCGGTAAAGATTTCTTGTGTATCCGTATTGGCATAGGTAGTTATTCCTCCCCTCAGACTAAGCTGGAAATCAGGACCCCTACCGGGATCAGGTAAAGCCTGGATGTGCTCCAGGAGGCTCCTCTGGGATTGAAGAGTGGGGTTATTTTCCACCACCAGATTGATAGTCTCTTGCAGGATGTCCCCTTTGGGGGTAAGTTCTTCGGTCTTTCCGCGCACTGCGAAAGAAAGAGTAACCCCCATCAGCACAAGAAAGATGGCCAGAACTTTTTTTTCTATCATTGTCATTCTCTCCTTCTTCATACCTTATTCAATAAATCGAGAAGATCTTTCCACTTTTCTCCACCCAGGCTTATAGCTGTTTCCAGTTTCAGGATCTCCAGTTCTCTGACGGCATTTTTTATCTCAAGGCTGGTTTGCATAACTCTTTCCATGAGGTCAAATAAAGCACTTGGTTCCTTTATCCCCGCCTTTACCTGTTTTTCTAAGGAATCCCGTCTCGTCTCAAGGAAGGATTTAAGCTCTTCTAAGTTTCCCCTTTTGTTCTTTAACTTTGCCATTTCTGTGATCTTGGCCATCAGATTGGATATTAGGGACTGTTTGAGATTCTCATAGGTCTGTTTGGCCTGAGCCAGAGTTTTTTCCCGGTCTAACTTTCTCTGTATGAACGTCTCTACCTGTACCGCCTGGCTGAGACTTAAAAGAGGAGCTTGCATTCCTCCCTCACCTACCCGGCGGCTCTGGGACTGTAGCTCCTTCAGATTGATGAAACCTGCGCCTGGCTCGGGCATTTGTTGAATGGTGTTAATAAAACTCCTCTGGGATTCCAGGATAGGATTATTCTCCACTGCCAGTTGGATGATTTGCTGAAGGACATCCGCTGGCTGTGGCTGCGATTTAGCTTGTCCCAAAGCGATTGAAGGGGAAAGAAGAATCAGGGTGAGGCCAAAAATGAAACTCTTTTTAATTTTCTTCATTTAGTATTCCTCCACTGTAACAGTTTAGTTTTTCTAAAATTCTTTTCTTTTCGTCATTGCGATTCTGTTGAAGGCAAACGTGGCAATCTCGACAGATTACGGAACTTATTCATCAAGGTAAGGTAGCGTAAAGAAAAAGAAACTATTGTCTGCAAGCGCAGGCTAAAGCCTGCGGCTACCATTTTTTAGAAAGACTTACCTATTACCCTCCGCTTTACAAGATAATCAGGGGGAACTCTAAAGAAATCATCGGGCGAAACTGCCGCAACTTAAGAACCCCCGAAAGTCAAAACTAGCAATTATTAATTTGGTACTACCTTCTTAAGGGAATCTTATTCCTCCTCCTATGCTGAAGACACTCTCTTCCTCTGAGGCAAAAGCGTTCTGGACTCCGAGAATAACCACCACCGGCAAGGGTCTCCACAAGGATACCTCGCTCCCAAAAGATATTCCTACATTACCTCCGGCTCCATCGTATTCGACGATGAAATTCCAGTGCCTCGACAGGACAAAGGCCAAGATTCCAAAGAAATTATCTCTGAACCTTCCTGAGCCCCAACCTAAGGAAGCTATAACCGGGAGTTTTACCTTGGGGAAAAATTTTGAAGCTACTATGTAGGGACTTGAGTGCATTTGTCCAGGGATTTCGTTAATGGCATCGACCCCCACCGCCATGGCAGGACGAGAGAGAGTCTCACCTAGAAATTGGTACTTGGCGCTGAAGAGAAAATCACTGAATTCAGAGACGTCAGCCATGGTTACGACAAGTTCTAGAGAGCTGCCTCTTTTGCCGATTCCGGTTCCAGCGAATATTCCTTGTGCGGTATTGTTGGTATTGATGCCAAACCCTGCAAAATAGCTCTCCTCGCTGTATTCTGCATAGGCGTCGTGAGTGGCTATGGTACCACCCGCCTCAGAGTGACCACCAGAGCCTCTACTGGTGGTAGCGTCGGATCCAGTGGATGTTACTCCTTTGGCCAGACAGCCTTCGATATAAGCGTGTGCCAGGGTAAATGGCAATAGGGTAAAGATCACCGACAGTACAAACACTAACACTACTCTCAAAACACAATTAGCTCTCATTGTAGTACACCTCGTACTATGAAGTAGGCATCACTTAAAGTGGGGAAAACCCACCATGCTGCAAGTTCACCTCTTTTTTGTGATTCTTGTACCTCGGGAAATTCTTTTTTCACTTTGGGTATTCTTCACCTCACTTTCAGTTTTGATTTTTCTGCTGTATCTTTAAGAGTGGGGGAAGGAAAATATTGTGCGACTTTCATTAGTCTCCGTAGTTCTCTAATGCTTTTTTAATGCCTGCCTTGGGCTGGTCGGGAGAAAATGGCTTAATAAGATCGTCGACGGCTCCTTTCCTCATGGCCTCTACTGCGGTCGTTATCGAACCATATCCCGTATAAATAATGACTCGGGTTTGAGGCCTTTTATTCTTTATCTTCTCTAAAACTTCAATTCCATCCAGCCCTGGCATTCTAAGATCTATCACGGCAAGATCAAAACTTTCTTCATCTATAGCCTTTATCGCCTCATAGCCATTTTTTACCGCAGTCACTCGATAGCTCTCTTTTTTTGAGGCGCTTGAAAATACAGTTCGTGCACTCATATCGTCATCAACTACCAAGATATTTTTTTGATCACTTTTTATCTTTTTGCCCATTTTATTAGCTTCCAGGTCTTGATAAAGGAGCAATAATTGCTTTTAACAAATAGCCCACAAATATACTAATCACCTTTCCAACTGTTAAGACAACTATAGTTTCATATCTCGTCCTTGTTTGCCTCCTACGGTAAACTTTGAAGAAAAAGGAATACGAACAACTTGAGAATCGAAGAACTTGTATTTCTCTTTGTTAATTACCTCAATTATATTACTACTTATCGTATTTCTTGTCAAGCAAAAATACTATTTATCGTCTGTAGCTATCTGTTCCTTTCTCTCCTAGAATAAACAAAAAAGGTGAGTTATGAGTCAGATACTGGTTAAATTGGGAAATAGAATAAAAGAATTGAGAAAGATGCAAGGTCTGTCACAAGAAAAATTGGCTGCCAAGGCTAACCTTCATTACACGTATATTGGCGCTGTAGAACGAGGAGAAAGAAATCTCTCACTCCAAAGTATTGAAAAAATTGCTAAGGGGCTAAATGTGAGTATTGCTGAACTCTTTTCTTTCCCAGAAAGGCCTTCTACCGAAGTTGGCTTAAGAGAAGAGATAACAAATCTTCTGCGCAATAAAAATGCAAAAGCTCTTAAGCTTGTCTTAAAAGTTCTTAAAGCTCTGCTAGAAGAATAGGGTCAAGATAATCCTCATTCCGGCCTAGCAACAATTCTTTATATTAAAACCAATAAAAAGATTTAACCACTTCCCACTTTAACATTAATCAAAACTTGTCTATCATCCCAATAAAAAAGGGGGCACATATCTCTTCCGGTAACCCGCTAGGAAAACCGGTCAAGACTGCCACCCCCTCGCCGTACCGAAGCACGGCGATAGATGCAGTCTCTTCCTTACTAGCGGGTTAGAGAGCAAAGCTCTCTTTAAGGAAAAGAACAACCACTTTAACAGAGACATGAAAGATCTTATATTTCTGGTCTCTCAGAGCACTTGCACAACCACTTATATCTTACTGTACATTACATCTTTGTCAAGAGTTGTTATGTTCTTTTGTTCTTTTTACGTTCGCATGCTCGCCAGAACAGACTACCTTATCTGCTACTATAATACACTCTATTTAACTTTTTGTTCTCTTCTCTCAATTTCAAAAATATCATCCTTGCTAAAATTACTCCAAATAAAGCCTTTGTGCTTATTTTCAGCTTGACAGAATCATTTGGCACTGATAGGATTGTGCTGTCTCGGTCTGTATCTCTGGAAAAAGAACGGTTATATGGATCGTTTAGAGAAGCATCGTTCGTGATGGAAACATCTATATCACATAAAGGACTTTTATGAGAAGTATAGATGATAGTACTTACATTCCATTGAAGTGATTTTCTCAATAAAGGCTTGTTGAGAAAATGAAGAAAAGGCAAAGAGACAAATTCGAAAAAACTCTTAGCAGCTACATTAGGGAAATCCATGAGATTTATACAGGTGGCAATTTCAGGGAAGAAAGCTTCTATCCTGCACTTAAGGGATTCATTGAAGAACTTTCCCGATTTTTTCAAATACAAGCAAGGGCAAACGTTATTGTTTTACCTAGAAGAACAGAAGTAGGAATCCCTGACTTTCGCATCGGTAAAAATGGCGAAATCGTTGGATACATTGAAGCAAAACCACCTGATGCCAGCCTCAGAGAAGTTGAAGGCTCCGAGCAGCTCAGGAGGTATCTGGGCTCACTTCCTAACCTCATTTTGACCAATTTCTTGGAGTTCAGGTTATACCGGAAAGGCAGTCTGATTGATCAGGTGGAGGTGGGTCGGCAATTTACTTTGCAGAGATTGAAGCATCCTCCCCTTCCTGAGAAGTTAGATCTATTCTTCCAGCTTCTTGAAAAATTCTTCTCTTTTTCTGCACCTGAGATAAAGACCTCCTCTGACCTTTCCATTGAACTGGCCAAGAGAACCCGATTTCTTGAACATATTTTACAGGAAGAGCTTTCAGGTAAGAATGAAGAGGTGACGAGATTTTACAAAGCCTTTCAAGAAGAACTTATAGAGACCTTGAGTGAAGAGCGATTCGCAGACCTTTACGCCCAGACTATGAGCTATGGACTTTTTGCCGCCAGAATGAGGGTTGAAAATGGCTTCAAAAGGGAAGTTGCCTGGGAATCCATCCCTCAGAGTTTACCCTTACTCAAGGAAATTTTTTATTCCTTTGTTGGACCACATTTCCCAGAATCCTTATCCTGGATTGTTGATGACATAAGTCAAGTGCTTGAGAAGGCCGATATTTCCTCAATTCTTAAGGAGTTCAAGACGACTCGGTGGGATGAGGACCCGGTAATTCACTTTTACGAAACCTTCCTTGCTACTTATAATCCTCAAGAAAGACAAAGATTAGGAGTTTATTATACCCCTCTGCCAGTGGTTTCCTATATCACGAGGTCAATTCACAAACTCTTAAAGCAAAAATTTTCAAAGGTCGAAGGACTTGCCACCAGAGATGTAACCCTTCTTGATCCGGCAGCAGGCACTTTGACCTTTCTCGTCCAGGCAATCAAGCAAGTGCAGGGGGAGCTAGAAGAAAGAAATAAAGGAGGACTTGTTAAATCTTATATAGAAGAGCATATCTTGCCCCATTTTCATGCTTTTGAAATCCTTATGGCTCCCTATACAGTAGGTCATTTCAAGGTATCGATGGTCTTGGAAGAGATGGGTTATAGGTTCAAGGAAGGTGAACGATTCAAGTTTTACCTCACCAATACTCTGGAGATGAAAGAACCCAGACAGATAAGTTTCCTCATTGACCTTACAAAAGAAGGGCGTGAAGCTAAAAAAATAAAGGAAGAAATTCCCATTTTGGTTGTTTTGGGCAATCCTCCTTATTCAGTGAGCTCAGAAAACAAGTCGGATTTCATTGAAGACTTGATGGATACTTACAAGGAAGACGTGAGGAAGGAGCGAAATATCCAGCCTCTTTCTGATGATTACATAAAGTTTATCCGCTTTGGTCAATGGAAAATAGAGCAAGCTGGTAAAGGAATCTTGGGGTTTATCACCAATAACTCCTATCTTTCAGGGGTAATTCATCGGGGGATGCGGAGTAAACTTTTAGAGACCTTTAATGAGATTTATCTTTTAAATCTGCATGGTTCCTCAAGAATAAGTGAGCTGACCCCCGAAGGCGGCAAAGACGAGAATGTATTTGACATCCAGCAGGGGGTTACTATTGCCCTCTATGTAAAACTTGAGAGACCAGAGAAAGAAAAGAAAGTCTACTATGCGGACCTTTGGGGTCTGAGAAGTAAAAAATACGGATACCTCTCGGAAAACGACACCGAGACAACTAAGTGGCAAGAACTTAAGCCTGTCGCTCCTTACTACTTCTTTGTTCCTAAAGATTTTGCTCTGCAAGAGGAGTATGAGAAATTCTGGAAGATAACGGAGATCTTCAGACAGTGGTCTTTCGGTGTAACCACCGCACGAGATCATCTTGTAGTAGGATTTACAAGCGATGAGATAGTACAAAGAATGAAGGTATTCACAGGGTCACTGACGAGTGATTTAATCAAGATGGACTTGAAATTGAAGGACACCAAGGATTGGATGGTTTCGAAGATACGGGAAAAAGTCAAAGGTAAAAAATGGGAGGATTTAATCTATCTCTATGACTACAGGCCCTTTGATTGGCGATACATCTGTTATCATTGGGCACTTGTTGAAAGAGATAGGTTTAAACTGATGAGACATATGATAGAAAGGAGTAATTTAGCAATAAATCTTACGAAGAGGCTAAGAGATCCTATTTGGCGGCACATTCTGGTTACCTCCCACATAACAGACAAAACTCTTATCTCCTCAAGGGATAATTGTTACTGCTTCCCTCTTTACCTTTACCAGCATGGACGTGAAGATCTGGCTCTTTCCCAGGAATTGTCTGGAGAACCGAAAATTCCAAATTTCACCGATAAATTCTTGCAGGCGGTAAAAGAATCTCATGAAATGGAACCGGCTCCAGAAAAGATTTTTTATTACATCTATGCCGTGCTTTACTCCTCCACCTACCGAAAGCGTTACCAGGAATTCCTCAAAATAGACTTTCCTAGGATTCCCTTACCGAAAGATTATGAAGTTTTCAGGACTTTGAGCAATCTTGGTAAAGAGCTTGTTGAACTTCATTTATTTAAACACTTTTCTCTTTCCCAAACCGAGATTGGCTACCCAGTAAGTGGCTCCAATAAAATGGAAAAGGTGCAATATGATGAAGGGAGCCAAAGAGTCTATATCAACAAAGGTCAGTGTTTTGAGGGTATCTCGAAAGAAGTGTGGGAATACCGAATCGGAGCTTATCAGGTAATGGAGAAATACCTGAAGGATAGAAGAGGCCGGAAGCTTTGTCTGGATGAGATTGACCATTATATGAAGGTGGAAAAAGCGATTCAGCTCACGATTGAACTTCAAGAAAAGATTGATGAGGTCTACCGCAGGTCCGGAATTACCCCTGCTGTTGCCTCATTGAGCAGCAACGGTTAGAACAACTTGTGGTCCTAACATTCTACCTAAATTGTTCTTCAAGCGACTTCTTTCAGCGGCAAAAGATTGCATGAAACCTTTGCATTTTGGAGATATACAGAATGAAGGAACCATTTGTTGGTAAGGCAAAAGAAAGGATCTAAACATAGTGAAACAAATTTTATGTTCTAACAGAATAATATATCAATTATTTAGCGAGGACTGGGACCAGTCTAGAAATATCGAAACTCTTTCAAGAGAAACAAATAGTTTCGTGTCGCATCATAACCCATGTAGTTCAATTTTTCTCGAAGTTCCGACAGGACATCCGTGAAGCTTATCGGATTGATTCCTGATTGTTTGAGACGAGACCGATAGAGCTGTTCCTCATCCGTAGACTTCGAAAACAGTTTTGGAGAGTATACATACCACTTTTTAAAATCCCTTTTGTTGAACCGTTCCTTAAGACCCATCTCTTTTTCTTCAGTGAACTTTTCTTTTGCGTCTGAAACGCACTTATCCACTCTCACAGCCTTGAGAGGAGAATATGGCCGAGCCGAAACTCCAACCTCTACCCAAAAGAATTTGCTCCCATCCGTCGAAACAATGTCGACTTCCTTCCCTCGACCTCCATGGATCTTCTTCCCATTGATAATTCTCGGTTTCTTTCTTATTACTATGTTGGTCATCGTAAAGTGATTGTGGCACTCTTGCAACCAAAGATTCACTATGTCTTCGGCGGGATTTATCACAGCCTGGACCTCTCTTGTGGAAATTCTATATAGCCGGAGTTTCAATAGCTTGCGATTATTGACCTGATTAAGCTCATTGCCTTTTATTTGTCATCGCTTCTACGACTCAACATACTTTCCCATAATTTCCGTTAGCATATTTCTCTGTTCGAACATCGTGACATTTTCGGCAAGGCAGCTAGTTCCTTGCGTTTTTGGAAGAATTAGTTCCTTTGCCTCATTTTCCTCTTCGGTTATTCATCCCGAAGATCCAAAACAATGGGAATATGGTCAGACGCCCTAAGTATATTTTGAAATTCTTCTGGATAAACATGATCTAGATTAACGAATTCATCATTCGCACCTTGCGTGAGAAAGAAATAATCAAATTGAATTGGAGCATGTCCCTTACTTTTTTCCGTCCATAATTGGCCATTTATGTCTTGATCCTTATGCTCTAAGGTGGAACTGTAAATTGCTACTTGTGTCCTGTCTCCTAGCATAATTGGTTTCACCACTTTGCCTATTAAGTCCTCCACATCCGCAGCCTTTTCTTGATCATCCCGACCACGAGAATCATTGAAATCACCACAGATGATAATGTTGGCATTAGGATTCTCTTCCAGTTTTCCCTTTATTATTTCACGAAGACGATTTCCTTGTCTATCTCTTTTAAGAGCTGATTCACCTAACTTTTGTTCTATTTTGGATTTGAGATGAACGAGGAATAGCGTAAATTCGTAATCACCTTTTACAATATCCGCAATTATAATTCCTCTAGAACTAAAGGATCTGGGCTCAACGAGATCGACTGATTTAACTTGCACATCCTTTTTTACCATGAGTCCAAGCGGAATCCCAAAAGTTCTTGAGTCGTAAGCTCGAAAACTCCAACATCTGTATTCCCCCTTTAAAAATCGCTCATTGAAGAATATCAGCTCAGCCAGGCTTGCACATTCCAATATTCCGATAACATCCGGTTTCCTTTCATTAATAACACCAGCGATGACCTCGAGCCTTTCAAGATCTCTTTCGTTTAATGCAGCGCCTTCATCTGTCATGCTGCCAGATTCTCCATCAAACCTCAGCCAGAAATCTTTGACGTTGTAGCTCATGATTTGAACATTGGCATAAGCTGAGAGGCAAGAAAGAACCAATACGAGTATCAGAATAGGAATAATTTTACCTGTCAGTAATTTCATCTCCTATTTCTCCTATAATTCTCTTAGATTTTTCCTTCCGCTCTTCTCTCTCCAGAACTACGTTGACTGTATCATTAATCAGAATCTAATCTAATGATTAGCGGACGTATTTCGAAATGGGAGGTAGCAAGAAGATAAAAATAAACATTGCTAACCCATACCATATGTACCACGACGACACAACAAAGCCAACAAATAATCCTCCCCACACCGCAAACATGGCCCTTTTAAATAAACTGCCTCGTTTTTCGGACAAAGCAGAGATTATGTCTGAAAATAGCCGGTGGAAAGTTACGAGAAAAGGCATCGACAAGCCCAGCACCACAGCCAACATAAGAAGCTTATCAAGGTCGAGCAGGATATCTGATTTAATAACTATGCGGCCAAGAATACCCGCAAGATATGCAAGACCCAACGAGGGTACAAGATGAAAAAAAGCAGTATCTATTCCTATCTTACTATTCTTTGGGAGAAGGAACCTCCTCACATACCTGTAAAGGTCGTTATTCGCCAACAACACAACTCCAAAACTTGCCAAAGCTGCTAAGCCCTCAATTAGAGAGTATTTCATAGTTCCTCACCCATCTTTACCCACTTTCACTTTTATTCTTTTCCTCATATTCCTTTATTCGGTCTTCCCATTTTCTTTCCTCTTCCTCATAGACAGGTTTAGCAAGGATCACATAACTACTTGTGACGTGTTCGATCCGGTAACCCTGTTGGTGAGCCATAGTAAGCAGAAGGCTGGGAATCAAACTTTCCCAACTAACCATACCATACAAATCACGCTGATAGATCCATCTCCTTATTCCGGATTCTATCATTCCACTTGGAAGAACCCAGGCAAATTCTTCTGGGATTTCGGGGTCTGAATACATATCTAAGAATGAGTTCAATATGGCCAACGTATGCTCGATATCCTTTTGATCCACGGGAACAATCAAGAAAGTGTCTCGTCCGGAGTACTCTCTTACGAGCTTTGTACGAAGAGCTTCCGCCCAAGCCTGGCCTACTTGATCGCTTTCTGGTTCTTTACTGACAACTTTACCAACATATAGGCCACGCAGAGCGGTTTGGGTGGCAACAACTTGACCGTTGGCCAGGAAAAAAACGGTGAGGATGACTATGCATCTCGTTATCGGTTTTGGCAAAACTATCATTTCCGATAGCATCCGATCGTATCACCTCCTTTACCTATGATCCCCCTATACCACAACTAGCTTGATAAAATTCTCTTGATATAAACACTTTAATTTTACCTAGGCCATATAGGTTGCCTTACCCTGAGAAAACTTCGTATATAATCTTCTGTGAAGGCGGTTTTTCTTGTCGATGAAGTTGTTCATATTCATGCCTCTTGTCTCACTTCCCCAGCTCTTCAAGCTGTTTCCGTACTTTCTTTAATTCCTCTAACTCTTTCTCGGTCTTTTTTAAAGCCTTCCATTTTTCCTCAATCATCTTTCGTCTGTCTCCTTGGGTCCATTTCTCCCACAAAGTTTGTGTTTCTGGAGGAGGTTTGAGAATGAAAATTTCCCTGATTATCCACAGACACAAAAAGATGATCACCAGTATTCCGATGGTGTAAAATACTTTCCTGAACTTCGTCATTTTTCTCATCTCCTCTCCCTTTCCTAAAAATCCCTCTATTCTCGCAACTGGCTTAAAAAAAATCTCTTGATAGAGGAGCTTAAATTTACCCAGGTTACAGGTTACCTTTCCTTAAGAAAGTGGCTCTATGAGCCTCTATGTGCGTGTTTTTTCTTGTTAATCAGAATAAAATCTTAATTAGCCCGATTCCAATTGCGCCTCGAACCAGAGCTTTATAATTAGTCTATTACGCCTCTCTTTAGCAGATAATTCTCTCCTCTTACCTTTAGTCGTTAGCTTTCAGCCGTTCATCTCCTTTTTATTTTCCTTTCTTGACGAGATATATGAGTCAATATTATCGCAATAAACTGGTTTCACACCAATCATCTTGGCTATTCGGTGGGCGACTGATTCACACTTGTCAACGACTACGACTGATTTGTCTTTACTCTTTGCCCCTAAGAATGATGATTTGACTAGCCAACTCAGATAGTAATCTGAAGGCCTAAAGGAAACACCTATGAATACAATGGAGGTAGATGAAGCAATTTCCTGGCGAGCTAGACTCCATATGATTCCCAATTTGGGATACTTTCCGAAGGCCTTATTCATCGTGGGAGGGACAATCGCCATCTCAAGAGGAGAACCGCAAGAATTGCAATTACGGGGAGGACCGCCCACAGGCATGGCGAGTACGTTCATAATCTGGTGACCCAGACAGTGCGGGTTGGAACAATAATACCAATTAGTTGAACCATGCAGTTTCAGATACCAACCAGATTCCAATTTCCTTTCGGGAACGTCGATTCCTAATATGCCACTGCAGTAGATGTCCAGACTAAGCAGTTGAACCATTTTTGTGTACAACGTATGATTTTCCTTCACCCCTTTTTCGTGTGAAATAGCATTTAGCGTATTTTCCGTGATGAGATCATAATTTAGAGTGATAATAGTATCGTTCGGGTTCAGACTTTGGAAAATCTCTTTGAATTTTGGACACCAGAGTCTACCCTCCACAGACTCATAATCCAATCGCATCCTAACGTATTGGTTGAACTGCTCTCTGGCATCATAAAGATAGGCATCAGGACGTTTCCCGAACGAGCCAAATCTGTCTACACTTAGCTCCAGGTGACTAATCACATCCTCCAAATTGAGGTTTTCGGAAAGAACCCCATGAAAGGTGCTCTCAATGAATTTGCGAAGCTCAGAAAAATTTTCCAGACTAAGATCGTCTTTCCGAAAAAACCCATCCGTTATTGGGAGGGTAAAATCAGAAGCATTTGAGGCCCCCGCACCTAAGAAGTATACAGTCTTTTCTTCAGACATGTTCGTAGTTTCTTGTTTCAGTTTTTCTCTTTGCCGAAGTGGGCTCTTTTCAATTTCTCCGGGTTATTTTTATAAACCCAATTATACTCATCTATCAACTTAGCTAAAGTCTTATTGTTTCCACATTCAGATATTCTCTTTACTGCTTCTTCCTGATTACAGCAATGCTTCTCCGTATAACTTCTTATAATCTTTTTAACAGTTTTTTGCATTAAAGGCATAAATCTATAGGCGTAATCATGTCCCGAAGCCCTTTTTATCAACTCAATACCTAATATATGGTAGCAAATTGCGTTATCCCACATAACAAATAGGTGGGGATTAAGTGTATGAATGATTTTTGAAGTATCTGTTGATTCATACCTTCTAAAGCAATGTGCTATTTCCTCAAAAATAAGAAAAATGGCTTGTGAATGTGTTATTAAGCTGCCTTTACTCACCCTCTCCTCAAAAGCTATATTGTAGATTGTTTCTCTCTCGAGTTTTCTGAGAAGAGGGTAAATATTTTGGTATGCGTGCCTAAATTCAGCAATTCTATCACGCTCTTGCCCAAAATGAGGATCCCAACTTATAATAAACTCAAAAAGTTTTCTCACTTCATTATCAGAGAGACTATGAGGATCTTCCCATTCTTGATAGTTCTTCTCCTCCATATATTCGTCATAAAAATGAGCCACTGGATCATTTTCAAATAATTGAGCCCCTTTTATAAGTTCTTTATAATCCATATTCATTTTTTACTCCTATTTCTTATTCAAGAGTTCAGAGGTTGAGTGATAATTCTATACCTTACTAACCTAAACATATCTATCTTAGAAATTAAACCTTATTTGTATCTACCATTCCCTTTTTTAGTCTATATGCCTTATTGACCAAATTAAGAATTTTCTCAATATCATCTTGGCTCTCTAATGAGAGTGATTCCCATCCTTCCTCACCAAGAATATCTACATAAGGGCAGGCGGTCTTTCTAGGATGAATACTAGCAATGTAGGATCCCTTAATTTTGTAACCTATATATTGAGTTGTGGGATAAGGTTCTATATCACCTCCAATTTGTCTTATGGCTTCATCTAATTTCCCAACTAAATTTCTGTATTCAACATTTTGAGGATAATTCGTAAGATCTGGAATCGTTTTTGGAGAAGGAGAAGGAAACCTTCGAGGAGGAATATTAACCTGTTCGAATAGCAAGCCCCGTTTACCACCGATCTCAATGAGCCGGTAGATATACAGATCAATACTAATGTCTAAATACTTCGCTCTTCGCTTAAGTGAAGAAGAAAAACTGGGAGCAATTAACATGATTCTAGGAGGCTTCTTGTAGTTTACTTCCACCTTAGGATGAATATTCCTATACATCCTGCTTACTGAATCTATATTCCCTTGAACCCAATCGCAATAATCCACAGCTTGGAACAGCATATCGTCGTTCTTCTTTACCTTTAGCTCTATAACCACCAAGCATCCTTCGCTATCTACCGCTAAAATATCTAAAGGGCCTCTGTATGTATTAACCTGTGTGTCTATTAATGTTAAGCCAGTTTCGATATTATCAAGAGACAATTTTACGAAACTTTCCAGCTCCCCCTCACTTATTTCCAAGATTTTCACTTCCTCTAAGTTTTCTCCCATTCTTTTACCGCCTTTTAAGATCTCTTATTTTCACCTAATTTACCCTGTTCTGCTTATTCTCCTTCTTTGAAAGTTTTGTTCACTTTCCTTATTCAAGAAGAACGAAACTTCATGTTGGCCAAAAGACCTCAGACTAAAGTTCACCTTTTTCCAGCTTGTTTTTTAGATATCTCCGTACCTCACCCTCATACTCAAATTCAATTATATCGCTTTCTCTCTTGAGCGACTCGTTGTAACGCTTCCACAAAGATGAGTCTTTAGCTTTACGAATTACCTCAAATTCCTTAATATCTAATTTGTTGTCTTTCACATGCAAGTAATAATCATATTTGATTAGACCCAAAGGAAGGAGTCTATCTAATAAAATATTAAGAAATACCGGGTGGGAGAAATGAGAGAGGTAGACAACCTCAGGTAGAACTAAAAAACTTTGATCAACATACCTAAGATTGAAAAGAGCCTCTCCTATTCCTTTATAAGTAATTCCAAAATCCGGATAATGCGGACGACTAATCTTTTCTATTTTGTATCTTTCTTGATTTCCTTTTTGGAGCTTTCCGAGGTCACCTTTGTAAGCCTGAGAACCTACCATCTTCCCATTTCTTTCAATGATGTAATGGTCTTTGTATTTACGAGTAGGTCCCTTCACCTCATAGCTTATTAACTTGTCAGAAGCTTTACAATAAGCCAACACGTCTATGTCAGGAGAAAGTCGATCCATCCTAAACGAAATTTCCTTTGTAGGTATAGCGACTTTTATAGGATTTTTTTTTGAGATGAACCAACGAGAATGATGTTTTTTAAGCCATGAGCAAAACTTTCTTCTCACTTGTTCCTCATATCTTTTATTGTATTTTTCCTTCAACCAATTCCTCCAAATATTCTACACTCTATTTCAAGGATTTTGAGGTTGAGTAATAGTTTTATACCTTGCTTTTTCTCCATTATATGGTGTCCGAGAGTACAGTAGAATCCTCCCAAAATTGCTACTAAACTCCAGAAAGTGGACTTGTGAAAATATTGCATGGTATTGAAGAGCTCTTGGGGAGTAGACAAATTACCCAGCTGACCAGATAGATTGTTCATAGCTCTCAGTCCCATTATAAAGTAGTACTTTTAGAGCAACGAGAAGCCAAAGGAAGAGGTCAAAACTTATCAATGATATTTTTTTTTTCACTGAAAAGATTAAAACCTCTTATTATGACCAATTTTGCGTCTTTTGCTATAAGCATGCTTCAAAGACCACAAATGTAAAGTGGATAAAAAACGTTGGTATTTTTTACTTCACCTTCTCCCTCAATCTCTTTCCCGGTCTAAATTTGGGGACTTTTTTTGCTGGGATCTGAGTAGTTTGTCGTGTCTGAGGATTCCTTCCGGTTCTTATCTTTCTTTTGTCATTCCCGCTACTGGCCAGGAAATCGCTGTTTTCCGACCGATAAACGGACTATTGGCCTATGGTTCCATGGTGCTCCTCTTCTATTAGGCTGTCTACTTGAAGGTCTATATATTTTTCATACTCCGCAATGGCCTCCGACACAAGACTTTCTATTCTGAGGAAAGATTGGTCTATCTCATCAAATTTGGCACAAGCTGCACCATATGAAGTCTCAAATTCTATTTTCCTTGCTCTATTCTTCCAAATGTGGAGAGTGTCTAACGCAACCTTTGGACGAAACGCAGAGAGGGTCATGTTGACTTTTTCCCAGAAGTCGCGAAGTTCCTCATCTGACGCTCCGGTACGAAGTTCCATATCGGTTTCCTCCCAGAATTGTATCCATCTCAAATTCTCCTCTGGTGAGTGCCTTTGCCCGAGGGAAGGAAGATGCTCTAGGCTCTTAACGGTTCTCTCTATCCTTGAGACCAAGTCATCTGCAAGGACCCTTGATAGTCTGGGAACTATGCACTGCCTTCCTTTCAGTATTATCTGGCATATTTGGCCCAAAGTATCCTCGTTCATGCTTTGAGAATCCAGTTTATATTTCTTCAGAAAATCCGTCACCTCGCTGTGACGTTTCCATCCCACGGCCCCTAACCAAAGAGCAGGCAGAAGCTCACAGACCGTCCGGAAGTACATACGAGTGAGTGGAATAACAATCCTTTCTCTGAGGATGCCACTGTGGTAAGCCTCGTTTCTTAGGCGATGTCCAAGCTTTAAGATAGAACTCTGGTGGGGGTCTAATCTCTTTAGGTCTGACACTAGAAAATTTGCTTTGTCATTGAAATACGTAAGCACCCTACGTCTCTTGCTGGCCGAATACTTTGGCGGTTTGACAGAAGATAGTGTATCATCCAAAGCGAACTCTTGCCTAACAACTCTGTACATCAGAAGTTCCACCAAGTTATCCAAAAGAAACAAAGACAGTCTCGCTGCAGTGGGGGAATCCTTGTCCAGCAATTCTCCTGCAGTTTCAAGCTGCTCAATATCTTTCTTAATGTTCCTCATTTTCCATAACCACGATTAGCATGGCACTTGATTGTTCGTGTCCGAGGTACTTCTCTGCCAGGTATGTTCATTCATCTTCTCAGCCTGGGGCTGCTGTCTCCTCTCCGTCCTGACTTCGTTATGAATGAGTGCTCCTAGAAGCGAGAGAAGCTCAAGAGAAAACGTCGAAATCTGTCAATGCAAGTTTTTCTTCATTGAAAAGATTAAAGCCTCTTATTTTGGCTAATTTGGCGTCTCCTGTTTTCTTCCCTTAAGCTTTTCAATAAATTTTTTAGCGTCTCGCTGAACTCTTGCCGAAAAAGCCCAAAGATTAAAAAGATATGCAACAGGTATCCACCAGATGAGATGGAATTTCGATAATTTTGTAAATGCTGTAATGGCTAGCCCTATTGCAATTAAAAAACTAAATCGTTTTGCAAGACGACTAACGCCTGGGTCAGAATGGAAAAAAAGGAAAATATGAACAATAAATATGAACATTGCGACAGCCCAAACTACCCACCCTAGAATATTCATAATAACCCCCTGTATGCAAGCGGTTTAATTTATTTTACTGCCTAACATCTTATACAGAACTGTATAATATCAAGATTTATCAACAATAGGTTTCCTTCATTGAAAAGATTAAAGCCTCTTATTTTGGCTAATTTTGCGTCTTTTGTTATAGACTAGGTGCAGATTTCAAAGCTCAAAATCCTCAATGGACAAAAAACGTTGGTATTTTTACCTTACCGCTTCCCTCAATCCCTTTCCCGGTCTAAACTTAGCAACCTTTTTAGCTGGGACCTGAATAGTTTTTCTCGTCTGAGGATTCCTTTCCCACGAGTGTAAATTTTACCTCTGATTTCTCCTTAGAATATTCTATCTCAGCTAAGTTAAGTTCTCGGAAAGTATGGGTAATTTTTTCTAATTGCCCAACAGTTAGACTATATCCCAGACATTTCTCAATATCCCGTTTTCTTAGTTCCCCTATTTCCTTTGTCTCATCAATAGAAATTACAAGAAGAAGATATAGCCTAACTTCTTCTGGAGATAGCCTTTTCCATAAATCCTCTGTAATTAGTGTTCTTAATAGTTTACGTCTATCGATATCCATAGAACTTTGTCTTTTATTTCTCTACACTTCCGATATCAACGTTACCTACCCACCCTTTCTCTTAATCCTTTTCCCGCTTTGAATCTAGCCACATTCATCGCAGGAATAACTAACCTTTGTCTAGTTTGAGGATTAACTCCTGTCCGAGTTTTTCGCCTCCTCACTTCAAATGTGCCGAGTCCAACCAATATTACTTTTTCGTTTCTTACCAGAGAATCAGTAATGGCTGACGTTATAGCGTCCACTACATTGTTAGTTTCCTTCTTTGTCAGTCCAACTTTTCCTGCTACTTCCTCTACTAATTCTGCTTTGTTCATTGCAATACCTCCTGTTTTAATTGATTACTCCTGAAGAATTTATTCTTATGGTAGCTGAAAAGTGGTAGGTGTCAAAATAGGATCCACTCTGCTGAACGTTAGGTTGACAACTAGGAATTTTGTTCTAGAATTCATGACATTAAGAACAATGAATATGGTGAACCGACACTAGAATGAAAGATTAAGGTGAAGAGGGAGATATAAGCGATTTGCCAGAGAAGAGTAATAAGGCGTTGTTGTTCTTTGATTTAGGAGATCTCTAAGGAGAGTTCAGTCTTTATCATCCCATAGCGAAAGCATCACGAACAATTTTCGCAAAACTTACGAAAATGACAAAAAACTCAAGTCGACCAAGAAACATACCGAATATCTCTGCCCAAAGGATTAAAGGGGGTGAGGAAGCACTTGTCACCCCAACAGAAAGTCCTACCGTACCTAATGCCGAGGCAAACTCAAATAGAGATTCTTTGAGTCCGTAGCCATGTGCGGTAAGGATTCCTGCACCTACGGTAAACACGAAAAGATAAATAAACGCAAAAGAAGCTACCTGCCGTATTCGCTCATCTTTAATAAAATCTTTCTTCTCTCCTTGCCAGACATAATTCGCAGTAACAGCTGTTCTTGGCAAAAAGGGGCGCTTTATCTCCCAAAAAAGAGATTTAAAGAGCAGATAAACTCGGTACTGCTTAATGCCACCAGCAGTTGAGCATGTCCCACCGCCAATGAGCATAAGGATTATTAATACAAGAAATCCCATTGAGTTCCAGCTGCTATAACTGGTGATTGTAAATCCGGTAGTCGTTAAAGCCGATATGCTCTCGAAGATTGCTACACGAACACTTTTGTCCAGTACTGTATAGATTCTCCTGCAGACCAGCAGAAATAAAAGTAATGCACAGATAGGAATCAAAAAGGCCATAATACGCACCTCACCGTTTCGATAAACAGCCCTGAACTTACCATGAAGGAGAAGATATGCTGTTAAGAAATTTAAATTCCCAAGAATCATCAATGGCAATGTCACAGATTGAATGGCAAAAGAATCCCAGTGGCCAATACTCTCAGGTTGAGTAGAAAACCCTCCCGTAGAAACTGCAGCAAATGCATGATTTACAGCATCGAATGGCGTCATTCCAGCAAGCCAGTATGCAAAAGTGCCCATTAACGCATATCCGGCGTAGATGACCATAACAAGTTTAACTGATCTAAGCACATGAGGAACAAGCTGCTCACTCTTTCCTTCAGCAAAAGAGAGTCCTGAACCAGTTGGCCCGGTGATAGCAGCAAGCATAATAATAGCCAACCCTGCACCCCCTGCCAGCTGCATGATACTACGCCAAAGTAAAATCATGTGAGTTGCTCTGGTAACATCAACCACAGACAACCCAGTAGTTGTCCAGCCACTAACGGCCTCAAAAACAGATTGGGTAAGACTTAGCTTTTGGATACTCATAAAGGGCACGGCTGAAAAAAGAAATACCACAACCCAGCTCAGAAGAACAACAACTCCACCTTCCTGTACTGTCAAAACTGCAGGAGTGCGTGATTTAAATATTTTCCACACACCCGCACCGATTCCGGATAATATAATAGCAGGAAGGATGAAACCTGTGCAGTGTATCCACTCATCGGGCCAGGCTAAAAGAGCAAGAAGTGGAGTAAGCATAAGCACTCCACCCAGAAGAAGCATGAGGCCAGTATAAGAGAGAATTGTGCGGTAGCGTTGTCCAAGGTTTACATCGCCTCGCAAAGCAGTCCTCACTACTTTTTATCTCCGGTAAGCATCTTAAGTACCTGACCCTGGTTTTTCGGTAATGTTATCACAATAAGACGATCTCGCGGCTGGAGTACAGTGTCACCTCGGGGTACAATTGCCTTATCATCGCGCAGGATGCTCGCTATGAGTGAGTTCTCGGGAAACACAATATCACTAAGCGCTCTACCAGCCACAGGCGAGGTCTCCTTCAGTACAATCTCCGTAATAGTTACCTTTCCCTCACCAGCAGGAATTAGGTTGATAATGTCCTCAAAGCTAGCTTTTTGCTCTATCAGACTTGATAAGACATGCGTCGTGGAAATAGCAGTGATCTCCAGTTGCCTGAAAATCTCCTCATTATCAGGGTCATTGACCAATGCCACAGTTCGCCGGATATGGAAGCGCTGGTCGGCCAATTGACAAATCACAAGATTGTCCTGATCATTAGGAGTTACCGCCAGCATTGCATCAGCAGTATTAGCCCCTGCTTCCTCCAGAATTTGGGGATTACTGCCATCGCCGTATACGATAGTAGCCTTCAGACGCCTCGCAAGCCAGGTGCACTCATTCTGATCCCGGTTTATTACAGTGACTTCATGGCCTTTGGAGAGAAACGTCCTACAGAGAAAGTAGACCATCTTTCCCCCACCTACAATTAAGATATTCATTGCTGCCGCTCTTTCCCCGTAGCATCTGATGAGCTGAGGAGTAATTCCATGAATACATCGCCTGCAATCGATGTCGGGCACACAGTCTCAATGCCAAGGTCTCGATAAATCTCCTCTCGCTTCGGATCGAATACTCGTGCTATAACTCTTGGCACATGGAAGATTTTCTTGGCAATCTGAGCGACCATCAAGTTTGAATTGTCCTCACGTGTGGTGGCAATAACAAAATCTGCTTTATCGGTCTTGGCCTGCTTTAGAACAGCAAATTCTGTAGCATCTCCTTCTACTCGAAAACCGCTGTAATCAATGGAAAGCTTATCCAAAGCGGACTCATTAATGTCAATAACTACTACACTATGGCCGCTACGGCTCAGCTTATTGGCAAGATATGAACCTAAACGGCCGCAACCCACGATGATGACGAAAAAACTTTTGTCAGGTAACATTTAATTTTCTTGGTTTGCCTTCCTTTTTTTAAGTTCCCCGAAAGTTATGCCTCCTTTCAGCTCCCAGCTTGCCGATCGAGAGAGGTTCTCACTTGCAGGTTCATAGGTAGGATCGAGTGAAAGTGCTGCTCGATACTGTTTCTGCGCTTCGGAACGATTCCCTTTAATCTCTAAAAGAGCTCCTAAAAAGTTAAATGCCTCAGGACGAGAAGGATCGAGGGAAATAGCCTTACGTACATGCTCGGCGGCTGCATCAAAATCACCATTTCCAATGCACCTTTTAGCAAGTTCAATTTGCGAGGTGTAATCTGTTGCTTTCTGCTCGTCAATTTTCTCCCTGTCAATTACCTGGAATACCAATTCTCGGATTTCCTTAGGAGCGAATGGCTTCTGGATAAAGTCCACAGCACCGAGCTTCATAGCCTCCACTGCCGACTCAATTGTACCATGAGCTGTAATGATTATAACTCGGATGTCTGGACGAATCTCGCGAACCTGACGAAGCACTTCCATACCATCTATCCCTGGCATTTTGAGGTCTAAAAGAATTAAACCGAACTCCTTCTCTTTGAGTTTGGAAAGGGCCTCTTCTCCATTAACAGCAGTATCTGTCTCTAAACTAAGAGTTTCCAGAGCTTGTGATAAAGTCAAGCGAATGTTTTTCTCATCATCAACAATAAGAACCGCCGGTTTTCCTTTTATCATAGACTCCTCCTTTTTAAAGGCTATTCTGCAATCGGGAGCGTGAAAGTGAAGGTACTTCCTTCACCGGGTGTCGAATCCAGCCAAATAGTACCCCCGTGGGCATGGACAATTTCCTTACAAATAGCCAGCCCAAGCCCACTGCTCCCAGCCTCCTTATCAGCTTTGACCTGGACAAACTTATCAAAAATCTTAGACTGGTATTCATACGGAATACCAGCTCCGTCATCGCTCACCGAAATGTGGACCTGGGAACCTGCACAGTCAGCGAATAAGCAAATATGTCCGCCCCTGTCAGTATAACGCAAAGCATTAGAGACCAGATTGGTTAACACCCAGGTTATTTTATTGATATCTGCCTTTACCTTCGGTAATGTTTCCGCAAGTTTAAAAGAAAGCTCGACTGATTTTTCATCGGCCTGAGCCTTCAAGACAGCGACAGCTTTTTCAAAGAGCGCACCTACCGAAACACGGCCAAATTCCATGTCTATTTTGCCTGCTTCAATTTTGGAAAGTTCTAATAAATCGTTAACAAGGACTTTGAGTCGCTTTGACTCCTCATAAGCAGCCGAAAGCAGTTGCTGTTCCTTCTCGTTTAGTTTTTTTGTAGCACTTTCCCGAAGAAGATCAATGCTCATACCTATACTCGTCATGGGAGTTCGCAACTCATGAGATGCCCTCATAACAAACTCACTTTTTAGACGGTCAAGCTCTTTTAACCTGGTTACGTCACGCAAAAGTAGAACTACTCCCAACGTACCTTCAGGTTTAGTATAAACAAGTGTAATTGAAAACATAAAATGATACATTGTTTCATCGTGTTGCATTGTCAAGATATTCTTGCCTTCCCCAATTGTAGGAGATTTTCCTGATTCAGCCGCATTCTTTATATAATTGAATAGCTCTTCATTCCTAATTACTTCTAAGAAATGTCTACCCTGCACATTATCAGGTTCAACATCAAAAATTTTAGCTGCTGTTTGATTTATGTTAGTAATTCTTAGCTCCCCATCCACAACTATAATGCCATCGTCAATTTTTCGGATGAGAGCCTCACTCTTCTGCTTTTCCGCTATGATCCGTGTTATATCTAAATCGTGGTATATCTTGAGTTTTCTGGCCATGGTGTTAAACTCGCTACCAAGACGTCCAAGTTCATCGGAAGAGGTAGTCGGAACTTTCACGTCATAGATACCTTCGGCGAGCTTTTTTATTGCTTCCATTATTTGTCGAAGTGGCCTTACAAGAAGATTTGACAGCAGCAGGCTAAATCCCAACCCTACCCCGACGGTGATAACACTCAGCATAACCATGGACCAAATAGCCTTTCGAGCAACCTGCTGCGCATGGACATTGGTTTTAAACATGGTCTCCTGATTAATTTCACGCAAGCGTATACATGTATCACGCACTGACTTAAATGAGGGAAGCACGCTCTCGTGATAAAATGCAGCTGTCTTTTGTGGATCAGTTCGATAAAGCTCTCTCAGTCTGGAGAAGTTAACCAAATACGATGAGTATCCTAAATCAATGGCGCCGATGACCTTATCTTCTCCTTCAATCGTAATATTATCTTTTGCCCGGGCAAGCCACTGTAAAAACTGGCTCTCATTTTCCCGGAACTGTCTCAACCCCTCATCTCCGTAGTTAAGCATTACCAAAAGTATTGCGCTATCCTGTCGCTCAATGGCGTCAACCATATTCTCGGCGGCAAGAATACTCCTGTAATTTTCCTCAAGAATAGCGTCGCTAGCCTGCCCCAGGGTGAGGAGATTGACCAACGCCCATACTACGACGATGATCATCAAAGCCAAAGCTATTCCATAGCCAATGAGAATCTTTTTGCGAAGTGTTAAAACCATCGTTCACTTTTCCTTTCGATTCTCTCAAAGTCAAATAAAAATCCCGATTGTAATTATTAGTTTTTCTAATAATAATGTCAACCATTGGAAAGTTCACTTACGATATAGTAATGATTGAAGGAGGGCATGAACTCTATTTTGGACATGACCTTGAATTGAAAAGGGGGAAATGGAGACAGGTTGCTTCTTGCTAATACAGATCCTTATAGTTAAGTAGAACCGCAGAGTTTTGTGGCTAATTTATGACTAAACTTCCTACAATAGTGTTTGATTTCTTTATTCGTGGATAGATTGACTATGGGACCTTTTATGATGACTTCGTGTAGGTTCGTATTATGATGGTCTCGGGGAGCCAGTGTCTGAAATACTTCTTTTAAGAGCATTTCCATACCACCGGATCACTGCACTGGCCACATCAGCGCAATCCCACCATGGATTCCCTCAGACTCCGCTAGGAAAGTACTCGAAAGAATCTCTGTCCATCATGTGACCCCGACCCCGATTAACAAGTGCTGAGATTTGGCCTAAGGTTGTCTTCACACGCATCGGAGTGGGATATCAAAGATTGGAATCTCCATTTTTTCTTCTAGATCCTCCAAAAAAGTTCTAACAACGTCCTGCCAGGGGAGCCAGATTGAAGAATGACCAACCTTAATCTTTATACCAACCTCCCACAGTGCTGTTACTATCGGCTAATTCCATCTTCTCAATTTTTAGATCTGGTAATATTTCAGCTAATTTCTGGGGCAATGAATCATTATTTCCCTTTTTGCTAATGTTTGGATATTCCATCATTTTTTTACTCCAAGCGATAGTTTTACTCTTTGGCAAAAGTATATAATATAGTTTTCAAAAATATTGCATTCTTTTCTCCTTGTCTGTGTATGACTTAACGCGT
The DNA here is from genome assembly GCA_964543295.1 of uncultured Clostridia bacterium. Taxonomy (GTDB): domain Bacteria; phylum Aerophobota; class Aerophobia; order Aerophobales; family AE-B3A; genus AE-B3B. The sequence continues at coordinate 9,629 of CAZIXA010000008.1, read as the reverse complement.
CTTGACAAATCATAAAATGTATATAATATAAATATACGAGAATGAAATCCTTTCCTGAATCTAAGAGTTTTGAGTGGGACGAAGGTAATATAAACAAAAACTGGGATAAACACAGGGTCCACCATCTTGAATGCGAAGAAGTTTTCTTTAACGAACCAATAACAACAAAAGTAGAAAAGAGAGGACTCCCTCAAGAAGAACGTATTTCTGCTTTAGGTGTAACAAACGAAGGTCGTTTTCTCTTTGTTGTTTTTATTATCCGAAGAGGAAGGATAAGGGTTATTTCTGCGCGGGATATGAATAAAAAAGAAAGGAAGATATACCATGAAAAAATCAAAAAAGGTACCAAAATTTAAAAACGAGGATGAGGAACGTAAATTTTGGAGCACCCATGATTCTACTGAATATATTGACTGGTCAAAAGCAGAAAGAGCATATTTTCCCAACCTGCATCCTTCTTCCAGACACATCTCAATTAGGCTACCGGAAAGACTATTTGAACAACTGAGGAACATCGCTCATCAAAAAGACATCCCCTACCAGTCTCTAATGAAAGTCTATCTTGCCGAAAAGGTAAAAGAGGAACTCAAAACAGGGGCATAAGTGAAATCTATATTTCTCGCCTTCATAATAATGCCATCTGCGTCTCATACCCTATTCTTCTTACACTTTCTAAAATCTTTCTTTTTTCCCCTTTCTTATCCATAATTCTGTATCTTCCAAGATTCGCTTATCTTCCCCCTCCCAACTTATCGAGAACCACAAAAGGATAGCCTTCCCAATTACGATAAATTGGTTCTGGAAAACACTTTTATTTCCACCAACTTATAAACTTATGGTTCATATTCTATGAACATTTAGAGGACCTGTCAAAATCTGTGTCTTTTTGCATTTCTGCTCCTTTGCACTTGGCAAGGATTTCTTGTTATCAACATCGTCCTGCCAGGGGAGCCATTCTGAATAATTCAAACTGAGAATCTCTGTCATTCCTGACAGAGATTCTCTTTTTTATTTTATGCCCAGCCAGCCCAACCGAAAGGTCTGGATTGAGATTTTCCTGTGCTTCAAAATCTTTTTTACCCTTGTTGACGCCATTTCAAGTCCAACCTAATATAGAGCCCGCTAATCAGCGTCGCTACTGCCGCTAAAATCCCCAGAAGGGTAAATCCAGTCTGAAATCCATAATTGTCGATAAGGTAACCGACCCCGGGTAAGGTAAGAGCTGATAATACCATTCCCCCACCAAAAACAAGTCCTACTGAAGTTCCCACTCTTTCACCGCGGGTTAGTTCAGCAGAGAGGGCAAGCCCCACAGGAAAGGTGACAAAAATACAAAAACCTATTCCAACAAGAAGAGCAATGAGTATTTCATAATTCAATGCGGATTCTCCTGCGACTGATGCCACTGTAAAGTGGAAAAAGAAAAAAAATATAGTTAGCCCCACAAGACTTAAAAAGATTATCTTTCCTTTGGAAACTCTATCCCCCATGATGCCACCCAGAGGCTGAGCAATCAAACCTATTCCCAGCATTATCCCTGTAAGCAGTCCTGCTATGCTAATAGGCGAACCTTTCTCCATAAGAAAAGAAGGTAAGAAAGAGATAATTCCCTGGAATACCGCCCCCCTCAAGCCAAGAATTAAGACTAAAAGAAAGATGGGTAGGGTTATTGTTCCAGCAAGACCTTTTTCTCCTCTTTGCGTGGGTTCTCTCAGAGTTGACCAACACAAAATAAGAGCTGCAAATGCGGGTAGGATAAGAACTATTGCTGCCAATCTCCACTTCAATCTGGAGATAAGCCAGGCAATAAGAATAGGAGAGATGAATCTGCCAAGCTGACCCCCCACTCCATGAATACCCAGAGCCTGACCTCTCCTGGCAAACTCTTTGGTGATGAGATTGGTGCTCTGAGGGTGATAAGTCGTTGTGGCAAGTCCTATAAAAAAAGAGGAAAGGAGAAGAAGGCTGAATCCGTTACTTAAACCAAGGATAATCGCTCCTAGAGCATAAAAGATAAAACCCGTAGCTATAAAAGTAACCCTTTTCCGGCAGCGATCCGCCCAGTATCCAACTGGAGACTGCAGTATGGCACCAATTATAGCCACGGAGGCGACCAAAATACCAGCCTCAAAGTAGTCTATGCCAAGCTGGAGAACCAGAACAGGAATAAAAATGGGTAACAAAAGAGAGTAAAAATCATTGACAAAATGAGTGAATGATAAAACCACCAAGGTGTGTATCTTTATGAACTGCCCCATTTCCGCAGTGCTCCAAAAATAGTTTTTTACAGATTATATAAAAATGGCCGCTTCTGTAAATTATTACCCCTCCAGCTAAGGAACAAAAAAGTCGGACGCTCTGGCCAAATAAGGGCAGGTGTTTTGATTCCTGATTTTTGGAAAGTCTTAAGCGAATATTTAAAATTGTTATCAACATCGTCTGTCCCCCCGAGCCACTAACAATATAGCTAAGAGTCGCTACAGGAATAAGAATCGACCCCAAGGTCAACTAATCAAAAGATTTTTCCCTCTCTTAACCAGTCCTGGATCATCTCTATCCTTATCTTTGGTCTTTCTTTCTACAAGAGAGGCAGAGCATAGCAATGATTTAGTGTTATGTCAAATAATCGCATTCTCCCATCCTCATGATGTAACAAGTATCTTTCATTTGCATTCTGAGTAAGACCTCCCTTGACACTTCATAAAATATGATTATAATACATATACCATTACAGGGTAACAGTATAAACCAAATTAAGGAGATTAAGATGAAGGGGGTGTAACCCTATGATTAACGAGGAAACAAAAAAGAATGTTCTATCTCGATTGAGAAAAATTGAGGGACAGATTAGAGGAATCCAGAGGATGGTGGAAAAAGAAAGGTACTGCATTGACATAATCAATCAGGTTACCGCAGCTCAGAGGGCTCTGGATCAGGTAGGTCTCCGCGTTATGAAGCGCCATATTGAAAGCTGTGTAACTGATGCCATCAAATCCAACGGAGACGGTCCCATCATTGGAGAACTAATGGAGACGATCTACAAATTCATTAGATGACGAATTTGATCAGGAGGTTTTAGAATGACCAGTAAGAAAGCTAATTTACCAATCAAGGGTATGAGCTGCAGTTCTTGTGCCCAGACTATTGAGAAAAACCTAAAGAAAAAGAAAGGTGTTCACGCCGCCAATGTCAACTTTACCCTGGAGAAAGCCTATGTCGACTTTGATCCCCGAATAATCAGTAACAAGGATTTGATTGCGGCAATAAGAGAGGTGGGTTACGATGTGGTTGAGAAAACCGAGAAGCTCACACTAAGGATTGGAGGAATGAGCTGTGCTTCGTGCGCTCAGACTATCGAGAAAGCCTTAAGAAAAATCGAGGGAGTACGGGAAGCTCATGTTAATTTTGCCTCGGAGAAAGCGGCTCTCTCTTATGATCCCAGCCGGGTTACTCCAGAAAAGATTAAACAAGTGATAGAGCAAACCGGTTATCAAGTAATGGATCGGGAAGAGATAAAAGAGGAAGAGGTAGACGAGGAGGAGAGAAAGATAGTTGAGGCCAGAAGACGAATGCTCTGGACTTGGGGTTTTACCGTTCCCATCATTGCCTGGATGATCCCGGAGATGATTATGAGTAAAGCCTGGCCCTCCAGGTTAATTTTTGATCTGGGAATGATCATTTTAGCCACGCCGGTTATGTTCTGGGTAGGTTGGGCAACCCTGCGTTCTGCGGCGATGTCTATCTCCCACAAAAGCGCGAACATGGATGTTCTTATCGCCATGGGCACCACGGCATCCTATGCCACCGGTTTTGCTACCCTTTCTTTTCCTATAGCCAACTATGCCGGGGTAGCGGCCATGATCTTTGCCTTCCACTTGATGGGAAGATATATAGAAACCATGGCTAAGGGAAGAGCATCGCAAGCTATTAAGAAGCTCCTGGAATTAGGGGCCAAGACTGCTCGCATTCTCCTCGACGGCAAGGAAAAAGAGATTCCTATTGATGAGGTCAAGGTGGACGATGTAATGATAGTGCGTCCCGGAGAGAAGATCCCCACCGATGGAGAGATAATAGGAGGTGAGAGCGCTGTTGATGAATCTATGGCCACCGGTGAATCTATGCCGGTAGGAAAAAAGAAGGGGGATGAGGCTATTGGAGCTACAGTAAACCAGCAGGGCTTCTTAAAGGTGAAGGCAACCAAAATAGGAAAGGATACCTTCTTATCTCAGGTAGTTAAGATGGTTGAGGAGTGCCAGGGATCCAAGGTCCCTATTCAGGAGTTTACTGACAGAGTAACAAGCTGGTTTGTCCCTACCATATTGATAGTGGCAGCTCTCACCTTTGTTTTCTGGCTTATCTTTCCCGACACTTTAAAAGTGGTGAGCCTCTGGGCCGGATCTTTTCTTCCCTGGGTTAATCCCACTCTGGGAGTGTTTACCCTGGCTATCTTTGCCACGGTAGCGGTATTAGTTATTGCCTGTCCCTGTGCCCTGGGACTGGCCACCCCTACTGCTCTTATGGTGGGAAGCGGGATGGGAGCTGAGAACGGTATCCTTATCCGCGAAGGGGCAGCTATTCAGACCCTTAAAAATGTTCATACGGTCATCTTCGATAAGACCGGAACCATTACTAGGGGAAGGCCGGGGGTAACCGATGTCATACCTGCCAAGGGATTTAAGGCTGAGGAGGTTCTCCGTCTGGCAGCCAGCGTAGAGATGCAGTCTGAGCATCCGCTAGCCCAGGCCATCGTAAAAGAAGCAGAAGAAAAGGGAATAAATTTGATTGAGCCTAAAGGATTTGAGGCAGTAGCCGGCAGGGGAGTAAGGGCTAAGCTTAGCGGGAAAGAGGTTTTAGTAGGCAGCAGGAAGTTGGTGGTGCGGACCAGAGGCGCTCCCCCTATGGAGGCCGAATTAAAGCGATTGGAAGAAGAAACTAAAACAGCCATGTTGGTAGCCACCGATGGCAGAATAGCTGGAGTAATAGCGGTAGCTGACACCTTGAAGGAGGACTCGGTCGAGGCTATAGGAGAGCTGGAGAAGATGGGTATAGAGACAGCTATGATCACCGGCGACAACCGACGTACGGCTGAGGCTATAGCTAAGAAAGTAGGTATTTCCCGAATTTTTGCTGAGGTTCTACCCGAGGGCAAGGTAGATGAGATAAAGAGACTCCAGGCTGAGGTAGGGACGGTGGCTATGGTAGGAGATGGGATCAATGATGCTCCGGCCTTAACTCAGGCTAATGTGGGTATAGCTATTGGTACCGGCACCGATATTGCCATCGAGGCCTCAGATGTAACTCTGGTTAGTGGGAGTCTGTCCGGGGTAGTCAGCGCCATAAAACTTTCTCGGGCTACCTTTAGAAAGATTAAGCAGAATCTTTACTGGGCCTTTGGCTACAATACGGCGGCTATTCCTATAGCTATGCTGGGGCTGCTTCACCCGGTAATAGCTGAGGCTGCCATGGCTTTTAGCTCAGTATCCGTGGTCACTAATGCCAACAGATTAAGAAAGGTAAATATCCATCCTTAAATTTTCTTCTCTCTTTTCCAGAAGTTTTTAAATGCACTGATCAATAGAAAAAGCAGTGAATTGATTCTTTTCTATACACCGAAACAATTGGATAAAAGAGCCTTAAGTTTTTGCCGCAGAACAGAATAAGAATAGTATCTTTTCCCCAGCTCATAGTTATGCTGAACCATCTCTTCTACCAGGAGCGATCTTTGATTGGGTTTATCTTTATCAAGTTCACCAGCCATATAAAAGCAGAGATGGCCCTCACTTTCAAAGATGCTAGCCCACTTTGCTGCCTCCAGAGAAACTCCATCGGTTCCGGCAAGCCTGGTGGAAATAAATCCGATATTCATTGACTCTCCTTTTTTAAGAATTTTTGATAATAAATTCAGAAATCAAACCCAACATCTTTTCAAAATCTTCAGGTTTAGAATATCTATGATCTGCACCTTCGATAATTTCCAACCTGCTGTTCTCCATTAAACCTATTATCTTTTTACTTTGCTCAATGGGAACAGCCTCATCATTATCTCCGTGGACAATTAAGGTCGGAATTTTTATTTCCTTGGCAGCTTCATATCCATTAACTTTTTTATCATCCTCAAAAAAGGAATAGTTCAACTTAAGTTTTCTCCCATTGCTACTTGTATAATAAATAAAACCTCTTTCTTTCCAGACTTCTATTTTTTGTTCGCTTTCCTGAGCAACTAATTTGCCCAAATCATCTGAAACCGGAGATTTCAACGCTAAAATGAATAAATCATCCGTTTTTGAAGCCGCTATAACACTTGCTATTCCACCAAAACTTGAACCCACAAGGCCAATTTTTGAATATCCCAATTCTTTCATAAATTTAATTGCATTTAGAATGTCGTCCACAGCTTCAGAAATTGTTATATCTTCAAACTCTCCCTCACTTTCTCCATGAGCGAAAAAATCAAATCTAAAGGTAGAAATTCCCTTTCCATGGAGAATTTCTTCTAACCTAACATAGGTGTAGCTATCTTTACTAGTACTAAACCCATGACATAAAATCATAACTGGTCTGTCTTTGTTGGACGTTGGATTTGCTAATATTCCACAAAGTCTACTTCCTCTGCTATTTTCAAAAAATAATTTTTCTTGCATATTATTGATTAAAACTTGAATTATTTACATATTTTACTAAATCGGTGGAAGAGAACCATTGCTGCTATAGGAAGGCCAGCTTGGATTAGCATTAATACAAGAATGCTTTTTGTCCTGACAGAGAGAGCCATCTGGTTCACCTCCTTGATGAATAATTTTGAAAGGTTACCCCGTAGAGTTGCCCTTTCTCTTTCTACCTCACTCCTTTAGGAGGATCAAAGCTGGGTTAGTTTGTCTTTCATGGTGGAAAGTCTGCGGATATGCTTCTTTTCCTCCTCGATTATCTTTTTAACCAGGTCATGGTCCCGAGGTTTAATCACCTCCAGCATCTCGTAAAAGAAGAGAAGCGTATCCTTTTCGAAGTTAATAGCTGAATTGATAGCCTCCGGTTCGCTTTTTGCCTCTTTGGCCAGGTTGACGGCCGTATCAGGACCGGTGAAGAATCTGGAATCCACCAGAGCCTTAAGATAGAGTTTTGCCTCCTCCCAGTTGTAAGGAAGCGTTTCCGGTCTTTTTTTGAGGGTATCATAGAAACCCTGGAAGGCCTTGAGGTGTTTTTCTTCCTCCCCTGCTAGATATCGGAAAAGCTCCTCGAGCCTCTTTTCCCTGGCTTGTTTTGAAGCAGTCTGGTAAAAAACCTGACCACTTCTTTCTGTACTTATAGCCATTTCTACTGCTTCCCGCACCGAGAAAAAGATACTCATTGATATGCTCCTTTCTCTTCCTGAATCTTTCTTAGTTCTGATTTTTAGCTGGATTTTCCTTTACTATCTTTTCATCCTCCATCAAGCAGAGCTTTTTCTTCCCAGAGAAACCATTCTCCGGAATCTTTAAGGTAAGAGCGGGTGTTTTGCAGAAGCTCGTAATGTTCCTTTTCTTCATCAATCAACCTCTGGAAAAAAGCCTTTTGGTGGGAATCCTGGGTCTTTTCTAGAGCGGCCTGGTAAAACTCAACGCTTTTCGATTCCATATCCATGCCAATTTCTAATGCTTCCAGTTCGTCAGGATTTGCGGCAACTCTTTCCCTAATCTCATTCTTAACTTCCCGAAAGATGGTTTTGATTTTCTCTCTGGGGTTTTTTTCTTCGAAGAATCGGTCAAAATCTGAGAACTTAAGGTTAGCAAGGATTTCCTTCAGGACAGTTAAGTGCCTTTTCTCATCTTCGGCAAAGGATAAAAACATCTTCTTACCAAAAGGATGGGAAGTTTTCTCGGATGCCTTTTGATAGAAATCTATACCGTCTTCTTCCAACTTAATAGCCGTTCTAATCGCCTTAGAAAAATCATTCATTTTGCTCTCCTCGCCTACTTATAGTTTCTCAAAAATATTTTTTTTCTGCTCCACACAATCATCCTCAAATATCGAACAATCATATATCTCTGCAAATCCCGGCATTCTAAAAGTGTATCAAAAATGAGTTAGCAGTCAAATCATTCTCTGGTGGATGGGCCGGGAGATTGCTACCAGAGGAATCCCGGCAAACTTCACACTCCGAGTTCCGAACGAAGATGTAGAAATCTAAGCACGTCAGCCCGGCAAAGAATTCCCTGTACCTTCCCCTCTTCTATTACCGGAAGTTGATGAATGTTCCGACGGCTCAGTTTTGAGAGAACCTCATTACCGTTATCTTTGGGAGAGGTAATCTCCAGTTTTTCCCGGGGAGTCATAATGTCTTTGACCTTGGTCGAGCCCCGCCTATCCGGAGCAACAGTCTTGATATCCTCTAAACAGACAATACCCTGTAGTTTTCCAGCATCAGAAACTAAAAAGGCTTTTTCCCTTCTTTTGAGAACATAGTCTTCCACAAGCTCCTGAACACTAAGGCCGCTACTTACAGTCTCAAAGTCTGGATTCATTAGATCCTTGGCTCTCAGGTCCTTGAGCATATCTTTCATGAGGACCTGTTGGTAGCCTCTGGTTGCAGCACTGTGGATAAACCAGCCAATCAGAGCAATCCACATACCGTTGAAAAAGAAACCCGTAAGAATCTGCCAGATGCCGAAAAGTATCATAAGGAAGGCGATAGTCTGTCCAGTTATAGAGGCAACTCGAGTGGCTTTTCTTAGGTTTCCTGTGATCTTCCAGATGGCGGCTCGTAGAATCCGACCTCCATCCATAGGGAAACCGGGAATGAGATTGAAAATAGCGAGGATAAAGTTAATGAGAGCTAGATAGCGGCATAGTGCACCTAGGGGCTGACTGATACTGCGAAGCCAGTACCAGAGTGCCAAAAAGACTAAAGCAATGACCAGGCTGGATAGGGGACCAACAAAGGCCATATAGAATTCCCGGGAAGGCTTTCTTGGTTCATCCGTAATTTCAGCTACTCCACCAAGGATAAAAAGGGTGATGCTGCGAACTTCCTCTCCCTGCTTCAAGGCTACCAGCGAGTGAGCCAACTCGTGGAGCAAAACCGAGGCAAAAAAGAGGAGGCTCGTTATGGCTCCTACTAACAGATATTGCCAGAGAGGCCAATTTGCATATTGACTGGGGAAGTAAAAGCCGGCTAACATCCAGGTAACAATAGCAAAAATGATGATCCAACTAGAGTCAATTCTAATATCGATTCCGAATAAACGTCCTACACTCCATGAAGTTCGCATGACTCATCTCCTTTTATTGATTTTGATTGTTAACTTCCTTACTCGACTTCTTATCTCGGCTGGAGAGCGAGGCTAAGATATTGGCTAGAATAATAGAACCATGAGGATATTTACTGGAGGTAAAGGGGGCCGGCGTTATTCTATTACACTCCTACCTTGCCACAAAATTTCTCCAAAGAACAGAGATTACATTTAGGTGAGATAGGACGACAAAGATTTTGATCCGTAATCTTTGACCTTTTAATGAAACTCACTTTTCCTCTTGACCTAACTTTTTATTATATTACAATAATTATAAACTAATAATCGATATTGTCAAGTGCTATGAATGGAGACCTCTGAAAAAGTCTGGCTGACCTGACTAAAGTAGTAATATTTTTTGCC
>CAZIXA010000007.1:0-81482 GCA_964543295.1 uncultured Clostridia bacterium | reverse complement strand
TCTGCCGAGGTTTACTTCATAACAATTCAGAGAAATTATTGAAATTCCTATGCCTAAAAATATCAGCGTAAATCTGCGGCTGAATAATTACCTATTTAGAAGCTATAAGAAAGGGAAAAGTAGTGAGTGTGAGGAAGGTCTCTGTTGTATGAGAAGGCATAATCAAACTCAATACTTCCTATCTTCTTTCCAGCCGGGATGTGAAAACCCAACCCTGCAGTGATCCGAAAATCAGCAGACTTCTGAAATATTTTAACTATTCCCAGGCGAATTCCCATACCTTGCATTGGCCACCACTCACTGCCCAAGCGAATCTCTCTGGGAAAGTCTTCTCTGGAAGCCCCTACATCTAAAGCTAAAAGGCCTCGGGAAGAAAATGTGTAGGCTGTACCGAATTTTACAGTGAGGGGGATGGATTCTTTTCTCTGTGTTCCCCACTTTACCTGAGAAATTAAATTCTCTACCTTAGCTCCCCATGAGAACTTTCTTCTTCGTATAAAAAAGGCGGCGTCTAAACCATAGCCACTGCCCTCCTCCCAGGTAGTAGTATGTTTTAAGTATTTTATATTAACTCCCCAACTGCTAAAAACCTCCTTTGGGCTTGGCTTGGTGGGTGACAAAAACTGTCCATAGGAATAGAAAATCAAGTCATAATTCCATTTCTCCGGTTCAAGATCAGCCGATAATCGACTCCAACTGATTCCTCCTGCCCCCATACCAGTAGTGGGTTCCACAAAAGAGAGGAAATAATGGTGCAGAAGACCCAAACCGTATAAATCGGTGTACATTGTTCCTAGTTGTCTTTGCCTGACCTGTACCAAACCGGCTGGATTAAAATAGCAGGCTCCATAGTCGTCAGCTATGGCTACAAAGGCACCACCCATACCCATAGCTCTGACACTAATAGGAAGACCGACAAAACCGCTGTCGGTGATATGCAAATAATCAGCACCATGGCCAGGAAATGCAATTAGAAGGATTAAACTACCGACTGTTATAATGACTAATAAAATTTTGTTTTTTTTTTCTGAGGCTGCTTTGATTGATTGTGTGGTCACAGGTTCCGCTCTGGTGAATTTCTCAAAGTTCTTTATATCACACCTGTAACAAACAGTCAAATAATGTGATTTCAGTTATTTATATTCAATTCCTTTTACTTTATTTATGTATTTTTCTGCTGAGACCGCGGCCAAGGCACCTTCACCGCAGGCGACTACCACCTGCTTCAGCAAATTTTTTCTTACGTCACCACAGGCAAAGATACCAGGCACATTAGTCTCTAAATTGGCTCGGGTTTTTACAAATCCTTTTTTATCACACTCTATCAAGCCTCGTATAAATTCTGTGTTTGGTTTTAAACCAACGGAGATGAATACCCCTGAGCAAGGAACCTTTTTCATCTTCCCGGTTTCTAGATTCTTTAGGTTGACTCCCTCAACCTGGCTATCTCCATAAATCATGGTTACTGCTGATCTCCAAATTATCTTAACTTTAGGATTTCTAAATGCTCGTTCCTGCAGAATCTTTTCCGCTCTCAGCATGCCTCGTCGGTGAACAAGATAGACTTTGCTCACAAATTTAACAAGATGTAAGGCTTCTTCTAAGGCAGTATCACCTCCCCCCACTACCATTACCTCTTGGTCCTTAAAAAAGGGGGCATCGCAAGTAGCGCAATAGGATACCCCACGCCCGACAAATGTTGCCTCTCCCTCCGCTCCTAATTTACTTGGCTCAGTGCCACTAGCGATTATTACCGCCAGCGTGGGGAATTTTTTGTCGGAGAGGGTATGAATGATTTTCTTTTCCTCATCCAGTTCAATTCCCTTAGCTTCAACTTGTTCTAGCTTCATCCCCAGATTTTCTGCCTGTTTGTGCATCTTTTCCATTAGTCTCTTGGTTGATACAGGGAGTGGAACCCCAGGATAGTTTTCAATCCTTTGGGAAAGGAGAATTTGACCTCCAGGAATAAGTCTTTCCAGGACCATTGCATCCAGTCGAGCCCTCTGGGCGTAAATAGAGGCTGTCAATCCCGCTGGCCCCGCTCCAATTGTTACCAGATCATAAGTTTTGTTCCTCATTCCGATACTCCTCGTATTAAATTAGGTAAGATTACCTATCGTATTATAAAGATAAAGTGAATTTAATCAAGCACTTTTTGACAAAATTTTATTTTTCTTTTATAGTATAGTAAACGTTTACTATAATAAGAGGTGTCTTAAAATGTGGGTGACCATTAGAGATGTGGCCAGATTAGCTGGAGTTTCCATCGCCACTGTCTCGAGGGTACTAAACAACAATTCCTATCCTGTAGCTGAGAAGACCAGAAAGAAGGTACTCAAAGCCGCTAAGGATTTAGATTTTCAGCCAAGCAAATTAGCAGCAGGGCTAAGATTGGAGAAGTCGACCGCCATTGGCTTGATCTTTCCTAGTTTTATGGGGGGCACATATTACTCTGAAATATTCCATGCTATTGAAGATGAGGCAACCGGTAAAGGTTACGGTATAATCTTGGGCAGCTCATACGGGCACACAGAAAAAGAGGAATTGCTCATTGACTTACTCAGGGAAAGAAGAGTGGAGGGGTTGATAATAATACCTTCCTCGCATAATGTTGATCTAAGGTACTATCAGCGTTTGAGGGAAAAAATTCCTTTTGTATTCGTGGATAGATATCTCCCAGAGATAGATGCTGACAGGGTAACTACCGATAATGTGAAAGGGGCCTACGTAGCAGTAAAACATCTGATAAGGTTAGGTCATGAGAGGATCGCTCTCCTGAGTGGTCCGGAAGCTCCTTGTACTTCAATTCAGGACAGAATTAAGGGATACGAAAAGGCGCTTCGTGAATTTGGTATTGGATTCAGAAAGATAATCGCGACGGAAAAGAATTTAAACAAACCAAAGAAATGCGCCTACAAGGCTATGACATCCTTTTTAACAAATGAATCCGGGATTTCCGCTCTCCTTGCTGTAAATGATGGCATAGCTATCGGGGCTCTAAGGGCTATCAGGGAAGCCGGGCTAAAAGTACCGGATGATGTAGCGGTGATAGGGTATGATGATGATGAGATTGCTCCATTTGCCTCAGTTCCTCTAACCACAGTAGCTCAAAAAAAAGAAGAGATGGGGAAAATAGCTGTTAGTCTGCTTCTGGAGAGGATTCGTCAAAAAAGAGGAACGTCCCGCCATATACTCTTAGAACCGAGATTAGTTGTAAGGGCCTCCTGTGGGAAAAAATCATTCAGCCGAGATACTGTTTGGAGCACTCTCCGAAAAAAAGATAGAAAATTATGAATCTGAGTTAAGGATAGATAAATAGAATGGCAAGAATAGCAATGATTTAAGTAGAGGTAACGGAGTTAACCTTAGGTAGCCAACCACTGAAGGGAGGTGATAAAGCAGTTTTCGAGAAAACAAATTCTGTAGTAAGGGGGTGATAACCACAGAAAAATATTTTATCTTGAGGCAAAGATCAAAAATTTGGAAAAGGAGATGTTCAAATGTTTAAAAAGCTTTTTGTTGTTTTGGCTGCTAGTTTGGTCTTGTTGCCGGCTGTCCTGGCAGAAGGAGCACTAAACTTTACCTCTACCCAGATGGAACCGGTAGCAGAGCAAAAGTTTGCCAAAGGTGTGCTGCTTAAGGGTTTTACCGATGAAACGGGGGTGGCAGTAGAGTTCATAGCTATGCCGTCATACCATGATATGTTTATGCGCCTGTCCGCTGAAGTTGCTGCGGCAAAGGTTACTACATCGGTTGTCGGTGAGCTGCACAGTGGGCTTGATCTGATGAACGCCAAGGGCCTGTTCGACGATCTTACCGGTATCACGCTACGTGACCGAACGTTCATTAAAGCACTGGAAGACTATTCAGTTATGTCAGGCAGAAAAGTTTACGTACCCTGGATGCAGGCAACCTATGTGATGGTAGTCAACAAGAAAGCATTCGAGTACTTGCCACTTGGTTTGACGGTTGAGGATGTAACCGGGGCGAGCGAGAAGTGGACCTACTATGCACTGCTCAACTGGTCGAAGAATCTTAATGACGCATTCAAATCACCAAAACTTGGTTTCCCCATGGCCCCGAAAGGGCTCTGGCATCGGTTCTTGCATGGCTACATTTATCCGGCCTTCACCGGCTATCAGGCAGTCGCATTTGATAGTCTGCGAGCAGTTAAACTATGGGAATATCTGAGGGAACTCCGAGGGTATATGCATCCGGCAAGTTCTACCTGGGTGGCTATGGATGAGCCGCTACTTAAAGAAGAAGTACTAATTGCCTGGGACCACACTGCCAGAATAAAGCCTGCCCTAATCGAAAAGCCAGGAGACTTTGCCATTGTTCCTGTGCCCAGCGGGCCTAAAGGTAGAGGTTATATTACAGTGGCTGTAGGTTTGGGAATTCCTGTAGGGGCACCAGAGAAAAATAATGCCATCAAATTAATTGAGTATCTCACGCGGCCAGATATACAGGTTAAGGTACTGGAGAATGTTGGCTTCTTCCCCACAGTGAAGGAAGCAGAAGGGACTATACCAGCAGGACCGCTGAAAGTTTTGGCCAAGGGTGTGCTTACTCAATCAGGAGCTGCAGATTCAGTAATGGTTATGATACCCAGCCTTGGTGCGAAAGGTGGCGAGTTTACAGCAATTTATCGTGATGTATTCACCAAGATAGTTCTCGAAGAAGCGGATATCGGAACGACCATTACAGAAGCAGCAGATAAGATAAGAGCGCTGTTCGAAGAAGTTGGTGTGCCCATGGTATAAGAGGTGATTTTTTGCGCCTCCCCATGCAAAGCATAGCCTTTAGCTTGCAGCGGGAGGCGCACTCTTTCCAGAAAAAGAACAAAGACGATGATGTTTTCTAATAAAAGAGAAAAAAATTGGATGCCCTACTTTCTTTTTCTTCCCACCTTGATTTTTATAGCCGTTTTTGTTGGCTATCCCTTGATGAAAGCTCTGGAGCTTGTTTTTATTTCTGAATCAGGTGGGCTTAGCTTTGAAAATTTTGTTACTCTGGCTCGAAATTCTACCTTTTGGAAGGCTTTAAGATATACTTTACTTTTCTTGGTTACTATTGTGCCCCTGCAGGTTTTGCTCGCTTTCTTGCTTGCACTTTTCGTGAACAGCAGGTTTAAAGGCTATATGACTTTACTCTATATTGTTTCCATACCTTTAGCCCTAAGCGACGTGTCAGCGGGGCTGATGAGTTACAATATTTTCACTTCGCACGGGTTTTTAAACAAGTTTTTAATGAAATTCGGAATCATTGAGACGCCTATTTACTTTTTTGGCCTGGGGCTAAGTTCACGGGCTTTCTGGGTGATCGTGCTAACCGAGGTTTGGAGAGCAGCACCTTTGGTGTTCATCATTCTTCTGGCTGGCCTTCAGGTCATAAGCAAGGATTACCTGGAGGCAGCTGAAGTATTTGGATTTAATAAATGGCAAAAGTTCTTTCACATAACGCTGCCGCTGGTCATGCCGAGTCTGCAATCAGCTATGCTTATCCGAACGTTGTTCGCATTTCAGATATTCGCGGTTGTTTGGCTGCTTTCCGGTAGAGATATTCCTATACTGGCAGGTGAAACATATTATCAACAAGCTGAGCTTTACAACTCTCAGCTTGCGGCAACCTATGGGTTTATCATTGCCTTAATCTGTATACTCATTAGTTGGGCCTACATCACTATCCTTAGATCCAAACGTCCTGGGGTGTGACTATGGATTGGAGAAGTTGACTCTTATGGAAAGGCAAAGAATTCCTGTAGCTTTAAAAATTAGACAGGTGTTTACAATTTTTGTTGCTGTGCTCATTGGAGCGTGGTTCCTGATACCATTGGTGCTCATCACGATTTCGGCCTTCGCCCTGCCCGCGGATTACTATGAGATTGAGAAAGTCATACCTACACATTTCACTATCAGACAGTTTGACGATCTTTTCTTTAAACTGGAAGCTTGGCAATCGACGCTGACCAGCCTTAAGGTTGCTGGATTGACTATACTGTTTAGTTTTGCCTTGGGGTTACCTGCCGCTTATGCGCTGTCGAGATATATTTTTCGTGGCAAGAACTTTTTAAAATTGTTCATATTAGCGACAAGAATGTTTCCTTTGATGGTTTTGGCCATACCTTTGCTGATAATTTTCATGAAAATTGGCGTCAGCGATACCGTCTATGGCATAGCTTTAGCGCATACTGCTATGGCATTGCCCATGATTATCCTTGTGTCTTCAAGCATTTTATCGAGCATATCAGTGGAATACGAAGAGGCAGCCATGATTTTCGGCCTCTCGCGTCTACGTGCTTTTTTTAGGATAACTTTACCGCTTGCGCTGCCTGGTCTGGCAGCCTCAGCCATCTTTGCCTTTATCATATCGTGGAACGAGGTGTTTGTGGCAGCCATATTAACTTTGACCAACCGAACGCTGCCAGCACATATTCTCCAGACTGCCATGGCTTCGCCAGATTATTTCAAATTCACGGCTGGATTTATCATGGCCGTACCTGCACTGATTTTTATCTTCTTTGTAAGGAAACATCTGGTAACCATGTGGGGCATTTCGCTTAAGTAAACTTTGAAAGAGAGGTGAGGTAAGATTGGTTAAGGTAATGCTTAAAGGTCTGAAGAAGTACTTTGGCAGAGTGAAAGCTGTTGATGATGTAGACCTGGAGATCAAGCCGGGTGAGTTCCTGGTATTGCTTGGTCCTTCTGGTTGCGGCAAGACGACGTTGTTGCGCTGCGTGTCGGGCTTGGAGAGAGTTACTGCTGGCAAGGTACTTTTCGATAATGATGATATGACCTACCTTTCACCAAAGGAGAGGAACATATCAATGGTCTTTCAAAACTATGCAGTGTGGCCACACATGACCGTGGATAATAATATCGCTTTCCCTTTGAGGATTAAAAAATACTCTCGACATGAGATAGGAAAACGAGTTCTCTGGGCAGCTAAACTCTTAGGGATAGATAACCTCCTAGACCGTTATCCGGTACAGCTTTCCGGTGGACAAAGACAACGAGTAGCAGTGGCAAGGGCGATTGTGATGGAGCCGAGGGTATTGTTGATGGACGAGCCATTATCCAATCTCGATGCGCTGTTGAGGGTCAGGATGCGCAGCGAGGTTAAAAAATTACAGCGAAATCTTGAAGTTACCACCATTTATGTCACTCATGATCAGGTAGAAGCGATGACCATGGGTGACCGGATCGCTGTGTTAGAACAAGGTAAGCTTCAACAGTTGGGCAGCTCTAGTAATATCTATCACAATCCAGTTAATATGTTCGTGGCAGGATTCATCGGTTCGCCACAGATGAATTTCATTGAGGTTGAGATCGCAAGGCAGAACGAAAGATTATACTTAAGAACAAAAGGTTTGACAATACCTTTATTGGATGAATTCAAAGCTAAAGTTTCTGAGCTTTCAGACAGGAGAAATTATGTCCTGGGCATAAGGCCGGAGCATATTTACGTGGCTGGTCGAGCGCCAACCCATAAAGTAGCACCAACAAAGGGCAAAGTCTACTTTCTGGAGCTGTTGAGGTCAGACACTGTCGTCCATCTGGAAAAAGAGTTCGGGTTTCTTGTCGTTAAGGCATCGGGGGATTTGAAAGTAGAGGAGGATAGGGAGCTCGAGATCCTATTCGATCTGACCAGAATTCATCTGTTTGATAAAGATACAGGTAAGGCGATATTATAAAGTCAGGTGGAAGGATAGTTTTACTTTAGCCCATGAAAAAAAGAAGTCTGCAAAGCATGGTCTGTTTTCCTTTTAAGGCCGAAAATACCCAGGTCTTCCTCAAGAATATAAGGGAGGCTTTGGCTCATCCCAGCGTGGGAGAAGTTCTGGGTGTGGGCTACGAGAAAAATAACTGTTTTGAAGAGATAGAGGCTAAGCTCTCTGGGGTTGAAAAGAAGGGAAAGAAAATTCACCTCATGGTGCAGAAAAGATGGGGAAAGAAACGTCCTGGTAAGGGAGATGGTATGAATACAGCTCTGAACTACTTTGTTAATCACACGGGTTTTGATAGAATTCATTTTTACGATGCTGACATCGTTACCTTTAGCCGTCAATGGATTGAGAAAGGAGAGAAAGGACTTGAGGAGGATTATCAGGTAGTGAGATTTTTCTTCCCCAAGGTCTCCACTGATGGTATGATCACCTGGAATATCACTAGATGTGGGTTGGCTTATAATTGGCCCCATACTATTCTTCCCCTTATTGAGCAGCCTCTGGGAGGAGAACTTATCCTTAAAAGGGAGATAGCCGAAAGGTTAATTAAAGACCCTTGGGTAATAAACTATAGTGACTGGGGTATAGATACTGCCTATACACTTGCCTTCGCGAAATATCAAGCTCCCCTCTACGAAGCTTACATTAAGGAAGGGAAACTTCATAAGCTCTACGGCAGGCTTAGCGATCTTTATACCATGCTCGTGGAGTGCTTTGCTGTTATTAAGGAAAGTTCGGCAATGCCAATGAATACCGAAAGTGCTCTTTATAAGAAGGACACGGTGGAAAAAATTCCTTCCTCTATCCAGGAAAAAACAGCCTTTGATATCAAGGAGACCATTCCTTTACTAACGGTGAATTGGACCGAGGAGGAGATAGAGATACTTAATTTTTTTCCTTCAAAGATAAAAGAAGGAATGAGGTCATGCCGAAATAACCTTGACCTTCACTTTATGGACCCTCAGGCCTGGTATGAAGTATATGAAGTTTTACTAGAAAAATTCGACCAAAATAAAAAAGCCTGGCGGGACCTCTTATTTCGTTTGTGGATAGCCAGAGTTCTCAACCACACATTCTACTATGCATCAAAAGGTTACGAGTACGCAATGAAAAGTCTAGAGGCCATGATCAGTAATTTCGTCCAGAGAAGACCTAAGGAGGAATGAGAGATGGAAAATGAAAGCAGCTTAACAGAAGAGGCAAGGGATCAAATTGAAGAGATGGCAAAAGCCGACATTCTGGTGGGGATACCTAGTTTTAATAATGAAAAATCTATTGAACATGTAGTGAGAGCAGTTCAGTATGGTTTGGCTAAATACTTTCCTAAATTTAGATCGGTGGTCATGAACTCCGATGGTGGTTCAACTGATAAAACCAGGGAAATCGTTAAGGAGACCAGTATTTACCCTGATCTGGACACCATTCTTATTGAACATCCAGTTCGACCAGCAAGGAGTCTTTCCACTCCCTATCATGGTATTCCCGGAAAGGGAAGTGCTTTCAAGGCTATTTTCGAAACAGCAAAGTTGCTGAAGGTAAGAGCCTGTGTGGTGGTCGATGCTGACCTAAGAAGCATTAATCCTGAATGGGTTGAGCTTTTGGCCGGCCCAATCGTGATAAAAGGGTATGAATATGTTTCTCCCCTTTACCTTCGTCATAAATACGATGGTACCATTACCAATTCCATTGTCTACCCTTTAACGAGAGCCCTTACTGGTTTAAGGGTGCGTCAACCCATAGGGGGAGATTTTGGCTTTTCGGGCAAACTAGTTAAATCCTTCTTAGATAAGGATGTTTGGGGAACAGATGTGGCCCGTTATGGTATAGATATCTGGATGACTGCTACTGCTATAAACGAGGGCTACAAGGTGTGTCAATCTTTCTTGGGAGCTAAAATACACGATGCCAAGGACCCCGGGAAAGATCTCGCTCCTATGTTTAAACAAGTGGTGGGTACTCTTTTTCACCTCATGTGTGATTATGAAAATCACTGGAAGCGTATCACCTATACAAAGCCCACCGCTGTGTATGGTTTTCGTTCAGAAGCTTCCCCTGAACCTGTGGCGGTAAATCTTGAGCTTTTGGTAGATAAATTTAGAAAAGGATTAGAGGAGAATCGTGATTATTGGCTTACCTTCCTTCCACGCGAAAGGGTAAGACAGCTAGAAAAAGTAGCCAGGCTTCCCTTCGATGGATTTGGTCTTTCTCAGACACTTTGGATAAAAACGGTCTATGACTTTGCCGTTGCCTATCGTCAAAGAAAAGATGCTCTACCTGAGGTGAGGGATCAACTTCTCGAGTCTCTGGTGCCTATTTATTTTGGAAGGACAGCTTCCTTTGTTGTTGAGACCAAAGATATGCCGACCTACGAGGCGGAAGAGGTAATTGAGCGATTATGTGATGAGTTTGAGAAATTAAAGCCTTACCTCCTCCAGCGATGGAATTCTATTGTAAATAATGAGGGATAGTCTGGTCATCCCTCATTTTTGAAAAATACCTCTAAAAAGATAAAAAACAAAGCCACCCAGGCGGTTTCTCCCATTTTACCTGGGAGCTTTATAACTAATGCCAGTCCACCCCAGTTTGGTTTGGAGCATTCTGAAGAAAAACTTCTCTTTTAGTCTTATTAAAGTAGCCTGAGAGGGAGCCTTTTTTACTCTAATTATATCCTCTTCCTTTAGATCGTAGACAACCTGGCCATCTATGGTAAGCAGGGTTTTACCGGAAGAAGGCTCCACCAGGACATCTATCTCGTCTGTTTCCGGGATAACCAAAGGTCTCACCGCCAGGGTATGGGCACAGATAGGGGAGAGGATTACGACCCCCAGATTGGGATGTACTACCGGGCCACCAGTGGAAAGAGAGTAAGCCGTGGAACCGGTGGGAGTGGAAATAACCAATCCATCAGCCGAGTAAGTGGTAATAAATTCTCCACCCACAAAGGTCTTAAGATTTATAATGCGAGGAATTCCCCTTTTACTGATCACTACATCATTCAAAGCAAGACAGGTTTCTATTTTTTCTTTATTTCGGATGAGATTTGCCTCTAGCATGAGGCGTTTTTCGGTTCGATAATCGTCGGCTAAGATCTTCTTCAGACCCTGCTGATATCGGGAAATGGGGATTTCAGTAAGGAAGCCTAATCCCCCAAAATTGATGCCTAGAAGGGGAACCTCATAAGGGGCAAAATCTCGGGCTGCTCGGCAAAGAGTTCCATCTCCCCCCAGACTGACAACAAGATCTGATTTTTCACCCATCTCACTTTTGTCTGCTACCAGATCATGCCGATGGATTCTCTTCCCTAACCAGTTAGTTACCAGAATCTGGTTTTCTTTCTCCTCTAGCCATTGGATCATACCCCGGACATACTGGACTGCCCCTTCCTTCTCTCTATTTACAATTATTCCCATGGTTTTAGACATTCTTCTTTCCTCTTACATCCAGAGCAAAGCCATGAAAAATCCTACTATTCCCCCAACTAGAACCTCAATAGGGCTGTGGCCCATGCTTTCCTTTAGTTTGAGTTTTGTGTTGGCTTGGTAGGCTAGGTGGTGAATCAATTCATTCAAGAGTTCTGCTTGTTTTCCCACTTCTCTGCGCACGCCAATTGCCTCATACATAGTAACCAGAGCTAGAACTAAAACGATGATGAAAATGGTGGATCCAATCCCTAGCTTTATTCCTACACCTGTGAGCAAGGCTACCACAGCCGCAGCATGAGAGGAGGGCATCCCCCCTGGTTCTATAAAACGGTGAAGTCTTACTCTTCTCTCCCCTACGAGTGAGACTACCACTTTTAGTGCCTGGGCCAGAATCCAGGCCCAAAAAACAGCCATGAGCAAAGGGTGGTTAAGAATAAAGTAAAGAATTTTCAGCATCGATCCACCTAACAATTTTTGGGTTTTTCTTTGGGGTTCATTTTGTGGTATTTTGTGAAATCTTTTAGCTCATTGCCTTAATTTTCCTCATTCCGGAAAAGAGAATCTGATGATGATGGTTTTTTCAGATTCTCAGCTTTTCGACTTTTTTCGCGTCCTTGCGTGATTCTTTCTTTTGCCCAATCTTTTAGTCTAAATTTCTCTCCTTCTTTTATTAAAACCTGAATCTTTTTCTCTGCCTCGTCCAATCTTTTTTCACAAAAGCCGATTAATTTCATTCCCTCTTCAAATCTCTCTAAAGCTGCATCCAGGGAAAGATTACCCTGTTCCAGCTCCTCAGTAATTTTTTCCAGTTTCTCCATTGCTTCCTCAAACTTCACTTTTATCCTCCCTCTGATAAACCCGAGAGTATAGTGTCCCCTTATGTAGCTTTGTCCTTACCTTTCCCCCTTTCTTAACCTGCTTAGAGGCCGTAATTATCTCTCCCTTAGGATAGCTAAAGCAAATACTATAGCCTCTCTTCAGAATAGATAAAGGAGAAAGATCCCTGAGTCGATCTTTCCCGAAAGATAGCTTCTCTTTTTCTTTTTCTATTCTCATTTTTCCCTGGCCTTCTAATTTGTCTCGCAGTCTATCCAGTTTCTCCTTCAAAAGATTTAGCATTTTCAAGGGAGACGATTGCCTTAGACCATGGGCAAGACTTGAAAGTCCATTTCTTGCTAGCTCCTCCTTCTGAACAACGCAGGAACCCATCCTTCTTTCAAAGTCATCTATTTCTTGCCTGAGATCCTCTATTCTCCGGTAAGGTTGTCGGAAGGCAAGGGAACTCTTTATTTTATCGAGATCAGCATGAGCAATATCTAGATAGTTATTTATGAGATAAGAGATTCTTTGCTGCTGCCCTCTTAACGACTCAAGGAGGTCTTTTTTTTTTGGAATTATGAGTTCGGCGGCTGCTGAGGGAGTGGGAGCTCTCTTATCGGCTACAAAGTCGGAGATAGTTACATCTATTTCATGTCCTACGGCAGATACGATAGGGATGTGAGAATCGTAAATGGCCTCGGCGACTATCCGCTCATTAAAACTAAAAAGATCCTCGAAAGACCCCCCACCTCTTCCTACGATTATTATATCGACTTCACCATAATCATTTAGATCCTTAATAGCCTGGGCAATGGCTTGCGGAGCTTCTTCTCCCTGAACCCGGCAGGGAGAAAGAACAATCTCCATATTAGGAAAACGTCCATCTAGAACAGTAAGGATATCTCTGATGGCTGCTCCCTCAGGGGAAGTAACCACTCCTATCCTCTGGGGAAGATAGGGTAAGGGAACTTTGTGTTCGGATTCAAAGTACCCCTGACGCTTGAGTTCTTCTTTTAACTGCTCAAATCTAAGATAGAGAACGCCTTCCCCTAGGGGATGAATCTCCTGGACGTAGAGCTGATACTTCCCTTGAGGTTTATAGACTCCCATGCTTCCCTGGGCTAAGACTTCCAGTCCATTCTTAAGGGCAAATTTTAGAGTATCAGCCCTATCCTGAAACATAATGCAGGAAAGAAGGCCCTCTTCATCTTTGAGGGCAAAGTATAGATGTCGGGAAGGTGCCTTAAAATTTGAAATCTCACCCCTTACCCAGATGTCTTGCAGGATCTCATCACCTTCCACCAGCCTCTTTATATACCTGGTAATCTCACCTACCGTGTAGATATGTACCGGTGGCATTTTTTTCTCCTGAACTTGAATTCTAGGCTTATTGAGACATCTTGTAAAATAGCAAATCCTCCTTCATTGTCAAATTTAGTGGCCAGCAGTCTCAAAAAATCTTAATTCCGGTTGGGGGAGGGTGTCAATGCAAAGTAATTATGTCACCCTTTCTGCAAAATGAAAATGTCATACCCCTACCAGTAAGGCTTCCTTTTGAGAAGGAGCGTATTGTTGATGTTCTACAGGGATAATAGGTTTAAATGGAAGCTCCCCCCCTTTGTAGAAGATATGAATAGTTCCGTCTAGGTGCTTTTGTACCTCTACCTTTGCTTTAGCAAAACCAAATCTTGTTTTAGTGGGAAGGATTTGGTAGAGCTTTCCCTTGTAGCTTATGGTATTGTCTCCCTGAACACGTCTTTTTTCTTTTACACAAAGAATCTGATCAAGATCCATTCCTTTAGGGATTATTCTATAGGCTGACTCTTCTACTTTGGGCTTTCTGGTGAACTTTTTGTTATATTTGGGTAAAAACACAGAGTGTAGATACTCATTTGCCCCCTCTAGACTAGAGATTCCTCAAGCCTTAATTCACTTATTAATCTATCTTGAAATGTGCCCCAAAGGCGCTCAATTCTTCCCTTTCCTTGAGGACTTTCGGCATAGATGACATTTTCCCTAGTTCCTCCCAGGCTCTTTGCATCTGAGTCTTTTCTTGCTCCTTTTTTATGTTTACATGGAGGCCCCCATGGCGAGTGGTGATGAATTTGGAGTCTTTGTCTACATAAAGGGATAAGGGGATACCTTTCCTTTTGATGATTCTCTTGAAGGTAGCCATATTCTCCTCAACACTATCTTGCAAAGCAAACAGAGCGTAAGGAACATCTTTGGTGGCATCATCTATTGCTCCAATGAGTTTGATCTTGGGGCCTCTTGCCTCCAGCCAGTCATGGTCAGAAGTATCGAATTGCAGCATCATACCTTCCTTAGACATAGGCTCTCTGAAAGACCTGTGTTTAGGGTATCTTTTCTTCTTTTCATAGGAGCCTTTTTCAAGAAGAATCCCTCTTACTGTTTCCCGAGAGATAAAGATTCCTTCTTTCTCCTCAAGCATTTCGGTAAAGTGAGAGATGTTAAAGCCATCGTACTTTCCCCGGTAAAGATAATCTATAGTATCTCTCACAGGATCTGGTATTCGCCGAGATGATGCTCTTCCTCTATTGCCATGGATGATCCCCTCTATTCCTTTCTCTCTTAATTTTCTCTTAAGCAGGGATTATCACGTGTAGAAAAAAATACTACTTTATAGCAAATCTTCAGAGCTTCGTATCTTCTCTGCATAGGCTCTTTAGGATTGAGGAAATAATCCTTCATGGTTCTCTTAAATTTAGTATTTATTAGGTAAATGATGTGAGCGTATACATTGTTAAAAATAATTTACAAAGAGAAAATTGCTGTATTTTAAGGATTTTTGAGTAATAATCTTAATTTTGACTCCCTAGAAAGTCTCTAGAATTGACAAATTAAATACTACTTTTACTAACCTCTAAAAATCGTTAGGTGGATAACTTATTGTAATAACAACGCTTTAACACTACCCAGAAATTCAATTGAAAATGATAGCTAGTATTTTTTAGGTTACGTGATAATCCCTGTTAAGTCTAAATACTTGCCTTTTAGATAGGCAAAGTTCTTCAGCAGCCAAGTCTACTTTCAAATATCCTTCTATGGTATTTTCAATAATGCCATATCTTGCGAGCTCTTTTTGACTCAATTGCCACCTCTCCATTTTCACCTCCCAATCATCAATTGTTGGGAGGATAGTATATCAAATTCTATGGAGGGGTGACATTTTCACTTTGCAATACCATGACATTATCATTTTGCAACGACATTCCGGTGGGGGGAGGGTTGACAAAAATTTTATTTCGACTATACTATATAATAATAGAATTAAATTCTATATTATAGAAGAGAAAGGACTTGTCTAAAAAAGAACCTACCTATCTCTTGAAGGCCTTGGACAAATCTTTAGCAATTCTTGAGATTTTGTCCCAGGAGGGCTCTCCTTTGAGTATAGCTGAGCTTAGTGAGAGATTAGGTATCTATCCCAGCACCATCCACCGTATTCTGGACACTTTAAGATATTGGGGGTATGTAGAGCAGGACCCTGTCACCCAGAGGTACCAACTGGGTTTAAAGGTACTAGAATTGGGTACGGCAAAACTTCAGGGAATGGAGCTAGTAAAAGAAGCGGCTCCTTATCTTAAAGAGCTACGGGAGCGGTCAAATGAGACTGTTCATTTGGCTGTCCTAGAGGAGGGAGAGGTTCTTTATCTTGCTAAGGAGGAATCCTTTCAGAGCATAAGGATGGTTTCTCGGGTGGGTAGACGTCTTCCTGCTTATTGCACCGGTCTAGGTAAAGTTCTGTTAGCTAACCTTAACGAAGAAGAACAAAAAAAAATTATAGAAGAAAAAGGACTTCCCCGTTTCACTAAGAATACTATAACCGACAAAAAAAAGTTAAGAGAAGAACTGAGCAAAGTTAGACACCAGGGTTTTGCCGAGGATAGGGGAGAACACGAGAGAGATGTCCATTGTTTGGCTGCTCCTATAAAAGATCATCGCGGCGAAGTGATGGCGGCTGTTAGTATCTCCCTTCCTGCTTTCCGTATGAATGCTAGCAAGAAAAGAAAGTTAAAGGAAACTCTAATCCAAACGTGTGAGAATATTTCCACGCGATTGGGATATAATAAGACTCGAGGAACTACTTCTGTCTATTAGGGGGTCAGGGAAAAACATTGAAAGAGAACAAGTTAAAAAGGCTTATCAAAGAGGGAGGAGTAGCGGTGGGGCCATTTATGAAGATAACGGATCCAGCAGTAAAGGATAAGGCAAGGGAGATACTAGCTACCCATGCACCGAAACCTTTGCCTAAAGACCAGGATATAGAAATCGACAGGATACTTAAAGAAGCTGAGCAATGGTATAGGGAAAAGAGCTAAGCCTCTACAAATACCCTTGCTATTTCACGAGTTTGTCACTTCAACGTAACTTTTGTAGAAAGTTACGTTGAAGATTCACTAAGAATACAATAAATGATATAGATGTGCTTAAAAAGGAATTGGATAAAATTCAAAAACAAGGTTATGCCTTCGATTTAGAAGAACATGAGGAAGATGTTGTATGCATCGCTGCTCCTATAAAGAATATAATTGGAGATGTTGTTGGCAGTGTGAGTATTGCTAGTTTAGCTCACCAGGTACCAAGAGAGATACTTGAAGGTACATATAAAATAAAACTTCTACAGATAGCTCAGACTATCTAGAACGATATAGGATATACCTAAACTAAACCACTCCATAAGATTGAGATAACAGAGATTAAAATTACCAAAGCAACGAAAAGACAAAATTAAGAAAACAAGCTAAAGATAAGACCGAAGGGAGGTGAGCAGGAAGATAGGTCGCGTTAGCTGCAACCGAAGAAAAGCTTCCAAAGAGAGAAGTGCCGCAAGATTAGTTTCTCTTTGATGGAGATTTCATAGAAATATGGAAGCAGGTCAAAGATTAATTTCACTTTTTGGAGGCTCTCAGGAAAGAATAAACCATCCAAAGAGGAGGTTTTCAAGATGGAGAAAATAAAATTTTTATTGTTGACTGGTTTGATCGTCGTTTTAGTGCTAGCATTAGGGCTGCCTGTGTATGCTGCAAAAGCGCCTTATGCCGGGACTACCGTAAAGGTCCTCACGGTAAGAGAACTCTCTGACGAAATAGAGTTTGAACTTCTGCACAAGTCGGATTTTGAAAGGGTGACAGGCATCAAAGTGGAGGAATCGCTTGTGGATTTCGAAGAAATGGTAGAGGCCTCGAAGATGGACTTTCTAGCCGGTACCGGAACCTACGACGTAGTGGGAATTGATCAGCCTTCTCTGGGGGAATATGTAGAAAATGGCTGGATTGTCCCAATTGATGAGTACCTCAAGTTAAAAGACCCTGACGTCGATGACCTTTTCCCACCGGTACTCGCTTTCTGTAAGTATAAGGGAAAACTCTACGGATTGCCTAGTTATACCTATGGTAACATGTTAGGCTTCAGAAAGGATCTGTTTGAGAAGGCAGGGTTAGTGGACTTTGCCGGGAGAGCTATTCCCCCAGTGACTTGGGAGGAGTATGTAATGTACGGTGAAAAGCTGATGGCTCTGAATCCAGGTACTTTTGCTGCCTGCCTTCAGGCAAGAAAAGGCGAATATCTTTCCTACGACGTCGGAACCTATCTGTGGGAGTGGGGAGCTGGTTACATAAATGGGAGTGATGTAGACTACAAGGGTCTACCCAAAATGCGTGTCTTGTGGGATACTCCTGAGGGAATAGCAGCCCTGAGGTTCTACAATGATACAATCTATAGGAAGTTGTCCCCTCCCGAAACCATCAACTACGACATCGCCCATTTTATCGAAGCCGTGCGAAGTGGAAAGATCGCCATGGCCGTTCTCATTCAGGAGGCCGTGGGATTTCCATTGGAAGATCCTCAGTACTCGAATGTTGTTGGGAAGTTCGCCTACGGACCTGTACCTGGTAAGAAGATGCCAGATGGGTCTCTGAAACGAGTCTGCCACATGGGAGGAAACATTCACGGAATCAATGTGGATTCTCGAAATAAAGAGGCAGCTTATTTGGTGATTGAATACCTGGCCAGCAAGGAGATTGCTAAAGACTTCACCCGGCTAGGGGGTAAACCCTTCCGATATTCACACATTGACGAGAAGGCGTACGCTAAGTATCCCGAACTTGAAGCACAGGTGACTAACCTGCTCTACGGGATGTCTCGGCCAAATATTCGTGAGTATCCAGCAGTGAGTGAAATTCTGTCAACAGGTTATCATCGTGTACTCTCGGGAGAGGCTCCACTGGTTGAAACTTTGAAAAAAGTTTGTAGTGAAGCTAACGAAGTCCTGAAAAAGGCCTATCCTCAGTAGTATTAATTGGGAGGTAGAGTTATTAGCGCTCTGGGAAGAAAAAAATATTTTCTTCCCAGAGCGTAACTAGGTATGAAAGATGAATTGTGAGTCAACACAAGGAATTGGGTGAAAGGAATAGAGTATATTTTATTTGATGTCCGTTCTTGTCGAGAGAGCCTAGCCGTCAAATAAGGAGCATCAAGAACAAAAGGAAGAAAAGAGAAATAAGTAGATGTATAGCAAAAAGCGCGAAGGACTTTTTCTACTGTTACCCAGTTTTATATTACTCTTTTGCATAAGCATTTTTCCTCTTCTGTTCGCTATAAACATTTCTTTGCGTGAGTATAATATGGCAAGATACAGCGAAAAGCCATTCGTTGGGGGTAAGAATTTTCAGTCGGTTCTGGGTGACGAACGGTTTCGTAACTCAGTTAAGGTATCCGTTACCTATACTGCATTAGCGGTGAGCATCGAGTTGGTTTTGGGAATAGCTGTAGCTGTTGTGTTTTCTTCTCAGAGGGTGCTTCCTTGGATTACTTGGAGTAGATTCCTCCTACTTCTTCCTATGACTATTGCACCGGTAGCGGTTGGTCTTATGTGGCAGTGGTTCTTTTCGACTCAGTACGGGATCGTGAATTACATGTTGGCTGTGTTTCATCTGCCGCAACCGGAGTGGTTTGCTAGTGCCGCTCCAGCTTTATTTTCAATTGTTATTGCTGATGTCTGGGAGTGGACACCTTTTGTTTTCTTGGTTGTCCTTGCTGCCATTGAATCCATCCCCAAGGACTTCTATGAAGCGGCGGATTTAGATGGTGCCTCGGACCTCCAGAAATTCTTTCATCTGACATTACCTCTCATTTTTCCTACCATACTTATTGGTCTTTTTTTCCGCGTTATTTTAGCTTTTAGGGGGTTCGATAAGTTCTACATAATGACAGAAGGTGGGCCAGGTGTGGCTACAGAGTCCATAAGTTTCTACATCTCACGGCTTTTCTTTAAATTTATGACATTAGGGAAGGCGATAAGTACCTCTTTTCTGTTGCTTGCTATGATTCTTATTTTCTGCGAACTTCTCTTCTTTTATGCAAGAAGGCGAAGTCTCTGGTAGTCAGGGAGGTGACTCGTGAGACGATATGAAAATAACTCCGGTAGGTGGTTAACTCCAGGAAATATTCTTTTGAACATTGTTGCCCTCGGGATTATCTTATCATTTCTTGCTCCAGTTATCTGGATATTTGCTTCTTCGTTAAAGACTTCCAGCCAGGTGGTATCGATTCCACCAGTCTGGTTCTTCAAACCTCAATTTGAAGCTTATAAGGAGCTATTTCTCAAAAAGGGTTTTCTTCGTTATCTCCTCAACAGTGTAGGAGTTTCAGGAATTACTCTGGTTATTGCTATGATTTTTGGTTTTCCAGCTGCGTACGCCTTAGCGAGATACAATGTGCGGAGAAAAGACGACATTGCCTTCTGGATGCTGTCACTTTTCATGTTTCCCCCTCTAGCCGTTATGTTCCCCTATGTTATTTTATTTAAGGCCTTTCGCCTTCTGGATACTCATTTGGTTCTCGTTACTGCGCATCTTACCTTTACGCTTCCTCTGACTATATGGTTGCTTCAGCGATTTATTAAGGAAATGCCTATTGAAGTTGAGGAAGCGGCTGATCTTGATGGAGCCAATGTCTTTCAAAAGATGGTTCTGGTAGTCTTACCTAGTATACGTTCTGGCTTCGTCGCTACACTCCTTCTCTGTTTCATCTTTTCGTGGAATAACTTCATTTTTTCCTTGTTCCTCGCGCCGTATCGCGCCAGAACACTCCCTTCAGCAGCAATGGGTTTAGTTTCGTACGTTTCTCTCAACTGGAGTGAAATCACAGCAGGTGTCTCCATCATTCTGTTACCACCTATTCTTATTGCATTAGTGGCGCAACGGTCGTTTGCCAAGGGTATGAGAGGCCTTATGGGTCTGAAATAAAGCTTGTTCAGGTAGGTCTTGGATGATAGGTTTTTTTGGCCTTGTGGTACTACTTTCTATCATCTATTTCTATTAAAGGAAAAAGATTAATCTTTTATGATAACAGGAGGGAAATCCATGAGTAATGAAAGAAGGGTAAAAGCAGCTGTAATGAGGGAGTTTGGCCGATTGGAGATCGAAACCTTTCCTTATCCGGAAGTAGACAAAGACGCGATGGTGGTCGAGATGATTTTGGCAGGTATCTGTGGAACAGATAAACATCTTTTTGACGGAAAGAACAAAGATGCTCCTTTACCCATGATTCTAGGTCATGAAAATATTGCGAGAGTGGAGAAAGTAGGGGAAAGTGCGGCTCAGCAAATGGAGGTAACGGGTAAGAGATTATCAGTAGGAGATAGAATAACCTGGTTTGGAGCTATTCCCTGTGGAAAGTGTTGGTACTGCCGATGGATTCCCCAAAATCATCCTGGAATACTCTGTACCAGTCCCTTTGCCTATGGTCAGACAAGTTCTGAGCTTCCTCCACACCTTTTCGGAGGGTATGCAGAGAAGGTTTTCATCAAACCTGGAGTTTGGGTCTGGAAGATACCAGATGAAATTCCCGACAAAGCAGCTTTGTTGGTCGATATCTTCGCTTCGGTAGGAGGAGTTATCAGGGCAATGGAACCTTATGCTGCTGTTAAAGAGGGGTTTGGGCCTTCGGATGTGGTGGCGATACAAGGTGCAGGTCCCATTGGCATTGCTGCAGGGATGACGGCAAAACTTTGCGGTGCCTATAAAATCATTCTAGTAGGAGCCCCATCTCATCGGCTAGAAATTGCGAAGAGCTTGGGACTATTCGATCATTTCATTAATATCGACGAAGTGACCGATTCCAAAGAAAGAATCTCCTTGGTGAAAAAATGGAGCCCTGGCAAAGTGGGGCCGGATTTGGTAGTAGATTGCACAGGTGTTCCAGGAGCTGTCCCCGAAGGAATTGACATGGTGCGAAGAGGCGGAACGTTTGTAGAGATAGGTTCCTTTGTGGACACTGGTGAAATTACCATTAATCCCTTCAAACATATCTGCTGGAAAGACATCACTATTGTTGGTCAATACGGGTGTTCGCCACACTATTATGATCGTTGTCTTAAGTTTGTAGAGATGGCCTTGAAGCAGGGTTGGCCTCTGGAAAAGATGGTTACACATGTATTCCCATTGGAAAAAGCGCAAGAGGCCATGGAAGTAGGGAAGAGACTTGAGGGAATGAAAATTGCTTTGCACCCTTGAGATCATCGGCACGAACTGATCTTAAGTGATAGTTAATTGTGTTTTTTCAAATTGTGGGCTAGGTTTGGATAGGTGGAAAGGACCCCGAAAATTGTTCCGCAACAAATATGAAAGATTGCTGTAATATCTGCAATCTAAAGTTCAAGAGTAACGCTCAAAGAAAGGCATCGACATAAACAAATATAGATATTTGAACAAAGGCTGTAGTCCCACAGTGTTACATCTCCAGTTTTTTCGTATGTAAACGTTTCGTTAACAATTGAGAAAAAGAAATTCTTAAAATAATCACAAAAGGGTCTAAACCAATGAAAGGATATTTTGGAAGATATCTTGAGGTGGATCTCACGACTAACACCCTGAGGGATTATGAAATTCCAACAGATTGGATGGAAAAACACCTTGGAGGTAGGGGGATTGGTACGAGAATATTGCTAAGTGAGCTAAAAGGTGGGGAGGATCCTCTCGGACCGGAGAACATTGTTGTTTTTGGAACGGGTCCCCTTCAAGGTATGAGAGCTGCCGGAGCTAGTAAATATCTAGTGATGAGTAAGTCTCCCAAAACGGGAACCATAAATGAGTCTTATGCGGGTGGCTATTTTGGATACGAGCTCGGAACCTCTGGCTACGATGGGATTATCATCAGGGGAGCAGCTAAGGACCCCAAGTACATATCTCTTTTGGACGGGAAGGCCAAAATTCATGATGCCACACGATTGTGGGGTTTGGACGTGAGAGAAACGGTGATGGATTTGCAGAGGCAACATCCCGATGCAAAAGTTGCTTGCATCGGGCCGGCAGGAGAGAAACTGGTGACTTTTGCGTGCATAATGGGCGATACCTTTAGAGCTCACGGACGCCCAGGTTGGGGAGCTGTGTTGGGAGCAAAAAGGTTGAAAGCTGTAGTAGTAAGGGGAAGTAAGAGTAAAACACTCGCAGATATTGAATATTTCAAGAAAGCGAGAAACAATTTTCACAGACTCATTTTGAGAAATCCTTACATTCAAAGTCTGGACAAGTACGGTACAGCTGGAGGAGTAAATCCTTTGAATGGTCTTGGTATGTTACCTACTAAGAATTTCCAGGAAGGGATTTTTGAGGGAGCCCCCAAGATAAGTGGAGAGATCATGGCAAAAACTATCCTTGTCAAGCGTACCGCATGTTCAGGATGCGTGGTGCGATGCGATCGCATTGTCGAAACGAAATTTAAAAATCAAAAGGTAATTCCTGAATACGGAGGTCCTGAGTACGAGACGTTAGCAGCTTTTGGATCACTGTGCTTAAATGATAATCTTTCTGCTGTCGCCCTTGCCAATCAAAAGTGCAATCAGTACGGTCTTGATACAATAAGCACCGGGAATCTAATAGCTTTTGCCATGGAAGCAACAGAACGTGGTCTTATGAAAGGTCCGCGGTGGGGAAACGCCAGTGATATAATACAATTAATAGATCAGATTGCTCACCGTGAAGGGCTGGGTGATTTTTTAGCTCGTGGACTGGCTAAGGTTGCTGAAGAAATAGGAGGTAATGATTTTGCCGTGCATGCCAAAGGTTTGGAGGCAGCCATGCACGATCCACGAGGAAAAGTCGGTTTGGCCATTAGTTATGCGACCAGCCCCCGAGGAGCAACTCATCTCGAGGCTGTTCACGACACCATGATGGAAGTGGACTCACCAACTCCTGAGTTAGGTATAACGAAAGCTGTGGGTCGATTTGACTGGCAAGGCAAACCTTACCTATGTAAGCTTTATGAAGATCTCTATTCCTTCTCCAATTCGGTTATCATCTGCGGGTTTGTCTCTTGGGATATCTCAACTAGTAAAGAGTATCCCTATGGTGAAATCAGGAATATGGTGTCTGGCATTACCGGTTTCGATATCGGAGTTAAGGAAATGATGAAGATTGGTGAACGGAACTACGTTATTAGAAAAATAGTGACTGCCAGAGACGGATATACCCGAAGGAACGATCGGCTTCCTAAGCGGCTTCAGGAACCGCTTCCTCGAGGAGGAAGTGCAAAACGGCCGATCTCCGCCGACGTTTTGCGGAAAGCCATTGATAAATACTACCAACTGCGGGGATTCAATCAATTTGGTCCAACGAGGAACAAACTTGAGGAGTTAGGTTTAGGGGAACTCAAAGATCTACTCCCAATGTGATTTAGGCTATGAAGTTATTGTGTAGTCTGTTTAGGCTCGGAAAGTAACTGTTAAAACTTTGAGAAGGAGGACTTTTTGCGTATGGCTTAATTGTTTTTAATGTCTTTCTCTAAAGTGTTAAAAGAAAAAAGCAGGAAAGTGTGCCAAATTTTCGGCAGCTTTTTTGCTTGAGAGATGCTAATTTGAGCGAAGAATTTTTGTTTTAAATTATATTTGTCCTAAGTATTTTATTTTTTGAGGTTTTAGCCATTATTTGTACAAAAGCTACGTTTAAAACACATCTGCCGCAAATATCTTAGGCATTTCCCCTAATGGCAGAATAAAAGAGGGCTGCCTTGCAGATTTGGTGGTACTGGACTCTGACAGGATTACAGATAAAGCAACTCTTGCTGAGCTCTGCACTTCTCCAATGGGAATTGAGTATGTGATGGTATCAGGAAGAATAGTCTTTCAAAAGGGTGAGTTTACGGGGGAACTCCCGGGTAAAATGCTATGGAAAAAAATACGGGAAAAGGATAGATTATGTTCGCCACAAAACTTAAATGTTTGAGATGTGGACAAGAGTATTCCCTCCTCACAAGATACAACTGCTTAAAATGTAAAGGGATCCTGGATGTTGAGTATGATTACGAGGCTATGAAAACGAAGGGGTTTGGTTCACAGCTTACAATGATGAAAAAAGAAGGAATGTGGAAATTTAAGGGTTTTCTGCCTGTGAAAAATAAAGAGAGTATTGTAACTTTGAGAGAAGGTGATACCCCACTTTTTCATTATGAGAGGTTCGGTGCATTAATGAATCTTTTTAATGTTTACCTCAAGGATGAAACCAGAAACCCTACTGGTTCTTTCAAAGATAGACCGATATCCTGTGCCATTTCTAAAGCGAGGGAAGAAGGAACGGATACAGTCATAACTTCTTCCAGTGGTAATGCAGGAGTTGCAGTTGCCAGTTATGCTGCAAAAGCAGGAATGAAGGCAATAATCGTCGTTCCTTCCACTACACCCAGAAATAAACTTTTATCTATGGTGTGTTCGGGAGCAATTCTACTTAAGATAAAAGGTACTATCAGTGATTGCTTTAATCTTGCCAGGGAGCTTGCTCGAAAATATGAATGGGTGAACTTAACCTCCACTTTTCTAAATCCTTTTGCCACCGAAGGTGATAAAACAATAGCTTATGAGCTTTATCAGCAGCTCAAGTTAGTGCCGGATTGGATTGTAGTCCCTGTGGGGGCAGGACCCTTGCTGGTAGGAATTTACAAAGGGTACAAGGAACTCAGAGAGCTGGGGTTGGTGGATAAACTTCCTGCTATGGTAGCTGTACAGGTAAAAGGATGTGCTCCTATCGTTAGAGCTTTTGAGAGAGAAGATCTGGAAGTAAAAGCCTGGGGAACTCCACGTACCATTGCCTCCGGCATTGCCGATCCTCTTCAGGGTTATTCTGATGATGGAACCTTGACTTTGCACATTATAAAAGAAAGTGGAGGGGTAGCAGTTGCAGTTGATGATGAAAGTTTAATTGAAAGTGTACAAAATCTTTCAAGGTTTGTCGGTATATTTGCCGAACTTACAGGCGTCTCTTCACTTGCCAGCTTAAAAAAACTTAAAGAACAAGGCATTTTAAAAGAAAACGATAGTGTTATCTGTATGGTAACAGGTTCAGGGTTTAAAGATGCTTATACTATAGAGAAATATGTTGAGATTCCACCTAGAGAACTTGAGCCTAATCTAAAGGAAGTGGAAAATTTCTTAGAGCAAAAACTTACATAGAGGAGGATCTTTTATGTCAGGTTATGAAGAGAAATTAAAAGAGATGGAGATCACGCTTCCTGAGGTACCCAAACCTGCAGCCGCTTACATTCCGGCTAAAAAAGTGGGAAACCTGGTATTTTGCTCAGGGCAGGGACCTTCTGTAGAAGGCAAATTTATCCACACAGGCAAAGTAGGTGCGGAGAAAGCACTGGAAGAAGGTTATGAGGCGGCAAAAATATGTGCCCTTAACTGTCTTGCTGCGGTAAAAGATCTGGTTGGTAGTGTGGATAGGATAGAAGAGATTGTTCAGGTACGAGGTTTTGTGAACAGTGCTCCAGATTTTGGAAAGCAACCAGAAGTAATTAATGGAGCATCAGAGTTTCTGGAGAAAATATTTGGTGAGAAGGGAAAACACGCTCGCTGTGCTCTGGGAACATCGAGCTTGCCTAGAAACATAACCGTTGAGCTGGAGATGATAGTAAAGGTAAGAGAATGATAAATTGCAATAACTAAAATTATCAGGGGAGTTGTTTTTTTGGGAGGGATAAAAGAAAACCAAATAAAACAAAAACTAGAGGAAGTAAAATCTTGTACGGGTCTTTTGTTAAATTAATAGATCCTGCAGTCATAGAGATTGCAGCTTACAGTGGATTTGACTTTGTAATAATGAACCTTGAAGATGGACCTCATTCCATCCAAAGTGCCCAGAATCTAATTCGTGCTGCTGAGCTAACTGGCATAACTCCTGTAATCAGGCAAGACTTTGGCAAAAATTAGTCCCAAATTGAGCTCAAAGCCTTATTAGTAAAGGATCTTTGATAAAATGGCTCTAACCCCCTTATACTAAGAGAATTTAAATATTCAAGTATGGAGAGCACTCCTAAAATTGGACAAATTGGGTTAGAGTTGGTAGTATTGCTGACAGGGTCAAATAAATCCCAAAAGGGATGGAAAGGAGCCTGTCAATGAGAAAGCCCAGAACCTTTACGGTCGAATTCAAGCGACAAGTTGTGGAGGAAATGCTCAGTGGAACCACCGGGCCTGCTCGAGCTTCCGAGAAGATATAATCTCTCATCGGGTCTTGTGTATCATTGGAAAAAACAGTATGCAAGGGGTAAATTTAATAACGAACCCACCCAGGAAGAGGCACTACTCGATAGGATCAATAAGCTGGAGAGATGAGGAGGGAAATTGACTCTGGAGAATGAGTTTTTAAAAAAAGCCTTGCAAAATACCCTCAAGGAACAAGAGAAAAAAGAGAGTTCATTACCACTCATAACTCCCTTGTCAAAAGTGTCCAAAGGGGGTGCGAATTGATAAAAATCGCCCGAAGCACCCTTTACTATAAACCTAAGGAAAAGTCCTTAGAGCAGCTTAAAGAGGAGAGGGATCTGCGGGATCAAATAGAGAGAATCTGTCTGGATTTTCCCCGCTATGGATATCGAAGAGTAACTAAACAGCTACAACGAGAAAGCTGGATAGTTAACCACAAGAGGGTACTCAGGGTAATGCGAGAAAATGATCTCCTCTGCCGGATTAGAAAACGAAGGGTTAGGACCACCGATGCTAACCATTCTTATCCCGTATTTCCTAATCTCATTAAGGACTTGGTGATCACTTCCATAAACCAGATCTAGGTTTCTGATATTACCTACATTCGGATTCTAACAGACTTTGTCTATTTGGCCATCATTCTGGATCTTTACTCCCGAGAAGTCAAAAGGATATGCTTTATCAAGACATATAGACACCAAACTAACCCTTTCCGCTTTGTGGATGGCCATAAGGGATAGAAGCGGGAGCTTCAGGCTGTATTCACCATTCTGATCGAGGAATTCAGTACGCCTCATCTGAGTATGTCAATGAGCTGAAAAAATATGGTTTTCAAAAAAGTCAAGTCCAGAAAAGGAAATCCCTATGACAATGCTACCTGCGAGAGCTTCTTAAAAACTCTAAAGGATGAAGAAGTATATCTCTGGGAATACAAGACCATAGAGGATGCTGAAAGAAGAATTTCCCATTTTATTAGAGATGTGTACAATGAAAAACGACTGCACTCCTCATTGGGGTTATTGTCCACCGAATGAGTTTAAGGAACTATTGATGGAAAATCAAAAATCAACTGCACCCTATCAGATTACTCTAACTTAATCTGGCCAGTCATAGGGATGCACCTCACTTTGTTAGCTAACCTTAACGAAGAAGAACAAAAAAAAATTATAGAAGAAAAAGGACTTCCCCGTTTCACTAAGAATACTATAACCGACAAAAAAAAGTTAAGAGAAGAACTGAGCAAAGTTAGACACCAGGGTTTTGCCGAGGATAGGGGAGAACACGAGAGAGATGTCCATTGTTTGGCTGCTCCTATAAAAGATCATCGCGGCGAAGTGATGGCGGCTGTTAGTATCTCCCTTCCTGCTTTCCGTATGAATGCTAGCAAGAAAAGAAAGTTAAAGGAAACTCTAATCCAAACGTGTGAGAATATTTCCACGCGATTGGGATATAATAAGACTCGAGGAACTACTTCTGTCTATTAGGGGGTCAGGGAAAAACATTGAAAGAGAACAAGTTAAAAAGGCTTATCAAAGAGGGAGGAGTAGCGGTGGGGCCATTTATGAAGATAACGGATCCAGCAGTAATGGAAATTGCAGGATATGCAGGGTTTAACTTCGTAATTATTGATACAGAGCATGGGCCTGTCTCCATAGAGACAGCTCAAAATCTAGTGAGAGCTGCCTCTTATGCAGAAATCACCCCTATCATTAGGGTCAAAAATAATGATCCAGCTACCATTCTAAAGATATTAGATATTGGGGCAGAAGGTGTCGAGGTTCCCCACATTAGTTGCAAAGAAGATGCTTTAAAGGTAGTACGTGCGGCGAAGTTTGCTCCTGTTGGTGAGCGAGGAGTTTGTCGTTTTGTAAGAGCTGCTCAATATTCTGCCCTAGATCGTTTTAAACATTTCGAAACAGCCAACAAGGAAACCATGATCATACTCCACATTGAAGGGGTGGAGGGGATAAATAATTTAGAAAGGATATTGTCAGTAGAGGGAGTAGATGTTGTCTTCATCGGGCCATACGATCTTTCTCAGTCGCTGGGATTACCAGGTCAGGTCAATCATCCGCTAGTAACTGAAAAAATGAACCATGTGATTTCATCTACCAGGAAAAAAGGAGTAGCTGTGGGGACTTTTGCAGATGATGTAGAAACTGCTAGAAAGTGGATTAATTTAGGAGTCCAGTATATAGGATTTTCTGTAGATGTAGGGATTTTCTATGAGGCCTGCAAAGAGATTATGATGAAAATATTTCCAGAAAAAAAGGAATGAGGTAAATAATAGAATGAAGAGTAAAGGGGTAATGATTGAAAAACCCGGCCAGCTTAAGATTATCGAAAGTGAAGTGGTAGAACCTCAAGAAACCCAGGTTCTTTTAAAAGTAAATAACGTTGGTATTTGTGGCTCTGATATTCATCTTTATTATGGAAGTTATACAGGACCTCATGGCTATCCTTTGTATTTCGGCCATGAATGGTCTGGAATAGTTATAAGAAAGGGGAGGAAAGTAAAAAGCCTGGACATAGGTGATATGGTAACAGGAGATTGTTCTATCTACTGCGGCCGATGCCAATATTGCCAGCAAGACAAGAACCTTTGTGAGAATATCCAGAAGTTCGGCATAACTATGGATGGTGCTTCGAGAGAGTATTTTATTCAAGATGAAAAGTATCTTTATAAGCTGCCTGAAAATTTGGATCCAGGTTTAGCTTCCCTTGCAGAACCAGTAGCTGTTGCTGCTCATGCCCTGGAGAAGTTAGGCGATATTTCAGGTAAAAGAATCCTGGTGCTGGGTGCTGGGACTATTGGTCTTTCTACTTTGATGGTCTTAAAGAAAATTCATAAGACTAAAAAAGTAGAGCTTTTCGATCTTCTGGATTTTAGGCTAAAATTAGCAGAAGGCCTAGGGTCAAAAATACCCGACAATTTGGATCTTTTTAAAGAGGAACTTCAGGTCGGTAAAAAATATAAAGATTTCTATTCTAAAATTACCTACGATATCATTATCGAAAGTAGCGGTTCCCCAAAGGCCTTTAATAATGCCTTGGATCTGGTTAGACCTTTAGGGACTATCCTAAATATAGGCTTTATACCGCCCTCAGAGATAAACTTTAGACTGGTAACCTTAAAAGCGATCAGATTGATAGGGAGTATCGGGGGGACAGGAAATTTCTCCCAGGTTCTTCAATTTTTAAAAAATAATCAAGACTATGCTAGCTCGCTTATTACTCATAAATTTTCCTTCCAGAATGCTCAAGATGCATTTAAGTTAAGTAAAGAGGATGCTCGGGCTGTTAAGGTTCAATTGTCTTTTGAAGTAGAGCCGGAAGCAAATTGAGTCTAGATTAACTTGAGAGACATCCGAAAGATGGAATGCACGAAAACTATAAGTAGCTAAATTCTTAAAGCCAGGAAGGAAATAAAAATGGATATTCCTAAAAAAATGAAAGCGGCTGTGTTATTTGGCTATAATGACCTTAGAGTAGTGAAAAAGGAAGTACCAACCCCCGGACCTAGTGAGGTTTTAATCAAAGTGAAAGCCTGTGCTATTTGTGGTACAGACCCTCACATAATTTCTCAAGGTTGGCCATCCAACCCACCCTTTGGGGAGTACATTCCGGGGCACGAATTTACCGGTGAGATTGTGAAGGTTGGAGAAACAGTGGACGAGTTTAAAGTGGGAGATAGAGTAGCGGTTGAACCACACAAAGGGTGTGGCCGGTGTGTGAACTGTATTAGAGGATTATATACTATCTGTCTAAATTATGGCAATATAGCAAAAGGACATCGGCATTATGGTTTCACTACTAATGGAGGATACGCTGAATATGCAGTTAATCACATCAACACTCTTCATAGGATACCAGAGAAGCTCTCCTATGAAGATGCAACTCTAATTACTACTGCCGGAACTGTTATGTTCGGGATAGAAAGGATTGGGGGGATTAGGCCGGGAGAGACAGTGGTTGTTACCGGTCCAGGACCGATTGGACTGATGGGAGTGCAGGTTGCTAAAGCACTGGGGGCAGGTAGGGTCATTCTCACCGGAAATCGAGAGTCAAGACTGAAAGTAGGCAGAGAGGTTGGCGCTGATGAGACTATCAACATTCGTCAGGATGACCCAGTGAAAAAGATAAATGAGCTTACCGGCGGGCTTGGAGCAGATGTAGTCGTTGAGTGTTCAGGGGATCCTCGAGCCTCAGCTCAAGCCATAGATCTCATCAAAAAAGGAGCGAGGATTGTTCTGGTGGGCATCTACCAGGAGCCAGTGACTCTTAATTTAAATAAAGTTGTTCAGTGGAATTTATCTTTAGCTGGTGGAAAAGCTGAAGGGATGTGGAATCTGGAAAGAGCAGTTCCTTTAATGGCAGATGGCAGAATTAAGGCAGAGCCTCTTATAACTCATGTTTTTTCTCTGGAGAAGATAAACGAAGCAATGGAGACTTTTGTTAAAAGGATAGGAGGAGCGATAAAGGTGGTCATCAAACCGTAAGGAGGAGTAAAGTGTCTAGCCAAAAAGAGAAAAGTGAGTTGTGGTTGACAACAGAAAATCCTGCTATCGTCTTTGAAAATACTGACGTAGGCAGGCTGAAGAAGGAGATCTGGGATGCATCGAAAGTCGAGATTGATGCGATTCTGGCTGAGTATGAGGTACCCTCACCTCCAGAGTTAGGTAAGTCTGGCAGTTATATCCAGACTACAGTTCGTCAG
Source organism: uncultured Clostridia bacterium (assembly GCA_964543295.1). Lineage (GTDB taxonomy): Bacteria > Aerophobota > Aerophobia > Aerophobales > AE-B3A > AE-B3B. The sequence goes on along the minus strand of CAZIXA010000007.1, from coordinate 50,298 downwards.
AAACTAATCGAAAACAGGAGCAAGAACGATATCGTTATTATTCCTGTGGGATGTACGGAAAACCATGGTCGGCATACCATCTCTGGTCTGGATACCTTCATGGTGACCCAGATTGCCGAGGCGCTGCGTAGATATACGGCTAAGCAGGATCGAGCCGTTAATCTTGCCTTGCCCCCCCTCAATTATGGGGCTCATCCCTATCATCATCTGGGGATGCCGGGTACGGTGATCATGCCGGATGATGTAGTGCGAGAAACTCTCGTCTACGTCATGCTTGGGCTATGGAACGATGGCTTTCGCAAACAGATTATCATTAATAACCACGGTCAGCTCTGGGTATTGGAGACAGCTTTACATGAGTTTACTAAAAGATATCAGCTTCCGGGAATCTTCCAGGTGCTGGACTGGCATAGAGGAGTGAGAGAATTCTTTTATCCGGCTGGACGTCCAGACAGCCTGGAGACGCAGTTTGTTCATGCAGATGAGGCGGAGACCTCGGTGGCCCTCTTGATGTTTCCTGAAGGGACGGTTGAAATGAGTCTTGCTCAGGACACCGAAGGAGAGGGATTTCTTCCCGATGGTCACTTTGACAAATCAGTGGATCCACTGCACCGACCTCATCGGTGGTCTGAAGGTGAAGGCCACATGGCTATCGAAATGGCCGCAACGCCGGAAGGAACGGTTGGGAAACCAAGTCTGGCCAGTGCCAGAAAGGCTAAGCGGCCCATTGTGGCTATCCTCAGGTACTTGACTTTAGTTATTGATCAGATCCTGGACGTCTTTCCACCTGGCAAAGTTCCGCCGCTAGAGAAGGTGACCTTACGAGATGCTTCGGAGATGGAGCCTTATCTGAAAGAGCCTTTGAGTAAGGGTTGGAAATCCGTCTACGGATTGCCAAAGATTGGGTTCTAGTTAGAACCAGGGATCAGTATTTGATGGTCAATATTCAAAAGATAGGGAGTAGGAAAATAGCTTATTGATATTTAAGGTTAAATACAGTTACTATTTTCTTCCTGTGTAAGAGGGATTTTCTGGGTAAACGAGCTTGAGAGTTAAATAGGGCTGAGAGGAAAGTGTTTATGAATGATAAAGTAAGAATAGGCTTGATTGGTTTGGGAAGAATGGGGCGTATATATGTGGAGGCTCTCATTTCCCGAATCCCTGGGGCAGAACTGGTGGCTGTAGCTGACATCAACCGCGAAACTGCTAGAAAAGTCGCTGTCTCCCACAGTATAAAGTACTGTTTTGACAATTATCAGGATCTACTCAAAATCGAAGCTATCAGAGGAGTAGTCATCGCTGCTTCTACCAGCGTCCATACAGAGATTATTGTTGGTGCTGCCGAGGTGGGCAAAGATGTATTTTGTGAAAAGCCTGTTGCTCTTACCTTAAAGGAAACCGACACTGCTCTTAGGGCGGTAGAAAAGACAAAGGTAAAATTTCAAGCAGGCTTTATGAGAAGATTTGATAGAGGATATATGGTAGCCAAGGAAAAAATTGAAGAAGGCAAAATAGGAAAACCTGTGAACTTTAAATCTATAAGTAGAGATCCCATGTGTCCTAGACTTGATTACGCCAAGGCAAGTGGGGGATTGATAATGGATATGGCCATTCATGATTTTGACCTAGCCCGATGGCTAATGGAAAGTGAGGTAAAAAGAGTTTATGTTGAAGGGGGAAGACTGGTATTTGATCAGCTAAAAGAGGCAGATGATATTGATAATGCTACTATAAATATGCTTTTTTCGGATGGTTCCCTGGGAAACGTTGAGGTAAGTCGTAATGCCTTGTATGGCTATGACATTCGTACCGAAGTTCTAGGTTCGGAAGGTGGTATAATGATTGGTTATGCTAGGCATACTCCAGTAGTCCTTTTAACAAAAAAAGGTGCTACTTATGATTTTGTTCCCTATATTATGGAAAGGTTTGGGGAGGCTTATATTGATGAGTTAAACTATTTTATTGACTGTATTTATAATGATCAAAACCCCACAGTTACCGGTCAAGATGGAAGAGCTGCTCTTGAGATTGCTCTAGCAGCAACTCAATCCTATAAAGAGGCAAGGCCAATAGAAATACCCTTGGCGAGTGAGTAATGGGGTAGTTTGATAAAGGATAAGGAATAATGTTAGCGGTTGGAAGAGGAAAAGGAATGGATGGTCAAAAATAGAATGAAAGTAGTGGTGACCGATTACGACTATCCTTCCCTCGATCTGGAAAGGAAAGTACTGGAAGAAATTGATCCTGAGTTTGTAGGGGCTCACTGTACCACAGAGGAGGAGGTCATAACTGCTGCTAAGGACACCGATGGTATACTTAATCAATATGCTCCCATAACCGAGAGAGTAATCAAATCCCTTGATCAATGCAGAGTTATCTCTCGTTATGGTGTGGGAGTCGATAATATTGATGTGGAGGCAGCTACTGAACGGGGAATTATTGTGGCTAACGTTCCGGATTACTTTGTTGATGAGGTATCCACACATACTATGGCCTTGATCCTTGCCTGTGCGCGAAAGATACCTTACCTTTCTACAACCGTAAAAAACGGAAATTGGGATTTTATGATGGGAAATAGGATTTGGAAATGAGGCAGCATTGTCCTGACCGACAAAGTCCGCCAGTGATACCAATTAGAAGTCTCGTGCCTATCGCTTAGTGGGCAGCAGTTTGAGCTTTTGTTGTACTATTTGTCTGGTCTTGCGCAATGCACATGATAAAAAAACCTTGCGCTTATTACAAATTAGTATATATTACTAATGTGAGGTAGATAGAGGAATACCCTTTTCATCGATAAGTTATAGCCTGGAAACGTATCTTGCTAAATTTTTTCTCGTGCCTTTTTTAAAAAGACCAGACAAAATCGGCGCAAAGAAATCAGGCAAAAAGATAAAGCTAGTCCACATAGAACTTGATTTAACTCAACTCGCCCACAAAGTTAATATTGAACAGACGAACATCTCTCGTTTTGAAACCGGAGGCACCGCTGCAATCCATAAAAACCTTAGCCAAAATCGCCACAGTTCTCAAAAAACCACCTGGGTATTTTCTGGATGAGCAAAGAGGACGTGTCTCTCATTTGTCTCAAGACGGCAATAAGAGAAAGCAACCATTTGAGGGTTCATCTAGAATCGTGCATGACGAAGTAGTTCGCGAACTATCCTGATTTAGGAGCATAAACGAAGTAGTTCAGTCGTTTCAAGTTAGCTCCGATAAAATTCAAGTTCCAAAAAAAGAAAAAAGGATTTTCTATGAGTTTTGTGCCAGGAGTGGTGCCGTCATCCAACAAGACGGAACCTGCATGGTGGTTTGTGTTTCGTGGCGATAAGCTCCTCATTAAATGGAAGAGTAAAGCCGCTGCTATCCCGCGCGCCACTGATTTGGAATCATTAAACCTAAAACCAATACGAAAGCAGTATCTTGGCACACTAGATGGACGCGCCTGCTATTCGGCAGAATTAGCTGCTGGTGCTTCGGCTCCTGAGGGTATGGCTTTTCAAGGATTACGACCACTATTCGGCTTGCTGGAAGAAAATCTTTTCTGGCTAGCGGGTCGTGCTATTCAAGTTATGAATTGGGATCAGACGCACCAGTATTGTGGGCGATGCGGAACTCCCACCCAAACTAAGCCCAATGAACGGGCTAAAGTCTGTCCTCGGTGTGGGCTTATAAATTTTCCTCGTATATCTCCCGCTATAATAGTAGCAGTGCTCAAGGATAACCAGATACTTCTTACCCGGGCCCATCGCTTTCCTCCTGGATTATATAGTGTTATTGCCGGTTTTGTCGACGCCGGAGAAACACTTGAGGAGTGTGTGAAGAGAGAGGTTAAGGAGGAAGTTGGTGTAGAGGTGGAAAATATATGTTACTTCGGTAGCCAACCTTGGCCCTTCCCTAATTCACTTATGGTTGCTTTTACCGCCGATTATGCTAGTGGCAAAATTACCATCGATGAAACTGAGATTGTAGATGCAGACTGGTTTACAGCTAACAACCTTCCTTCCATACCTGACAGAGTCAGCATTTCTCGACGACTGATTGATTGGTTTGTAAACACTTATCAATAGCTGGTTTTAAGATTTCTCCCTTCGCTGATTGCAGTCAATCAATCTTTATTCATATAATACAGTGGATTTAGTTTAGAGCTTGAAAATACGGCAAACTTTGACTAACAAGCACAGCCGGCTTGCTTTTGAGATAATTTCTGGTATAAATACGGTTGGTGAACAGGCGGTTTTTTTGGCAGCGGTTCGAATGGGTTGCAGTCGCATGCGGCAAGGAAAAACTCACGAGAGAAAAGGAGAAAAAAAGTATGAGTCAAAAAAGTGAAAAACTTGGGATTATGCTTGAGGGTGGAGTCATTCCCGTCATCAGGGCAAGGTCAGCCGCTGAGGCTCTTAAAGTGGTTGAGGCTATAAGAAAAGGAGGAATTAATACCATTGAGATCACTATGACGGTTCCCGGTGCCATAGGAGTTATGGAAAGCTTGGCTAAGGAGGCCGGCGATGAGATATTGTTGGGGGCGGGCTCAGTACTCGACCCGGAAACCGCCCGAGCATCTATTTTGGCCGGCGCTGAGTTCATTGTGGGACCCTGCCTTAATCCCGAATTGGTGAGACTATGTAAGAGGTACAGTAAAATTGTAATCCCCGGGGCCATGACCCCTACCGAGATAGTGAGAGCCTGGGAGATGGGGGCGGATGTAGTGAAGGTTTTCCCAGCCGGTCAACTGGGTGGGCCCTCTTACATTAAAGCCATAAAGGCACCCTTACCCCAGATCCTGCTCAACCCCACCGGGGGAGTGAGTTTAGATAATGCCGGGGAGTTTATTAAGGCTGGAGCTTCGGTTATTTCAGTCGGTAGTGCCCTGGTGGATAAAAAAGCTGTGGCGCAAGCGCAGTTTGAAGTGATAACCAGAAAAGCAGAACAGTTCATAGAGGAGGTGAAAAAGGCCAGAGGGAAATGAAGTTAGCCGATAAGGTGGCCATTGTTACCGGTGCTGGTCGAGGTATAGGTAAAGCTACGGCTTTAACTCTGGCCCGGGAAGGGGCAAATGTTGTGGTAAACGACATTGATGGTAAGGTAGCTCAACAAGTAGCCACTGAAATCGGATCTATAGGGCGTCGAGCTCTGGCTATAAAAGCGGATGTTTCCCAGAGCAAAGAGGTGAAGCGGATGATCCAATCCATCCTGGAGAAATTTGGAAGGGTGGATATCTTAGTAAATAATGCCGGGATTATACGCCGCGGTTCGACCGAGAATCTGAGCGAGGAAGAATGGGACCGGGTTTTAAGTGTGAATCTTAAAGGTGCTTTTAACTGTTGCCAAGCGGTCATTGGAGTTATGAAGAAACAGAGATCCGGGAAAATCGTAAATATATCCTCTATTGCGGGAAAGATGGGAGACATTGCCTCGGCTCCTTGTTATGGTGCCTCTAAAGCAGGAATGGCCTGTCTTGCTAAATCTTTGGCTAGAGAGCTAGCTCCGTATGGAATAAATGTCAATGCGGTTGCGCCCCATGCCATCGAGACGGAGATGAGCAGAGAGTGGTCGGATGAGAAAAGAAAAAGCATCATTAGTAGCATTCCCCTGGGAAGACTAGGTGAACCTGGCGATGTAGCCGAGGCAGTGGTTTTCTTAGTCTCAGACAGTGCAAAATTTATCACTGGTGAGGTATTGGATGTAAATGGTGGCTGTTTGATGGATTAAAATTGGTTAATAGATGCTCCAAAATAAGAGAAGGAGGTGAAAAAAGTGGTAAAAAGGGATTGGTCACTGGATGAGGGGCCGTCCGAAGTGACCAAGTTCTCTGTATTACAAGGAGGAAAGAGAATGAAAAAAAGTACAAAATGGCTCTTAACGAGCCTGGTAATGGTGGTTTTTCTGACTACTGCGCTAGCTCTGAGCTTTGGGCCGGTAACCAAGGCGTCTGCCAAGGTGACTCTACGATTCTCTGATTGGCACATGGCAGAAGCCCACTGGCTTAAGGCCCTGGAAGAGGCAAAGGTTATTTTTGAGGAGCAATACCCGGATATCAAGATCACCTTTGAACCGGTTTCCTACGGAGAGAAAGAGACCAAGTATATTACGGCATCTGAGGCTGGGCAGGCACCGGATGTGATGCACCTTCACGCTTATTCCCTGGCGGCGTTCATCGAAAAAGGTTATGCTCTTGATTTGACTCCCTTCATTAACAAAGAAAAGGCTGATTTTCTTGATGCCTGGTATGCTGTGCCTTTGACACTCTGTACATACAAGGGGAAAGTGTATGCTATGCCGGGTGATTACATGGCTCAGGTTCTGGTTCGCAATACGGAAATGTTCAAAGAAGTCGGGCTTGATCCCACTAAACCTCCCAAAACCTGGGATGAGTTTTTGGAATATGCTCAGGCCCTTACGGTAGATAAAGACGGCGACTTCAAAGTGGATCAATGGGGCTTTGGTATGATTGGGGCTAAGGATCCTGGCTTTGAACTTCGATTCAGTCCCTTTGTCTGGAGTTTCGGGGGTGACTATTTAACAGAAGATATGAAGCATTCGACATTGGATACCCCTGAGGCAGTTGAAGCGATTAAATTCTTTGTGAGTCTGTATCGAGAGTACGGTGTGGCACCTCCCGGAGCTACTGCTTTTGGTCCTTTCGATGTGAGGACACAACTAGCCCAAGAGAAGGTAGCCATGAATATAGGATCTGGCTGGACAGTCCCTATAGTAGATAGCATAAACCCTGAGTTAGGGGCCTCCGAAGTGCTGGAGTACTCCGCTGTCCCGGTAAAGAGAAAGGCAATTACCTCTGCCTGGCTCAGTGCCTGGATAATAAGTCCCAATACCAAGCATGCCCAGGAAGCCTGGGAATGGACCAAGTTCATTACCAGCAAAGAAATGGAACTAAAATGGTTCAGGGACGCCTCTGTGCTTTCCGCCAGACAAGATGTAAGCGGAGTATCTCCAGAAATACTGGAAGACAAGCACGCCAAGGTCGTTGCCTCTGAGTTAGCCCATGCAAAATTTGTTCCTCAGATAAAAGAATGGCCTGAGATAATCGATGCCGTCACCACAGCAGTTCAAGAAGCTCTAATTGGGGTTAAGACTCCTGAGAAAGCTCTGGCAGAGGCCCACAAAAGGGTTAATGCTATTCTCGCTCGATGAAGATAGGAATGCGATTTCCATTGGGATGGTTACTATACCAGGATAGATAAAGTAAGGGGAAGGGGATGGCAAGGGCCCCTCTTCCCCTTGTAAGTTGTTAAAACCTCAATAGGTTTGCAGGTATAAGAACGTTGATTATAGCTAGAATTCGGGCTAAAAGGAAATATGTGATGCTTACCTTCCATATCAAAGACAAACAGATGGGTTATTTTTTTATCTTGCCGGCGGCCTTAATGCTTCTGGCGGTGATCGTCTACCCGGCAATGTATAGCCTGAAGCTCAGTTTTACTTCAGAATCAGGGGGTCTGTACTCCCTGACTAATTATGCAGAGCTTTTTCGAGATTCTCTATTTTGGCAAGCCTTTAGAAATACCCTGGTTTTTGTTGGAGTGGTAGTCACTTTTCATCTGATAATAGGGCTAGCGATTGCGATGGCATTAAACACCCGGATTAAAGCAAGACTGCTTTTCAGGTTAGTTGTTCTACTTCCCTGGACAGTGCCTGATGTTGTTGCCGGTATTACCTGGAAGTGGATATACGATCCGGTATACGGGGCCCTCAATGATCTTCTCTCCAGACTAAATTTCATTCATGCTCCCATCTTGTGGCTATCCGATCCCGGACTAGCTTTGTCCAGCATTATTTTTGCCGATATCTGGCGGGGATTCCCCTTTGTTATGCTAATCCTGCTGGCAGGTCTTCAGGCTATTCCCAGGGATTTATATGAGGCATCCAAGATCGATGGGGCCTCAAGTTTTCAGTCCTTCCGATACATAACCCTACCGAGTCTGAAGAAAATGGTGGTTGTCGCTTTAGCTCTGGATATTATCTGGGAGTTCAGGCGCTTTGGTCTGGTACAGGCGATGACCCAGGGTGGACCTGGACATCAAACCGAGGTCTTCTCTACCCTTATATACAAAGAATATTTTCAATTCTTTCGCTTTGAATATGCCAGTGCCATAGCCGTAATAATGAGTATTATTCTCCTTTCTCTTAGCCTTCCCTATATATGGATGATAAGCAAGGAGCAGTGATGAGGAGGGTTTTTCGCTTTTCTCAGACAGGAGAGTTGGTGCTCCACTGACCAGGGGGCAGAGCATGGTAGCCTCAGGAATACGAAGGCAATATACGATAAAAATTAGCCTGGTCTATTTTTTTCTTGCCTTGAGCTCTATTTTTGTTTTTTTTCCCTTTGTCTGGATGATTTTAACCTCCTTAAAAACCAACCCTGAAGCATTGTGTATCCCCCCCACCTGGATACCCCGGAAACTAACCTTCGAAGCCTACATTGCTATGTGGATAAGGAAGCCCTTTGGCATATATTTTATAAATAGTGTAATAATAGCTTCCTGCACGGCAGCCATATCTACATTCCTGGGAGGTTTAGCCGGCTACGGTTTCTCCAGATTTATGTTCAGGGGTAAGACCCTCCTCCTGGGGGCTTTTTTAGCTACCCAAATGCTCCCTGGTGGTCTACTCATCGGTCCCTACTTTAAGATATTAGGTAGGATTGGCCTGTTTAATACCCGTACCGGTTTAATAATAGCTTTTATCACTATCTGCCTTCCTTTTTGTACCTGGATGTTAAAGGGATTCTTCGACACCATTGCTCCAGAGCTGGATCAAGCGGCTATGATTGACGGATGTTCTAGACTAGGTGCCTTTCGCCGAGTATTGTTGCCGGTGGCTAAGCCGGGAATGGTGGCCACGGTGTTGTTTGCCTTTTTGTTGGCCTGGTGTGATGTATTATGGGCTCTTTGTTTAACCAGTACCCATGAGATGAGCACGGTAACTTTAGGAATTATGAGGTGTGTGGGGGAATTTCAGGTTTACTGGCCTATGTTGATGGCCGGTTCTATTATTGGGAGTATGCCAGCAATAATTCTGTATGTTCTGTTGCAGAAATTTCTCATTGCCGGTCTGACAGCCGGAGCAATGAAAGGATGATTAAGCTAAAAAAGACACCTCTTAAAGGTGTACTAATCAAAAGATTTCAATGTACTTCCAAAGTGATACTGATTTTGGTGGATCATTGGCTAAAGGGTTCTGAGATTTGATTTTCTAGCCCACAATCTTTGTTAAATCTAAGCTAATCATACAACCGCGAGTGCCTATATGGAAAGAGCAAGAAGCTAGAAGATTATGTCTCGGAAAGGGGATGAAAGAGTAGAAATCTACCTAAAGAAGTAGCTGCCCAAGGGATAAGAGTTAACGCAATTGCCCTGGGAGTAATTGATACTCCTTTCTATAAAGATAGAGGACTTATGGCTAAGTTTGCTGCCTCCATACCTATGGGTAGAGTAGGTAGGCCCGTTGAGATAGCTAAAATGGTGGCATTTCTTGCCTCAGATGACGCTAGCTATATTACTCGTGGAATTTTTGATGTAAGTGGAGGATATGTAATTTAGCCGCCTAAGAATATTCAGGAGATTAAAGGAAATATATCAATGCAAAAGAAGATGGAAGCGGCAGTTTATGTAGATAAAGGAAAAGTAGTTATTAGAGAAGTCCCCATACTTCAGCCTGGTCAAGGGGAGGCTCTTATTAAGGTTGAATATGCTGGTATTTGTGGTACTGATTTAACCATAGTATCAGGGAATCACCCTCGGGCTAAACCTCCTCTCATTATTGGACATGAGTTGTCCGGAGAGGTGGTTGAGATTGGAGAAGAAAAGGCAGAAATTAAAGTAGGGGATAAGGTAACCGTCAGGCCGCTTTTATCCTGTGGTAAATGTTATGCCTGTCAGATGGGTTGGGACCACGTCTGTCAGTATCTTAGGCTTCTGGGGATAGATGTGAATGGAGCTTTTGCTGAGTATGTTAAGGCTCCTCTGGAGACAATCCATAAATTGCCAGAAGGAGTTTCTCTGGATTTAGCTGCCCTGACTGAACCTCTGGCAGTGGCCCAGCATATTATTACCGTTTCTAATCTTAAAATTGGAGATAAGGTAGCCGTCATTGGCGCGGGTCCCATCGGTATGCTGGTGGCCTTAATGGCAAAGCGAGGCGGGGCTTCCAAAATCATTGTTTCTGAGGTAAATGAGTACAGGTTAGAGCTAGCCAGACACTTTGGATTTACCATTATAGATGCCAGTAGGGTTGATCCTGTTTTCAGGGTTTTTGAGCTAACTAATGGAATAGGAGCAGATGTAGTCTATGAGGTTTCAGGAACAGCTTCGGGTACCCTGCAGATGGTAGATATGGTAAAGATAAGGGGAGAAATTATCCTAGTTGGTGTTCATGAAAAACCCGATCCGACAAATTTCACCCGAGCTACTTTCAAAGAGGTAGTTTTTAGAGGTAGCCGGGTCTATACGAAGATTGATTATCGGCGAGCTATAGAGCTTCTTATACCAGAACGAGATAACCTGAGGTCTTTAATTTCCCACAGATTCGGACTGGAAAAAGCTTCCAAGGGGTTGGATTTGGTTAGACAGAGAGGCAAAGCAATGAAGATATTATTGAAACCTTAACGGATAATCATATGAAAAATTGGCAGGAGGAAATCTATGATTCTGGATAAATTTAGTCTGGAAGGAAAAACTGGAATTGTTACGGGGGCGAGTCGTGGATTGGGAAGAGGTATAGCTACGGCCTTGGCTCAGGCTGGGGCAGGCCTGGTTGTTGTCAGCAGAACCAAGTCTGTTCTGGAGAAGACAGCTAAGGAGATAAGAGAATTTGTATACCGGGTAATACCAGTAGTTGCCGATGTTTCTAAGAAAGAAGACATCCAGGCTATGGTAGATAGAGCGATGGAGGAATTTGGGGAGATTGGTTTCTTATTTAACAATGCTGGGATTATTCGCCGCTGTCCAAGCGAAAACTACTCGGAGGAGGATTGGGACGATGTCATAAATGTCAACTTAAAAGCAGTTTTTCTCTGTTCTCAGATGGTGGGTAGAATTATGATTAAACAAGGGGGAGGCAAGATCATAGATACTTCTTCTCTAATTGCTGTAGGTGGTGGGAAAACTATTCCGGCCTACGCAGCCAGTAAAGGAGGAGTTGCTCAGCTAACCAAAGCTCTGGCCAATGACTGGGCTCAATATAATATCAAGGTTAATGCCATAGGTCCCGGTTATTTCATCACTGACCAGACTGAACCGCTACGTAAAGATAAAAATCGCTATAAGGAACTTAGTGACAGAATTCCTCTGGGAAGATGGGGGAATCCCGAGGATCTGGGAGGAGTAGCTATTTTTCTTGCTTTCAGAAACCTCTGATTATATTACTGGTCAAACCATTTTTGTTGATGGGGGATGGCTTTCGCTCTAGAGAATAGCCAAGGTTTAGAAAGTGGGCTGGAGGAGCGAAGACAAATGTTGCCGTAGCTCTAGCTCGTCTGGACATAGAAAACTCTCTCAAAAGAGCAATTAACTTTTCAGCACTTTTTCTCTTCGCTAAAGACTTTCTTTTTTTCCTCTAGACAAGGAATAATCCTCAAAAAAAGTTCTACCAACAGCGCCCTTATAAGGGAAAAGACTATGAGTTTATCAAAGATGGATTTGACAGGTAAAGTTGCTCTGGTTACAGGAGGAGGCAGAGGTTTAGGGCGGGAAATGGCCCTGGCTTTAGCCGAAGCCGGGGCCGATGTAGCCGTTGCCAGCAGGACTATATCTGCTTTAGAGAAGACGGCTGAAGAGATCAGGCAAAGAGGAAGTCGGAGTCTACCTCTTCCTACGGATGTATCAAAAGTAGACCAGATTAACAGGATGATAAAAAATACCCTGGATGAGTTTGGCAGGATAGATATTCTGGTCAATAATGCGGGTACCATTGTCCGAAAGCTCTCCCTGGAAATAACTGAAGAGGATTGGGATAAGGTGGTAGATACAATCCTTAAGGCCTCTTTCTTTTGTGCTCAGGCAGCGGCTAAAGCCATGGTTAAGCAGAAGAAGGGGAAGATAATTAACATTGGTTCCCTAACTTCTACGAGAGGCACTCCTAGAATTATCCCCTATGTGGCCAGCCGAGGTGGAATACTCCAGCTTACCAGAGGTTTAGCTGTAGAATGGGCTCCTTACAACATAAACGTTAATGCAATTGGGCCTGGTTATTTTAAGACCCAACAAACTGCTCCTTTATTTGCCGACAAAGAATGGGTCAAGAAAACTGTGGCCAGGATCCCTCTGGGAAGGATCGGCATCCCCCAGGATTTAGCTGGAGTGGTAGTATTCCTGGCATCGGAAGCCTCCGATTATATTACCGGCCAGATGATATTTGTCGATGGAGGTTGGTTAGCTGCCCTTTAAATTAGGTCAAGACAATCTAGAATCTTAGCAGATTTAAAACGAATGGTTAACTTGATCTCGGAAGGCGGGCTAGATATTTCTGCGGCTGTGAGTGAGAAGACTTCTTTGGATAGAATTAATGAGGCTTTTGATCGCCTTAGGAAAAAAATCGGCAATCCTGTACGCCTCCTGATTTCTCCAGAATAAAAATCAGGCCGGCAAGACGAAACTGAGTCCTCACCTGATGACTTACCTGATTTTTGCCTGAAAATCATCGAGAAATTGATCGAGTAATAAATGAGGAGACCTGTGTATGACCTGCAATAGAGCAAGGGTTGTGGTGAGCGATTGCCACTATCCTTTCCTTTCATGTTGGCATGTCTTCCATATCCTTTGGAAATGGTCAGAAAGCTTTTGAGCTGTTTCCTTTGATTTTATAAGAACCGAGACTTCATTATTGTGAGCTAGGGAATAATAGGTCCAGTTAGTACTTCCCAGGACGGTGATTATACCATCGATGATGACTAATTTAGCATGGGTGTTGACGGACAAGGGATCATAGGCTACTTCTACGCCATATTTGGATAGAATTCGACCTGTATTTTTGTTGTCCCTGGTAACTTTTTGATTCCAATCGCTTACGTCAAGGATTACCTTCACCTCAACTCCTCGTTGCTTAGCCTTTGTTAAATCTTTGATCAAGATATTACTGGGACTATCTGGGTATTTCTCGTAATAACCTATCTTATACATCATTACCTGAATAGAATGACTGGCCTCTCTGAGGGTTTGATGGACTACCTGGAAATATTCTCTATCGGTAACTACTTCTACGTTTTGACAAGGTAAAGCAAAAACAGGAAGACTGAAAAAGATAGTAAATATTATAGTTGGGTAAAGAAATTTTAATTTCTTTCTCACTGGCAGCTCTCCTTTTTTGTTTTTCGGTTAATCTTACTCCACGGTGACGCTTTTGGCCAGATTTCTTGGCTGGTCCACATGGCAGCCTCTTTTTATAGCGATGTGGTAGGCAAGAAGCTGCAAGGGGATGACAGCCAGGATGGGAGAGAACTCCTCAGCAATAGGAGGAATGAAAATAGTGTGATCAGCATATTTTCTAATTTGGTCATCACCTTTGGTGGCAACTGCTATGATTTTTCCGTTTCTAGCTTTGACTTCCCGGATATTACTTACCATTTTCTCATAGACAGAATCCTTCAGGGCTATACATACTACCGGCATTTTTTCATCCACCAGAGCAATTGGTCCGTGTTTCATCTCACCCGCTGCATATCCTTCAGCATGGATATAAGAGATTTCCTTCAGTTTTAATGCTCCCTCCAGAGCAGTAGGATAGTTGAAGCTTCTTCCCAGAAAAAGGAAGTTAGGGGCCTGGTAAAACTTTTGTGCACACTCATGGATCTCCTTTTGATTGTCAAGGAGTTCTTCCAGCGCGGAAGGTATTTTTTCTAGTTCTTTTATCATCTTCCGAGCCTTCTCCCGTGAAATAGAGTTTCGCAGCATTCCCCAGCTAATGGTGAGGAGAAAAAGAGCCAAAAGTTCTGCCGTATAGGCTTTGGTGGAAGCCACTCCGATCTCCGGACCAGCATAGACGTAAATCACTCCCTCTGATTCTCGGGCTATGGTGCTCTCTATGGTGTTACAGAGGGATAGAACCTGGAGAAACTTGCTTTTAGCCAGTCTTATCCCGGCCAGAGTGTCGGCAGTCTCACCCGATTGAGAGATGGCCATGACCAAGGTATCTCCACCGGCCACCGGATTCCGATATCTAAATTCGGAGCTTATGTCCACCTCCGTGTGAAGACACAGGTGTTTTTCAAAAAGATACTTGCCAACCAACCCCACATGCCAGGAGGTACCGCAGGCTTGAATAATTATCCTGTCAATCTTTGATATTTTTTCCTCACTCAGGTTGATGTTTTCGAAATAAAGATTATTTTTATCTCTGGAAATTCGCCTCTTTAGAACGTGGCGGATGATATTTGGCTGCTCATGTATCTCCTTGAGCATAAAATGGCGATAGCCATCTTTTTTAGGACCTCCGAGAATCTCCCATTTGAGTCTCTTGACTCTTTTTTTGATAAGACTACCGTCCTTGCTGAATACTTTGACCTCATTTTTTGTGATGGTAGCCGTTTCTCCATCTTCTAAGAATATTATTCTGGAGGTTAAATTTAGGATAGCCCCCACATCTGAGGCCAGGAAATTCTCGTCTTTCCCTATCCCAATTACCAGAGGACTTTCCCATCTAGCAGCTACTATTTTATCGAGATCCTTTCTGCTTATAACGGCCAGTGCATAGCTTCCCTTTAAGAATTTCAGGCTCTTTTGAACAGCCAAATGGAGATCATCCTCCAAGAACTTTTCTATTAAGTGGGAGATGATTTCGGTATCTGTATCTGTCTTAAACGTGTGACCTTCGGTGATTAATTTTTCTCGAAGAGACTCGAAATTTTCAATAATCCCATTGTGAATAACAGCTATTTCTTCCCTGCAATCAGTATGAGGATGAGCATTTGCCGTAGTAGGCTCTCCATGAGTAGCCCAGCGGGTATGCCCGATTCCGAGTTCCCCGCCTAAGGGATCTTCCTTCAATTTTTCTTTTAAAAGTTGGATTTTACCGGCCGTCTTTTTTATCTTTAATCTTCCCTGGTCTAAAGTAGCAATGCCGGCAGAATCATAACCTCTATATTCCAGCCTTTCTAAGCCCGCAACCAACAAAGAATCTACAAATTTATCACCCGCATATCCCACAATGCCACACATTTCTATCCTCCCTCCTTGGTGTTTTTCCCCCAGAGCTTTTTGATGTAAATATTCAGTGAAGGACGTTCCATGTTGTTGACTGCAAAGAACAGAGCGGGTAGCCGCACCCTTTAGGGTGCGTATAAACGCAGGCTCTGAGCCTTGCGACTACCGAGATCGCTTCGCAATGACGGGGTTCACTAAGTATTTACCCTTGAATATATCAGGGGTGCTAGGAGGTGTCAACTAGCTTGACAGAAAAAATAGTGACGGTATTACGATTTAATAATGAGTCGTTTTAATAATGGAGCTAAAATTTGGCCAAAATTAAAGATGTTGCAAAATTAGCTGGAGTCTCACCCGCTGGTGTCTCTTTAGCACTTAATGAAAAACCCTATGTGAGCAAAAAAGCAAAGGAAAGAATCTACAAAACCGTTAGAGAGCTTGGCTACAGGCCAAATATTGTTGCCCGCAACCTGAGAAAAAAGAGCACAGGTATTATAGGGCTTGTTCTTTCTGATATTGCCAATCCTTTTTTCCCTGAAATAGCAAGAGGAGTTGAAGAAAGAGCAAGAGAATACGGTTTTAATGTAATTTTATGTAATACCGACGCAGATCCTTTTCAGAAAAAAAAGTCCATCGAGATTTTACTCTCCAGACAAATTGATGGGTTAATTATTACCTCGGCTCACAGTACCGCTAATCTCAACGAGTATCTGAGGGAAAATTGCCCTATAGTACTGGTTAACAGAGACCCTTTTCCGGGCAGGTTTGATTTTGTAGGGATTGACAATATATCTTCTGCCAGAATGGCTGTTAATCATCTTACAAAATTAGGTTATCAGAGGATTGCTTTTATTGAAGGTGAGCCAAAATCCCCGGCAAGCTTTGGTAGATACGAAGGGTATAAAAAAGCCTTGCAAGAGGCAGGATTTTCCTTGCAAGAAAATTATGTCAAAATAGGATATTTAAAGTACGAGAGTGGATACCGGGTAATGATCTCTTTTTTAAAAGAATTCCGCCCTCCAACAGCTGTTTTCTGTGCTAATGATATGATGGCTCTGGGAGCAATTGATGCCTGTGTAGAGAACAGAGTAAAGGTTCCTCAGGATATAGCATTAGTTGGATTTGACGATATGTGGATAGCTTCTCTGAAGACTGTCCAACTTACCACTGTGCGTCAACCTCGCTACCAGATGGGGGTAAAAGCTGTTGATTTGATGATTAAAAGGATACAGGGTAAAAGAGGTGAAATTAAAAGAGTAATACTTCCTACAAAACTAATTATCAGGCAAACCTGCGGAAAAATTTTAAAAGATGAGCTTTTATAAAGCTAAAATTAATGATTAAATAAGGAGAGCAAGGTATGGCAGTCCTAGAAGAACCAATAAAAGAACCTCTGGTGTTGAAAAACTATGTTGATGGAGAATGGATTGAATCGAAAGGTGAGCTTCACGATATTGTAAATCCGGCAACTTGTAAAACCATCGCCAGGGCCCCCCTCTCAACCCCAGAAGAAGTAAATGAAGCTGTGGAAAAAGCTAAAAAAAACTTATCCTGAATGGAGAAAAACCCCACCTCTTGCCAGAACAAGGTGTCTTTTTCGATTGAAAGAGATCCTGGAAGAGAATTTTAAGGAGCCTAGCAGAATTCAAACCATGGAACATGGAAAGACCATTGATGAATCACGTGGAGAAACAAGAAGGGGAATTGAAAATTTAGAGGTTGCTACCGGAATACCTTCGCTGATGATGGGATATAACCTGGAAGATATTGCAACCGGTATAGATGAGCACCTTATCAGACAGCCTTTAGGAGTTTTCTGTTGTATTGCTCCTTTTAACTTTCCCTTTATGGTCCCTCTCTGGTTTGCACCTTACGCTGTTGCTTCCGGAAACTGCATCATTATTAAACCATCGCCTCGAGTTCCCACTCCGGAAAAATTGAAAAGGTTGAGTTTAGTTTGAAATATATGAAAACCAGAAATAAAGACCTTGAGGGGAGGTGAGAAAGTAAGTAGGCCGTTAGCCAGCGGAGAAAGATACCCTGACGCTCATTTAACTACCCCGAACGCCTTCCGGTAGATCTCTATTACATCCTCCAGTGTGACCTGACGAGGATTGTTGGCCAGTTTTCGCGTGTCTTGCATCACTTCATGAGCGAAATCCCTAATCTGGGATTCTTCTATTTTCCTCGACTTTAAATTCTGGGGAAGACCCACCTGCAAGAGAAGATCCCTTAATCGATTGACTACTCTTTCAACAGCTTCCTCTTGAGATAGATTTTCTACGTCTTCTCCTAAACTTTTAGCTAAAGAGGTGAGTTTAGAAGAGTTACCCTTAAGATTAAACTCACATACCCAGGGAAGAAGAATTCCACAGGCTCTTCCATGAGTAAGATTTAAATCAGTAGTTAGCCGGTAACTCATTCCGTGAACGATTATAGTACCTGTTTGAGCGATGACCATCCCTGCCAGGAGAGCCCCATGCAAAATCCGGCCCCGGATCTCTATATCCTGGGGATTTCTTGCTACTTCTGGTAAGTGGGTAGAGAGAAGTTTAATTGCTTCCAGGGCTAAATAATCACTAAGGGGCTGCGAGTTATTGGAAATAAGGCCCTCAATGGCGTGGGAGAGAGCATCTATTCCTGTGTCGGCAGTAATCGACGAAGGTAAGGATAAGGTGAGCTCCGGGTCAACCAAAGCTACTTTAGGAAAGATAAGCGGGTCAGCCATAATTTTTTTCCTGCGCTTCCCATCCGTCGTAGTAAAGACTGCATAAGGAGTTACTTCACTCCCTGTTCCTGCGGTAGTGGGAATGGCTATCACTGAAAGGGGAGCCTCTTTCAGTTTATTTCTTCCCACGTATTGGGCAAAGCTGCCTGGGTTGGTGGATGAGACCGCAATTCCCTTGGCTGAATCCATGGGGCTTCCTCCTCCCAGTCCCACAATAATCTGGCACTTTTCCTTTTTAGCAAGATTAGTTCCTCTCTCTATCGTCTCCAGACCCGGGTTGGCCTCCACGCCCTCAAAAAGAATTGTCTTTACTCCCATTTTCTTCAGAGAGTCTTCTACTTTTTGCAAGGCTCCCATTCTTCTGGCGGATTTCCCACCTGTGACAACTAAAGCCCTTTTACCTAGTTTTTTAGCCTCTTCTCCTACCTTTTCTATCGTTCCTTTTCCGAAATAAACTCTGGTAGGAAGATAAAATTGAAAACTCTGCAACTTTCTTCTCCTTTATTCTACTGTATGGCCACGTATTTCCCTTCTCGCTGGAAAGGTCTAAAGCCTTTCCCTCCTCCTTGATAGAATTTGCCAAAGAATTCTACAAATTGAAGACGAGAGGTATGGATAAATCCAGAAAGACAGTTTATGACGATGTTGCCTAGATGACCGCCTATAAGAACGATCACCATGAGCACAGGGCCAATAAAAGGAATACCATAGGTCATTCCCGCTATAGTATTCACTACGGTAGCGATTACACTAGTGGCTAGACCCAGGGCTAAAAGTCGGGAATAGGAAAGGACATCGGCAAAAAGTTGAACTATCCCATAGAGCTCATATCCTCCTTTAGCCAATCTAATAAAGAGATTTTTGCTTTTTCTTCCCACAAAGAAAAATAGAGCCATCACGCCCCAGAGGGACATTACCAGACCTACGCGGGAATATCCTGGTAGTGTATTCCAGATTCTGGCAAGATTCTGAAAGGAGAGGGACATAGCTATATTTGGTCCCGGGCTTACCTCCTGGGTAGCTGCTGAGCTAGCTCCTAAAAGGAAACTCTTCAGAATGGGCATAGCAACAAGGATTATTCCCAGAATAAGTACGATCCAGGAGGCATGATCCAGCACTGCCGAGACTATATCTTTTCTTCTTAGATCTTCCCATAATTCCAGGCCTATCCCCAGCAATAGGTGTATGAGTCCCAGGCCCAGGCAGATACCCAGAAATGTCATGGGGTCTGTCATGGGATTCAATAAGGCCAATTTTTTTAAAAAACCTAAAGATGCTGGAAGACGGGTAAACTCGATTCCAAAGACACCCCCGGTGATGAGCCCTATCCCAAAGGTAAAAAATCCAGCTATGAACAACATGCTGAATAGTTTCTTTGCTCCTCCCTCCACCTTAAATTTTTTAAGCACGAGGTAGGAAAGTACCGATAAAATGATCCCGTAACCACCATCAGTTAAACAAATGGCCAGAAAAAGAGCAAAGAAAGGGGCCAGAAAGGGAGTGGGATCAATTTCAAAGTATCGGGGTAGTCCGTAAAGATTAGTTACCAGCTCGAATGGTTTGAAGGGAGAGGTGTTGGAGAGGGCAACAGGAACCTTACTTTCCTCGCTTTGATGAGGCTTTCTTACCACGATTTCAAGGGATGAAAAATCTTTTAATCCATCTTTCAGTTTGCTTAGATCAACCTTTCTAATCCATCCTTCCAGGAGAAAGGTGTAGGGGCTTGAACTGGTATTTGCCGCTACCTTTCTTTCTCGGAGCAGATGATAAAAATGATCGCACAGAGCCATAAGTTTAACCTTTTCCCGGCAAATTCTCTTTGATTCGGTCTTGATTTTCCCTATTTGATTTTTTATGCGGTTGATTCTTTGGCGAATTTCCTTTAATTTTCTCTCCGGGACTCCGAATTCTTTAAGCTGAACCTTTTCTACTTTCAATTTCTGGAAAATAGATTCTACCTTCTCTCGGTCTTCCTTCAGGAAGATAAGTAAGAAAAAAAGATTACCCGCCTCTTCTTTAATGGTATTTAAATGGGTCGCTTCCAGTTTCTCCAGTTCTTTTTGAAAAAGATCTTTTGTCTCAGCCCGAATCATTCCCAGTTGGTAGCCAACCCATTTTCCTTCCTCTAATCTTTCCGTAGAGATAGGTAGCTGCCTCCAGGGCGAGAGAAGCGAATACTTTTCTTCGAGATTATTTTTTTCTTCCCCCAGAATTTCCGTTTCTTCTTCGAGCCCCTGGCATCTTTTATAGATTTTCAGCCAGTCAAAACTTTCAATCCATGTGGAAAAATCCTTTTCTTTTATTATGGTCTTACCCGGGAAAAATCCTAGTGAGGTTTTTTTCTCATCAAACTGCTCCAGGTATTTAATGGTCCAATTGAGCTGAGAAAGCTTATCCTCCAGCTCTTCTGTCTTTATCTGGGTTGGCTTAAAGGATGAGGTTATCGTCTTTTCGTCGATCTTTCCGGGCTGCAAAAGCACTAAGTCTCCCAGTCTTTTTATGATAGAGTCTCGAAGACTAAGATCTCCAATAATATATACCTTCCTCATCTCATAGAGAGCCATTGCTTTGCTCTTTTGACAATGAATTCTATTACCTGGGCTAGATTTTCTCTTCTCTGATTCTCAATATTTTTTTGTTTTTTCTCAAACTCTTCCCTGATTCTTTTTATTTCTTCCTCCGCTTCTTTTAATGACTTCTGCTTTATTTTTTCTCCTTCTCTTTTTCCCTCTTTCTCAGCTTGGGTGAGAATTTCTTCACTTTTTTGTCGAGCCTGTTCCAATATCTTTTCTTTTTTCTTCCTTCCTTCCTCCAGTATTCTCTTTGCCTCACTTTCCGCTTTTTCTATTCTTTTCAGAGCCTCTTCCGGCATTTTCCTCTCCCATTTTGATTAGTTCAACTTCGGCTTCTTCAAGCATTTGGCGAGCCAGGGGATCAGGATACTCACCCTGGAAAATAATTCTTTTTATTCCTGCATTTATTATCATCTTACTGCAGGTTATACAGGGTTGGTGTGTGCAGTAAAGGATTGAGTTCTTGATACTTATTCCGTATAAAGCCGCCTGAATTATGGCGTTTTGTTCAGCATGCAGACCCCGACAGATCTCTTGTCTTTCCCCGGAGGGGATATTTAGTTTATCACGAAGACATCCTACTTCCCTGCAATGAGGTAAATTACGAGGGGCACCATTATACCCGGTGGAAAGAACTCTCTTTTCCTTGACCAATAAAGCTCCCACCTTTCGCCTCAAGCAGGTAGAACGAGTAGCTACTAAATGAGTAATCTGCATAAAATATTCGTCCCAGGAAGGCCGTTTTTCCTTCATTCGCCACAGCCCGTCAATTTTTCCAGCACGCCTTCTATATTTTTTTCAATCTCCCTCGCGCATTCTCGATAACTCTCTTCGGATCCGCCCATAGGATCAAAAATTTCTTCTTCTATTCCTAAAGCAAATTCCTTAAGCAAGAAGACCTTACCTTCGGCTAAAGAGGAAAGATCCAGGACTTTGTTTTTATGCATCTTTTCCATTACTAAGATTAAATCAGCCTCTTCCACCATCTTTTGGTTTAAAGGCTTACTCTCATGGTAAGAGATATCCACTCCCTTTTCTTTCATTATTTTTTGGGTTAAAGAAGTTGAGGGCAAGCCGGGCAGGGCACTTGTTCCTGCCGAATCTATTTTTATCTCGTTTTTTTTTCTTTGAGGCCATAGCTTTTTCAATAGACCTTCTGCCATAGGACTTCGACATGTATTGCCTGTGCAGACAAAGAGAACATCTCCTTTTCCCTGCCATACTTTCTCTATTTGGGCTGGGAGTAACCACCCTTCCCTGATCAAAAGAGGAGGAAACCGAGTAACATCCACTATGGTAGATTCCTCGCCTAGCAGGGTCTGACCTCCATCGATGAGAAGATCTATACCATCCAGCAATTCTTTATCCAGGTCCCCAGAAGTAGAAGGGGTGAATTCACCAGACAGATTAGCACTGGTGGTAGCCAAAAGAATTTTTCCTTTTTCCATAATTGTTCGGGGAATAGAATGTGCCGAGAGTCTTAGTCCAATTTTTCCTTGTTTGCTGACGAGACTGGGAGGACTGCCCTGGTTTGCCTTAAAGATTAAAGTAAGCGGACCGGGCCAGAACTCATTTATCAACCTTTGAGCAAAAAGCGGAACAGCCTGGGCGAATCGTATGAAGCCCCCTTTTTTTCTTAGGAACAGAGTCATAGGTTTATCTAATGGCCTTTTTTTCACCTGGTAGAGTCTCTTTATGGCTGCCTCATTCTCAGCACTAACTCCGAGACCATAGACTGTATCAGTAGGAAAGGCTACTATCTTACCCTCTTTCAGTATTTGAATGGCTTTCTCTATTTTTTTCTCTTCCGGATGGTCAGGGTCTATCTTTATAATTTTCATCTTACCACGTCTCTATTCTCTTATCTGTCCGTCCCCTAGTATAATGAACTTACTGCTAGTCAGCTCGCATACTCCCATTGGGCCTCGAGCGTGTAATTTCTGGGTACTTATGCCTATCTCCGCTCCCAGACCAAACTCACCTCCGTCAGTAAACCGGGTGGAGGCGTTCACATAAACGGCTGCTGAGTCAACCTCCTGCAAGAATTTCCTCGATTTTCTTAAATTTTCGGTAACGATAGCATCAGAGTGATGGGAGCCATATCTATTGATATGATGGATAGCGACCTCGATTCCTTTCACCACTTTAACAGAGAGAATAAGATCGAGATACTCAGTTTGCCAGTCCTCCTTAGTAGCGGGCTTGATTCCTTCCGCTATTTTGCAGGTCTTTTCATCTCCTCGAACCTCCACTCCTGCTCCTTGAAATTTTTTAATCATACCTGGTAGAAATTGAGCGGCAATCTTTTCATCTACCAGAAGGGTTTCCATAGCATTACAAACTCCTGGTCGCTGAACCTTAGCGTTGAAGGCAATTTTCTCAGCCATGTCTAAATCTGCCTCTTCATCTACATAGGTGTGACACACACCTTTATAATGCTTAATTACCGGAATAGTGGAGTTTTCAGTAACTGTACGAATGAGGCTTTCTCCTCCTCGGGGAATGATGACATCAATATATTCATCCAGCTTTAACATCTCCATTACGGCATTTCTATCCGTGGTTCTTATTAATTGAATAGATCCTGCGGGAAGTTCTGCCTCCTCTATTACTTTTCTCAAAAGATCGGCCAGACAGATATTAGAATGGATGGCCTCAGATCCTCCTCTCAGGATGGTAGCATTTCCCGCCTTTAGACATAGTCCAGCAGCATCTACCGTGACATCGGGCCGTGCCTCATAAATAATGCCTATTACTCCCAGGGGAACGATTACTTTACCAATCAAAAGTCCATTTGGTCTTCTCCACATTTTATCCACTTTTCCTATCGGATCCTCCAGTCTAGCCATCTGTTTTAGGCTATCGGCCATCTGTCCGATCCTCTTTTCGTTCAAGGTTAATCTGTCTATTAAGGCACCAGATAATCCTTTTTCTCTGGCTGAGGCCACATCTTTGTCGTTTTCCTCTTTTATTCTTCTGGCATTGGTTTCGATGGTCTTGGCCATTCTTGAGAGGACCTCATCCTTTGCCTTTGAGGATAGATTAGCTAATCTTTGACTGGAAAATTTAGCCTGTCTGGCTATCTCTAGAATATCTTCCTTGAGGCTCATCTTCGGCTCCTTACCATAATTTTTGCGCTTTTCTACTCCTTACACTGCTCTAGTCAAGGACTCAAGGCCCTTGGCTGCGAGTAGTCCATTCTACCCCACCATTGGTAAAAGTCAAGCTAACAATTTTTTGCTTGCATTTAATAGGGAGTTTGATATACTTAGCTAAAACTAAAAAAGGAGGTATGTCTGGAGAATTAATTCTGCCATCAGGAAAAGAGGTTCGGTCTTTTGACTGGGAAAAGATAAAGAAAAACTGAAGTGAATTATGGGGAGTTGATAAGATAAAGAGTTTCAAATAAAGAGGAATATAATTTAAGGAGGAAAAAATGGCTTATGAGGAAGGAGATGAGGTTAACTTCCCTATGCCTCTTTCTAAGAAATGGATTGGCTGGGGGATTTTAGGGATTGTTTTGATAATCATCCTGGTCTCTATCTTTTATACAATAGGACCGGAGCAAGTGGGAGTGATTAAGAGATGGGGCAGATTTGTCAGGACTACTGAGCCGGGACTTCATTTTAAAATTCCCTTTGCCGAAACAGTAACTAAGGTCAGGGTAAGACACATCTTTAAAGAAGAGTTCGGATTTCGGACTCTACAAGCTGGAGAAAGAACACTTTATGCACCGGGGGAATTTACTGATGAATCCTTGATGCTGACCGGCGACCTTAATGCTGGAATTGTGGAATGGATCGTGCAATACAAAGTCGAAGACCCTGTTGATTTCCTGTTCAATGTAAGAGATGTGCGGGGTACGATCAGGGCTATCTCAGAGGCAGTTATGCGTCAGGTGGTAGGTGACAGGAGCATCGACGAGGTCTTAACAGTAGGACGAAGAGAAGCAGGTGAGAAAGCACAGGAGGCGCTCCAAACAATACTGGATAGCTATGGAATAGGAGTTAAGATTGTTACGGTGAAATTAAAGGATGTAAATCCTCCTGATCCAGTAAAGCCTTCTTTCAATGAGGTTAACGAAGCTAAACAGGATAAAGAGACCACTATCAATCAGGCCTGGCAGGCTTACAATAAAGCCATTCCCAAGGCAAAAGGGACGGCGGAAAAAACAATTAGCGTAGCGGAAGGATACGCCATAAATAGAGTCAATCGAGCTAAGGGAGATGCTAATAAGTTCGTGGCTGTCTGGAAGGAATACCAGGCGGCTAAGGATGTAACCAAGAGACGGTTATATCTGGAAACATTGGGAGAGATTCTACCCAAGATAGGGAGGACCTATATAGTTGATGTAGACCAAAAGGGGATATTGCCTCTTCTCCCCCTTAGTGAACAAGGAGGCAAGTAGATGAGACTCACAAGATTGGTTCCTATAATAGTAGTAATTATCATAGGTTTGATTATTCTGGGCGGCACCTTGTATACGGTAGATCAGACTCAACAAGTAGTTATTACTCAGTTTGGTGAACCAATTGGAAAACCAATAACCCAAGCTGGCCTTTACCTCAAGAAGCCTTTTATCCAGAAGGTAAACTATTTCGACAAGCGTCTTTTAACCTGGGATGGACTTCCTACCCAGATTCCTACCAGAGATAAGAAATATATCTGGGTTGATAGTACCGCCCGCTGGAAAATCGTTGATCCTCTTAAATTTCTCCGGACAGTGGGGAATGAGCGCACAGCCCAGTCCAGGCTGGATGATATTGTTGATTCTGCCACCAGAAACCAGATCACCAATCATCTACTCTACGAGCTGGTGAGAAATTCAAATAGGGAGCTTGTTCAAACTGAGCTGGGCATACAGGCTGCAGAGGAGATAGGAAAGGTGAAATTTGGACGAGAGAAGATAACCCGGGATATATTAAAAGAAGCTTCTCGAACAGTACCCCAATTTGGAATAAAATTGGTGGATATGAGGATTAAGAGGGTTAACTATGTGGAGGAGGTAAGAAAGAAGGTTTACGCCAGAATGATCTCAGAGAGAAAGAGAATAGCGGAAGAATATCGGTCTGAAGGTCAGGGTAAAAAGGCCGGGATTGAGGGTAAGATGGAGAAAGAGCTGCAAACGATCACCTCGCAGGCCTACCAACGAGCGCAGGAGATTATGGGTAAAGCTGATGCTGAGGCTACTAAGATTTATGCTGGGGCTTACAGTAAAGATCCTGAATTCTATTCTTTCTTGAAGACCCTGGATACTTACAAAGGAACGCTAAATGCACAGACCTGGCTACTTTTAACTTCCGACAGTGATTTTTACAAGTATCTAAAGAGTATATCTCCTAAAAAGTAAGTGATCAGCAGTCAGTGATTAGTACTCAGGGACCAGTACTAATCACTGAAACTGAGTAATAATCCCTGATTTCTGATTTTTCAACTTGGGTTTTCTGTAAATGCTCAGTAAACGCCGTGTCACATTGAATTTTCAGGGTAGCCGCACCCTTTAGGGTGCGCAGGCTCTGAGCCTTGCGACTACCAAAAATGATGGGGTTCACTGAATACATACGGTTTTCTCGAGGCACTTGACAGGGATGAATGTTTTATTATAATAAACATAACCGTTTAAAAAGGGGTTGACAAAAACAGAAATTAAGATAAGAAAGTAAAAAAGAAAATTTGTCGAAGAGGAAAAAAATGGGGGGGTATGTATATTTTTTTGCGCAAAATAGGGCCGATGGATCAGCAAAAATGAGAAACATTCTGGGAGGAAAAGGAGCCAATCTTGCCGAAATGGCCAATTTAGGTATCCGAGTCCCTCCTGGTTTTACCATTAGTACCGAAGTATGCACCTACTACACCCAAAACCACCGTTATCCAGAAAACCTGGAGGCTGCGATAAGGGAAAATTTGAACAAGGTCGAGGAAGTAAGTCATAAAAGATTCGGTAATGCCAATAATCCTCTATTGGTTTCGGTTCGCTCAGGGGCAAGAATATCCATGCCGGGAATGATGGATACGGTGCTCAATTTAGGCCTCAATGATGAGACGATAAAGGGCCTGGTGGACCAAGCAGGGAATCCACGTTTTGCCTACGATGCCTACAGAAGACTTATTCAGATGTTTGGACACGTGGTTTTAGGGATAGGGGCAGAAAAATTTGAGGAATTGTTGGAGGAGAAAAAAAAGAAGTGTCAGGTGAAAGAGGATATTGATTTAACCGCAGAGAATCTTAAGGAGCTAGTAGAAGAGTTTAAAAAGTTGATAGAAAAAGAGAAAAGGACTGAGTTTCCTCAGGATCCTTTTGAGCAGTTGGATATGGCAAAAGATGCCGTTTTTGCCTCCTGGAATACTAAAAGAGCTATTAACTACCGTAAAATTAACAGAATTCCTGAACACTGGGGAACAGCGGTTAATGTTCAGGTTATGGTATTCGGAAATATGGGGAACGATTCGGGTACTGGAGTTGGCTTTACCAGAGACCCGGCTACCGGTGAGAAAAAGATTTATGGAGAATATCTGCTTAATGCTCAAGGGGAAGATGTTGTTGCCGGAATAAGAACACCCCTACCCCTTTTAAATTTAAAGGAAGATATGCCTCAGGTTTTCCATGAGCTTGTAGAAATCACTCAAAGACTGGAACGACATTATAAGAATGTGCAGGATTTTGAATTTACCATAGAAAAAGGAAAGCTTTATCTTCTGCAAACCAGAACCGGAAAGAGAACCATCCAAGCAGCAGTAAGGGTGGCCTGTGATATGGTCGAGGAGGGACTGATCGGTAAAGAAGAGGCACTACTGCGAATCGGAGCCAGTCAATTGGAGCAGTTGCTTCACCGACGGATTGACCCAGATGCAGAGGTCGAAGTATTGGCTGAAGGGCTCCCTGCTTCTCCAGGCGCAGCCGCCGGAACAATAGTTTTTACTGCTGATAGGGCAGTTGAACTAACTCAAGATGGTGGAAAGGTTATTCTGGTTCGTAAGGAAACTTCTCCCGATGATATTCATGGAATGGCTGTTGCTCAGGGGATTTTGACGGCGAGAGGAGGAATGACCAGCCATGCGGCTGTAGTAGCTAGAGGTATGGGTAAGTGTTGTGTAGCAGGATGTGAAGCCATCAAAGTGGAAGAAAAGAAAGGCATGTTTACTGTAAATGGGCTTGTCTTCAAAGAGGGAGACTTTATTACCCTGGATGGCATCACGGGGAGGGTAATAAAGGGTAAGGTGCCTACGCTGGAACCAGAGCCAAGCGATGAGTTTAAAAAACTTATGGAATGGGCCGATGAGATTAGGACCCTTGGGGTGAGGGCCAATGCAGATACTCCAAAAGATGCAAAAAGGGCACGTGAATTAGGAGCTGAAGGAATCGGACTTTGCCGAACTGAGCATATGTTCTTTGGAGAGGATAGACTTCCTTTCGTTCAAAGAATGATCTTGGCTGAAGATAAAGAAGAACGAGAAAAAGCGCTGGAAAAATTGGAACCTATGCAGAAGGAAGATTTCAAGGGAATCTTAATAGAAATGGAAGGTTTGCCAGTTATTATTCGCCTGCTCGATCCCCCTCTACATGAGTTTTTACCTAACTATGAGGATCTTCTGTTGGAGATAAACAAACTGGAGCTCCAAAACTCGGATAAGAAAAAGATTGAGAAAAAAAGAGAGCTTCTACAGCGAGTGACCGGTCTTCGAGAGATGAACCCTATGTTGGGTCATCGTGGTTGTCGGTTAGGCATTACTTTTCCGGAAGTTTACAATATGCAGACCAGAGCGGTCTTTGAGGCAGCCGCGGAGCTAATCCTTGAGGGAAGGAAAGTCTATCCAGAGATTATGATTCCTCTGGTTTTCCACAAGAGGGAGTTGAGCATCCTTCGTCGGCAGACTATCGAGGTGATTAAAGAAGTGGAAAGAGAAAAGGGAGTCGATTTTAAGTATAAGATTGGTACGATGATCGAACTACCTCGTGCTTGCCTCTGTGCTGATAAGATTGCTCAAGAAGCAGATTTTTTTTCCTTTGGGACCAATGATTTGACTCAGACTACCTTTGGTTTAAGCCGGGATGATGCAGAGGGTAAATTTCTCCCTGCATACATAAAAAAGAAGATTTTACGCGATGATCCCTTTCAGGTATTGGATCAGACCGGAGTGGGACAACTGGTGGAGATGGGGACACAAAGAGGACGAAAAACTAACCCCGATTTGGAAGTAGGTATCTGTGGTGAGCATGGAGGGGAACCTTCCTCGGTCAAATTCTGTTACGGTGTCGGTATGGATTATGTGAGTTGTTCGCCTTATAGAGTTCCTATTGCTAGGCTAGCCGCTGCTCAGGCAAAGCTGGAGGAGAAACAGAACGCCAGAAAAGCAGATTAGAAGGGGTAGAGGATTAGAAGGGTAGTTGAGAAAATTTGTTGGGGAGGTGCCAGAGTGGCCAAATGGGGCGGGCTGTAAACCCGTTGGCGTTGCCTACGATGGTTCAAATCCATCCCTCCCCACCACTATATAGTGAATAGTTGGCATTGTGATGAAGGCGAGCAAAATCTTCTGGTATACTGGAGAATATTCATATAGCTGCGAGTTGCAGTTAACTTATACATTTTTTCTTCTCCCAGATTTTCTTGCTAAATACTATTCACTAACGACCAAATACTATTTAATCTGCCCATGTAGCTCAGGAGGAAGAGCACATCCTTGGTAAGGATGAGGTCACCGGTTCGAACCCGGTCATGGGCTCCAGTTAAAACTCGTAAAACAGAGAAAAAAATGTGCGGAATTCTCCGTGAAAATCATAATAAGGATGTTGGAAAGAGATTATCCAACGCCCTTAGAAAATACTTTAACTCCTCGTGAGTTAAAGGGAAAGGGAGGAAAGAATGGCACGGGAAAAATTTGTGCGAACCAAGCCTCATGTTAATATTGGAACAATTGGACACGTCGATCATGGAAAAACCACTCTTACAGCGGCCATAACCCAGATTTTGGCTAAAAAAGGATTAGCTACTGCCAAGACCTTGGAGGAAATCGACAATGCTCCCGAGGAGAAAGAAAGAGGTCTAACCATTGCTATCTATCACGCAGAATATGAAACAGAAAAGAGGCACTATGCTCATATTGACTGTCCTGGGCATGCTGACTATATCAAGAACATGATTATTGGAGCAGCACAGATGGATGGAGCTGTCCTGGTTGTTTCGGCCGCTGATGGAGCTATGCCACAGACCAGGGAGCATATTCTTCTCGCTCGTCAGGTTAATGTTCCGGCTATTGTAGTTTTCCTGAATAAGGTGGACCAGGTTGAAGATAAGGAGCTATTAGAACTGGTAGAGTTAGAGATACGGGAGCTTTTGTCTAATTACGAATTTCCAGGAGATGAGATACCTGTCGTCGCTGGCTCGGCTCTTCAGTGCCTGAGTTGTCTATGTGGTAAAGAGGATTGTCCAAAGTGCGGGCCCATAGTTAAATTACTGAGTGCGATTGATGACTATATTCCTGTACCTGCCAGAGAAGTGGACAAACCCTTCTTGCTGGCCATTGAGGATATTTTTTCTATTACGGGAAGAGGAACCGTGGTAACGGGAAGGGTGGAAAGAGGAAAAATATCACTGGGAGATCCGATAGAGATAGTAGGGATGACCGAAAAGACCAGAAAGGCAGTGGCCACAGGAGTAGAGATGTTCAGGAAGACATTGGATGAAGCTCAGGCAGGAGACAATATAGGGGTTCTTTTGCGAGGGATAGAAAAGGATGAGGTGGAAAGGGGTCAGGTGTTGGCTGTTCCCAATAGTATCACTCCTCATACCAAGTTTGAAGCACAAGTATATGTTTTGACCAAAGAAGAAGGTGGGCGACATACTCCTTTCTTTGAGGGATATCGGCCTCAATTTTACTTCCGCACCACCGATGTAACTGGAGATGTAAATCTTCCCGAGGGGGTTGAAATGGTGATGCCCGGTGATAATGTAAGATTAACCATAAAGCTCATCACTCCTATCGCTATGGAGCAGGGCTTGAGATTCGCTATTAGGGAAGGGGGACATACGGTAGGTGCAGGAGTGGTAGGGAAGATAATCGAGTAGGAGAAGAAATTGAGGGAGATAATTACCCTTGTCTGTAGTGAGTGCAAAGGAAGGAATTATACAACTACCAAAGAAAAAAAGAGTCCTTCTTTGAGTCTTAAAAAGTATTGTCCGATTTGTCGTAAACACATAGTTCATAAGGAAAAATAGGTCCGTAGCTCAAGTGGCTAGAGCACCGGACTCCAAATCCGGCGGTTGCGGGTTCGAGTCCTGCCGGGCCTGCCAACGTTAGAGTGCAGGTATAGGAATTTCAATAATCTCTCTGAATTATTATCAAGTAAACCTCGGTAGACCAAATATGGGAAAAAAGAGGGGAGCAGGCTCGACTTGCTCGAGCCGTCGAGGGGGGCATTCCGAAGGAATCGGCGAAGCCCTATTTCCCCTCTCGAGTATCTTGTCAGAAATCAAAAATCAGTGGAAGAAAGACCCCCATTGGACTGATCTTTAACCCTTGGTAGTACCGGGAAAGTATCAGTAGGAGGAGTCCCGAGATATTCCAGACTTCAAATTATTGATAAATGAAATTATCTGAAGAGCAAAAGAGGTGACGAAGAAGGTAAGTGTTTTTTTGCGGGCAGTAAGAGGTGAATTAAAGAAGGTTAGCTGGCCCAATCGGGCGAAACTTGTAAGATCCACCTTCATTGTCATAATGGCTATTATTATTTTTGCTATTATCATTGGGGGAATAGATTTTGTATTGTTCCAGATCTTAAATCTTTTTATGAGGTGAGACTTTTAATGAGTGAAAAGTTGAGTAAAAAGTGGTATGCCCTTCATACTTATGCTGGGCAAGAAGATAGGGTAATGGCCAATCTGCAACAGAGAATCGAATCTTTTGGAATGAAGGACAAGATTTTTCGCATCTTAATTCCCAAGGAGAAGATAGCCGAAGTTAAGGATGGGAAAAGGAGAATATATAGGAGGAAGTTCTTTCCCGGATATATGTTGATAGAGGCGGATTTAACTGAAGAAACCAAGTATGTAATCGGCAATACGCCGGGGGTTAGTGGTTTTGTGGGTCCTAAGAATCAGCCTGTTCCTATGGATGAAAAAGAGGTGAGCAATATTGAACATCGAATGGGTCTTTTAGAGAAAAAACCAAAACCCGGTATTGTGTTTGAACCAAGGGAGAACATTCGCATCGTACAAGGGCCCTTTACTAATTTTCAAGGGGAAATAATAGAGGTCAATCCTCATCAACAGAGGCTCAAAGTATTAGTTTCCATATTTGGTAGGGAGACTCCTGTGGAACTAGAATATGTGAATGTGGAGAGGCTCTAGTGGCAAAAAAACTAATCTTAACCTATATTAAGCTCCAGATTCAGGCAGGTAAGGCAAACCCCGCCCCTCCAGTAGGACCAGCATTGGGTCAGCATGGGGTTAATATAATGGATTTTTGCAGGTCTTTTAATGAAAAAACAAAAGCACAAGGCGATATTTTGATACCGGTCAGGATAACCGTTTATAAAGACAGGTCTTTTGTCTTCGAGCTGAAGACACCCCTGACAGCGTCGCTCCTTAAGACAGCAGCCGGAATAGAGAAAGGCTCTGGGGAGCCTAATAAGAGAAAAGTGGGCAAGCTAAGGAGAGAAGATCTAGTAAGAATAGCCCGGACTAAATTACCTGATTTAAATGCCTACGATGTGGACAGCGCCGTGAAGATTATCGAAGGAACAGCTAGAAATATGGGTCTGGAGATAGAGGAGTAAGGATGGGAAGAAGAGGAAAGAGATATCTCCTGTTAAAAAAGAAGATAGATAAAAATAAGCTCTATGTCCCCATGGATGCTGTGAAGCTGGTCAAAGAGACCTCTAATTGCAAGTTTGAGGAGTCGGTCGAGGTAGCTATTTGCCTGAATGTAAAGCCTAAAACGAAGGGAGAACGAGTAAGGGGGACAGTTGTACTTCCTCAGGGCCTGGGAAAGAAGATAAAAGTAGTCGTTTTCGCTGAGGGGAATGAGGCTGAGCGAGCTAAAGAGGCCGGAGCTGACTATGTGGATGGAGAAGAGTTAGCCAAGAGAATTGAGGCTGGTTGGTTAGGATTTGATGCGGTAGTCTCGACTACCAGGATGATGAGAGTAGTGGCCAAGTTAGGTCGAATTCTGGGACCGAAAGGTTTGATGCCTTCTCCCAAAGTAGGAACGGTAAGTGATGATCCTGCAAGAGTTGTAGAAGAATTGAAGAGGGGTAAAATTGAGTATAGAAGTGATGCCACCGGAGTAATTCATGCCGCGCTGGGAAGAGTTTCTTTCAACGAAGAAGCTTTATTGGATAACCTCAAGGCCTTACTCAGATCTCTGATAGAAGTTAAGCCTTCTACGGTGAAGGGAAGATACATTAAGGGGATTTCCCTTTGCTCCACCATGGGTCCAGGAATAGGAGTAAATGTGCAAAAAGCCCTGGAGATTTTGTGAAATGAGTTTAGAGGACAAAATAGTAAAGGTAAAAAAGATTGAAGAAGTATTGGAAAGAAGTGAGGCTTCCTTCGTAGTGGATTATCAGGGATTGAAGGTGGCTGAACTTACGGAACTTCGCAAGTTGTTAAGGAGTAAAGGCGCCAGGTTCCTGGTGGTAAAAAATACTCTGGCCTCTCGGGCTGTAAGGGGAGCAGATTTGGAAGGGGTTGGTAAGTTTTTTTGCGGATGCACGGGGATAGTCTTTGTTGAGCACGATCCTTTGGCCTCGGCTAAAATACTTAAGGATTTTGTTTTAGATCATCCTCAATTAGTCTTTAAAGGAGGGATTCTAGGGGGAGAGATCTTGGAGGGAGATAAAGTAAAGGTTCTAGGTGGTCTTCCCTCACGGGAGATTCTCTTGGTACAACTTTTGACCCTGATGCAGTTCCCCTTAAGGCGACTGTTAGGCGTCTTAAGTTCCCCCATGGGCAATTTAATTTTTTTGCTGACTTCGATTTTGGAGAAAAAAGGAGGTTCATCTATGGTTAAGACACCACCCGTGGTAAAAAAAAAGGATGAAAAAAGTAATAAACCCAAAGTTAAAGTAGATAAGAAGGAAGAGGTTATAAAAGCGATAGAGGGAATGAATGTACTGGAGCTTTCGGAACTAATAAAGGGACTTGAAGATAAATTTGGAGTGGAAGCGGCTGCTCCCCAAGCGATTTCTCAAGTTGCCCCTTCGGGTGAAAAGAAGGAAGAAGAAAAGACCGAATTTGAGGTAGTGCTAAGTGAGATAGGAAGCAAGAAGATTCAGGTAATTAAAGAGGTGAGAAAACTTACCTCCCTGGGCCTGAAAGAAGCTAAGGATTTAGTGGAACAGGCCCCTAAACCAGTTAAGCAGGGAGTGAGTAAGGAAGAAGCTCAAAAGATCAAGGAAACCTTGGAGGCGGTAGGAGCTAAAGTAGAGTTAAAATAAAGGTAACTATTCAGCCCTATTATATTTCACCTTAAGTTTTTCTTTTTGCTTCATCTCGGCGCGCTTTGCGGTGAACAGTTGCAAAGGAGGATTAATTTATGCATAGAAAATCAGGGGAGGGGATAATAGATTTTACTAAATCTAAACCCGTAGTGGAGATTCCCAATCTATTAGAGATGCAAAAGACATCTTTTAAGGCCTTTTTGCAAAAGGATGTCTCTCCAAAGATGAGAAAGGAAGAGGGACTACAAGGAATATTTAAAGATGTCTTCCCGGTGAAGAGCTATAATGGAAAGTTAGAATTAGATTTTGTAGAGTATCGTTTTAATGAACCCAGATGCTCTGTAGAAAAATGTAGAGAAGAAGAACTCACATACTCTCTTCCTCTGTATGTTAAGCTTCGTCTGAAAAAAGAAACTGAAGAGGTAGCTGAGCAGGAGGTTTATCTAGGAGATTTTCCATTAATGACAAGAGAGGGAAGTTTTGTTGTCAATGGAGCGGAAAGGATAATAGTTAATCAGTTGCAGCGTTCTCCCGGTGTCTTTTTTGAAGAAGATACTTCAACTGTTTCAGGCGGACGAATATTTTATCGTGCCAGAGTTATTCCAGAGAGAGGGAATTGGTTAGATTTTGAAATCAGAGACAGCCTTCTCTTTATCCGCATTAACAGGGGAAGGAGATTTCTGGCTACTTTGTTTATAAGAGCTATGGGCGGCCTCCCAGCTGAGGTTCTCAAGGAATTCACTCATCCTCTGGATAAAGAAATTCTTGAACAGAGTTTTAAGCAGGATGGAGCAAATTCTGAGGAAGAGGCTCTTCTTCAGATCTATCAAAAAATTCGGTCAGGACGTCCTTTGATTTTTGAGTCCATTAAAGAAGTTTTTGAGAGGACCTTTAAAGATTCTCGCCGATATAATCTTGGCAAAGTGGGTAGATTTCAACTCAATAAAGAGTTGGGGTTAAACACCGATTGGCAGATATATGTTCTTAGATTAAATGATATAATAGGAATTATAAAATATCTACTTAGATTAAGCAGGGAGAAAAAAGAGGTTAAGAGCCTGGATCATCTCTCTTATAGAAGGGTGAGAAGGATAGGAGATCTTTTGTCAGAGCAACTACGTATCGGCCTGACTCACCTGGCCAGGATAATCCAGCAAGGAATGAGTATTCAAGATCCTGATACTATTACTCCTCGTTCTCTCATCAACACCAGAGCCGTAAGGGCGGCAGTGAATAGCTTTTTTAACACCGGGCGTCTTTCCCAATATCTTGACCAGACCAATCCTTTAGCGGAACTAACCCACAAACGCAGATTATCTGCTCTAGGTCCAGGAGGATTAACTCGAGTTCAGGCTAAGGAGGAGGTAAGGGATGTTCATTATACGCATTATGGACGCATTTGTCCTATAGAGACCCCTGAAGGACAGAATATTGGTTTGATTACATCGTTGGCCACTTATGCCAGGGTAAATGAGTTTGGTTTTCTGGAAACTCCCTATAGGAAAGTGGTTGGTGGAAGGGCAGGCCAAGAAGTGGTCTATCTTGATGCACGAGAAGAAGATGAGTGCTATGTTGCGGGTGCTGATACCGTAGATGAAGAGGGAAGGTTCATTAACTCTGAGGTAATAGCCAGGTACCGAGGAGATATTGTCACTATCTCCAGGGAAAAAGTGGACTATGTAGATGTCTCGCCTAAGCAGATAGTCAGTGTCACTACCTCATTAATTCCCTTTCTGGAACATAATGAGGCTAACAGGGCTCTCATGGGATCGAACATGCAACGTCAAGTAGTTCCCTTGGAGAATCCAGAACAACCCTTTGTTCAGACGGGGATGGAAGGAAAAGTAGCCGAGGATTCTATGTGTGGGGTGAGGGCAAAAGAAGAAGGTGAGGTTATCTTCGTAGATGCCGGCCGCGTAAAAATAAAGACTTTAAAGGGTGTAGATGAATATGAGCTCACCAAGTTTAAAAGGTCTAATCAAAGGACTTGCATAAATCAGAGACCCATTGTTTCCAAAGAGGACAAGGTTAAGAAAGGACAGTTTATAGCTGACGGTGCCGCCATTTGCGAGAGCAAGTTATCCTTAGGTAGAAACGTTCTGGTAGCCTTTATGCCCTGGGAAGGTTACAATTTTGAGGATGCGATACTAATAAGTGAAAAATTGGTCAAAGAAGATGTTTTCACTTCCATCCATATAGAAGAATTTCAGGTTGAGGCGAAAGAACTTAAATCAGGGGTGGAGGAGATAACCGCTGATGTTCCTAATGTGGAGGAATCATCCTTGAAGGATCTAGACGCCGATGGCATCATTAGAATAGGAGCGGAAGTTGACTCAGGGGATATACTGGTGGGCAAAGTCACACCTCAGGTGGAGATAAAATTGACTCCCGAAGAAAGACTTCTTAGGAGTATCTTCGGAGAAAAAGCGCAGAAAGTCAAAGATAACTCTTTAAGGGTTCCTCATGGCATTAAGGGTAAGGCGATTATGGTAAGGGTATTCTCGCAAGAAAACAAGGATGACCTACCACCTGATGTGAAAAAGAGGGTTAAGGTATATGTAGCTATCAGACGGAAAATTGGAGTAGGAGATAAAATTTCTGGTCGACACGGGAACAAAGGAGTTATTGCTAGAGTGCTTCCTGAGGAAGACATGCCCTATCTTCCTGATGGGACTCCCGTGGAATTAGTATTAAACCCTTTGGGGGTTCCATCTAGAATGAATATTGGTCAGATTCTAGAAATGCATTTAGGATGGGTGGCTAAAACTCTGGGCATGCGGATGATATGTCCTGTTTTTGAGGGGCCTAAGGTGGAAGAGATAAGAGATCTATTGAAAGACGCTCACCTACCAAAATCGGGCAAAACTCTTCTTTATGATGGACGAACCGGTAGACCCTTTGATCGGAAGATCGCCGTGGGATACATGTATGTAATGAAACTTATTCATATTGCCGAGGAGAAGATGCATGCTCGTAGTACCGGACCTTATGCTTTAATTACTCAACAGCCCCTGGGGGGAAGATCCAGGCAAGGAGGACAGAGATTTGGTGAGATGGAAGTGTGGGCTCTGGAAGGCTATGGAGCAGCCTATACTCTACAAGAGATGCTTACGGGTAAGTCGGATGATCTCCAGGGTAGGACTAGGATACATGAGTGGATAATAAAAGGAGAGAACCTATTGGATACTCAGACTCCCGAGTCTTTCAAGGTTCTGGCTAAGGAGCTTCAATCTCTGGGCCTAAATTTAGAATTTTGGGGGAATGGAAAAAAGTTTTCTATTAAGGATATGGAAGAAGAGGGGGAATAGGAGGTAAGCCAGTGTGGAAGATGAGTGATATTGACAAGATTAGAATAAGGCTAGGCTCTCCTGAAGAGATGAGGGAATGGTCTTACGGAGAGGTAAAGAAAACAGATACCATTAATTATCGTACTTTCAGGCCGGAAAGGGGTGGTCTTTTTTGTGAGCGGATATTTGGTCCTACCAAAAGTTATGAGTGTTATTGCGGCAAATATAGAAAAATGAAATATAAGGGAGTGAGATGTGAGAGGTGTGGGGTAGAGGTCACCTCCTCTAAGGTTCGTCGTGAAAGAATGGGACACATTGAACTGGCTGCCCCGGTTGCTCATATCTGGTATACAAAGAATTATCTACCTCTTCTATTGGGGCTTAAGAAAAACGAGCTAGAAAGAGTGATTTACTTTATAAGTTATCTGGTAGTCGATCCGGGCGAGACTCCCTTAAGGGAATTGCAAATCCTGGATGAGGAGGAGTATCAAAGATATAAAAATTTATATGGGGAAGGTTCATTTCAGGCTGGCACCGGAACAGAGGTAATTCTAAATGTTCTCAAGGAAATGAAGATCGAGCGCTTAAAGGATAAATTGAAGGAAGAGCTCCTCCAGGAAAGATCCAAAGGTAAAAGACTCAAGTTAATCAGGCGCTTGCAGGTAGTGGAGAGTTTTCTTCGCTCAGGAAACAGGCCCGAGTGGATGATTTTAAAAGTTGTTCCTGTTATTCCTCCTGACTTTCGGCCCATGGTGCAACTGGAGAGTGGAATTTTTGCCAATTCCGATCTCAATGATTTATACCGACGAATTATTAATCGGAATAATCGACTTAAGTATTTGCTCGATATTGGGGCGCCTCAAATAATTATCCAGAACGAGAAGAAAATGCTTCAACAATCGGTAGATGCATTATTCGAAAATGAAAAACTTCCCCAACCCATATTAGGAGCAGGAGGAAGACCACTCAAGTCTTTAAGTGAAATAATCAAGGGAAAACAAGGTCGATTTCGACAAAATCTTTTAGGTAAAAGGGTTGATTACTCGGGAAGAGCAGTGATTGTACCCGGTCCAGATCTAAAGGTTTACCAATGTGGACTGCCTGAAAGTATGGCTCTGGAGCTTTTTAGACCTTTTGTTCTAAGTGAGATCCTGCGAGAAGGCAAAGCTGAAACTATTAAAAGGGCCAATGATCTGGTAGAAAAGACCGATTCTTTGGTATGGGAAATATTAGAAAAGGTAGTTAAGGATCATCCGGTTCTCCTGAATCGAGCTCCTACTTTACATAGGCTTGGAATTCAGGCCTTCCAGCCAGTTTTAATAGAGGGAAATGCTATTCAGCTTCATCCTCTGGTCTGCAGTGCTTTCAATGCTGATTTTGATGGTGATCAGATGGCTGTCCATATTCCACTTTCCTATGAGGCACAGCTTGAGGCAAGGACTTTGATGCTTTCCACCAACAATATTCTCTCTCCATCTAATGGAGACCCCGTAATTACTCCCACTCAGGACATTGCTGCCGGTTGCTATTACTTAACTCTAGAAAGAGAGAGGACCGGAGAAGAAAAAGTGTTCTCATGCTCGGACGAGGTAATACTCGCTTACGAGTTGGAGAAGATAGATCTTCATCAAAGGATAAAGCTACTTGTGGATGGACGGTGGCTCCAGACTACCCCCGGTAGAGTAATATTCAATCAAATTCTGCCAGAAGAAATGGAGTTTGAAAATAGACTAGTTGACAAGGAGGTTCTGGCCCAGATTATAAGTAAAATCTGGCAAAAATACGGAAATGTAACCACAGCCAGAGTTTTGGATGAAGTTAAAAGATTGGGATTTGATTTTGGCACAAGATCCGGACTGACCTTTGCTCTTTCCGATGTCCCTAAAATAAAAGAGAAAAAAGAACTTTTAGAAGAAACAGAAGAGGAGGCAAAGGGGTTCCGTCTATTGGCTGAGGAGGGGACTATTAGCGAGGAAGAAAGATATATGGAAGTGATTGATTTGGGGATGAGAGTTGTTGATCAAATTGGAGAAAAAGTATCCCAGCATCTTTCCCGAGATCCTTTTAATCCCCTCTATTTGATGTGGAAATCAGGAGCAAGAGGATCCGCCGAGCAACTGCGTCAAATAGTAGGAATGAGAGGCCTAATGGCTAGATCTATAAGAGAAACCTATCGTAGAGAACTTTGGGACGAGGTATTTAAAAGACAGCCAAGTATCCCTTCAGAGTTAATTAAGCAATACTTTTATCCCATTTCTGGAGGAAGATTAAAGGGAAGAATTGGGGAGGAGCCTGTGCGCTCTAGCTTTGAGGAAGGTCTTACTGCTCCAGAGTATTTCATTTCTACCTCAGGAGGTAGAAAAGGCCTGGTAGATACAGCCTTAAAAACCGCCTACGCTGGTTATCTTACCCGTAAATTAGTGGCGGTAGCTGAAAATGTTATTATTACTGAGAGAGACTGTGGAACGATTGATGGTATTTCCATAACACTCTTAGCTGAGGAGAAAGAGGCAGAGTCTCCGAGGAAGAGAATAGTAGGCAGGATAACTGCATCTCCAGTGATGGATCCTTCCTCAAAAGAGCTAATCGTTGGGTCTAATGAGGAGATAACCGAGAAGTTAGCGAAAAGAATTGAAAAGTCGGGAGTGAAGAGAGTAAAGCTTCGCTCTCCTCTCACCTGTCAAGCAAAATGGGGACTGTGCCAAAGATGTTATGGATGGGATTTGACTACTCATAGGCTGGTAGACCTTGGCGAAGCGGTAGGAGTGATAGCAGCCCAGTCTATAGGTGAACCTGGTACTCAGCTAACTTTACGTACTTTCCATACGGGAGGAATATTTCAGAAGGGTGGAGATATTCCTCAAGGGTTGCCCCGAGC
The DNA here is from genome assembly GCA_964543295.1 of uncultured Clostridia bacterium. GTDB lineage: Bacteria > Aerophobota > Aerophobia > Aerophobales > AE-B3A > AE-B3B. The sequence goes on along the minus strand of CAZIXA010000007.1, from coordinate 10,242 downwards.
TACAGAACTCTTTGAACCTCGAAAATACGATTATCCGCGTAAAGGAATCATCAGACAGCGTAAAGGGGAAGAAGCTCTCATCAGCGAAATAGAAGGGAAGGTGAGCATAAAGGAAGAAAAAGGAGGTATCTTCGTTAAGGTGAAAGGAGAAGGAGACAGGGAGATAACTTATGAGGTAGGGGGAGAAATGTTGGTCTCGGACGGGGAAATCATAGAGGCGGGAGGTAAAATTATTGAAGGAAGTATTAATCCTCGCAGTCTCTTGAGTATAAAGGGGACTAGAGCAGTAGAGAAATATCTGGTCGATCAAACGCAGCAAGTATATAAGTCTCAAGGGGTAAATATTAATATCAAACACTTTGAAGTGATCGTAAGACAGATGATGAGGAAAGTTGAGGTAGAAGACCCGGGAGATACCGATTATCTTCCAGGGGAACAGATAGACAAAACCCAATTTGAAGAAGTTAACCGGAAAGTAAAAGAGAGGGGAGGTAGGCCTGCTACAGTAAAACCTGTTCTATTAGCTATACCTAAAGCAGCCCAAGAAGATAAGGAAAGCTTTTTGTCCGCTGCCTCTTTCCAGAAGACCAAGCAGGTTCTGGCTGAGGCAGCTATCTGTGGACAGGTCGATACTCTAAAGGGACTAAAAGGAAATGTGATTGTGGGCAAGTTAGTCCCGGCAGGCACCGGATTCGACATAAATTCGAAAGATAGAACACCCACTAAAGGTGAGTAAAATGCCTACCATAAATCAATTGGTAAAAAAGGGACGACTGCGCGTTAAAAAGAAAGGAAAAAGCTTGGCTTTGCAAAAATCACCTCAAAAGAAAGGGGTCTGTGTCAGCGTAAGAACTCTTACCCCCAAGAAACCTAATTCTGCTCTGAGAAAAGTAGCGAGGGTGAGGCTGTCCAATGGAAAAATGGTGACCGCATATATTCCTGGAGAAGGACATAATTTGCAGGAACATTCCATCGTTCTGGTGAGAGGGGGAAGAGTTAAGGATTTGCCCGGAGTAAAATATCATATTATACGAGGAGCCTTAGACACAGCGGGAGTGGAGGGAAGAAAGCAGAGTCGATCAAGATATGGGAGGAAGAGAGGCTAAAGGGGACTTAAATGGCCAGAAGAAGAATAGCTAAAAAGAGGAGTGTACCCGGAGATTCACTTTATAATAGTGAAGTATTAAGCAAGTTCATCAATAAGATAATGAAAGAAGGGAAGAAGAGCAAAGCCGAGGCTATTTGTTATGAGTGCTTCGACATTATACAGGAAAGGGAAAAGAGAAATCCTATGGAAGTTTTCCTTAAGGCCTTGGACAACGTTAAACCCGTTTTAGAGGTTCGCAGTCGTCGGGTAGGAGGAGCTACTTATCAAATACCGACAGAGGTTAGGTCTGAAAGGAGAGAAGCTCTGGCTCTTCGGTGGATAGTGTATTTTGCTCGCCAAAAAAGGGGTAAGCCAATAAAAGAGAAATTGGCCCAAGAGATCATCATGGCATCACGAGGAGAAGGTTTATCAGTAAAAAAGAAGGAAGATACCCATCGTATGGCAGAGGCTAATCGAGCTTTTGCTCATTATCGATGGTAAAATATTATTATTTAGCCACAGATGAACACAGATAGGTATAAAACACAAAGAGATCACAGATATTATTCTTAAAGAAAAATATCAGCGTAAATCTGTGGCTGAAAAGTTACAGTAATACCTGGATAGACAGATGGAACCTAAACATTCTCTAGACAAAGTAAGAAATATTGGTATAGTTGCCCACATAGATGCGGGGAAGACAACTACTACTGAACGTATCCTTTACTATACAGGAAAAATTCATAAGGTAGGCGAGGTGCACGAGGGGACAGCAGTGATGGATTGGATGAAACAGGAAAAAGAACGTGGGATTACTATTACCTCCGCTGCTACTACCTGTAGCTGGAAAAATCATCGCATTAATATTATTGATACTCCCGGCCATGTAGATTTTACTGTAGAGGTAGAAAGGACATTGAGGGTGCTGGATGGAGGGGTAATAATTTTTTGTGGAGTAGAGGGAGTAGAGCCTCAGTCAGAAACAGTCTGGCGGCAGGCCAATCGTTATAATATTCCACGTCTTACCTTCGTTAACAAAATGGATAGAGTGGGGGCCGATTTTTACCGGGTCATTGATTCTATTAAGCAAAAGTTCGAACTTGTTCCTCTTCCCCTTCAATTACCTATTGGAAAGGAAGAAAATTTTAGGGGGGTTGTTGATCTGGTCGAGATGAAGGCTTTAATTTGGCACGGAGATGGCCTGGAGGCTAAAATCTTAACCGAAGAAATTCCTTGTTCCTTAGAGGAGGTTGCTTCATACTGGCATAACCATTTACTGGAAAAGATTACCGAGAACGATGACGATTGTCTGGAGAGGTTTTTAGAAAAAGGAAGTCTAGAAGTAAGGGAGATCAAAAGAGAGGTAAGAAAGCTAACCTTGAGTCACCGGGTAGTTCCTGTTTTTTGTGGAAGTGCCTTAAAAAATAAAGGAACTAGACTTCTTTTAGATGCCATTTTAGACTATCTGCCATCGCCCCTGGATGTTCCACCGGTTGTGGGCGTAAATCCTCTGAGTGGGAAGAAAGAGAAAAGATACGCCTCCATTAAACAGCCTTTTTCTGGCCTGGCTTTTAAGATAGTAACTGATCCATATATGGGTAGGTTAACTTATTTCAGGGTTTATTCGGGGACAATAAAGGTTGGTCAGTTGGTTTATAATTCCACAAAGTGTCGAAAAGAGAGAATTGCTCGCCTTTTAGAGATGCATGCTAACTACCGAAAGGACAGAGAAGAGATTTCTGCCGGAGACATAGGAGCAGCTATAGGGCCAAGAGAGATAGATACTGGAGATTCTCTTTGTGAGGAAAAACATCCCCTAATCTTTGAGGCGATGAAGTTTACTGAACCTGTGATTTCAGTAGCTATTGAGCCTAAAACTAGCTTGGATCAGGATAAATTAGCCAGTTCATTGTCTAAATTAACTCAGGAGGATCCTACTTTTAAGATCCGTCAAGATGAGGAGACTGGGCAAATCGTAATCTCGGGCATGGGCCAGTTGCACCTAGAAGTTATCTTGGAGCGATTGCGACATGATTTCAAAGTAGGAGTCGATGCAGGGAAGCCTAAGGTAGCTTACAAAGAGGCAATAAGGAAAAAAGCGCAGGCTCGAGGTCAATATATACATCAGAGCGGGGGTAGAGGTCAATATGGAGATGTATGGCTTGAGGTTGAACCCAGGAAAGATGCAGAAGAGATATTTGTAGATAAAACCAAAGGAGGAGTTATTCCCAAAGAGTTTATGCCTTCCATAAAAAAGGGGATAAAACAAGTAATGTCGAGTGGAATACTGAGTGGTTATCCTTTAACCGATGTTAAGGTGAGTGTTCTCGATGGTTCATATCATCCGGTTGATTCCTCAGAGTTTGCCTTTAAAACGGCCGCTTTTATTGCTTTCAAAAAGGCATGTCAGAAAGCGGAACCTTATTTGTTGGAACCAATAATGAAGGTAGAACTGAGGGTTCCCCAAGATTTTATGGGTGAGGTGATCGGTGATCTCGCCAGCCGACGAGGTCGAATCTACAAGATGGAGGCAAGAGATAACAGTCGTTATCTCAGTGGTTATGTTCCCTTGGCCGAGCTTTTTAGATATATTACTAAACTGAGGTCAATGACTCAAGGAAGAGGTATTCCTAATATAGAATTTTCTCATTATGAGGAGGTACCTTCTGACGCAGCCGAGAAAATCATTGGAAGAGGAGTTATGCGTGGCCAAACAGAGAATCAGGATTAAATTAAAGGCTTATGATCATAGGATACTAGATCAGTCAGTGAAGAGAATTATAGATACCATAGAAAGAACGGGAGCAAGAATATGTGGGCCCATACCTTTACCGACAAAGGTCTCAAGGTTCACAGTGACGCGGAGCCCTCATACCCACAAGGACTCCCGAGAACAATTTGAGATGCGAATTCATAAGAGACTGATAGACATTCTGGAGTCCAATCCTAAGACAGTGGATGCTTTAATGGGAATGAATCTTCCCACCGGAGTGCACGTAGAGGTGAAGTTATGATGCGTGTTATCCTGGGCAAAAAGATAGGCATGAGTCAAATCTATGATGACAATAGTCTTGTTCCGGTGACGGTAGTGGAGGCTGGACCGTGTATAGTGGTGCAGATAAAGGTTAAAGAAAAAGATGGCTACAATGCAGTTCAGTTAGGCTTTGAAGAGGTGAAGGAAACTCGCGTTAATAAGCCGAAGTCAGGACATTTTAGAAAGGCAAAAGTTTCCCCGCGTAGGTGTTTAAAAGAGTTTAGGGTGGAGGATATTGGTGGTTTAAAGGTAGGGGATATGATCAAAGTTGGCGTTTTAAAGGAGGGCGACCTAGTAGATGTTGCTGGTGTATCAAAAGGAAAGGGATTTGCAGGTGTGGTGAAGAGATACGGCTTTAAGGGTGGTCCTGCTTCTCACGGAGCAAAACAGTGGCACCGCCGACCCGGTTCCATAGGAGCCTCTTCCGATCCTTCTCGGGTATTTAAGGGAAAGAAAATGCCAGGGAGGATGGGATCAGAGAAGGTAACCGCCCGTAATTTGAAGCTAGTAAAGATAGACGAGAAACTCAATCTCCTCTTGATTAAAGGTAGTCTACCAGGGAGGAAAGGGGGTTTCGTAGCTATAAAAGGCACAGAGAATTGATCAATGGAAATAAAAGTTTATAACATGGAAGGGAAAGAAGTTGAAGTTCTTTCTCTGGATGGAGATATCTTTGAGGGCGAAATCAAATCTTCTGTTTTGAGGGAGGCGGTGCTAGCTTACAGGGCCAGTCATCGACAGGGTACAGCTTCCACAAAATCACGTGCTGAAGTGAGAGGAGGAGGAAGAAAACCGTGGATTCAGAAAGGCACGGGAAGAGCTAGAGCGGGTAGCAGACGCTCACCTCTCTGGGTAGGTGGAGGAGTTGTCTTTGGACCAAAGCCAAGAAACTTCCGATATCATTTCCCTCAGAAGATGAAAAAGATAGCTCTAAAATCGAGTCTAAGAAAGAAAATTAGGGAAGGAGGGTTGATTATTCTGAATCGGATTTCTATAAAAAATGGAAAGACCAAGGAGATGGCAGAATTTCTGCAATCACTTTCCTTAAAAGGGAAAACCTTACTTGTTTTGGAGGAGCCAAACGAGAAGATAATAAGATCCGCTTCCAATTTAAAAAATCTGCGTCTATCTCCTGCTTTCTGTCTCAGTGCATATGACATTCTTTCCCACAAAAATATATGTATCACCAAGGGTGCCTTAGTACACATAGTGGAGAGATTAAAGAAAAAAGATGAATAAGCTTCCTGAGGACATTATCTTATCTCCTGTAGTCTCAGAGAAGGGGACACAACTTTTAAAGGATAACAAGTATTTGTTTAAAGTTTCTCCGACCTCGGGTAAAGTGGAGATAAAAAAGGCAGTAGAAGAGCTGTTCAAAGTGAGAGTAGATAGAGTGAGAACCATGTGGGTTAAGGGAAAAAGGAAGAGATGGCGAGGCCGAGTGATTGGTAAAACGCCTAACTGGAAGAAAGCCATCATAAGGTTGAAAGAAGGAGAGACTATAGAGGAGTTAGGAGTATAGTATGGCAGTTAAGATCTACAGGCCCACTTCGCCTGGGAAAAGAGGTAGAAGTGGCTATTATTTTTCGGAGATTACTAAAGACAAGCCCGAGAAAAGTCTCACCCACAGTTTGAAAAGGAAAGGGGGTAGAAACAATCAGGGTAGAATTAGTATTAGACACAAAGGGGGTGGAACCAAAAGAAAGTACCGCATAATTGATTTTAAGAGAGACAAAGATGGAATACTGGGTTATGTCGCTTCCGTTGAATATGATCCCAACAGGTCTGCCAGAATTGCTCTACTTCACTATAAAGATGGAGAAAAAAGATATATTATTGCTCCCAAGGGCTTGAAAGTGGGCGACGAGATTATTTCAGGAAAAGAGGCACCTTTAAAGAATGGGAATACGCTTACCTTGCGGGAGATCCCTGAAGGGAGTCAAATTCATAATGTTGAGTTAAAGCCGGGAAGGGGAGCTCAGTTAGTTCGTTCTGCAGGCACAAATGCTCAACTTTTAAGCAAGGAAGGAAAATATGGTCAGGTGAAGCTTCCCTCGGGGGAGGTGAGGGTGATTCCTCTGGAGTGTAAAGCTACTCTGGGTCAGGTGGGAAATGTAGAGCACGAGAATATTCAGGGAGGTAAAGCTGGCAGATCTAGGTGGTTGGGTCGACGTCCAGGGGTTCGAGGAGTGGCCATGAACCCTGTAGATCATCCCCACGGAGGAGGTGAAGGACGTAGTGGCCCCGGAAGGCATCCAGTAACTCCTTGGGGAAAACCCACCAAGGGGGCAAAAACTAGGAGAAAAAAGAAATTCTCAGATAGGCTAATTATTCAAGGGAGGAAGAAGAGATAATGGAGGTAGGAGAATGGGGCGGAGTATCAAGAAGGGTCCATACGTAGAGCCATCCCTTCTGAAAAAGGTGGAGAGAATGAACAAAGAAGGGACAAAAAAGCCCATAAAGACGTGGTCCCGTAGGTCCATGATTGTCCCTGATTTTGTGGGTTATACCGTGGCTGTTCATAATGGGAGGGATTTTCATCAAGTTTATATCACTGAGGACATGGTGGGACATAAATTAGGTGAATTTGCCCCTACCCGGAAGTTTGATCATCACGGAGCACATACAAAAAGAACTATAGCACCGAAATAAGACGGCCTAAGGTTTTAAATGGAAGTGAAAGCAGTTGCAAAATATAGTCGGGTATCCCCTTTAAAAGTAAAAAAGGTTACCGACCTTATCCAAGGTAAACCTGCAGGAGAGGCGGTAGAAATTTTGAATTTTACCAGAAAAGGTACTGTCGAGGAAGTAACAAAAGTCTTAAACTCGGCTTTAGCCAATGCTAAGAATAATTTTGGATTAAATTTAGATAGGCTTTACGTTAAAAAGGCTCTGGTTGGTAAAGGACCTACTTTAAAGAGAACGAAGCCGAGAGCTAGAGGTAGAGCTGATTTAATGAAACGAAGGAGTTCGCACATTACCATAATTCTTGAGGAGTTTGAGAGTGGGACAAAAGGTTAACCCGGAAGGATTCAGACTGGGAATAGTTAAGAATTGGAAGAGTCGGTGGTATGAAGAAAAAGACTATGCCTTGCGTCTTCAGGAGGACCTTAAGATCCGCAATTTTATTAAAGAGAAGTTCAAAAGGGCTAATATTTCAAAAATTATGATAGAGAGAGCTGTGAATAAAGTAAGGGTAAATATCTTTGCTGCTCGTCCTGGCATAATTATTGGTAGAAAAGGTGAGGCTATCGAGAAGACAAGAGAGGAGCTGGAACGGTTGATAATAGACGGAAAGGTCTTCCTGAATGTCGAGGAGATAAATCAGCCCGACTTAGATGCCCAATTGGTTGCCGAAAGGATGGCCTTTCAGTTGGAGAGAAGAATTGGAGCGAAAAGACTCATGAGACAAGCTATTTCCCGCACAATGGAGCTTGGAGCAGAGGGTGTCAGGATTACCTGCAAAGGAAGGATTGCTGGAGCAGAGATAGCTAGGACTGAGTGGATGAAGGAGGGGAGAGTTCCTTTACATACCTTACGGGCAGATATCGATTATGGGGTTGCCACCGCTCATACCACTTATGGGTGCATTGGAGTGAAAGTATGGATATGCAAGGGAGAGGTTTTGCCTGCCTTGAGGAAGGAGAAATTCGAAAGTGAGACTGCAGCCGAAGAGAGTTAAATATAGAAAAAGCCAAAAGGGCAGTTTAAAAGGTAAGGCCTCGCAAGGGACAAGATTGAATTTTGGCGAATATGGTTTGGTAGCTCAACAAGTTGGTTGGATAACTGCTCGTCAGATAGAAGCCAGTAGAGTTACTATAGTCCGCGCTATAGGACATCAAGGACGGCTCTGGATCAGAATTTTTCCTGACAAAGTTGTTACAAAGAAACCTTTGGAAACTCGAATGGGAAAGGGTAAAGGGGAACCCGATTTCTGGGTAGCGCCGGTTAAGCCAGGAAGAATTATGTTTGAACTTGGAGGAGTGGAGAGTGGGACAGCCGAGAAAGCCTTTCGTTTAGCTTCCCACAAACTTCCCCTTAAGACAAAGGTTATCTCTTCCTATGGGGGTTTACTGTGAAAATTGAGGAACTGAGAGATTTATCCCGGGGAGATCTTTTTCAGCGTTTTAAAGAGCTTAAGGCCGAGTTATTTAGTTTAAGAGTACAAGCAGCCCAGGGAAGAACGGCAAATCCGGCTCAAATCAGAAAAGTGAGAAAAACCATAGCTAGGGTAAAGACGTTGCTTTCTGAGAAATGATAAAGGTGAGGGGAACTTGAGGAAGAATACCAAGGAAAGAGTGGGTGAGGTAATGAGTGATAAAATGGATAAGACGGTGGTGGTTATGATTAGCCGTGAATTTGCCCATTCCTTTTATGGAAAAAGGATAAAGAAGAGAAAAAAAGTAAAAGCTCATGATGAAAAGAACTTATGCCGAAAAGGAGATGTGGTGAAAGTAGCAGAAACCAGACCTCTAAGTAAAGACAAGCGTTGGCGAGTGACTGAGGTCTTGGTGAGGAAAGAGATGGCGAAATGATTCAACTCCAAACGCAACTGACAGTTGCTGACAATACCGGTGCAAAAAAAATAATGTGCATAAGGGTAATGGGAGGTTCCGCCAGGCGCTATGCTCGGATAGGAGATGTAATAATAGCCTCGGTAAAAAAGGCTCTACCTAATACTGAAGTAAAAAAAGGTGAGGTAGTCAGGGCGGTGGTGGTTCGGACGAAAAAAGAAATACGTCGCCCAGATGGCTCGTATATAAGATTTGACGATAATGCCGGGGTATTGATTGATGCAGCAGGAAATCCACGTGGAACAAGGATTTTTGGCCCTGTAACCCGGGAACTGCGGGGAAAGAATTTCATGAAGATAATTTCCCTGGCTCCGGAAGTTCTATGAAATAGGAAGAGACATGTTGAAGATAAAAATGGGTGACGAAATCGTGGTCGTGTCTGGCAAAGATAAAGAAAAACGAGGTAAGGTAATTCAAAAGATCCCTAAGGAAAGTAAACTGGTTGTTGAGGGAGTTAATATTATCAAAAGACATGTTAGACCTACTCGAAGAGGCCAGGAGAGTGGAATAGTTGAAAAGGAAGCCCCCATTTTTAGTAGCAAGGTAATGCTCATATGTCCAAGGTGCGGGAAAACAACTAGGATAGGAGTGAGGGTTCTGCGAAAATCGCCAAGAGAACAAGAAAAATTACGATTTTGTAAAAAGTGTGGAGAAGTAATAGATTAAGATGTCTAGATTAAAGAAATTATACAAAGAAAATGTTGTTCCTTTGATGATGAAAAAATTTGGTTATAAGAACTCCCTGGCAGTTCCCAAGGTGGAGAAGGTTTGTCTTAATATGGGAGTAAGTGATGCTAAGACGGATTCAAAATCTCTTGATGCGGCTAAAAAGAGTCTTGCTTTGATCAGTGGACAGCAGCCCATTGTTAGCAAAGCTAAAAAGTCCATCGCTGGATTTTCCTTAAGAGAAGGTATGTCCATAGGCTGTAAGGTTACTCTTAGAGGAGAGAAAATGTACGAATTCTTGGATAGGTTGTTTAATCTAGCTATACCTAGAATCAGAGATTTTCAAGGGATTTCTGCAAATCAATTCGATGGGAGGGGTAATTTTACTCTGGGTTTGCAAGAACAATTAGTTTTTCCTGAACTGGAGTATAAGGAAGTAGTGAAGATTCAGGGTTTATCCATAACCATAGTAACCAGCGCCAAAAAAGATGAGGAAGCCAGGCAGCTTCTAGCTTATCTGGGTATGCCCTTTAAAAAGGAAGCTTCGTTGAGTTCTAGCAATATAGAAGCCTAGATCTGGATTGAGGAAAGGGAGAATATTGGGCCAATGGCAAAAAAGGCCTTAGTGGAAAAAGCAAAAAAAAAACCAAAATTTAAGGTCCGTACACATAATCGCTGCCAAATTTGTGGCCGGCCTAGAGGTTACCTAAGAAAATTTGCCCTCTGCCGAATTTGCTTTCGTCACCTGGTTCACAGTGGGGTTCTGCCCGGGGTCAAAAAGGCCAGCTGGTAAGGACCTAAATAGTGAATAGTCGTTAGTGAATAGTATTTAGAGGCATAGGAATTTCAATAATTTCTCTGAATTGTTATGAAGTAAACCT
>CAZIXA010000006.1:0-83123 GCA_964543295.1 uncultured Clostridia bacterium | reverse complement strand
AAGGATTTTTGTCAAATACAAGGAGGAAAAACTGAGAAAGAGCAAGGCAAAAAATCTTACTACTTTAGTCAGGTCAACCAGACTCTTTCAGAGGTCTCTGATCCAATGGCTTGACACGCCTGGGTTTTGGGAACGGTGTGCGAGATTCCTTTTTCAAAGCCTTTTTCCAGACTTATCTACCTAATCCTAATTTTATTGGCTGGCGGGTGGTTGGGTTAACAGTATCGGGCTTTGCGAAGTGCAACGCAGGTGGGAATGAAGTGAACCATAAAACTCGGGATAAGCACCACTGGCGCTCTTCAGAACAAAAATGGTATGAACATTTTGGTAGTCTTCCTGTACACAGTATAGTCGGCACCAAACTTGTGGAAATTCTCTACTTCTTCAACCCTAGCGGCAGCTACCAAAAAGGCTGAGGTGGCCATCACCAGGATGCCACCGAAAAGTGACGGATCTTTAAAGAATATCCCCCATCCCAACAATAGCAATGAAGTATAAAGAGGATGACGAACGTACTTGTATGCACCCCGCATCACCAAAGTCGTGGTATTCTCAATTCCACCTTTTGGTCTGCCCCTCATGCGAAGCAAATAGAATCCATGTGTCACCAGGACGAGCGAAGACAGCAACATTAACCACGAAACGATTTGAAGGACGGAGAAAGGATTACTGAACCAATGTTCCAGGTTAAGTAAGGTCAAGGCCAGAATGGACTCAAACACCAAGAATCGGAAGAAACCGTGAGAGCGAGGGTCGCGTAAGGAAGCCCGTGACAGGAAGACGATCCCCACGGACACGGCAGCGAAAATGATTAGCTTGAACATAGCATCAAACTCACAGCTAGAGCATCACAGATGATGGCAATGGCGGCTAGCAAGTTACAAGTTATATACAAGCCTAACATTTATTTTGAAGATCCTCTTATGGGATCCTCTGGAGACCATAGGGCATTTGAGTGAGCAAAGTGAACCGCAAACATGCTGGTAGATAAAAGGCCACCCTTCATTTTTTAGTTCTCTTCAACCATGGGATAAACATAGGTACCTTTTTCTTGTATTTGACGTATTCTTTGCCAAGACGCTTCTCCAGTTCTGGCTCTTCAATTATTTTTAATTCAAGAACGTTAACTAAGACAAAAAGGGGGGCGAATATAAACACAAGAGAAATTGATCTTAATAAGACACCAAGCCCAAACAACCAGATAAATACACCAGAGACCATGGGATTTCTAACGTAGGCATACGGACCGGTAGTAACCAGTTTAGGAGGTGGGTTAAAAGGAACAGGTGTACCTTTTATTCTAAAAAAATGCAAAACTGACCATATCATTAAGAATCCTCCTATAGCAATCATAAGTACAGATACAAAGGTGCTCACCGGTACAGAAAGGAGTTTAGGAAATCCCAGGGATATATCTATTTGAAGAGAGATAATGATAAATAGCACTATGAGGCCAAAAAAGAAGATTACTCCTAAAGGGGTAAGAAAGGTTCGAACTTTTCGTTTGCCTGTCGCCACCCCATAGAACATGTTAATCAGTTTGTTACGTAAGCTCATTATCTATCACTTGTTCAAAAACTCTCTGATAGCGTTTTCTAGAGAATAAGCTAAGATAAATCTCAGCCCTTGTCAATCTGTTTGGAGACTATGTCCGTGGGCATCCGTGGCTAATAGGGTGAGTTAGTGGTGATATCACGAATGTCCCCCTGTATGGCTCAGTTTCTTAGCCAGACGAGCTACTCTTTTCCCCAGAGCAACACACTCTCTTTTCACTCGTTCATCAGGGGCTCCAATGCTCACCGGTCCGTAGTGGTCTCCTTCAGAGGAGCCTTGCAAGATCATTCCGTGAATGAGCATCATTTTGAAGATGGACATTATCGTCGTTTCATTTCCCCCGCCAGGATTGGCTGAGGAGGAAAAAGCTCCCCCTACTTTCCCTTGAAGCTGTCCGTGGTACTTCACCGACCGATCAAAGAGGTCCTTGATTGGAGCAGCAGGAAGCCCATAGTAGGTAGGAGAACCAACAACTATCCCATCCCAAGCCAAAAGATCCTCGGGACTAGTCTCTTCCGCTCTCTTGAGCTGGACACTTACTTTCTCCTCTTTCACTCCAGCAAGGACATACTCTGCCATCTTCTCAGTATTTCCTCCGCGAGAATAATAGACTATGCCAATTTTGAACATTTTGTTTCTCCGACACGTATTGAGAATAGACTAAGACAAATTCCAGCACTTGTCAATTTGTTTGGAGGGCTCTGGTGGATATGGAGATTTCTCTCTAGACGGTTAGAAAAAGCCGCAATCCAGTGATAATTCAGAAAGTCGCGGGCCTCAGGGCGTAAACTCCCTTCCTTAAAAGGCAAGATGCGTTACGGGCTTTCATCCACAAATACCTGTTATTCTCTTGGAGGCCTCTGTTCCAAAAGCTAATTTAACAGAAGAGACTCATTAGTCAACCCTCACCCAAATCCCGTGATGGTTTTTGACACCTACCACTTTTCAGCTACCATAATAATAAATTCTTACAGAATAACCAATCAAAACGGGAGGAACCCCATGAACAAAGCAGAATTAGTAGAGGAAGTAGCCAACCAGACAGGATTAACAAGGAAAGCATGTAGGGAAGAGGTTGACGCAGTAATCTCAGTTATAACCGACTCTCTGACCAGAGGAGAAAAAGTTACTTTAGTTGGGTTTGGAACTTTTCAGGTCATGGAAAGAAAAGCAAGAAGAGGTAGGAATCCTAGGGCAGATGAGGCCATAGATATTCCAGCTAGGAAGCTGGCTAAGTTTAGGCCAGGGAGGGAATTAAGGAGCGTGGTGAAGTATTAGAGTAGACATATGAAATGTTTTACGAAAGTCAAAGTAAGTATGTGGGCAATGCTGGCAGTTATAATTGCCATTTTTCTTATCAGCCCGGCGAGGAGTTATCAGGTCGGCGATCTTATAGTAAAATCCCTGAGTGAGACCAGATTGCCTGATTATTTGGGGCGAAGCAATTGGCAAATCATAAAAATTAGTAAAGATGAGTTGATATTCAAGATAATGACTTTTGAACCTGTGGTTAGAAGATATGAATTCATTACCCATGAAATCATCACAGTCACTTATCACCCGGGGAGAGAAGTTGTTACGAATAAGAAAAATACAAATTATCCATTAAGAAAAGGTAAACTGACAAACGTTCTTGGATTAATGTTCCAAAAATTTCTCCAAGAAGGATTTGAGATTGGTGAGGGTTCTTCTTTCGTGAAAATTGCTGGAGTAGATGCCTATAAATTTGAACTCATCAGGCCCAAAATATCCACCGAGCAATGGCTTAAAGGCTGTCCACCTATTAAATATGCATGGCATATCGTGGTTTGTAAAAAGGGTTGGTATCTCATTACCTATTCCAACTTTGATAATGCTTTTGCTGGTTCTCATTTTTCCGATTTTAAGACGTTCCTACGGGATCTTAAATTTGTAGATGAAAATTAGAGTGGATTGAATGGTTCCTAATAAAGTAAAAGAGGTGAGGTTAAAGAAAGGATTAACCCAATATGCATTGGTTAAACAGGTGAATAAATCTCCTTGGTGGATTTCCAGGGTAGAAAGAGGGCTGACTGAGATAAATGGTCATGACAAAATGCAGATTGCCAAAGCCTTGGGAACCGAAGTAAAGGAAATATTTCCTTGATTTAGGAGGTGAGAAAGATGCCATTGATTCAAATGTATTTTGGGAAAGGTGCTCTCACAGATGAGCAAAAGGCTAACCTCTCCCGAAAAGTTACCGACCTCATTGTTGAGGAAGCAAAACAGCCACAACATTACACGTGGGTAATGATCCATGAGGTCCCTTTGGAAAACTGGATGGTTGATCGCCTTACCTTACCAGAGCTGAAAGCTAAGCTGATGGCAGAAAAGAAGTGAGAACCAATCCAGACAAAAATATTAGGGGGTAACAAAAGTGTCGGAAGAAAAACGGCAGAGGGTAAAGAAACTGCAAGAGAAAGTCGTGAGATATTTTTGTGATCGGCCCACTAACTTCCCTACTGGACGACCTTATAACTGTTGCGAAAGTGTTCTTTTGACCTTATCGGAATATCTTAATGCAGATTCCGAACTAATCCCTAAGATTGGTACGGCGATAGGTGCAGGAGTTAGCCTGAATGGTTTTCTTTGTGGTTCTGTCTCAAGTGTAGCAATGGCAATAGGCATCAAGTACGGAAGAAGTAGTCCAGAGGAAAATCCACAACGGGCATGGGACATGATGAATGGATATGTAACTGCTTTCAAAGACAGGTTTAAAGCGGTGAACTGTAGACAACTCACCGGTTTAAATTTGAAGACCAAGGAAGGACTGAAAGAATACTTCGCAAGAGTCCATGATTATGAATGCACTGAAAGATTGAAATTTGCAGTGGAGAAAGCGGTAGAGATACTATCGAAGTAAAAAGGAAAATTAGCAGAGAAAGTAATCCTCAAACAAGGAAGGAGTTATAGATTTAGGCTAAAAAAGTCCCCAAGTTTAGACCGGGCAAGGGGTTAAGGGAGAGAGTAAAATAAGCAAAAATAACTAAATCAGGACATTATACTGATTGACAAGAGAAAAAGCCGCACACAGGGGGTAAAAATCGGTGATCTGAGGGGATCCCGTCAAGCAATAAATACCTAGGTAAAATTAAAACTCCTCTATTAAGAGATTTTTATCAAGCCAGTTCCGGCATAGAGGGTTATCTTTGTAGAAGCGAACTGACCAAGGAGTCTTGAAACATGGAAAAGAAAGGAGGAGGCTGGGTATCAGCCGTAATACTTGGAGTGCCCCTCATAATAGCTATCGTATTAGCCGCTCTTATGGCTTATGTGAACCTAGCTAAGTGGACGGGTGGAGTGCGCGTAAGTTTTGGTTGGCAGAGTGAAGAAATGGCTGAGCTCAAAGACAAGTTGCAGTCGTCTTTTGATGCTCTAACCGATGGACTTGAAATCTTTCGAAAGAAATTAGCCAAGGTAATTGAAAAATATTAGGTAGGCCTGATCTCCGATCCTTAGGATAAGATAACGATGCAGCTAGCCTGCAAATTCTGCTAGCTTAGGCTTCCTTCATATTCTTAAGCTGTGCAGTATTTCTGTACCAGAAGAGACCAAAAATCTTGGTGTTGGGGTGAGACTTCGCTCCCCACTAAAAGACTGGCCAAGGTTACCTACACACTAACCTATATATCTCTAAAATATCTCTCGACCCGCAGCTTCGCTCTAATAAGGCAAGTTCCCTGGGCCGGGTAGACCATGACTCTGCCGGAGCTACGTTGGGTCTTTAATTTTACCCCGATTCTGAGTTAAAATCCAATGTTGGCCGACGGACAATCCCTCAAAACAGAGCTATTTTGACACAATCCAATATTAAGCTAAGATAAATTCTGTGCTAAAATTACCCCACAGGAGGTGATAACAATGGCTCTTTCGACCCGAGCAAAAAGCATCCTTGTACTTATGCTGTTAGAAGCAAGTATCCCTATAGGCTCAATGGTCGCTTTTGCACTTTTCTTTGGTCAAAGCGTTCCAGCATTTGTTTATGTCATTCCCGTAATCTGGATAGCTCTCTTTGTTCTTAGCTTTGCCAGGCTGCGATGGGCAATTACCGGTGCCATCATCATGGCTACTCTTGGAATCATTATCCCTGTTATTCCTGCAGCCCTCAAAGTTCCTAATCCTCTCGCTCAAGCGGTGGGTCTTCCTATCTGTCCCTTTGCTTTAGCCGGTATCGTCGTTAGTATTGTCATTATTCCTCTTGCGCTTAAAACTCTGGCAGAGGCATGAGATAAATTTGACACGGAGGACATGGCAAAATTTAAAAAACTCTGGAATCGATAAGACCGGGTAATTCCTATTAAACGCATTATAGGAGGTGATAAGGAATGTCTGGTCATAAGGAGAAATCCGAAACCGAAAGTATCATAGGGAAGGGAACAGAGTTCAAAGGAACGTTGAAGGATAAAGACAGTATTCGTATTGACGGAAAAATTGAAGGAAAAATCCAAGTCGAAGGTGATGTTATTGTGGGAAAAGGTGCTACTGTAAAAGCCGATATTCAAGCTAAATCAATAACTATTGGGGGCAAAGTCACAGGAAATATTGACTGCCAGGGGAAAGTAGAACTTTTCCCCTCAGGAGTCTTGGAGGGAGATGTCAAGGCCCATGGCTTAATTATTCCAGAAGGGGCTCTTTTCAACGGAAAATATAGGATGACTCCTTTTGAGGAAAAGAAAGAGCAAGAGCCGGTTGAGAAAGGTGAAGAAACTGAGGGAAAGATTGCTATAGAGCCGACCGAAAAGAAAATCCAAGAACCGGGAAAGAAGAGGAGGAAAGGCAAGAAGAGGAGAAAATCCTCAAAGAAGGGAAATTATTCGGATTCTGGCTAAGAAGGTCTCTAAATTTTTGCCGGGGAAGGATTTGAGGGAGAAAGTGACGTGAGAGGAGGCTAAGAGCTATGGTTAAGCCTTTCGTAATTTCATTTTTGGTACTAGCGTTGATTGTAATAAGTTCTGACAGGAAAGCTCAGGAAGACGGGGGAGTTCTCATAGGAGGGGTCGAAGCCTCTGAGAAAAAGATTGAGCTCCCTTGGAAATTTGGTGGATACACCGAGGTGGAAGAGCTTCATCTTCGATATCACTATGTTTTTGGAGAAGCTATTGAAAAAGTACTCAGCGGCGAGATGAGCTGGGAGGATTCAATCAAGGACAATACGGGGATAGTGGAGGTGTGGTTCAAAAGTGATGGGAGCCACCTTCGACTGGATAGGTACATCGAGAAGCTGGGAGTTATTTGTGAGTCTTACGAAGGAGCCTCTCCTGAGACTATCTCCCACAATGGGAAGACGTACAGTTTATATGAGCGGGTTATTCAAGAAGGACGCCGGAGGACCCACTATGGATTCTCCTATAGGGCGCAGACTGGCTATGATGAGGAAACTCAGCAGGCAATTGGCGAGGGCTGTCACTATGAGACATCCACCTTTCAAGCATCGAAGAAACCAGATCCGCAGTCAGCCATAACCTCAATGATGGCGGGTCACACATCCCTGGCTGGCTTTAGTTTCTATTCCTCAAGCAACTCAGATGCTAGGGAACTCCTCATGTCAGGTCTTGAACTCGACAAATTCATGGACCCTTCAGGATACGAGAGGACAGTCGAAGGTTGGAAGATTAAGGAGAAGATCGCTGGGAGAGATGTGGTAAAGCATAACACCTCTCCGATATCACCACGGTTCGGACTTGCCAAAGGATTCCAGTTCATAGACACGGAACTTGGAATAGGATTAGCGGGCTATCTTGAGGGATGTGCCAAGAGCCTAACGCATAAGGAGACGAAATTTGAACAGCCTAAACTCGTATTTCAGGCCCTACTGGTGGAGACAACCGTCTCAGGCCATGTATTTGAAAGCTTTTAAGTCAAAATTTCGAGGTCGAACAGATTTTACAGAAATAATTTCCACGAAATCAGATAACTTTTAACTTTAATAATAAGGGCAGAGTGACCGAGTTAGACCGGACTGCTCTTTTCCTTACTAGAATTTGGGACGATTGTACTATTGATCGGGCAGGAAGGCAGGTTAAATAAAGTAGTTTCGTAGTTCGAAAAGCATCAAAGCACAGATAAGGCATAGGAAAAGTGGGAGTTCTAGAAAATTCCTATCGGTCTATTTTGAAACGAGAAGAGAATATTTCTCCTATTTTTGCAAATAAGCTTATTTTAGCCTGATTAGAAAGAAGCAAATAAACCCAAAAAGGAGGAGAAAAGATGAACAAAGCAGAGTTTTAGTAGAGGGAATAGCTGATCAGACAAGGCTAACAACGAAGGTGTCTAGGGAAGCGGTTGATGCAATGATTTCGGCTATAACCGACTCCCGGGGCAGAGGAGAAAAAGTCACTTTAGTTGGCTTTGGCATTTTTCAGGTGACCGAAAGAAAAGCGAGGAGAGGGGTAAACCCCCAAACTAGAAAGTCTATACAGATACCGGCAAAGAAGGTCCCCAAGTTCATACCGGGCAAGAGCTTAAGGCAGGCAGTAGAATAAGTCTTGAGACTCATTGATGGTGATTTCGGCAGACCAAGACGAAAGAGCTTCTATCTTTTGTGGATGAACCGGCCTGCCGGCCTTGTACCAAATTTAATGTGGGGAGGTTGCTGATCATGGAGGTGGCCTAATCCACGAAACTATTTCAGGAGGTAGAAGAATGGCAGAAATAATTGCAGAATTGCAGGAAAGAAAAAAGACGGACAGGAGACTCTCATTCGGTTTATATGTCGTGTTTCTCCTGGTAGTCATTATCCTCGGTATTATCACCGGAGGTATAGGGAGATGGATTGCTGGATTTGGTGCGGGAAAGATCGTATCCATGATCGCTTCTCTTCTGATAGCTATCTATGTATGGTGGTATAACTGGCTCCTTTACAAGAGGAGAAATGAGCATTTCCATCGGGTAAAGAGACTGAAGGCTAAACTCTCCAGTCTGATAAAGGAGAAGTTTGAAAAAGAGACCGAGACTTTGATGAAAGTGGACCCCCTCTTGGACAGAAGAGAAGCACCTCATTCAAATCTTCTATTTGGCCTGTGGCTCATCTTGAGTTATGTGGGCAATCTCTCACCACTTGCGAGAGCACTTGGGTTGTTTGCCATTCCCGCGATCATCATTGGTTTGGTCATCCTCTACTATCTGACCATGGACTACTACTATCATGAGCAGGGAGAGATAGCCTTTTTCGGAAGGATAGCAGAGATCTTGAGCAAGAAGGGAATCTCTTTCACTACCACTCCCACTAATCCTCTTCGTCGACGATCATACGGACTCTACATCTTTCTTTCGATTATCACTTTAGGGATATTTGCCTTGTACTGGGCTTATGTAATATTCCGTGATCCCAACCAGCATTTCGATACCCATGATTCCTGGGAGAGTGAGCTGGAAAGGATTGTTGAGAAAGACCTAGGCTAAATCATTATTGCCCTAAGAGGATGGATCTGCTGGTTTGCTTCGAGAAGCTCGAGAGTATTGAGTTGATCTTCTTGCTACCCCTAGAATCGCGCAACACTCGTCACTTACAAGCAAAACCTTAGCAAGCTTGGTCCCCTGGCAGGACGTTGTTAGAACTTTTTTGAAGGATACCCCTGATGAGATTGAGATTCCCGCCTATGGCCTTCCAGCCCGGCTAACACCAAAATAGAGTGAGGTACCAAGGCGTATGTGTTGTCCGGATCCTGCAGTAGTATTTTGATTCTACCTGTAGTGTGGTGAAGAATAAACCACAAGCCAAATTTCAGCGCTTGTCAATCTCTTTGGAGGGCTCTGGCGGAGATTCCTTTTTTGACACAGAGAGCGACAACCGAGCACATAACTAAAAAGAAAGCAGCGCCTCAATGACTGAACTGCCTTTTAAAGACAAGATGCGCGACAGGCTATCGTCCGCAAATGCTTGTTATTCTCTAAGAGGTCTCTGCTTTAAGAGTTAATTTAACAAAAGAGGATTACTAGTCAACCTCACCTAAATCCTCTGAGGCTCTTTTTTGACACAAGCCACTTTTCAGCTAAGATTGAATAGGTTACCACGTTCCTATCTTCAGAACCACTAACCCCTGAAGGAGACACCGGATGGCTCAGAAAACCATAGAAACAATAGTAAAAAAACGGCTTAAGTGGCATAAAGCTGAGGTCGTAGTGCTTTGGCTCCTCATTGCAATAGCAGCTATTCTCATACCAGCTGGGATGGGGGTATATTCTTGTGTTGATGGCCTGGCCATTACTCAATATGTTTTCGCAATTCCTGCGGGAAACTTCATTGTGTCTCAAGTGAAAATGTTATGTGATTTTGCTAAAGTTTTGGGAATTGTTTTTGCTCTCGCTGGTATTGCTGTCATAATCCTGGCATTGGATAAGTTATCTCTTAGCAATAGTGCATATAGAATGGCCTCGCTCATCAGGAAAGAGGAAGGTTAGCTCCCCACATGAAGATTTTAAGCTCACGGAAAAAGCCAAAATAGGAGCAAATAGCACGGCTAAATAAAGGAACGAGAAGGAACGAACAAGGCAGAATTAGTAGAGGAAGTAAGCGGTAAAGTAGGGATTACCAAAAAGGATGCTGGCAATGTAGTAGATGCTGTGACTGAAACTATCACCAACATACTCAAGAAGGGTGAAAAGGTAACTTTAGTCGGCTTTGGCACTTTTCAGGTCATGACAAGAAAGGCAAGAAGAGGAGTAAATCCTCAAACCAGAACAACTATCCAGATCCCAGCTAAAAAGGTCCCTAAGTTTGTGCCGGGGAGGAGTTTGAGGGAGTCTTTGCTAATCAGTCGTGGGAGGTGAGACCCACCTCCCACTTCTTCTTGTCTATAAGGTGCCGGGCTCTGGTCCGATCATTAGCTTTTTTCTGTGGGAGATTTCTTGGATATAGCCTCATGGTGTAGGGAAAAGTGATGCGTGTGCATGAATAATGACCCACTTTCCCTTTATTTTTTTCCATACCAGAGTTGATCTTCCCTGCATTACTTGGCTACCGCCTTCTGGGGCAGGCATGGTTAGTACCCAGTAACCTGTCACGATGGCAACATCTTCCATAAGATTGATGGAAGGCTGTCTGATTTCCATGTTAACAGCTCCAGGAGGAAGTTGGGAAACAAGACTGGTGAATCTTTTTAGGGATCTCTGCCATTGGCTCCATCCATCTATCCGGAATGCACGCTCAGGGCAGGGCCAAAAGACTGTTAATCTCTCATCGTGCCAAAACAATTCTTCAAATGTTTCTAAATCCCCAGTTTCGAATGCTTGCTCGTATTTAACAAGAAGGGGTAGCAGTTCCTCTTCTGCTTCTGTTGAAGCAGTAACCATAGGGGAAGAAAGGAGAGCTAAAGCTAACCCCACCACCATTGCCAATCCAATTAGTTTTCTCATGTTATCTTACCTCCTTTATCTTTGAAGCATAGTTATTTGTTGCCTTTTTTTCACCTCCTTGCTTTTGAGATAAAAAGATCAACTATCCTGCAAAAGAGCTGTTTTAAGGTAAGGTCAAATAAAGAATACAACTCTAATTAGCTGTTGTCAAGAGCCATTGTCGGTCTTTTGGAGATGAAAGACTGGGAGAGAAAATGAGATTGTAATTTAATAGAGTAGAGTAAATGTCTTACTTTTACATAGAAGACGACAAACACGTATAAAAACAAGCAGAGCCTCAAAGCGGAACAACTAACTGGTTTAAAAAACAAGATGCGTTACAGGCTTTTATCCGCAAACGCCTGTTATTCTGTAGGAGGCCTCTGCTCCAACATTTAATTTAACAAAAGATAGTCATTAGTCAATCCTTGCGCAAACTCCCTGAGGCTCTTTTTGACACCTCTCACTTTTGAGCTAAGATGAGAATAAATTCTTCAGGAATAACCAATCAAAACAGGAGGGAGCAGAAGGAACAAGGCAAGATTGATAGAGGAAGTAAGTGGTAAGGCAGAGCTAATCAGGAGAAATGTTGAGAATGAGGTTGACGCAGTAGGGGAAACTATCACTAACACGCTAAAGGAGAAATTAGAAATGGTTAAAATAATAGGAGGAGTTTTACTATCAGTTTTGGTTCTAGTTTTTGGAATTAGCTATGTGGCTATAGCTCAAGCAAAAAAGCCTGTTCCCAAGTCGGTTGAGGGAGAAATCTCCATTATAAGTGTCTATGACAATTATCAGGTCAATCCTAATTTAACTACTGGTTGGGGTTTTGGCTGCGTAATCAGAATACCTACCAAAAATATTCTTTTTGATACCGGAGGAAATAGTTCTATTTTACTTTCCAACATGGAAAAGATGAATATATATCCTAAAGAGATAGATATAGTAGTTATTTCTCATATTCATGGAGACCATCTAGGAGGACTTAATGGCTTTCTAGAGAGAAATGGAAATGTAAAAGTGTATATTCCAGCTTCCTTCCCAGATTCGATAAGAGAAAAAATAAAATCTTATGGGACAGAATATCAAGATATAAAAGATTCTATACAAATCTCTGATAATGTCTGGACCACTGGCGAGATGGGAACTTGGATAAAAGAGCAATCTTTAGTTTTAGATACTAAGAAAGGTCTAGTGGTCATTACTGGCTGTGCTCATCCGGGGGTACTAAATATTACTGAAAAGGCTAAGCAAATGTTGCCAGATAGAAATATCTATCTAGTTATGGGTGGATTTCATTTAGGTTCAGCTTCTGATTTGGAATTAAAAAGTATTATAAAAGGATTTAGGAATCTAAGTGTAAAGAAAGCTGCTCCTTCCCATTGTTCGGGAGATCGTTGTCGAGAATTGTTTAGGGAAGAATATAAAGAGCATTATATCGAGAATGGGGTGGGAAATATAATTAAAATTTAGCTTAAAATCGATAAAAGCATACTGTTATGTAGAAACAAACTTTCCGTTAACTGAAAAAGGACGAACAAAGCGGACCTGGTAGAGGAAGTAGTCAATCAGACAGGGCTAATAAAGAGAATGTCTAGGGGAGTGGTTAATGCAGTAATCTCAGCTATAACTGACTGCCTGGGCAGAGAAGAAAAAGTTACTTTAGTTGGTTTTGGGACTTTTCAAGTAATGGAAAAGAAAGCGTTGATAGGTTTTGACCTTTTCTTTTGGCTTCTGTTTGGGTCGAAGGCGTTAATTCATAAGGAGTTTGAGGGGTAGACACAATGAGGGAAGTAAAACAAACTGAACAATAAGTTTTGTCACGCAGAAAGTCCCTTTCCACTTTGCTATTTTCTCAATTCGTGTTCGATTCAGCACCCCGGGAAAACTATATGAATTTTTCAGCAAAAGTCGAATATACCCCTTGACTTTTTTTCAAAACGATTATAATTATCTGACGACTAAGTCGATTATGACTAAATAGTCAAAACTGATAGAAAGATATTTTTTATTAAATAATTGAGAATCGGAGGAGAAAAATGACCCAGGTGCTAAGCCGAAGCGAGAGAAGAAAAATCAATACCTTTAACAAAATTATCCGTGCTTCGTACAAAACTTTTTCCAAAAAAGGTCTCTTTCGGGCTACGCTTGACGAGATTGCTGAAGAAGCCGATGTGGGAAAGGGCACTATTTACTGCCATTTTAAAAATAAGTTGGATCTTGTGGCGTATTTAACCAGAAAGAGTATTGATGATTTACTCGGTTACTGTAAGCGAGAAATAGCTGGGATAGAGGATCCTCATGAGGTAATTGAGAAATTGGTCAATGCTCATTTTACTTTTTTTGAGAAAAAAAGGGCTCTTTTCAATGTTCTTTTCTTCATAAGAGGAGCGCTACATCAGGATTTTGAAAACCGATACACACAAAAGATGCAGAGTAATTATAAAAAATATATAAATTTTTTAGCCGATGTTCTCGATGATGGAATTAGAAAGGGAGTTTTTCGACCATTTAATTCAGCAAATCAAGCGTATGTTTTTCACGGCATCGTTATCGGTTTTATTTCCCAATGGATAATCAATGAAAGAAAGGGAGCCCTTGTCGATAAGACAGGAGTTATTTCCGCGACTTTTTTGCGCGGGATCATAGCCGCTGAACAAAAAGAAGAAAAGAGACACTAATAAATTAATCGGCTGCAGAGTGGCTCGGGGGCAAGAAACGCAGGTTACTCTTATAGTAAACAAGGGTAGAGAAAACATTCATTGTCCAAAGGAACAAAGGAGATTATATGAAAGTAGGACTTCTCACTTCAGAAAAAATCAAATCATCGAAATCCCTACTCGTATCTTTAAATAATTACCTTTTAAGCAAAGGCATAGTTTCTCAAATAATTAGTCCCTGCCTGATTAATCCTGATATTTCCTCGTTAAGGAACTACGATGTTGTCATAGTAAAGATTCGTGAGCGCGAGTATCTGTGGCTTGCCCAATACCTTGAGGAGATGGGAACTGTGGTGATAAACTCCTACCGGGCTTTATGCCTTAGTAGTAATAAGCTAATCTCCGATGAGATTATGAAACAATCGGGTTTGAAGGTACCGAGAACAGTATTTGCTTCAAAGGAAAATATTTTAGAAAATGTGGATGGTTCTATGTTTCCCGCTCTGGTGAAACCTTTATATGGGCGTTCAAAGGGAATAATATATGTAAAATCAGTAGAGAGTCTAAAGAATTTGCGGAAAAAGTGGATATATCTACAAAAATTTATTTCCAATAATGACGGTGTAACCAGAATCTATAAGATAGGGAAGGTGGTTAAGAGTTTTTTTCATCCCAACGAGGGTAAGGCCTGGGAGGTATTCCTTCCGGATGAGATAATGGAGGGGGCCCTGCGCTGTTTCGATAGCATGGAAATGGTGATAGGGGGAATGGATCTTATAGAGAGTGAAGATGGTTACTATGCCCTGGAAGTAAATGACTTTCCAGCAGGGGTAAAGCGCATAGAAAACTGGTTAGAGCTGATAGCTGATTATTTAGTTGAAACTGTATGTACGATAGGTCAAGGGGAGATAAGCTCTTATGATCTCAAAAAAGGAATGGAATTTACTTAAAAAGTCTCATAAACATAAAGAAACAGCATTTGTTTCCACCTATATTAATAGCCCCTGTTATCACCTAATTACCCGATTTCTAATTGAGAGACTTTCCTGAGCCAAGACAACTGTAAGAACTTGCTAAATTTGAAGCTCCTCTGTCAAGAGATTTTTCCCAAGCCAGTTGTGGGATAGAGGGATTTTTAGGAAAAGCTGGCCTTTGAGTAGCAGGCGGAGAATTAATCAAAAAGGAATCTCCACTGGAGCTCTTACGAAAACAGACGTTCTTATAGGGAAGCCGACAAATGGAAATTGAACTTGGTTCTTTATAATATTAAACTGCACCTACCACGGTGTAAAAGAGTTTGCTCCCCCATATCTAAATTTCTGCTACCTAGAACCTCTTTTACACCCATACCGTTATTTGCTATATTACTCGGCGGGAGGTGAATTGTAATGTCCAGATTCATTAAGAAAAGATCAAAAAGGGTTGGTCTTCCTCCCGGGACTCTAGTTAATATAGGAGAGGAGAAGGCCGAGAAGGTAAGGATTAGCCTTATTGACTATGATGAAGCTAATTTTGAGGAAAAGGAGATAAAAAGGGTTGAGGAATGTTTTCCCTTTAAGGATAAGCCAACGGTAACCTGGATTAACATCGATGGGATTCACGATCTGGAGATTATCGAAAAAGTTGGAAACCATTTTGGCTTACATCCGCTGACTCTGGAAGATATCTTAAATACTGAACAACGTCCCAAAATAGAGGATTTTGACGATTACATCTTCATTGCCTTAAAAATGCTTTATCATGATGAAAAAGAGGGTGAAATCCAAATGGAGCAAGTGAGTTTGATTCTGGGCTCAAATTTTGTGATTTCCTTCCAGGAAAGGAAGGGAGATGTTTTTAACCCAGTGAGAGAAAGAATTAGAACTGGGAAAGGTCGGATAAGAAAAACGGACGCTGATTATCTTGCCTATGCTTTGATGGATACCATCGTCGATAACTATTTCATAATCCCAGAGAAACTTGGAGAAAGGATAGAATCTATCGAAGGAGAGTTAGTTGCCAACCCAACTCCAGAGACCCTCCAGGCTATTCACACCTTAAAAAGAAAATTGATATTTTTACGTAAATCAGTCTGGCCTTTAAGGGAAGTTGTCAGTGGCCTGCAAAGGACAGAATCAACACTTATTCATGAGTCAACAGACATATACCTAAGAGATGTTTACGATCACACCATTCAGGTAATTGATACCATCGAGACCTCGCGAGATATCCTTTCTGGGATGCTCGATATTTATCTTTCCAGCATCAGCAATAAAATGAACCAGGTTATGAAAGTATTGACCATTATTGCTACCATATTCATTCCTTTGACGTTTATAGCAGGCATTTATGGTATGAACTTTAAATATATGCCCGAACTTGAATGGTTTTGGGCTTATCCTCTCATTTTGGGTACAATGATTGTTATAGGTATTTTAATGTTAGTTTACTTTAGGAGAAAAAAATGGTTATAAAAAGCCGAATAATAAACTTAGGAGGTTTAGCTAATGGGTGGAATTATCCTTATAATCGTCGTGGTATTTATTAGTGTTATGATAAGAAAGGTAGCTATGGTAGCCCTTCAGCTCACTGGCCTTGATAAGCCCACGGCAAGTTTTCAGGCTCTTTCGGCTCTCACCGGTACCGGATTTACCACCAGAGAGGCAGAACTGGTGCTTAACCATCCAATGAGGCGCCGAATAATTTCTCTTCTTATGATCATCGGAAATGCCGGAACGGTGGCAGTCATTGCGGGACTGGTTTCTTCATTTCTCACGGTAACCTCTTCCTGGGCAATACTGCGATTCATTATTCTCATAATCGCCCTTTATCTGATATTTAAAATGGCGACTCACACCAGGCTCGCCCGCTTGCTCTCTAAGAAAATCGAGGAAAAACTTCGAGAAAAATTCCAACTTCAGAAAAGGACTATAGAGCGAATACTCGATCTCGGGGAAGACTTCGGCATCGGTGAGATTACCTTACATGAAGGATCGCCCTCTGTGGGAAAGACCTTGGCTAACTCTGATTTGGGGGAAAAGAAAATCCTGGTTTTAGCTATCGAAAGAGACGAAGAAAGGATTTTGGTTGCCAGGGGGAATCATAAGCTCCATGCTGGAGATAACCTCATTTGCTATGGCAGCTTTACAGAAATGAGAGAAGTAAGTTAGATGAAAGCTCCAATTCCTTACGACCTCGTGCTGTCCTCTCTCAGTTTCAAGGGGATTTAAGATGAGATTCCTAGTTAAAGACACGTTAACGGACCAAGAAATTGAATCCAGCCTTAAAAGTGTCATAAAGGATGGTTCAACTTCTCAGGCGATGGTAACCCTGACAGAGGAGGTGTCTTTCTGGTTGCCTTTGCCTTGAAACTTGGAGCCTCCAATACAGTAATTGGACTCTTAACTGCCATCCCTGCGTTGGCCCAGTTGGTTCAAGTTCCCTCGATCTATTTGGTTGAGAAAATGCGGAACAGGCGAGCAATTTGTGTTTATATGTTGACACCAGCAAGACTATTCTGGCTCTTAATCGGCTTAATTCCCTTCCTTTTTCCTTCCTGCCAATCTTAACTTAACCACCCAGTGCTCTGTCACAGTTGCATCCTAGTGTTTTGAGACACCCCCCTTGACACTTTCTAAAAAATCATTATAATTATCTGACTATCTAGTCGGTTATGACTAAATAGTCAAAACTTTGAAAGGCATGAAGAAGTCACCATACTCCGGTCCCGCTTAGACCAGTTCTTATGTCTAACGACGAATATACCAGGGACTTCAGCAGGCCTAGATGGGCAGAAAGAACAGAAATAGAAGAAAAAAGAGATTGAAGCTACGCTGGAAAAGCAAAAAGGCGCAGCACCGGAGACGATAAGTGGAAGTCATGGGATGACTCTGAAGCTTTAGGGGAGAAAAGAAAGAAGATGATCCGGAACTGGCTCAGAGAAAGGAAGGTTACAAAGAATAACCTGCTGACTTTCTAGAGTTTTTATATAAGCTTTCGCAATTTTCCCAAAAGTCTCCGCGAAATTGACAGCGAGACGAAGGGGGTGAGCCATCGAAGAAAAGTAGAAGAAAAAAAGAAGAGTGGTAAGTTAAATGGGTCACAAAGACTCAAAAAAGGAGGAAAGGAAAATGAAGGGAACAATAAAGAGAATTTGGTTGGTATTAGCGGTGGTCCTAATAGCAGGGACCTGGGGAAGCGCAGCCCTGGCAGAGGAAAGACCCAAAAGAGTCGTTAGCGTAACTGGAGCTGGTCTTGTTCAGCTCTATGAGGAAAAGCCTAAGCTGGGGACGGCAGTTTTCCAGGGAGGACTTGGTCTCGAGTACGAGAAAGTAACCAGTCCCAGCTCAAGTCTTTATGTAACCCCGGCCATTACCTTTAGCCGTAAAGCGTTGGGTGTTAAAGCAACAGTGGGCCTTAAGAATTACTTTAAGCCTACTGCGCCACAAGGTCTATGGTGGGGTTTCTACGGAAGTTTTGGTGCGGGAGCTGATTGGGGAACAGAAGAGGACTGGGGAGTTTCGGTTTCTATGGTAGGTGCTGGAGTTAATATGGGCTACAAATATCTCCTGGGTGAGAATCTTACCGCTGAATGGTCCTGCGGGGCCATTTATCTCCAAAGGAGTGGTAAAGACATTGATGTAGGAGGACTTGGACCAACTGTTGCCATCAAACTAGGATGGGCTTTCTGAACCAAGTGACCAAAACTTTGACTTCCCCTTGTAGCCTATAGTAAAAGCAAGAGGAGAGCAAGATAGACTTTTGCTCTCCTCTTTTTGTATCCAGCATGTTCCTTTAGAGAGTTTTTGACTAAGTGCTGGGTTTGGTAATGGATGGCTGCTAAAAGCAAGGAGGCCTGGCGCGATATTATTCTCCTGGGAAAACGAAGGCGGCACTGAAAAATGATAATCGTCACACTTTGCCTACTACGGACTTTGCGGTTTGCCGCGCTCATACACATGCCTTTAAAACTCCAGCCTTCACCGATGGCGGCTGGTGAATGTGTGAACGTTCAATCCAGACACCCATCAGCCAATTTAAAGTTGAAAAGAAACTCTTTAAGAATTTAGGTCTAGCCATTTCTGACGAGGAGCATCATTCTTTTGTCGGTACTAAGAGTAGAGAAACGTGGTTATACATAATGGTTATAAATAGTTTTTCAGAAATTAATTATCAAACAGGTATCATCGCTTTGAGTTTCGATAAGTTTGGGGGGACTTGTTTGACATATCACAATTTTGTGTCAAAATTAACAAAAGATTTCCTGCAACCCATACTTTTCAACAAATTAGTGCGACAAGCTGGAAAAGAGAACTATCAAAGTAAGAATAGACAGGGAAGAAGAAGATGAAAATAGGAGTTTTACAGTTTAGTCCTGTATTTGGACAGATTGAAGCTAACCTCACCAAAGTAGAAGATTACATTTTAAAAGAAAGTTTTGATCTTATTGTCCTGCCAGAGCTTTTTACCACTGGTTATCTCTTTACTTCACGAGATGAAGTAAAATCTTTAGCGGAGAAGGTTCCGGAGGGTTTTACCACCAAAGAGCTTTCAAGAGTTGCCAGAAAAAAAGATGCCTTCATTGTGGCCGGACTTGCTGAAAGAGAAGGTGAAAACTTCTATAACTCCGCTATCTTAGTTGGGCCAGAGGGATTTATCGGCCGGTATCGTAAAGTGCACCTCTTCAACGAGGAAAAGTTCTGGTTCACTCCTGGAAATCTGGAGTTTCCTGTGTTTGATATAGGAATAGCCAGACTGGGCATTATGATCTGTTTTGACTGGATCTTTCCTGAAGCAACTCGCATTCTAGCTCTCAAAGGGGCTGAGCTTATCTGCCATCCGGCAAATTTGATTCTTCCTTTCTGTCAAAAGGCTATGGTTACTCGATCCATTGAGAACCGGATAATCTGTATAACTGCCAACAGGACCGGGATAGAACGTCGCGGGACTCAAAAAGAGCTTAAATTTACCGGCGGCAGCCAGGTAGTTAATGCTGAAGGCCAGATACTACTGAGGCTCTCTCAAGAGGAAACCATCGGCACAGTCAACATAGATCCTGCTAGTTCCCGGAATAAACACCTAACGGACTATAACGATCTTTTTATTGATCGACGACCTGAGCTATATTCTGTTTTGACCCACCAATCTTCAAGTCTGAATGGAGCGTAAATCCTCAAAAACCATAAAGAAAATTACCATTGAGTCAAGTGGTTAGTGAACTCTTCCAGATTATTAACTGTTCCGAACTCTTTTTTTCGCTGGTTTACCCGATCTAAAAAGTATGCCTCTATCCCTATTTTCCTGGGTACCAGATAGTCAACCTCATAATGATCGCCAACGTGGACAAGCTCAACTGGCTTGACATTTAAGCTCCTGCACATAGCAAGATAAAAACTCTTTTCTTTCTTAATTAATCCCAGAGAAATGGCGGAGAATATATGGCTAAAAAACTGGGAGAGATTATTCTTTTTTAATTTAATGGAAATAAAATCCTCACTCATGCCGGAAGCAATTACTAGCTTGTATCTTCTCTTCAGATAATTCAGGCTGGGCAGGACATCGGGATAAAGGATTATCTTGTCCATGTATTTCTCAAGTATCTCTTCTTGACTTTTATTAAGTTTAAAATGTTCGAGCCAATAATCAAGCCGGTACCACCTTAAATCATTCTCGCCGATCCTGTCGTACTCTTTTTTTACCAGTCTTTTTGCCTCCTCAAGCTCAATCCCCTGCTTTTTGGCATAAAGCTTGGGTATCATCTCATACCAGATTAGATAGTTAAAATCAGGCTTGATCAGGGTGCCATCCAAATCAAAAGAAATCACCTGTCTCATGCTAAAAACTCTCCCTCCCTAGAGCTTATCTAAGAAGTTTTATCTTATTTATGGAAAGAATTGTGATCTTGTCCAATCATAACAAAGATCGCACTCACCGTCAATTTCAAATTCACAGATTCCACATTTAAGGTAGCCGCAACCTTTAAGTTGCGCTGTCTTACGCAGGCTAAAGCCTGCGGCTACCTACCAATTCTCTCCTGCAAAAGTTACTTGACAAAAATTATAATTCTTTATAATGTAAATTAGCTAATACTTGACTAAAATTATTATATATTTATAATTGAAAAGTGAGGCATTCTTGACTGAACTATTAGAAACATTATATTGGTTGGATTATAGTAGAGGCCAAGACGCCGGAGATTCTCCTGAAATAGAAAAGAGGAGATGAATATTGAGATTATCTAGCAAAGGAAGATATGGGGTGAGGGCAATGCTTGATTTAGCCATTCATGAAGCCATTGGCCCTGTCTCCATCAAAAATATCTCCCAAAGAGAAGGAATCTCTGTCAATTACCTGGAACAGATCTTCAATCAGCTACGCCGGGCAGAGTTGGTGAGGAGTATAAGAGGGCCGGGAGGAGGATTTCTTCTGGCCAGGCCCCCAAAAGATATTACCGTGATGGACATCATAAAAGCCTTAAAGGTACCAGTTGTTCCGGTATTTTGTCTGGATAAGGAAGATGAAATATCTCAGTGTGAGCGGGTGGATAGCTGTGTCTCCCGACTCCTCTGGCAAAGATTGGGAGACAAGATAAAGGAAGTTCTGAAAGGAACGAGTTTGGAAGACCTCCTTATAGAGGCAAGACAGATCTCCAGACTTCCTCAGCCAGACCATAAATATGTGTTTCAAATTTGAAGGGACAGTTAAAATGAAAAGGATATATTTAGACCACAATGCCACCACTCCTCTTCATCCAGAGGTCTTGGAGGCGATGCTGCCTTACTATAAAGAGGCCTTTGGCAACCCCTCAACTATTTATTTCTTTGGCCAGGAGACAAGGAAGGCAACTGACGAGGCAAGAGAAAAGGTAGCTAATCTTATCGGGGCTAGCCCGGAGGAAATAATCTTCACCAGTGGGGGGACAGAGGCAGATAACCTTGCTTTGAAAGGAGTAGCTGCTGCCCTGGAAAAGAAAGGAAAACATATCGTAACCTCCTCCATAGAACATCACGCCGTACTATCAAGCCTCAAGTATTTAGAAAAAAGAGGTTGTAAGGTATCTTTTTTGCCGGTGGATGAACATGGATGGCTCGACCCCAAAAAGGTCAAGGAAGCTATTACCAGCCAGACCGTTCTTATCAGTGTAATGCATGGTAATAACGAGGTAGGAACCATTGAGCCTATTTCAGAAATAGGCGAGATTGCCCGAAAGGCTGGAATTTACCTGCACACCGATGCTGTGCAAACCATAGGAAAGATAAAAGTTAATGTTGACGATCTAAAGGTAGACCTTCTTTCCCTCTCCGCTCACAAGTTCTACGGTCCCAAAGGAGTGGGAGCTTTATATGTCCGCAAAGGTACCAGGATTCATCCTTTACTTCATGGTGGATATCAGGAAAGGCGTCGTCGCGCAGGTACAGAAAACGTGGCCGGCATAGTGGGACTGGGAAAAGCAGCCGAGATAGCATCAAAAGAAATGGTGCAGCAATCACGACGCGAATCCAATCTTCGGGATAAATTGGAGAAAATGATCAAGGAAAATATAAACCATTGTCGGCTGAACGGACACCCTACCCGAAGACTGCCCAATACTTTGAACGTGTCTTTTGAATTTATTGAGGGAGAATCCTTAATCTTGAATCTCGACCTTAAAGGAATCGCAGCCTCTACCGGGTCAGCCTGTACCTCGGGCAGCTTAGAGCCTTCGCATGTTCTCATGGCCATGGGTGTTCCTCCAGAGATAGCTCAGGGATCAATAAGATTTTCCTTGGGCAGGGACACCGGAAAAGAAGATATAGACTATACCGTAGAAAACCTGGTGGAAATTGTGGCGAGGCTCAGAGAAATGTCCCCTCTTTTTGCAGGAAGAAAAAAATAATCTCGTTATTGGCAGAAAAACTACAAAAATCAGCCATTGATGGCTATTTAAAGAAACAGGAGGATAAAAATGCGTGAAAAAGTAGAACGAGTATTGACTGAAATCCGTCCTTCCTTACAAACCCACGGTGGAGACGTGGAATTAATTGAAGTCACAGAAGATGGTATAGTCAAAGTAAAACTACAGGGGGCTTGTAATGGATGTCCTATGGCGACGCTAACCCTGAGGAATGGCATTGAAGAAGTTCTTAAGAAAGAAATTCCAGAGATAAAAAGAGTAGAAGCTGTATGATTCTTAATTTTTTCTATAATCTTCAGCACTATGTGGTGCAAATTTTGCCTGCTCTTGCTTTGGGACTTTTCCTAAGCGGAGTCATTCATGAATTTGTACCACAGTCCTGGATAAATCGATATCTCAGTCAGAAAGGGATAAAACCTATTCTTTATACTACTTTCGCTGGAATAGTTCTTCCGCTCTGCTGTTTTGGCTCCTTACCAGTAGCAATTGGATTTCGAAAGAAAGGAGTACCGTTGGGTCCGGTTTTGGCCTTCCTTGTCGCTACCCCGGCTACTAGTATTACTGCAATTCTTGTGACCTGGAAGTTTCTAGGAATCGGTTTTATGCTCTATCTGTTTTCTGCAGTAATTTTAATGGGCTTAGTAATTGGTTTAATCGGAAACTATCTTCCTTTTCCTCAGATTAAAAAGATATCTGATTCCTGTCCGATGTGTGAACACAATGAACATATCAATCATCACCATCACGAAAAAGGAATAGGAAACCGCACCCTTTCCATTTTTACATTTGCTTTTATAGATATTATAAAGGAGATTGGGCTGGAGTTAATCATCGGTATAATCTTGGCAGCAGCAGTCGCCTCCATTACTCCGTTGGGGAATTTAATCGAGAACTATTTAGCATCTGGCTTTGGATATCTCTTTGCCATTGTCTTTGGATTGGGGATGTACATTTGCTCAACCGCCAGCGTGCCTTTAGTGCATGCTTTTATCAATCAGGGTCTAAATATGGGGGCAGGCTTGGTTTTACTCATTGTTGGACCAGTTACCAGTTACGGTGCAATTCTGGTTATTAGAAAGGAATTTGGGGGCAGGATCTTATCAGTTTATTTAGCAGTTATTTGTTCACTGGCCATAATTTTAGGTTATATCTTTTCTCTTCTTTAAAGAAAGGGAAAGAAAGTTTCGCCACTGTGGGCGAAGGTTCGTCAAATGAAGATAAGAATCAAATTTTTCACTTTTTTCGGGAATTTATGTGGAGTGGATAAAACCGAGCTTAACCTACCTCAAGGGGCTACCGTAAAGGAGGTCCTGGAAAAAATAGCTAATGATTTTCCCAAACTCAAAAAATGGCTACCCCAATACGTATGGGTATTTATCCGCGGGAACTATGTAAACCTACGAACTCAATTGAAAAATAATGATGAAATATCCCTATTTCCTCCCATAGCCGGGGGGTAAAATGTTAAACGAAAAGGAATTAAGAAGATATGACCGTCAGATAATGATATTTGGGAAAAAGGCCCAAGAGAAGTTAAAAAAAGCAAAGGTAGCTATCGTAGGGGTAGGGGGGCTAGGCTCGCCTATCAGTATATATTTAACAGCAGCGGGGATTGGATACTTATTTTTAATTGATGAGCAGAAACCGGAATTGAGCAATTTAAACAGACAAATTCTGTATGGGGAAGAAGATTTAAACAAAAAAGCAAAGTCTGTCTCCGCTAAAGAAAAGCTTAAGCAATTAAATTCACAAATAAAAATAAAAACATTGGCTAAAAGAATTTGCAAAGGAAACATGGAAGATCTACTGAATGATGTAGATATAGTTGTAGATGCGCTTGATAACTTTGAAACAAGATATTCGTTGAATGAGTTCTGTGTCAACCACAGAAAGCCACTTATACATGCGGCCGTTGAGGGATTCTATGGTCAAATCACCACTGTAGTACCGGGGAAAACGGCCTGCCTGAGGTGTCTATTTCCGAATGCGCCCAAAAAAATAAAATTTCCTATAATTGGGGTGACGGCTGGACTTTTTGGAATTTTGGAAGCAAATGAGGTTATAAAATTAATCACCGGATACGGAGATAACTTGAGAGGTAAGCTTTTTACTTATGATTTATTACGCAACAAAGCAGAATGTATAGACATCAAACCAAATCCGTCCTGTCCTGTATGTAGTGAAAGTTTTGGGCTGAGGCGTCAATAAAAAGAAGCACATTTGCTCGAGTGATACACGGTGAATGGTTGGAATTGCTGATAAGATAGAAATAGGGAAAGCATTGAAAAAATGCAAGAAAAAATTGAGAAGATTTCACAAACCCAACCTCTGAAGATAACTCGTCTCAGTTCTGGCAAGATGTATGTGGAGAAAGATTGGATCATAAAAGAAATTCCCTTTACAATTTTGGTTAATGGCCAGGAAATAGTAACTCTTCTGTGTAGTCCTGATAAATTAGAATACTTGGCGGTAGGCTTTCTTTTATCAGAGGGCCTGGTCAAAAATAATAGCCTCATAAAAGGTGTAAGTCTTGGTAAAGATGGGTCTTATGCTAACGTGAAGGTAGATGGAGATCTTAAAATTCCTCAAGACCTCTTTCGAAAAAGATTGATCAGTTCGGGCTGCGGAAGAGGCTCTTCTTTTTACGATTCTCAAGATATTGTAGATTGTAAACCAGTAAATTCAGATGTTCAAATCAATTATGGGCAAATTATTAATTTGATGAAAGCGTTCCAGGCAAAATCTTCTCTTTTCAAAAAAACCGGTGGCGTCCATTCGGCTGCTCTCAGCAGTCCCCATGAAATAGAAATGTTTGCGGAAGACATAGGTCGCCACAACGCCATTGATAAAATTTTCGGTGAATGTTTCTTAAAGAATATATCAACCAGAAATAAGATCATCTTGACCAGCGGGAGGATATCCTCAGAAATAGTAATCAAGGTAGCAAAACGAAAAATACCTATTATTGCCTCCCGCGCTGCACCTACAGATTTAGCGGTAAGGTTGGCTGAAAAGACGAAATTATCAATAATCGGTTTTGCCAGAGGTAAACGGATGAATATTTATACCCATAATTTTAGAATTAAATGAAACGGAGAGGGTAACAAAAGAACCATTTTTAATTCAATTCACCTAGGGTCTCTTAAAACTCAAGATGTGTGATTAGTATGAAGGAATTTTTTTCAAATTCAACCTAAGAATAATTGCACCAGAATAGAGAAGATAGCATGACTATTGAAAGTTTACCCGCGGCTGAGATTACCCCTAGCCGTATAACCTTAGACTATCTTGAGAGGTATGAAAGAGTCTCCCATTTTTATCCTCATCACTTCAGAGAAAGAAAATTTAGAAAGGTTGAAATAGATAGAGAAGGGGTTGTGAAAATCCTGAGGGAATACAACCGCAGAATCGAGGCCCCTCAGAAGGTTATGGAGAACATTGAGATGCTGCTTGACGAGAACACTTATACTGTAGTTACCGGGCAACAGCCGGGAATCTTTACCGGTCCCCTTTACACCATTTATAAGGCTCTTTCCGCTATTATAGTAGCTAACAATCACTCGAACAGGAAACATCCACTGGTGCCCATCTTCTGGAATGCTTCTGAAGACCATGATCTTTCAGAAATTGACCATATTTACTTGATGAAAGAGAACAAGCCTTTGAGAATTGACTATCCCGTATCTACCCGCAGAAGTGCCTCTGAGGTCGAATTAGATACCCAAAAGATAGGGAGAATGATATCCAGGATAAACGAGGTTACTCCGGATACTGAATTTAAAAATTCCCTTTTAAAAAACCTGCAAAATCTTGCTGAAAGGTCGGGGAGTTTGGGAGAAATCTTTTCCCGAATAATGATATTTTTGCTGGGAGAATATGGCTTAATTCTCATGGAACCTAAATATTTTAGAAAGATGATGATCCCCTTGTTTAAGAAAATGATAGAGAACCCCACTAGGTGCAGCGAAATTCTTAATAAGGCGGGAGACAGACTCAAAAAGTCAGGATACCATCCTCCCATCTACAAGAACTCAAACTTGTGTAATTTCTTTCTGGAGAGAAAAAATGTAACTTATGATAAAGACTTCCATGTGGCCAACAACACCCATTCTTCTAATGAACTACTCGACCTCTTAGAGAAAAATCCCCTTAGTTTTAGTGCTAATGTTGTAACAAGACCTATCACTCAGGATTACCTCTTTCCAACCTATGCTTATGTTGCCGGACCCTCTGAAATAGCGTATTTTTCCCAATTAAAGGAAACATATGAGGAATTCATGATAGAAATGCCGCTCATTTATCCCCGGTTTGGAGCTACTATTGTTGAAAATAAGGTTCTGAGTGTTCTGAAGAAATATAATTTAGAAATTCTGGATCTGAGGTCTCCTCAGTCTTTAACCAAAAGACTGGCAAAAATAGAAACGGCCTCTTTGTTCAACTCTGGAAGAAGGGAGATCTCAGAAATCTTTTCTGGAATTGAAAAGGTCGCTACTGAAATCGATGCCACTCTAAAGGATACCTTTCAGGCATCACTGAGGAGGGTGTTAAGGGAAATGAGTCTTCTAGAGGATAAAGTTGTCAGGAATCAGAAAAGACAAAACATTGTTCTGGAAAATCAAATATACAAAGCCGCTCACAATATTTTTCCTCTCAAGGACTTGCAGGAAAGAAAACTCAATGTACTGGAATACCTTATAAAGTTCGGCCAAGATTTCTTAAGAGTTGTCTATGGTGAATTTTCAAAGGCAGATTATGGCGAACATAAAGTAATAAGTTTCCAGTCTTAAAGGAAAGTCCGGCTATATGATCTTGAGGCATATCTTGTTTAGTTGTGTTATTGCCAGATTAATGATTTTGCAAAAGCGAAAGAGGAAATGAAGATCGGAATAGTTTGCTACCCAACTTTTGGAGGAAGTGGGGTTCTTGCTTCTGAGCTCGGACTTAGCCTGGCCAAGGAGCATGAGGTCCATTTTATCTGCTACGCTTGCCCGGCTCGATTACAGACAGACAATCACAGAATACTATGTCATAGAGTTGATATTCCCCCTTATCCCCTGTTTGAGTATAGTCCTTACACTCTAGCCTTAGCCTCAAAAATAATCGATGTCATGGAGCATTATCGCCTGGATATAATTCATGTTCATTACGCAATTCCCCATGCTACTTCTGCCTATCTTGCCAAGAAAGCTCTTCATGGTAAAGTAAAAATTGTCACCACGCTCCATGGGACAGACGTATACCTGCTCGGGCTAAATCCCTCGTATAAGTCGATTGTCGAGTTTAGCATGGAAAACTCCGACAGTTTAATCGCTGTTTCTGAGTTTTTGAAAAAAGAAACTCTGGAAAAATTTAGCATTACCAGACCCATCACGGTTATACCTAACTTTGTAAACCCGGAGAAGTACAAAAGAATAGGCAGGGGTAAAGAGAAGATAATCTGTCACATTTCCAACTTCAGACCCCTCAAAAGAGTAGCAGATGTTGTTCAGATCTTTGATATGATAGTCAAAGAAAGAGATTGTCGGCTTTATCTAGTTGGAGAGGGACCAGCCAAGCATCCAGCTCAAAGACTGGTGAAAAAACTGGGGCTGGAGGAGAAAGTCTGCTTTCGGGGTAACGTAGGTGACGTCTCCAGAATTTTGGGGAAATCTAATCTTTTCTTACTCCCATCACAGCAGGAAAGCTTTGGCCTTGCTGCCCTGGAGGCTATGAGCTCAGAGGTTCCTGTGGTTGCCACCAGAGTAGGAGGACTGCCAGAGGTAATCCGCCATGGAAAGGATGGGTATTTAGCCAAGGTAGGAGATTTAGACACCATGGCAGAATACTGTCTGAAAATTCTAACTAATAACGGTTTAGCAGAAAAAATGGGAAGAGAGGCAAGGATGAGAGTTTTGGAAAAATTTGCCACCGAGAAGGTCGTTCCCCGATACGTTTCACTATATCAAAGGACCTTGGTCTCTTAAAGCATGGGAATTCTTCACCTGCGGTGCTTAAAAAACGGGAAAAAAATTTCTTATTTAAACAGGAGGCATTCAAGGCTCGTATGAAGAAAATAGATATCTTAGCCTTTGGGGCACACTGTGATGATGTAGAACTAGCCTGTGGTGGTTTTCTCTTAAAGATGAAGGAGCTAGGGTGGACAACAGGGATAATAGACCTTACCCGAGGAGAGATGAATTCTAAGGCAACTCCTGAAATTATTGCTGAAGAGGCATCGAAAGCAGCTAAGATTTTAGGAGCCGATCTGAGGAGAACTCTGGACCTGGGAGATGCTAGAATTGAGGACACCCATGAGAACAGAGTTACAATTTCCAGAATAATCCGAGAACTTCAACCAAATTTTGTCCTTGCTCCCTACTGGGAGGATCGACACAGTGATCACCGCATGGCAGGATGGTTGGTGAGAAATTCAAATCTTTACTGTCGCCTGGAAAAACTCAATATCTCCTTTCCTCCTCATGATCCCCAACTTTTCCTCTTTTACTTATTGCACGATTATTCTTCTCCCACTATAGTCATCGATATTACTCCATATTACTCTAAGAAAATGGAGGCTATTGAAGCATATTGTTCTCAGTTTGGACAGAAAGCAGCTAAAATGGAGGTTCGACCTATCGGAGCAAGGGACTACTTTTTTCACATAGAAGCGCGAAATCAATTCTATGGTTCCTTAATTAATGTAAAGTATGCCGAGGCTTTCCTGGTGGAAGGTCCCCTAAATGCCGAGGTTCTTTCAGATCTATTTCATGTTCAATCTCCCAAAACTAGATAAGAACAAAAATGAGAAAAATGCTTATGGAAAATAATAGAAATCAAGCGTTAGTGGATAAGCTCATTCAGTTAAAGAAAAAGAGAAATGCCGTTATCCTTGCTCATAACTATCAGTTAGGTGAGGTGCAGGACATGGCAGATTTTGTGGGTGATTCTTTAGATTTAAGTCAAAAAGCAGCCAAAACCGAGGAGGAGGTGATTGTCTTCTGCGGAGTCCAATTTATGGCGGAGACCGCCTCTATTCTCAGTCCGGATAAGATCGTTTTGTTACCGGAGATAAATGCTGGATGCCCTATGGCAAATATGGTAACGGTGGAAAAGTTAAAAGAGAAAAAACAAAAATATGGCCATCCCTATGTGGTATGTTACGTTAACTCTAGCGCTGAAGTCAAGGCAGAATCCGATATTTGCTGTACCTCAGCCAATGCGGTAAAGATTGTTAGGGGACTTGATCAAACGAGGAAAGTCTTATTCATCCCCGATCAATACCTGGGCCATTATGTCTCTACTAAAGTGGGAAAGGAGATAATTCTCTGGCCTGGTTATTGTCCCACTCACCTTAGAATTCTTCCTCAGGATATTACGAGGCTGCGAAAAGAGCATCCTCAGGCCAAGGTAATAGTCCATCCAGAGTGTAGATCAGAGGTAATTTCTCTGGCTGATGAAGTTCAAAGTACGGGGGGAATGTGCCGGTATGCTAAAACCACCGAAAATAGTGAGATCATCGTGGGAACAGAGTTGGGAATTATCCACCGGCTACGTAAGGAAAACCCCGAAAAAAAAATTTTCTCTGTCTCTGAACAGGCTATTTGTCCAAATATGAAGCTCATCACTCTGGAGAAGGTTGTCTGGTCATTAAAAGAGATGCAATATCAAATTAGGGTTCCCGCCAGGATAGCTAAGAGGGCAAGGAAGGCTGTTGATAGAATGCTGGAATTAAGATGAAAAGCGGTTAAGGAGGCGATGAAAGATGGGGATGGCGAGATTAAAGTGTGCTCAAAATGTGGAGAGTGTATCTATATATTTGATGAAGATAGCTTCCAAATCTGCCCCAGGTGCACAGATGTTGTTAGCTACCATCAGGGGGAGGATTAGAGAAGGTGAGGTAAGTGGCAAAGATAGCTGAGGATATTACCGGCCTGATAGGAAGAACTCCTCTGGTTAGATTAACCAGGATTGCCAAGGACCTGGGAGCAGAAGTAGTAGGAAAGCTTGAATCTTTTAACCCCTGCGGGTCGGTGAAGGACCGAATAGGCCTTTCCATGATTGAAGCAGCGGAGAAGAAAGGTCTGATCAATGAGGATACCATCATTGTTGAACCAACCAGTGGCAACACTGGCATTGCTTTAGCCTTTGTGGCGGCTGTAAAAGGCTATAAACTAATCCTCACTATGCCCGACACTATGAGTATTGAGAGAAGGAGTTTGCTCAGGGCTTTTGGAGCAGAACTCATCTTAACCCCTGGTTCAGAAGGAATGAGGGGAGCGGTGAAAAAGGCGGAAGAGCTAGCCAGCCACAACCCCAGGGTCTTCATCCCCCAACAGTTCAAGAATCCAGCTAATCCCGCCATACACCGCCAAACCACGGCTAAAGAGATCTGGGAGGACACCGATGGCAGAATAGACATACTGGTAAGTGGTGTAGGCACAGGGGGAACCCTTACCGGCGTGGCCCAGGTGATAAAGAAAAAGAAGCCTGATTTTAAGGCAATCGCGGTAGAGCCGGCTGAATCAGCCGTTCTTTCCGGAGAATCACCAGGATCCCACAAGATTCAAGGAATCGGGGCTGGCTTTATCTCCGAGGTATTAGAGGTAGGATTAGTCGACGAGGTTATCAAGGTGAAAAGCGAGGAGGCGATTATTACCGCCCGCAGATTAATTAAGGAAGAGGGTATCTTAGCCGGGGTCTCCTCAGGAGCGGCAGTCTTTGCCGCATTAAAGGTGGCCAAAAGAGCTGAATCGAGAGGAAAACTGATTGTGGTCATATTACCTGATACCGGGGAAAGATACTTAAGTACGGAATTATTTAGTGGATAGGGAGGAAAAAGTGGCCAAGACACTGGCTGAAATTAACGAGAAGATAAAGAAGGGTGAGGCGGTAGTGGTGACCGCAGAAGAGATCATTGATCTAGTGGACGAAAAAGGAA
The DNA here is from genome assembly GCA_964543295.1 of uncultured Clostridia bacterium. GTDB lineage: Bacteria > Aerophobota > Aerophobia > Aerophobales > AE-B3A > AE-B3B. Next base: position 51,769 of record CAZIXA010000006.1, on the reverse strand, counting down.
TCAAGAAAGCTGCCCAAGAGGTAGATGTCGTAACCAGCGCCACCTTTGGACCTATGTGCTCATCAGGCATCTACCTTAATATCGGACATTCCAAACCCAAGATCAAGCTGGGGGGAGGCAAGGCTTACCTCAATGAGGTTCCTGTTTACACAGGCCTTGCGGCAGTCGATTTTTACCTCGGGGCTACGGCCCTTCCCGATGATGACCCGAGGAACAGAGTCCATCCCGGAGAGTTCAGATATGGGGGTGGGCATGTTATCGAGGATCTGGTGGCTGGAAAGGACGTGAAGTTCGTGGCCACCGCCCACGGAACGGACTGCTATCCACGCAAGAGTCTTGAGACCTGGATTAACTTGAAGGATGTCAATGAGGCGGTTCTTTTTAATCCCCGGAATGCCTATCAAAATTACAATGTGGCGGGGAATCTTTCCCACAAGGTCATCTATACCTATATGGGTATTCTTCAACCCAATCTGGGCAATGCCAACTATTGTAGTGCCTGTCAGTTATCACCCCTTCTCAACGATCCTTATTATAAAACTATTGGAGTGGGAACAAGAATTTTCCTGGGAGGTGGAGTGGGTTACGTAGTCTGGCAGGGTACCCAACATAACCCTACTGCTCCCAGAACAGAGAAAGGCGTCCCTAAATCTTCCGCCGGTACTATGGCCGTACTGGGCGATTTGAAGCAAATGAGTTCCGAGTGGCTGAAGGGAACTAGTATGACCGGATACGGGGTGACCTTAAGCGTGGGAATCGGCGTTCCCATCCCTATCTTAAACGAGGAGATACTTTCATACACGGCTGTTAAAGATGAGGAGATTTTCGCCCAGATAGTAGACTACAGTGAAGCCTATCCACAGAGAAAACCAGGCAGTTTAGGTGAGGTAAGCTACGCCCAGCTTAAAAGTGGTAAGATCACCGTTCAGGGGAAAGAAGTTCCCACAGGTTCACTTTCCAGCTACGCTAAGGCACGCAAGATTGCCAGCCTACTTAAGAATTGGATAAAAAAAGGAGAATTTCTCTTAGCTGAACCGGTTGAGCTTCTTCCCTCAGTAGAATCAGGTATAATCTTTAAACCCCTTAAGGAAAGACCGATAAAGTAATCGAAAAACAGAAAGTTTTCCCGGGAAGAAAGGAGTCATAAGATGCTAAAGAAAAGATTAGTCTTGACCTTTCCTCAAACCGTGGTTGAGGAACCCATCACCTACCGATTGATAAAAGATTATGATCTGGTGGTAAATATCCTGAGGGCCCGAATCAGCCGGGAAGAGGAAGGCCAACTGATAATAGAAATAAGCGGTGAAAAAGAGGCTCTTGATAAAGGATTAAACTATCTTAGAAAGATAGGAGTTACTATTCAGCCTCTAGCCAAGGACGTAAGATGGCTTGAGGATAGATGCACCCACTGTACTGTCTGTGTCCCCCTTTGTCCCACCGAAGCCATCGTAGTCGATCGGGAAAGGATGGAGATATCTTTTGATAAAGACAGGTGTATCGTCTGCGGAGCATGTGTTCCTGCCTGTCCTTATAAAGCAGTGGAGATTTTATTTTAAAAAGGAGGCTATGTATGCCAGCGAAAAAAAAGATTTTTGCCCCGGTGGGAGAGACAGAAATAACCAGGGCTATTGTGGACGAGTTTAGTAAACAGTTTCACGAATATGTGGAAAGTGATTGTCTCATCGTAGGCGGTGGGCCGAGTGGTTTAATGCTGGGAGCCGAGGTTGCCAAAGAAGGAAAAAAGGTGCTTATCGTGGAAAGAAACAATTACCTCGGAGGTGGATTCTGGATTGGAGGATATTTAATGAACAAAACAACGGTGAGAGAGCCTGCTCAAGAGATTTTCTCGGAGCTAGGAGTACCCTTTAAGGAAGTTAGCCAGGGATTATATGTAGCAGACGGACCCTATGCCTGTTCCAAGCTCATCGCTGCTGCCTGTGATGCCGGGGTGAAGTTCGCTAATATGACGATTTTTGATGATGTAGTTCTAAGAGAGAATAATCGAGTGGCTGGGGTAGTGGTCAACTGGACTGCCGTACAGGCCCTACCTCGTCAGATTAGCTGTGTTGATCCGGTGGCTCTGGAGAGTAAAATGGTAGTGGATGCCACAGGTCACGATGCCTGTGTGGTAAAAAAATTGGAAGAAAGAGGTCTAGCGAAAACAAGAGGAACTGGAGCCATGTGGGTGGAACAGTCCGAGGACTTAATAATCGAGCATACCGGTGAAGCTCATCCGGGCCTGGTGGTAGTAGGAATGGCTGTCTCTACCACCTATGGGCTTCCCCGAATGGGTCCTACCTTTGGAGCAATGCTTCTTTCCGGAAAAAGAGGAGCCGAGACCGTCTTGAGTAAGTTAGAGTAAGAAATGTTCTCCTCCGCGGTCCATCTTCCCTCTTTCATTTATTTCTATAATGGGGCAGGAACAAAGAGCCTAGATCTTGAGGAAATAGCGGGGTATCTCGAAAGCTGGCTCAAGCAGGTTAAAATCGAGCTAAGGGAAGATTTTTTCTCCTACTACTTTTCTCATCTACCTCGCGAAAAGAAAGAGACTACGGTAAATGAGCTAGCTAGAAAACTTGCCGCCATAAGGGTTCGCCAGGTAAATAGGAATAAGACTTTTGCTGAGCCTCTTGAAGGGGAAGTTGAATATGAAAGAAAAAAACTTCTTTACAGCAAAGTTAAATCCTTTGGAATCCTGTATGATGGTTTTGAACTCCTGGTTCTCCTTTCTCCTTTGGTCCCTGAGGAGGAACTTAGCCTCGATTATTGTCACATCATTTTCACCGACCAGTTGTTTGGCACCTGGAGTGAGGATGATCATCGCTATCACGCCCGGGTAAGTGTTTATGGCTTTCCTTCCCTTATCTCCACCACTGGAGTGGTTGAGGCACCAGCCAAACCGAGGGATTTCTACTTAAAACAACAACTGGGAGTTAGCCTCCTCACTTTAAAAGAGGAGTTTAAAGGCAAGTTCATTGATTATAATGATCTGAGGTTAACCGAGGTTCTAAAAGGATATATGATGCAGGCATTGTTCTTTCATGTCACCGGCAATCCTTTCTGTAAGAACAAAAACTGCCGCCTCTACAATGCCCACTGGCAGGAGGAGCTTATCCAGGCTCAGCTTATGAGCAAAAACGATTTCTGCAGACAGCATGAAAAAATATTAATCCGCCTGGCTGGCAGCTAAGATCCTACCACATCAGCATCATCTCCTCACCGCCTCCAATCCTACCCAAAACCCATCTTTTTACGACCATAAACCCTCTATTTTCCCACTTTCTTTTACTTATAATAGGGAGGAGGGGAGGGGCCCCCTCTGTCCTCTCTTTTTCTTCTCTCTCCCTCCCCTCTCTTGTCCTCCCCCCGCTTGGCGTTGCCTACTCTTTGCCGCACCATGAATAATCGCCTGGCTCGCCTTTAATGCTACGGATGCTCCTGGATCAGACTTCTGTAGAAAATGGCTACATTCGTCTTTGAGATTTTAAGCCCCAGGCGGCTAAGGAGAAATATGCTATGGCTCAGCTTTTTCTTTATGCTCTGGCTTTGAGTTTGAGGACTGGAATTTAGCTGAGGAATTTTGTCTGCGGCTGGTTTGATGAGAAAGACTATTTTGAGTTTAGGCCGGCTGATGTTGTTCTTAAAATGGAGAAGGTTGAGAAAGGTGAGATGAGAAAATATATTTCCCCGTTTTGAGGATGGTTTGTAAGATAAGTTCAGGTTTTGGTTTAAAGATAATAAAAATGGCCTACTGAGGGCCTGTTTTTATTTATGGATCTACTCCTTGCGTTTAGGTACCGAGTATTGAACAGCCGAGACACCGAGGATTGGACGATGGGTGGGTGCCGCAGATTGGACGGGTTTTGGCTCAGGGAGTGTTTGGTTGTTAGATTTTTGGGTTTCGGTGTTGAGGTTCGATGTTTGAGTTGTGGTGTTGGGGTTGTGAGATTTTTCTTTAGTTTAGGGCAGCTGATTTTAGTTAGTTGTCAACGTTGAATAAAAAGGGGACAAAATGTCGTCAATTTGGAGATAGGAATGTAGGTAAAATGGGGGTTTTAGTTTAGAGGAAGGTAGTGAATGTCTTACTTTTACACAGAAAGTGACAACCGAAAAAATACGGGAGTTTCCCCAAATTGTCTCTGAAAATATCGGACTTTGTCACGCAGAAAGTCCTTTTTCAGTTTGTCGTCTTGTTAATTCTTTTTTATTTCAGGGTCCTAGACAAAACGATATGACGTTTTTGGGGAATCCCGAGTTTTTTAAATAACTGGAGCTAATTATATTAGTGAGTTCCCTTTCAGTTCAATCTACCGAACCGCAAATGAACCATAGTCAAAATTTAGTCTCCAGGGGATCTGATAACCGACTAAATTTCCTTGATAAGTTCCCACTAATTCTTGGTGGTAGGGATCAAGATACGCTTCCGCTTCAACATAGTGTCCTCTTCCGGTATAGGTCCAGGAGAGACCCTGTTCGCCCCCCGGGTAAAGATTTAAATCCATGCCGTTGATCTTCACTAAAACGTACCAATTGGTGGCATTTCCCACCGTGACCACGGTGCTGCTAACGCCAGGAGTGTAGATCGGCTGGGGCGAAGGAACATAGGTGTGGCGCGGAGGAGGTGGAGAAACATGGACCACCTTTTGGGGTTGCTTACCTGCCTCCGAAATTGCTTTAGTCAAAAAGTAAATCCCGCCAATAGCTATCAGTCTGTCGATATCTTTGTCAGCGAATCTTATCCTTATGGTCTTCTTTGGTTCATCTCTCCGGATGGTCTTCTTTGGTTCATCTCTCCGGGTACGCGCTGAGGCTACCGGGGCGGCCACAATCATTGAGGAAATCAAGATCGAGACCACCATAATACCTACCAAAACCAAGGCCGTTCTTCTGGTTTGAGTAAACATTTGATTACCTCCTTGCTCTGTTAATATAAACGCAGAATTTGTTAAAAACCCCCGTTATTTTCTCTTCATTAAGTAGAACTTGAGCTTTTAAATTCATTTTTGCCCAAGAGAGGCGCCGCTCCACGGCCTTTGTCGAACAGCCTAAAACTTTCGAGATCTCTTTATATAAGAGCCTTTCATAAACTAGGAGAACGGTACGGTTCTTTGCCTTACCGGCAAAGACCCGATTACTTCTCTTATCAGTGCATCTTGTTCTTTTTTTTGCAAAATCTTCCAAGGTGAGAAGTTAGAAGAGAAAATAGAAGATTTGGGATTTTTGCAGATGAGAGGTTGACTAATAACTCTCTTTTGTTAAATTAAACCTTAGAGGAGAGACCTCGTAGAGAATAACAGGTATTTACCAATAAAAGCCTGTAATGCATCTTGCCTTCTAAGGTAGTTTAGTCGTTCCGCCTTGAGGCTCTGCTCCTTTTTGATTATGGCCTTATGTGGTAAAGGAGGCTGTTAGGGAGTTTTTGGAGAAGCGTAGATTTGGATATAGCTTAGTAGGCCAAATCGCGAGTTAGAGAAAGATGAGAAGTAAATGATGGGGAATAAGAAGAAAATTGAACCGATGCCCGATGTTAGTTTCAAGTGCATGATGTGGTTGTATAAGTTCGCAGACCTCATCCGCAAGCCACTACGACATCTAAAGAAAATTCCATTAAAGGAAGGAATGGTAGTGGTCGATTATGGATGTGGACCAGGTAGCTACACAATACCAGCAGCAAAGTTAGTCGGACAGGAGGGTAAAGTTTTTGCTGTGGACATCCATCCGCTGGCTATTAGTGTTGTAAAAGAGAAAATCGCTCGTGAGGGCTTAATGAATATAGAGGCGACCTTGGTCGATTCCTATAATACTGGAATTCAGAGTTTAAGTATCGACCTGGTTTTACTCATTGATACCCTTCACATGATAGGAGATTACGGTGCACTGTTTCAGGAGATTCATCGACTACTCAAACAGGATGGCCTTATTTTTATGGATCCTGGACATATGAAAATGTCAAGAGCAAGAGAAATTGTGGAAAATACTGGCCTTTTCACAATAGTAGAATGTCAGCGTCGCGATATGCTGGTTGCTGCAAAGACTAAGCAATGAGGCCAGCAACTTCGCGCCCATTAGGCGGGGCTAGCAACACTGAAGCTAGCTTCACTTTTTCGTGCTAGCACGACCGGCAAGCTAGCCTGCCATATTGGGATCCTAAAAACTTCTGTATGCTATAACTGGCTTGAAAAAAATCTCTTGACATAGGAGTTTTAAATTTACCTAGGTCATATGGGTTGTCTATTCTTGAGAAAGTGCCTCTATGGGCCTCTATGTGCGTCTTTTTTTCTTGGCAATCGGTAAAAAAGCCTATTTTGGCTATTTTTGTTTATTTTACTTTCCTCCCCGACGTGTTAGCTAATTGTTCTCCCAATTTTTCACATTCAGTAATCACGCCAGGGGAAGGCTTACCTCCTGCGGTTACCTCTCCTATTTGCTTAAACTTAAAGGACTCGCACATTCTTTTTAAGCTCTCTAAAGCTGGTTTGCCTCCTCCACCTCCAGAAACAAAGAGAACACAAGGCTTCCCCGTAACTTTACCCTGAGAGGGATAAAAAGTACGATCAAAGAAATCTTTTACCCCTCCAGCCATATAGCCGAAATAAGTTGGAGAACCGATAGCAATTCCAGATGAACTAATTAAGTCCTCTAAGGTTGCTTCTGTAGCTTTTTTAAGAATAATCTCTGTTCCACTTACCTTCTTTGCTCCTTTTGTCACTGCTTTAGCCATTTTCTCTGTATTGCCACTCTGAGAATGGTAAATAACTAAAACCTTGGGCATTTTTATTTATCACCTCCTCACTTCGCTTTCTCTCTTAGGGTTAAAGTTTAAGAGCGACTTTATCTTAGCTCAAACGTGAAGAGTGTCAAAGAAGGCCAGTTTTGAGGGGTGTTTTGATTAGGTTTCCGACCGGCTTTTTGACTAGCTTGACAAACTGGTGGAAGTGTGGTGTGATTTTGGGTTTGATGGTGCAGATTTGGTGGAAAGTTGCGACGTCGCAAGTTAAAATAGAGGGGTAAAATTAAAGACCCGATACTTAGCCCCGGCAGGGTCATGGTCTGCTCGGCCCAAGGAGCCTGTCTTGTTAGAGCTAAGCTGCGGGTCTGACGAAGATCTAAGGGAGAAGTTCGGTATCGGCCATAATTCCTTTACTTCTTTCCTAGCATTTCCTTAATCATGTCAAGGAGTTTCTTACTATAAATCTCCTGTTGATGATAATGGATGTTGCAGGGGAACTTCTCGCATCTAAAGCAGTGGTCTATCTCATTCTTTATAGCACACTCAAGTACATAGCAGGGATGCCCCGCCGCTGCTTTGAATTTCTCCAGCTTCTCTGGAGCTTTTGGATCGGTCCCCGCTACACAACCACCGTCAACAAGACAAAGCCCTTTTTCTCGAAATCCGCAGACTTCACAAGCTAAACCGCATGCGCCTGGCATTTTTACACCTCCCTCATTCACCTCTTTCACATTAGGATTATCTTTATCTTAGGGAAAAAGAAGGATGTGTCAAAGAAGGCCAGTTTAGAGAGGTGTTTGATTAGCTTGACAAATTGGGGAAAGTGTGGTGTGGTTGGATTTTGGTGCGGATTTGGTGGAAACTTGCGACGTCGCAAGTTAAGGTAGAGCTATGAAAGGTTGACAATTATTGGGTTTTGGCTTAGTTTATGAGGAGAGGATGGTATTAGGGGAGTTTTTGGGTAAGCGATGGATTTCGTATAATGAGTTATAAGAAAGTGGCTGGAAATTAAATGAGGCGAGTATATGAAAATAAAATCAATGACAATCCATAATTTTCGTTCAATAAAAGAGGCGAAATTCGACCCCTATGACTACACTGTGCTTGTTGGAGCTAATAATGCGGGGAAATCGAATGTTCTAACGGCTTTAAGGATTTTCTATGAAGATGGAATTAAATTCAACGAGAGATCGGATTTCCCAAAGTTTCAAAGAGAAGATATTGAAAGCTGGGTTGAACTAGAATATTTGCTAACTGACGAAGAATTTAGCAATTTGAAAGATGAGTATGAGAACCCAGGTAATATCCTAAAAGTAAGAAAATATCTTAAATCAGAAGACAAAAACAGAGTGAAAGTCAATCAAAGCAATATATATGGTTATGAGAATGGCATTCTCTCAGAAAACCTGTTTTATGGTGCAAAAAATATTTCCCAAGCTAAATTAGGGTCGGTGATTTACATCCCAGAAGTAACCAAAATTGATGAAACTTTGAAGTTATCTGGGCCATCGCCTTTAAGGGACATAACAACCTTTGTTATGAAAAAAGTTGTTAAAGGTAGCGACTCTTTTGTGAGTTTAAATAAAGCTTTTGAAGAATTTAACATTAAATTTAAGGATGAGGCATCCAAAGATGGTTTTTCATTAAGTAAATTGAGGAAGGAAATAAATGATAATTTGAAAGAGTGGGCGGTGGAATTTAACATAAACATAAACCCTGTGAGACCCGAAGACATAATAAAAAACTTAGTTTCGCACTATGCTGTAGATAAGACTTTAGATGAAGAAATAGACATCAAATACCTCGGACAAGGGTTACAAAGACACTTGATTTATACTCTTCTGAAACTTTCTTCCCAATATGTTGAAAAGAAAACCTATAAAAAGAAAGAATTTTCGCCAGAACTTACTCTGATATAATTTGACGAACCTGAGGTGTTTTTGCATCCAGGCCAACAAGAATTTCTTAACGCCAGTTTAAAGTCATTGTCTTCTGAAGACGGACAGCAGATTATTGTGGCTACTCATTCACCATTTTTTGTAAGTAAGAATATTGAGGATATTTCTGCTTTAATAAAATTAAAGAGGGAAAACGGCATCACACAGGTGTTTCAAGTGTCAGAACATACACGAAAGACTATAGTTGAGGAAAATAACGAACTGGCACAATTACTTCAAAGTAAATTGAATGATCCGTCAGTTGATGAACCCACAAAAAACAGAATTAAAAGAAAAATGGGTGATACAGACGATGCTACGAGAATAGAAGAAGAAGCAATTCGTTATCTTTTGTGGCTAGATTCAGAGCGGTGCTGTGCATTTTTTACCGATATTGTGCTTATATGCGGAGGAGCTACAGAGAAAATATTTATTGACTATCTCATAAAAAACGAATGGTATGATTTAAAGGAAAAGAGAGTTTATGTTTTAGACGCAATGGGAAAGTTTAATATTCATAGATATATGAATCTGTTAAAAGAATTAGGGATATATCATTCGATTTTAGCGGACAAAGACGAGAATAAAAATGTACATGAAATTATTAACCAATTTATTGAGGAGCAAAAAAATGAATTCACCAAATCTATTGATTTCTTTGATAAAGATATAGAAACTTTTCTTGGAATTGACGCTCCACCAGGCAATCGAAGAGACAAAAGGCCACTTAATTTGATGTGGTGTCATTCTAAAGGTAGAATCGCCAGAGAGAAGATAGATACATTGAAGGATAAAGTAGAGGGCTTATTATGAAGACGATAAAGCTACCTTTTTAAAAGGTGGGTTTGAGATTGATGGGTTAGACAAATTGGTGACTTAGTTATAATTACTGTGGTGGTGTTTCCCCACGTTAGTATTAGGATCCTCCCATAAAGTGGTGAGCCTTCTCCATATTTTATCTATGGCTAGGGCTGCTCAAATAATAAAACTCTATCCTGATAACAGGGAGAGTATCTTGCCAAAGGGCGGTTTTGCTTTAAAACCTTTGTATCCTACAACTGGCTTGATAAAAATCTCTTGATAGAGGAGTCTCAATTTTACCTAGGTCTTATAGGTCGCCTTGCCTTGAGAAAACGGCTCTATGAGCCTCTATGTGCGTCTTTTGTTCTTGTGAATTGGTATAAAAGATTATTTTAGCTATTTTTGCTTATTTTACCTTTTCCCTTAACTCCTTCCCCGGTCTAAACTTGGGAACCTTTTTGGCTGGGATCTGGATAGTTCCTCTGGTTTGGGGGTTGACTCCTCTTCGTGCCTTTCTTTCCATGACTTGGAAGGTGCCAAAACCGACTAAAGTAACTTTTTCTTCTCTGGCCAGGGAGTCAGTTATGGCTGAGATTACTGCATCAACCGCTTCCCTAGATGTTCTCTTTGTTAGTCCTGTCTGCTTTGCCACTTCTTCTACTAATTCTGCTTTGTTCATTTTTGCCTCCCCGTTTGGGTGATTGTTTGTGAAGGATTAGCTGTCATCGTAGCTAAAGACAAGAGTGTGTCAAAAAAGAGACTCATTCGGAGGCTGTTTTGAGGGGGGATTTCCCCTGCTCTGGTGATTTGATGGGTATTAGATGGCTTTTGATGAGCTAGCCAGAAAACTTGCCGCCATAAAGGTCCGCCAGACAAATAGAGATAAGATCCTTGCTGAGCCTCTTGGGGTTGAAGTTGAGTATGAATGTTGCTCTTGCTTTTTGTGTTTTCCTCTTTGCCTAGAATCTCATTCCAATCGTGACACTAGGTCCACTAAATTTCACCGTTTTCCGCCTGGTTAAATCCCAAGTTGCACTTGGATAATCAAAAGTAGGAGCTGCAGCAATATCCGTCCAGGTTGAGCTAAAATATCCAACTTTAGCGATAAAACCACCCCTTTGAATGACTAGTCCAATCTGGAATTCGTTGACTGGTACAGAGACTGTTCTTTTATCCTCAGCCGGAAAGGTGCCCGTAAGCGTTCCTGTTTCTTCATAATCGTAGTAATAATCTATCTCGTGATACTCATCGATATCTGTCAGATTAGCAGCCCTTTTTGCTTCACCAGTTAAAAGTGAGCAGGTGAATTTACCTTGAAGACTTAACCAATCGAGCAGCTTAAGTTCACCAACACCTCCAATGGTTGGCCCTATCCCTGAAAAATCGCTACTTGATGTGCCCGTAAGATGGTATTCATCGTGCCAATAACAGTCCCCGGTCCAATCATAATGCAAAGTACCGCTAACTTCTCCATTTAACTCGTCCTTCCAAGAGCTGAGTCTTAGTCCGCCTAATAGACTGATCCCTGTCTTAGAGGAGTTTCGGATAGGAAAATCAAGCATGCACTCTACATTCGAAATTTCAAACTCATTAGAGGAGCTGTATTGGGTTGCTGCATTGTTAGGGTAATATACACCATCTACCTCATAGTAGGAGGAAAAAAGTTCATTCCACAGGTAGGCGTAATCTGTGGTAAACGTATATGTGTCCATTCCTTCTTCAAGGCTCATACCTGGCATCTCGCCACTTTGACTGGCGCTTCCACTGGTTGCCCAATAGGTTAGCCTTATTCCTGTTTCTTCCCCAGGTCTAAAGATAGCCTCCAGCTTAGGTGTTACTTTACTCTCAGGAGATAAAATTATAGGGGAGACTTTGTATCCATAATCCACGGTCACCTCAGGAGGTACTCCTGAGGCAGTGTAAGTTTCAGTATATTTTCCCTCGTAGCCAACGAAATCCTCGACCCCCGTAGGGGAAAGCCAAATTCCATCTACCGTTATCTCGGACTTTTCTTGGGTAAAAGCCATCCCTGGAAGAACCAACAGCAAAACCATTAAGCCTAAACTTACTTTCTTTAACTTAGCCATTTTCTTCTCCTTTTTTAACTATTCTGATAATTTTCCTGTTCTGTATTTAACGCTCTGTGTTCTGATTCAAAGAAACCAATCTGGCCAGGCTCATCAAAAATCAAACAGCAGAGTAGCTCAATTAGCTCTATGGTTGCATCGGTATAGTTCGCTAACTTCTCCTAACATAAGTTTTTGGCAAAATCTCTAATACAATCTTTTAATTTATCACTGAACGGTCTGGTGGAGTCAATACCCAAAGAACCAATAACCTTTGCTCCTTTTTCTTCAAGCTTTGCCCTTAACTTTTCCAGGGTACTTCTTGCACTCCCTCCACCATAGGTTGCAAAACAGGCAGCTTTCTTACTCGTAAGCCCAGAACAAGTGGCAAGGTAGCCATTGACAGGTGGGGCCGGAAAAGATGACCAGACAGGTGTGCCCACGCAAACCAAGTCATAAGCTGAGACATCGGTTAGAGTAGGCTTTATCTTGGCTGCCACGCCTTTCCGTGCCTCTATTATATTAGTATGGTAATCTTTTTCTTCTTCAGGTTCTATCCGAGCTTGTTTTACTTCTGCTCCTCGGCTCTTAAGTATATCAGCCAATTCCTTTGCCACTCTCTCTGTTTTTCCGGTTTGAGAATAATAGATTACCCATATCTTCATTTCACCCACTTCACTCTAATCTGGCAAGTTCAAATTCTGGTTTTAACGCTCACTTTCTTTGAAGGATAGCTTATTCAGACAATCCTCACAAAATTCCTTTCCCTTATAATCAGTATCAGCCAAGCTGTTAGAGAAATACATCACGCATTCTCTTTTCTTGCAGTGGCCCAATCCAAAGGTATGACCCAACTCATGCACCGCTTCCTTGACAGCTCGAGAATAGTAGAGCTTTTCATCTTCAGGTAATCCGTAGAATTCCTGTCTTAATCGAGGCAGGGCAATCAGAGCAACCTTGCCTACCATTGAAGCCTGCCCGAAAACAAAGTTCAACCCAGGAGTGTATAGGTCTAAATCAACCGCCCCTAAAATTTTCTCTGCTTCTTGTAGGTCCAGCTTTTGTAATCTTCCTAAAATGAGATCGGATTTGTACTGACCTCTCCTTTTATTATAGGCATAATCAGGATGGGGAAGGGCCTCATCTACCTTGACTGAAAAAGGAAATATCTCCTCTATTAGGCTAGAAAGATGAGCCAGCAGGTCCTGTTCTATTTTCCCCACTGGAATTAAATAGATTGGTCTCATTTCTGCCTTTCTACCAGTAGAAGATCCTGGCATGCAACCTAAGAAAAGAACCATCATAAAACTGAGAAGGCAGAGCATTCTTGTCTTCTCCTCCTGCTTACTTATTTGCCTAGTTGTAATACTAAGTTTTTCTCCATCTCTGATGTTCCCCCTGTCCTGAATCTTGCTACATTCTTGGCAGGGATATCTAACTTTCCTTTGTTTGGGGATTAGCTCCTTTCCGTGTCTTTCTCTCCACTCGTTCCTCTCCAAGGTCCAAAACAATCGGAATATGATCAGATGCTTTGAGTATATTGTGAAATTCTTCTGGATAAACATGATCTAGCTGAAGAAATTCATCATTCGCACCTTTTGCGAGAAAGAAATAATTAAATTGAATAGGACCATGACCTTTCCTTTTTTCCGTCCATAATTCCTCATTTATATCTACATCCCTATGCTCTAAGGTGGGACTGTAAGTTGCTACTTGTGTCCCCTCTTCTAGCACGAGGGGTTTCACAATTTTGCCTATTAAGTCCTCCACATTTGCAGCTTCTTCTTGGTCATCCAGACCAGGCGAATCATTCAAGTCACCACATATGATGATATTGCTACTAGGGTCTTTTTCTAGCTTTTTCTTTATTATTTCACCAAGACGATTTACTTGTTTATCTCAGAGTCTTAAGAATAAATAATTTCTCCCGTTTATCTCCCATTTAAACACCTCTTTCACTTCGTCTTATTCCTACATCTTGAATCGTCTCTCTTCTATCACCTCCTCGCCTACACTACAAGAAAAATCTATCATCTTTCCCCTAAAATCCCTCTGTCCCACAACTGACTTGATAAAATTCTCTCGATAGAGGAACTTTGGGTTTACCTAGATTTTATAGGTCGCCTCAGGTCGAGAAAGTGTCCATATGAGCCTCTACTGCGTTTTTCCTTCTTGTCAATTTGACGCATATTGACGCATAGACTCCTATTTCTCTATGGGAAGGATCTCAACCGGTATCGACGCTTTCTCCTTGAAATACTCGGCATCAGTCAGGGAGCCAATACCTCTGCTTATGTGCATAGGAATGGCTATCTGAGGTTTGATGGCTGCCACTGCCTCTGCCGCCTCGTCGGCGGTCATAACGTAGGTACCGCTCACTGGCAGGAGCACAATATCGACATCCAGGGACTCCATCTCCGGTATAAAGTCGGTATCACCAGCATGATAGATACGTCGCCCTTCAAGAGAGAAGACAAATCCTACATAGCCCGCCTCTTGAGGATGGAAGGGTACCCCGGGACTACGAAACTTGTTGATGTTGTAAGCTGGCACCGTACTCATAGGTACACCCTTTACTATAAGTTCATCGCCGGGCTTCACGACTTCTATTTGCCCAGAAAGCTTGGCTGCTGCAGCCGCCACCGTGACGATCGCTGAATCTTCCTTCTGAACCTGGGCCACATCCACCGGAGAGCAGTGATCACGATGGTCGTGGGTAATCAAGATCAGGTCAGCCTTGGGACCATCTTCTAGCTTCCAGGGATCGACGTAGATCACCAGTCCATTGCCTTCAATGCGGAAACTGGAATGGCCCAACCAGTGAATGTTCGATACCATTTGCTTCACTTCCATTTGTGCAGTCACCTCTGACGAAGACAATCACTACCCCCAGCTGCAAGAAACCAATAGTAGTGCCCAAGGAGCACAGAGAGTAACACCCAGCCTATGGATCTCACACATCGTTTGCCTCACCATCATAACCTCCTTTCCTCCTTAAAACATCGACAATGACACCTAAACTGTTCATATCCAAGCTGGTACCGCTAGAACCTCCTGAGTAATGGGATAAGCTACATTCACACATGCCTGATTTGTCCCTTAACATATAGCTTTTGTTGGCTTTGTCAATCTGGGTGGTAAAAAGGCTGTTTTGAGAGGTGTTTTGATTAGGTAAAAAAACCAAACTTACCCCCCCACCGGGGTCATGGTCTGCCTGGCCCAAGGAGCCTACCTTATTAGAGCTAAGGTGCGGGTCTGGGAATCATCCTCGTTTCTCCAAAAATCCTTGTATCCCACAACTGGCTTGATAAAATTCTCTTGATAGGGAAGCTTCGATTTTATCTAGGTCTTATAGGTTATGTTGCTTTGAGAAAGTGTCTCTATGAGCTTCTATGTGAATCTTTTTTCTCGTCAATCAGCATAAATTCTTGGTTTAGCAGATTTATCAACTAAGATCTTGAAGAGTTCCTATCTAGTGAGAGCCTTGAACCAACCTTCTTCTTCCCAGACCTTGAACACCAGAACCTTCCAATTACTATTTTCTCTAACTACTCTAAATTGCAAACTTTCACTTCGCTTTTCTCCAGGCGGTATTGCCCAGACGTAGTAGCTGTTCACTCCGGTCCATATTTTTTCATAACGGAAGGCTTTCTCCACCCACCTCACCAGCTCAGGCCCCTTTCCTAACTCAAGCTCCTCTTGGAGCTTTTGCTCTATTTGTCTCTGCATTGCCGAGACTATCATCGGCACAAAGTAATCCGGAACCCTTTTTGACCAACACTTCCTCGCGGTTTCCTCATCATCCAAGACGGCTGATTCCACAAAAGACTTTACTGCGTTTTCCGGAAAGGCACACGTTCACTAGCAAAGCAGAGTCTTATCTAGAATTTGACGTCCTACAACTGTTCAGCGAAGATCCGCAATAATCTTCCGATATTCATCCTCTGTGAAGGCGCGAAGGGTCTCAGTACGAACATTACCTAGCGAACCGATAGTGAGAGTTAGCTTGGCTATCGTCTCATCATCAGGCGCTTCGACAATGAAGACCGTGTCGTACTTGCCCATCACCGAATAGAACTCTTTCACTTTTGCCCCCATAGCTTGAAAAGTTTGTTTGGCTGCGTCGACTCGGTCTGGACTCTCTTTGATGTTTTTCATGCCTTGTTGTGTAAAGCGGAATAGAATGATATAAGTAGCCATTGTGTTCCCTCCTAAATTAAGGAAATATTCTCTTTACTTCAGTTTCCAAAGCTTTAGCAATTTTTATCTTCTCCTCTTTACTGATCTTGCCAAGTTCTCTTTCTACTCTGGAGATCCACCAGGGAGATTTATCTATTTCTTTAGTCAAAGCATATTGAGTTCGTCCTTGCTTCAACCTTATCTCTCTTAGTTTATTTTTCTTTTGAGCCTTCTTTGTTCTCCTTGATTCACCTTATAATTAGGACATCTGTGCAAAAATAGGGTCTATGCTCTGTTCCTTTTTTCAAAACAGGCTGACGGAAAACCACATGGACACAACATCTTAACCGGGATAGTGTTTATTTAGTTATTTATACCTCGCTACTTCTTAGCAGGCTTCTTACCCAGGATCACCTTTGCCGGGATGGCTAGACCGAGAACAAGCAGTATCCAACCTACTGTAGCCCCGACGATCTGGATCGCCCCTTGCAGCTCGAAGCTCCACCCTAAGAGAGGTACTATCCCAATAATGAGTAGCACCCACCAAGACCATTTCTCAGCTTTCTTGTAGGGTACCAGACTAATTCCTATGATGGCAACTGCATTGGTTGCGAGAATCATACCTTGTCCGGCGTCGTAGCCCATAGTAGGCATGAAAAAGCTAAACACCAGTCTATATATCCCTAGAATCAGCATAAGAATCCAGCCAACCTTTAGTGCTTTGTTCATTGCGCTAACTCCTGTTTTGGCAGATCATTCTAAAGAGTTACCTTTATCCTAGCTGAAAATTGGCTTGTGTCAAAAAGACCCGACGGGATTCGCGTTAGGCCAGTTTACAGGTAGCCAGCAAAGGGTAAGATTCTTAAGGAGTAGGCTTTTGTAATGCGGAATCATAAAGGATCAAAGAGATTTACGCCGGAAGGGGGCGGTTGGTTGACAAGTGCTGAGATTTGACCTACTCTTTAGCTGTAAGATATAGAACTGAAGAGTTTCTGAGTAAGTGGCAGTGCTTGATGTGGCTTGTCGGAAAAAAGAGAATCACAGAAAGGAGACGAGAGAAAGCGTGAATGTCCTTTTGACTGGTCGGCCGGGAATAGGAAAAACTACCCTAATAAAGAGACTTATAGAGACATCTTCTCTTTCAAAGGGAGGGTTCTATACCGAGGAAGTAAGAGAAGAAGGACAAAGAGTCGGTTTTTCACTGATAACTCTTGATGGAAAAAGATCGCTACTGGCTCATCTAAAGACAAAGAGTCCATACCGAGTGGGCAGGTATGGCGTAGATATTGACACTTTCGAAGCAATTGGGGTAGAGAGTATAAGAAAAGCAATATCTACTAACGATATAATCATTATTGATGAAATCGGAAGGATGGAATTATTCTCCAGGAAATTCAGGGAGGTAGTTCTCCAAGCATTAAAGACCGGTCGAGTGGTAGCAACGATAAAGAAGGGTAGAGACGACTTCGTAGACAAAATAAAAAGCCGCAAGGATGTCAGAGGGCTCGAGGTAAATCTAGAAAACAGAGAGACCTTGTCGAGTAAGCTTACAAAGATAGTCATAGATCTAGGGAATCGACCTTAATGGTAAGAGAATACAAGCTGTATCAGGGGCAGTCCTGAGCACAAAGGAGCCCGTGCAGCCTCCAACTGGACTCTTACCAGCTAAAAGCCTTCGATAATCTGTTCCTCTACCACCCTATTCCAAAAACCCAGATTGACAAAGCTGAGATTTGGCTTAGGTTGTCTGTATGAGAGATTGCTTAGAGTTCTTAGATGGCAGTAAATTACCGTCCGAAGCTTTTGGAAGATTGAGGAGACAATATGAGACTACAGGAATACAGAGGAAAAAGGGATTTCAGTAAGACTCCAGAGCCTAAAGGCATTGAGGAAGTGCGGACTGGACAGGATTTTGTCGTCCAGAAGCACCAAGCGAGCCATCTTCATTATGACTTTCGTCTGCAGGTGGGGGAGGTACTGAAGAGCTGGGCAATTCCAAAAGGTCCTAGTATCGATCCCTCCCATAAACGCCTGGCCATCCAGGTTGAAGATCACCCTATAGAATACAAAGACTTTGAGGGGGTCATTCCTCCTGGGGAATATGGAGCGGGAACCGTCATGGTATGGGATTACGGGGTCTATGAAATCTTGGAGGGAGAAGATCCCAAGAGAAGTATCAAGAAAGGACACATGAGGTTTCATCTCAATGGCAAGAAGCTAAAGGGTGGGTTCGTCCTGATTAGAACCAAGTACCAAGAAAACAGGAATGCCTGGCTCCTCATTAAGGAAAACGATAGCTTTGCGCGAAGGGGATACGACATAACAAAGGAACAAGTGAAATCCGCCAAGACCGACTTAACTTTAGAAGAACTCCGCCAATCATAGGTATCCTTCTGGAATACCCCTCAGAGGAAAAGAGCGTTTCCCAAACGACTAAACCATATTGCGACGCCCGAAGACGTGTTTCATGAAAAAATATTAACCAGCCTGGCCAGCAGGTAAGATCCTGCCACATCAGCATCGTTATTGGTACTGTCCAAATTCCTCTACCGCATCAAAGAATGCCTGCACATTTTCCCATGGAACCTCGGCAGGCACAAAATGAGTAGGAGCAATAATAAAGCCCCCTCCTTGGCCTACCTTCTCAATCATCTCCCTCACCGCGCGCCTCACATCTTTAGAGGTGCCGAAAGGCATAACAGTTTGTACTCCTATAGTACCAAAGAAGGAAAGCTCGTCTCCATAAAGTCTTTTGAGTTTCACAGGATTCATGCATTCCGGTTGAATAGGATTAAGAATATCAACACCTATTTCGACCAATTCTGGAATAACAGGCTCGATAAAACCATCGCTGTGGTAAAAAATGTGAATATGAGGATTCACTCGTTTTGCACTATCAATCAGACGTTTTAATCGAGGTTTTAACCACTTTCTCCACATAGCTGGGCTCATAAGCATTGTGTTTTGTATCCCTATATCATCTGCTAACCAAAGGATATCTACTCCAGCCTCAGCGAATCGAGTTGAAACCTGTACATTGATCTCTGTGATTTTATCCAAGAGAACACGGGCAAAGTCCGGGTCATCATAAAAATCCACGAAAAGATTATCCATTCCGCGCAGTTGCCAGGCTGTCTCGAAGATAAAACCTCCACTAGTCTCTGTAAGACGCCCGATTAATGGGTATCCTCGGTTATGTAACTTTTGAACCTCTTTCTCCAGGTGCTCATGCCTGTATGAGGCCATAAAATCAGGCCATGGGTATTCCGAAATTTCCTGGGGGGTTTTAAAAGTAGCCATAGGATAAAGCTCTCGTTTCACGTGCCCCCCTGATCCTGTCACAAAAGGAATTCCCCAGTCGTCGAAATAGGTATTTTTTGGTAAGGACTCACCATAGTAGGATAAAAAGTCAGGCAGCTTTTTAGTAGGCTTGAACCCCACCCGACGAATCTCTATACCAAAGTAATCCTCATAGTTATCAGTGCCTATTTTCTCATGTAGTTTGACTTTCATTTCAGGCGTAAAGCGAATGTACTTAGGCACTTTATCCGGTTCTTTTCGAGACAAAGTAGTCAGGACCCTGTCTCTCGGAATCATCTTTCACCCCCGTCTTTCTAGGTGTAGACCCCATAGTCCCGAGCTGCTTCAAACATGGCAATAACATTTTCCAGGGGAATAGTTTTATGAAGCTCACTGGTAGAACCTATTATATATCCACCATCTTCTCCAGCAATTTCAATAGCATTTTTAACTTCTTCTCGAACCTGCTCGGGAGTACTCCAGGGAAGAGTTACGCTGCAGTCTATTCCTCCTATAAGGACAAGCTTTCTTCCAAATTTCTTCTTTATTGTCAGCAAGTCCATCCCGGCATGAGTTTCAAGAGGATGCAGCCCCACAATTCCACAATCAATTAGATCAGGTATAACGGGTGTTAAATTTCCGTCAGAATGAAAGTAACAGCGACAACCATATTTATTCCACATTTTAACTACTCCTTTCAGACGAGGAAAAAACTCCCTCTCTAGAAAATGTGGTGAGAAGACCAGACCGATATTGCTGGCAATATCAGAGTATACTTGTATAAAAGATATGTAGGAGGATAATTTCTTTGAGGTACCAAGAAGCTTTATTCTCTTTAATTCATTCCTGCACAGTGCTTCCAACCAATCGGATATCAATGGAGCATCATCTGCATAAAGATAAATAAAATTCTCCAGGCCAATTAGACTATAAGCTGTGTTAAGCCCGGGCTCGCTGTCCAAAGCTATTACTGTCCCCCCGGTGGCTTTCTGTAAGTTAAGATTTTTAGCAAGGACAGATTTTTGATAGTTCTGGCCAAGTCTTCCAGTCCAGGCAGCACCTTTTAGATCGATGAAGGGCTCCTCCTTAAATCCTCCTTCGGTAAGCTCTTGAATTTCGTCCTTTATAAACTGAGCAGTACCTTTTAGATCTGTAAAAGGTCTTTGTTTAATCCTTTCATTCCACTCATGATATTGCCACACAAAGCCTTTCTTATCAATAATAATTTCTTCAGCATGAGGAAGCCTGACCGCTACTGTCATATCTATGGTCTTTTCTATAGCCTTGGTAACTACTTCGAATTTGTTTTTCTGAGTAAGTTTCCTACCGGCGTAGTATTCGATGGCAGTGTCATTCCGTAGTTTATCGTAAACGGGAATACGATCAGGCAGCTCTCGGTTGAAAACCTTATCAATTCTATCCCTCTTTGTCATTCTTTTTTTCTGTTGATATGATGATTGGGGCTCATTTATTTTTTAAGGCGCTCAAGACTTCGGCAAGAAATCAAGCAATAAGGAAAAGGAGTGGTTTCGTCGACCTCATAGGTATAAAACAGTGCAAAAACGTATCTATTAACAAATAGGATTTTCCAGGGGAAGACCAAGATTTTTCAATTCCTGGCATAAATTCGTTATTTCCTTCTCATTCAAACGCTTTTGAGGGGTAACTACGTTTCCTACATCAACCCCTCGGAATTGTAAGGCTGTTTTGAAATAACACATATGTGCACCGTTTTTTAAGGTATTAGCGATTTTTATAATTAAGTCCTGCTGTTTTTTTGCCTCGGTATAATCTTTGTTTAAAAAAGCACCATGTAAACGAACAAATGGTTCAGGAAAGACATTTGCATTTCCCGCTACACAGCCAGAGGCACCAAGGATATAAGAAGGATATATGAGCTCGTCCATGCCCATAAGAAAAACTCTATTTTTTCCAATACAGCTCAAGTACTCTGGTATTCGCCGAAGATCAAAGTGACTGTATTTTATTCCCACTACATTGTCGGCTTCATTTATTACGGAGTTTAAAAGTTCTGGAGTGATATCATTATTTGTATTATCAGGAATATTATATAGATATATGGGAAAATCTGGAACCGACCTGGCAACAGTTACAAAATGGTCTTTGAGACCATCGAAGTTATATCGATAATAGTATGGACTAATAACCCCAGCTCCATCAGCACCAATATCCCTTGTGTGTTTCGTTAATTCAATTGTGGATTTTGTATCAATACAACCAGTTTGAATAACTACGGGAACTCTTCCTTTTACTTTTTTAACTACCAGTGATGCAAGGTCTTTGCGAGCTATTTTTGATAACAGAGGTCCCTCTCCTGTTGTTCCACAAGGAAAAAGACCGTGGACGCCCTTAGAGATGAGAAAGTTACATAATTTTTCTACAGCAGCTTCCTCAATTTTATCCCGGTTTCCTCTTTCCAGAGGAGTAACAATTGGAACAACAACACCTTTCAAAATAACCATCATTTAATCTCCTTATGGCAATCTGTGACTTTTTCTCAAGTCTATCCCATATATCCAGCCAACCTGGGCAGCCACAGAACAAGATCAGAAACAAAGGTGCATATCATGAGGGCACCTATTTCAAAAGCTATGAATAGCCACATTTCCCTGATAACATCAGCAAGAGGAGTTCCACTGATGGCACTGGTAATAAAAAGAGTTGGGCTATAAGGTGGTGTATCCAAGGCGATCATCAGATTGAAGACAGTTATAACTCCAAAGTGAACCAGGTCAATTCCTGCAGCTTTAACCAGCGGTAGGACCATAGGTACAATTATCAATAAAATAGCTGAAACATCAATAAAATAACCCAAAACCAAGAAGAGTGCGTTAAGTGAGAGAAGTACCGTCCACTTACTGGACATCAACCCCAAACTTATAAAACCATTGGTAAGTAGAGCTGGTATTTCCTCTCTTGCTATCACATAACCAAATACGAAGGCACCGGCTATAAGAAAGCTAACAAATCCGGTGGTTACAACTGTCTCAATAAGAATCTTGTAAAGTGCCTTTAAACCAAGTGTTCGGTAGACAATTAAGGAAAGAATTAATGCGTAGGCACTTACTACACCTGCTGCCTCTGTAGGCGTGAAGACCCCTCCGTAGATTCCACCCAGGAGGAGTACCGGGGCCATTAGAGCAAGAAAAGACTTGGTAAGGCTTTTCGAGAATTCCTTGAAAGAGATTTGTTTTCCAGAAGGATAGTTTCTCTTAACCGAGAGGATATAAACCAAAAGCATTAGAACTCCTCCCAGGATAAGTCCAGGAATAAATCCTCCCAGAAAGAGGTATCCTATCGATGCACCTGAGAGCATAGAATAGATGACCATGGGAATGCTTGGGGGAATAATAGGTCCTATGGTAGCTGAAGCACAGGTAATGGCACAGCTAAAGGGACCATCGTAACCGCCATCTTTCATGGCCTTAATTTCCACAGCTCCCAGACCAGCAACATCGGCTATTTCAGAACCGGTCATCCCAGCAAAGATTATACTTGCTACAATATTCACATGACCTAATCCTCCTTTAAACGGACCCACCAGGGTTTTGGCAAAATCAAAAACCCGGTCAGTGACTTTGCCAGCATTCATCACTTTAGCGGTAAAAATAAAGAGAGGAACAGCTAAAAGCACAAACTGATTCTCGAATTTTATGACCATCATATCCATAATAGTAGCCAGGCTTATATTGGATAACGAAAAATAAAGAACTGAACTTACAAGCATTCCCAGGGCAATAGGATATCCCATAGCAAAAACAGCGGCAAAAGCTATCAGCCAAACAGCTACTGCCATGGTGGGACCTCTTCAACAGAAATTTTTTTCCCTAAAAGTTCTCGTATATAAGTATAGATCCAGACAGAGTTATGAATAAGAATAAGTCCAACAAATATGGGAAAGCATACCAGAAGGTAAGTCCAGGGTATGCGCAGGGTGGAGGATTTAATTCTGTAGTTCCAGGCAGTGTATTGGATGCTGGGAATCAAGAGTATGAGAAGTACTGCGTTGGTCAATAGGTCAAAACCTATATCGATGATCAACTGCACTTTTCTGGGGAATTTGCGGTAAAGGACATCGAAGCGAATGTGTCTTCTATACCGTTTTGCCAGGGCGGCACCCAGATAGATAGTCCAGACGAAGCTGTAGATAGATAGCTCAAAAAGGCGTGGTAAAGGTCGGTTGAGGACATATCGGGAAAAGACCTGGATTACCACAGAAAAAATTAAAACCAGAAAAATTAAAACTGCCAGGTGAACCTCTAGCAAATCGAATATCTTCTTGACGACCCTTCTCACACACCTCACCGTATCAGGCTAACAAATACCCCGGGGAGGAAGCACAAAAAACTTCCTCTCCGGGCAACCTTACTGTCTATTCTATAGCTTGAATCTTGGCGTATACGCCTTTACCCCACTTCTCATCGAACCTGGGCTGGCTGTAGAACTTTTTGACATTTTCCATGAAAGCTTGCTTGTCCGGAATGATGATTTCCATCCCATAATCCTTTACAAACTTTCCCAGGAGTGCAGCCTCTTGTTCCAGTACCATTCGGTTCTGATAATATCGAGCCACCTCCATAGCTTTCTTGATGTATACCCGATACTTTTCAGGCATACTCTGCCACAGCTTTTCGTTGATTACCGGCGTGATAAAACCAATCATATGATCACTAAGAACAATGTAATGAGTTACTTCGCAAAACTTTGCGGCATAATCAGTGGGAAGAGGGTTGTCCTGACCATCTACAGTTCCGGTTTTTAGAGCCATATAGACCTCTCCGAATCCTAAAGGTGTAGGTTTTGCTCCAAGAGCTCTTCCTACATCAAGCCAGGCTTCTACATTGGGCATCCTTAGCTTAATTCCCTTCAGATCTTCAGGCCGTCGCACCACACCAGCTTTCTTGGTCAGATTTAATTCACGGGTACCCAGGTACCATATGTCGAGAACTCGTAATCCAGATTTGGTAAGCTCACCCCAGTATTTCTGGCCTGTTGGCCCAATGAGAACTCTATAGAGATGATCCAGATCTTTGAAGATGTAAGGTGTTTCTAAAACACCTATCTCAGGATAATCACAGAGATCTGCAAACCAGGCGGGACTGGCATCAATGGTCATCTCTAAGGTTCCCCTCATAACGCCCAAAAGAGCTGTCTTTTGATCTCCGAGCTGACCAGAATGAAAAACCTTAGCCTTAATTTTACCTGCGCTTAACTCCTCAACTACTTCGGCAAACTTATTCATAGCTAAGGTTTGAGGCTGCTCGGGGCCAGCCACTGTGTTAAACCGAAGGGTGTAGGTTTGCTCTTGGGCAAAACTTGCTGAAGAGAGGAGTCCCACAGCAAGGATACAAACGACAATAATCCTCCATCCTTTCATCTCAGATACCTCCTTTAAAAATTTTTCTGTTGTTGATGAGGCCTAAATTAAAGCCGTATATTTGTGACATAGATCATCACCCCCTTTTGTTGGATTTTTAGGCCTCAAGCATATTTTGTTTTCTATAGCCCATTTTTCTCGAAATTTCCTCAGATGCTTCAATAACCAATTTAGCCATAGTCTGTATCCTTGGAGGGTCAAATCTCTGGGAAGGCCCGGAAACGCTGATAGCAGCAAAAACTTCCTTTCGATGATTTCTTATAGGAGCGCCCACACAGCAAATTCCCTCCTCATGCTCCATATTGTCAGTTGCATATCCTCTTTTTCGAATTTTCTTTAGCTCTTGTTTAAGTACCTGGGGATCAGTAATGGTGTTATCGGTAAATCTTTCTAACCCATCCTCATAGATAATTTTATTTATTTTTCCCTCTGGCAAAAAGGCCATTATGGCTTTACCTAAACTGGTACAATGAAGGGGAACTCTTTCTCCAAAAACAGGCCGGGATCTAAGTCTTGCCGTTGACTCCACACAATCTAGGTAAACTATCCTATCATTTTCCAGAACTACCAGGTAAGTTGTCTCATTGGTCTTTCTACTTAAATTATACAAGTAAAGGTGGGCTATTTTTCTAAGTTGAAGTTGAGATTGAACAATGTTGCCCAGCTCGAAAATCCGGAGTCCCAAATGATATTTTTTATCCTCGGAATTCTGCTCTACGAATCTTACGCTTTTAAGGGCGGAGAGAATTTGATGAATGGTGCTCTTTGGTAGGTTCAGCTCTCGACTTAACTGAGTTATTCCTACTCCATTCTCCCTTTTAGCCAAAGCCTCCAGAACTTCTATAGCCTTCTTTACAGACTTCATATTTGTTCGTCTATTTCGAACAATGTTCTATAATAGAATAATTAAAGTAAAATTTTTGTCAAGGCAACCAAAAACTGGTAAAAAGAGGGTTGACTGAAGCGATTAACCCAGCTTTGCAGGAATTTGTTCACCGAAAGAGGTGGGAGACATTTATTAAGCTACGAGGCAAGATCTCCTTAAAGCCGAATGGAGAAAATTGAGAGAGCCGAAATTTCAAAGTTCATTGAAAAGACGTGGGTTGATTTCCAGTTTTTAGAATTGGATTTAACCCTTGAACCATTGGCAAAGTTGAAGGTTTGAAAATTTTAGCCTCTCTTAATTATTCAGAAAAGGTTTCGTAAGAGACTATTCTCTCTAATGGTTTGCGTGATTTTAACCCACCGGCTTGAGCGGGATACCCCATTGGCAAAAGGGTAACCACCATGTATTGCTTGGGAATATTGAGAATCCGTTTAATTTCCTCCTGGGAGAAAGCACCAATCCAGCAGCTTCCCAGCCCTTCTTCAACAGCAGCTAAAGTCATGTGATCTACGGCAATGGCAAGATCCACTGGATAACTGTGAACTCCACACCTCATAATATGATCTGTGCGAAGGGCTACTGCAGCAATAACTACCGGAGCCTCGCCTATAAAGCTCTCATTTCCAGCTGCCCGGGCAAGCTTTTTCCGTAATTCAACATTCCGAACCACTACAAATTTCCAGGGCTGTCGATTAGAGGCAGAGGGGGCTAATCTTGCTGCCTCAAGTACCCTTTTTAGTTTTTCCTCTGGAATGGGCCTATCCTCATAAACTCGAACGCTTCTCCTTTTTTCAATAGCTTCTCTTACTTCCATCTTCTTCTCCCTCCCATCTTTTGTGTAAGTGAGGCAAGTTAATAATTCATTATTGATATTTACTGATGAATGTCTTCCACAGAAGGGAAAGGTCATCCCCCTTTAACTGGATAGTCCTATCATCCAACCTGGTCACCTCGCTTATCTTAGCCGCCTTTTTGGCAGAACCTGCCTCATAAAACTCTAGCCTTATTTCATAAGGGGAGGGAACCTTGTAGGCAGTGAACCCATCTATTTTTTCCACGGCAATTTTTGCCCTCTTCCTTATAATCTCCTTCGTCGTTGAAGGTGATAGGCAAACCGCTCCCTCCTTACTTATGGCGTACTTGACCACAGCCTTTTCCACGCGTTTCAATAGTTTTTCCGCTTCTTCTATTCCTTTTGAATCAGCGCTTACCATAATCAGTGGAACTCCAAAAGTACCAGCAACTGCTGCCTCAAGACCGATCTCACCCATCAGAACACCATTTAAATATAGGCTTTTCATATCAAGAGCATAGGTATGAGGTAAAAGAGCTCCCTTTGTCTCGGCCATGGCATGGTATCCCACCATCATCATTCCCTGAAAGGTCGCATTAAGTCCTAGCTCCGGGGGAACTACATGGGGATTACCCATAATAATCTTTGCCCTGGGATGAAGCTCATTTAAAATAACATTTAGCCCATAATAGTGCATATCATACACCACAATTTCTGTTGCTCCTCCCTCAAGAACACCCTCAATGGCGGCATTAAGATCGGACATTAAAAGCCTTCTTGCCTCCTCATATCCATCACTTCCCGGTCTTGCTTGTCTCTCAGAACTCACTACCCCGGTTATCCCCTCAAGGTCAACCATAATGTAGATTTTCATTGCTTCACTCCTTTATCTTCTCTAAAGCCTCTTTGGCTTGATAGGAACTCCTTACAAATGGAGAGGCAGCCACAGAGAAAAAACCTAAGGATTGGCCTATAATCTCATATTTTTTGAATTTCCGAGGCTCCACAAACTCCTTTACCTCAAGATGGTCGGGGGAGGGCCTTAGATACTGACCGATGGTAAGAATATCACAACCGACTTCCCTTAAATCATTCATTGCTTCAACCACTTCGCCAAAGCTCTCCCCCAGGCCCACCATCAGTCCAGATTTAGTATAAATACCCGAGTTCATTTCTTTGCTCCGTCTCAAAAGCTCAAGTGACCTAGGGTAATCAGCCTTTGGTCTAACTGTCCCATAGAGGCGGGGAACTGTCTCCAGATTATGATTCAGAACATCAGGTTTTGCCCCTATCACTGCTTTAAGGGAGGATAGAGAGCCCTTAAAATCGGGGATTAAAACCTCGATCCTGATCCCATCCTTATTGATTCTTCTTATTTCTTTTATGGTTCGGGCAAATTGACTGGCTCCTCCATCTGGTAAATCATCCCTGGTCACCGAGGTTATAACCACGTACCTTAAGCTGAGTCTATTTACCGCCCGGGCTACATTCTCAGGCTCAGAAAGATCAAGAGGAAGAAGATCCCCCTTCTCTACCGCACAAAATCGACAATTTCTAGTACATCTATTCCCCAGGATCATAAAAGTGGCTGTTTTTTTAGCAAAGCATTCCCCTATATTGGGGCACCTTGCTTCTTCGCAGACAGTGTGAAGGGAAAGACTGCGAAGAAGATGTTTCATCTCCTGAAGAATCTCTTCCTTAGGGGCTCTTTTCTTGATCCAGGAAGGCAAACTCATTTTCTATCATCCCCCGAATGAATAATCATCCCTACTCCCAGGCTAAATATAAGATTAAACGTAACTGTTCACCGCAAAGATCGCAGAGATGAATCAAAAAGAAAAACTTAACAAGATACGCCTCGCGAAGCACAGAGTTTAAAGTTTCAAGGAGTCAGGGGTTCAAAGATAAATCCTCCAATCCTCTACCTTTTCTAATGCTTTAATCCTCCTTCCCTCAAGTTATCATCGGCGTTTAAATAGAAATGTCAAATGTTGAGACCTGACCCCTATATAATGTATGAAAAATGGAATTTTGGCAAGTCCAACCTGGAAATTGGAAAAAGAAGAGGTGTTTGACAAGATCAGGTAATAGGCTAGAATTACCCCATCTTGAGAGAAAAAAGGAATCTTCGTGGAGGAAAAACTAGCCAGCCTCAAAAGAATCTTATCTAATATGGGAAGCGTTCTCATCGCTTTCTCCGGGGGAGTGGATAGTACTTTCCTGCTTAAGGTTGCTCATGAGGTGCTTGAAAACAAGCTAGTAGCAGCCACAGCGAGCTCAGAAACTTATCCAGCTTCCGAACTGGAGGCAGCCAGGAAGATAGCTCGAAAATTAGGAGTCAAGCATCTCGTCATCCAGACAGAGGAGCTGTCGAAGCAGGATTTTGTCAAGAACTCTCCTCAAAGATGCTATTTTTGCAAAAGGGAATTATTTTCCAGATTAAATAAGATAGCCAGAGGACAAGGTTTAAACTATGTAGCGGATGCTTCCAATTATAATGACCTGGCTGATTTTCGCCCAGGGAGGCAGGCTGGGCAAGAACTCGGTATTAAAAGCCCTTTAAAGGAAGCCCATTTAACCAAAGCCGAGATCCGCAGCCTATCCCATAAAATGAACCTACCTACCTGGGATAAACCTTCTTTAGCCTGTTTAGCTTCTCGAATTCCTTACGGAACTAGAATAACTAGAGAAAAACTAAAAAGAATTGATGAGGGGGAAAGATTTTTAAAGGGCCTGGGAATAAGACAGCTAAGGATAAGAGACCATGATGGGATAGCTAGAATCGAGGTAGCCCAAGAGGAAATGAGCTTATTATGGCAGGAAAATATGGTAAGGCTGATAATCGATAAACTTAAAAGATTAGGATATACTTACGTTACACTTGATCTAGAAGGCTATCGCCCGGGAAGCATGAATGAGGTTTTAGAAAAAAGGTGAATCAGAGTGAAAGTAGATCAAATCAGACATCTACTGGAGGAAGTAAGATCGGGTAAGATAAGGATAGAAGAAGCTCTAGAAAAGCTAAAAGTTCTTCCTTACCAGGACGTTGGTTTTGCTAAGATTGACACTCATCGGGAGCTGCGAAGAAGCTATCCCGAGGTAATTTTTTGCCCGGGTAAGACTCCTGAGCAGATTGTCCATATTGCAGAGCGGATGAGGGAGAATAAATCGACAGTTATGGCTGTGCGAGCAAATAAAGAGATTTACCAGGCCATTAAAAATAGTCTGCCAGAAGTAAGGTATTTTGAGAGGGCAAAGATAGCCGTGCTCAGGGAAAGAAAAGAAAAAGTAAGCCCTCATACTATATTGGTAGTAAGTGGAGGAACCGCAGATATGCCAGTAGCCGAGGAGGCAGCGGTGACGGCAGAAATTATGAGTAATAAAGTAGATCGCCTTTACGATGTAGGGGTGGCTGGAATTCACAGACTGTTTGACAATAAAGACAGACTCTTTAGTGCCAACGTCTTGGTGGTGGTTGCGGGGATGGAGGGAGCTCTGCCCAGTGTAGTCGGGGGCCTGGTGAGTAAACCAGTCATAGCGGTACCCACCTCTGTGGGATACGGAGCCAGCTTTAAGGGCGTTTCTGCTCTTCTTACCATGCTTAATAGCTGTGCTCCCGGGATAGCAGTGGTCAACATTGATAATGGATTTGGAGCTGGATATATGGCCAGTTTGATTAACCACATGGGGAGAGAAAAATGAGAGCTGCCTACTTTGACTGTTTTTCCGGCATTGGTGGAGATATGGTGCTGGGAGCATTGGTCGATCTGGGTCTACCGGTAGAAAAGCTAAAAAGCGAACTACATAAACTAAACCTTTTTGATTATCAGATTGAGGCAAAAAAAGTAGCCAAACGGGGTATTCTCTCTACCCAAATTAAGATACGCGTCAAAGAGGGAAAAAAGGAAAGAAAACTCGAGGACATTTTATCTATTCTGGATAAGAGTAAGTTGGAAGAAAAGGTAAAGGAGCGGAGCCGAGCTATATTTACCAGGCTCGCCAGCGTGGAGGCAAAGATCCATGGGAAAGATGTACAAAAGGTACATTTTCATGAACTGGGTGGTTTAGATACAATTATTGACGTGGTAGGGGCAGTGGCCGGGATGAAATACTTAGGTGTAGAGAAGGTGTATTCTTCCCCTTTACCTCTTGGCAGAGGTTTTATAAAATGTGCTCATGGCATTCTACCTGTACCGGCTCCGGCAACTTTGGAGTTATTAAAAGAGGTTCCTGTTTATGGCAGTGATATCGAGGCCGAACTAGTTACCCCTACCGGAGCAGCTATTATTATTAGTCTGACTAAAGACTTTGGCGAGATGCCTCCTATGAAAATAGACCATATTGGCTATGGAGCCGGGGAAAGAGACCTTCCCATCCCTAATTTGCTGAGAGTGTCGATAGGGGTAATAAGAAAAGCTTACGAGGAGGATGTAGTCTCTTTAATTCAAACCAATATTGATGACATGAATCCCGAGTTTTACGAGCACATAGTAGATAGATTATTCCATGAAGGGGCTCTAGACGTTTTCCTCACCCCTATTCAGATGAAAAGGACAAGACCTGCCACTATGCTCAGCGTCATAGCAGACCAAGAAAAAATGGAAAAGATGCTCGAGATCATCTTCAATGAAACTACTACTCTGGGAGTAAGAATCTCTAAAATAAAGAGAAGAAAATTAAATCGGGAAAATCGGAAAGTATCCACTAAATATGGTAAAATCGAGGTTAAAATTGGAAAACATGATGGCATCGTCAAAAACATCTCCCCTAGCTATGAAGAATGCCGAAAGATTGCCACCCACCTTAAAATCCCCCTCAAAGGGGTTTACCAAGAGGCAAAACAGGCTGCCTTTGATTTACTAGGGAAGAGAACTTAAGAGTACGAAAAAGAAAAAAATGATCAGACGAATAGCGAATGAGCTCAAAAGGCATGCTCCTTTTACTTTTTTTGGGGCTATTACAGGAATTATCATCATGGCCATAATGGCTTTGGGTAATGTTCCTTCCGGAATTTCGCACACTCTTTTTTATATCTTCCATCCAGTTCATGTTGTATTGAGCGCACTTGTGACCACAGCTATATATAAGCGAAATGCTAAGCATAAAGTCTGGGAGGCGATTTTAATTGGTTATGTGGGGTCGATCGGCATAGCTACATTAAGTGATGCGATAATTCCTTATCTGGGAGGAGTTTTACTTACTCTCAAAATGGAGTTCCATGTAGGTTTTATCGAAAAATGGTGGCTTGTAAACCCCATGGCGTTAATCGGCATTACCATCGGTTATTGGAAACCTACCACTAAATTCCCGCACGCTGGACACGTGTTGCTAAGCACGTGGGCATCGCTGTTCTACTTCACAGCATTTGGGATGGGAAACTGGATTCCCTTGCTTCCTTTTATCTTCTTAATTTTATTCCTGGCAGTTTGGATTCCTTGCTGTACGAGCGATATAGTGTTTCCTCTTCTATTCACAAGAGACGGTTAAGCATCATTTTCGCATTCATCTTCTGATTTAAGTTTCCTTTTGAAATTTATTCTGTCAAGATTTCTTTCTCATAACCCTGTATGTAATTTGATGGTGACACGGAGGGCGCGCAAATTAAATAAATCAAGTGATCAGATTCAACACGTAATAGATAAGCTGAAATCCAAAAAAAACAAGAACTACTCCACAAACTACCTGAAAAGTCTTGAGCAATTTAGCTGACCTAAATAGCTTCTCTGGAATAATACCCATCAAAGACCCTGATGCTATGGGGGCAAGTGCTGTACCTGCCGCAAACAACGCAGCATACAATATACCCAAAAAAACAGCATTTTCTGCTACACAGGCAATATAGGTGAGAATTGCTACATATGGAACACAAGGGGCAATGCCCATCAAAAAACCAAATAAAAAGATACTTAAAGAATTAAAACCTAAGCTAGCCACCTCACAGTCGGCGTACCTCTACACCTTTTTGCCGCAGAAAATTATCCAGATATCTCTGTGCTTCTTGCATCGTCCTATGGAAGTGATTCCCAATTGCCTTATCAAAAAGAGGGCGTGTGCATCCTTCAAGTTCACGTAACCTATGAACCCGAAGGGAATCTATATATAAGCTTCCTGGTTTGATTTCATTAGCTCTAGCAAAAATCCAATCCGAGAACCTATCGAGACGAAGCACAGCCAGTACGGGTTGATAGCCGTCCTCTTTACGTTTTTGGAGACCATCAACATCTTTTTGTTCAAAATTGATGGACTTCGTTACCGTCGTCTTAACTTCAATAGCGTATTTTTCTCCATTTTCTCCCGCTGCATCTATATCCACCCCTTGTACCCCTCTTTCCACTATACGACTATAGCCTGCCATCTGAAAGGTAATTGCCAGAAATTTCTGGCATAGTTTACCAAACTCCTGTGGTCCGTATTTATGGTGCAAACTTTTTAATCGCTCATAAGTTTTAGTCTTCATAGGCTTCACTCTTTTCTCACTTCAGGACCCCGTTCCGGAGCCCAGTCAGAGAAAATGTACCTAGTTTTTGCTTTGGTCATTTTTGAAAGAGCCAGATCTTGCAATTCCTTATCCATAGAGGCCAAGATAACCATCCGTTCATTGAGAACATCATCTAACACCTCAACTAATTTTTCTTTATGTTCAGAACCCAGGCTTTGAGAGGGGTCGTCCAATATAACAAATCCAAACGCCTGGGTTGATCCCTTTGAGCAAGCCATTCCTAAGAAAATAGACAACGCCATGGCATTTAGGTCTCCTTGGCTGAGGATAGGCGCCAGATCTTTCCCCCTTTGGTCCTTAAATTCATAGGAGTTACGGGCCGTTCTGGAATCGACACTTACCCAAAACTCTATTTTGCTTACCGATGGGTTATGCGCAATTTGACGAAAATAATTACCTATCACCTCTCCCGCTGAGGAAACTTTCTGCTGCGCTTCTTCATGAGATACCTCACTTATTGCACGTTTAATCTTATCTACATCATTAACCAGTATAGCCATCTGGTCTCTTAATTCTTCCATCCGCTGATATTCGAGTGACTGCTGAATTTGTTCGACAACTTTCTTTTTTTCTTCCAGATTCAATATGTCCACAATAAGCAGCATCTGTTCCAATAAGATGGATACTTTATTTAATGTTTCTTGCTTCGATTTTACCGCTTGTTCCAATTTCTTAAATTCTTTTTCGATCTTCCCCAGCTCGTTATTAAGAAGCACCTGAGGATCATCCTTATCGGCAATCTCTCTATCCAACGCCTCCCCGATTTTTTTATTAATCTTTTCCATCTCTTTATTAGCATTTTCAAAATTTTCCTTGAGTTTGCAGTATTCTTCATCCAAATCTTCAAACTGTTTTAATTGAATTTTTAAATTTTTTATTTGTTTTTGGATTTCTCTAACCTGATTTTCAATTTCTTGTTCCCATTCCTTCTCTAAATGCTCCAGTAAATCGGGGGCCTTATTCCCGCAAACAGGGCAACGATTTTCAGGTATTCTGATACCTGAAGTTAGGTATTCAATTGCGTCTCTTACCAAAACTGCTTTTGCGTTCACTTCACGCAATTTCTTTTCTTTGCTATCAAGCCTGTTTTGCATCTCCTTGATTTTGCCGCCTATAGACTTATGGTCCCCTTTCTGCCTGACGAAATCCTCAAACTTGACCCCGGTAATATCCCGGTACTGCCTCTTTTGTTTGTATTTTTGTCTCAATTCTGTAATTTTGGACCTGAGGTCAAACAAATCTCGTTGCTTTTTTACATCGGGCATCTCTGATCGAAATCTTTTTATCTCTCCATTTGCCACTTCTTGGAACTGTGGCAATTTCTTCCACTGTTCTGGAACCGGCAGGTCAACGAGGGAAAGGCCTGCTTCTGAAGCAAATTGGTTTAATTGACCCTTAGCTTCCTTACCAATCTTTAATGCTCCTGCCTCATCAAGCTGGTCTTCTCTTAGCCCCTTCTGACCTGCTGCATCTCTCTTACCCTTTAAGTCGCTCTCTCGGGTACGCAAGGCAACTTCTATTTCGCCGGTAAAGCTGTCAAAATTCTCGCCCATCTTTTTCTGCTCCGCTGGTAGTCTTGCTGCATCTATGCCTGTCAATGTGTTTCTGTAATCCGAAAGTCCCAATAGACGGTCGATAGCGTCGTTTCTTTCTCTTGGCTCCTGAGTAAGGACAGCCCGGATAGCTTCTTGATGCTGATAGACCGTTGTCAGAAAGTCTCTAAATGAAGACTTGAGAACTTGCGCAAGTTTCTCCTCAGCCTCTTGTCCTTTTAATGATTGTCCATCCGGCAAAGTTACTTTCAACTCGTCTTTTCTGGCACTTACCCACCGGCGGAAGATAGTAAGTTTATCTCCTGCTGTTTTATCTTCGAGCTCCAGTTCAACTGACACGTTAGGGGGGTACATATTTCGATTGGGTATCTCCCAGTCAATGCGCTCACGGATTCCGGTCCGTGTCCCCATGCATTCATTCCCAAACAGGCACCACTCAATAGCATTCAATGTGCTACTTTTTCCACAATGATTTTCTCCAAAAAGAAGTATTGCAGGGTTATCAAAGGTAAACTCTTTACCTTTCATATATGCTCGGAATCCCTTTACTTTCAAGCCTTTCAACGTGATCATTTTCTCTTTCTTATTATAATCTTTTCCTGAGTTGATTTAACAATTTATCGAATTCCTTAGTTAAGCTCCCACTGTGCTCAATTAGAACGGACTTAATTGCAAGCTCTCCACCGTGGTCGTAGGCATTAACAATTTTTCTCCAGAGTTCTCTACATTGACCTAACTCACTGGCTCTTTCAGTAATTTTCCTTTCCACTGCTTCCTTATAGCTCATGCTCTCCTCTTAATCATCTTTGTCGACCATCAATGGTCGGTATTAAAAAGTGCACAACTGGAAACATTTCGTAAAGGATTTAGAGTTTATTCTCTTTTTTCTGCAAAAAATCTACGGCCTGGAGAGCTGAATAGCTTCTCATCATTGTAAAGTGTCTGTCGTGATGCAGAAGAAGACAACCATTTTCCATAGCTGAGCAAGCTATAACAAGATCCACCGTAGGAATAATAATTCCCTTTCTTCTTAGAGAGAATCCAAGACTAAAAGTTCTTCCCCACACTCCTTTGGTAATTTCTACTCTGTCTAAACTTTCCAGTCTCGTCTTAAGATTTTGAAACTCTTCCCTGTTTCTACATCCCTGAAGAAGTTCTAAAATAATCAGCTCGTTAGTTGCTGCTGTCCCTTCCTGCAGGGAATGTTTTAAGAATTCCTTAAGTTCATCATTACCTTTCTTCTTAAAACTCACAATCCAGGCAGATGTATCAACCAGAACCCTTTTATTCCTCATCTCGCATCTTCTCCAGGTCTTTCAATGTAAGATCGAAGTCTTCATGATTTCCGATCATCTCTATAAGCTCTCTCCTCTTCTTCATTTTAAGGTATTCGGTAAGAGCAGTCACAATAGCCCCTTTTTTTGTTTTGGAGTGAGAGCTCTCCATAACCTCCTTAAGCAGGTCATCCTCAATTTCAATTGTAGTTCGCATATTCTTCTCCTTCTTTTTTATATAAATAAATATATAAAAAAAGCATAATATGTCAAGTCATTTGGGCACTTAAAAATTGGGGAAGATTCTCCTGGAATGTCTTGCTCAGAGGCGGGAAATTGGGCTGGTTATCGATGCTTAAGGGATAAAGGTATCTCCAGGCCATGAGACTCCATAAGCGATTTATTACTCAGAATCTTTTTTGCGTCTCCATTAGCCACAATTTTACCTTCATTTAAAAGAATTACCCTTGGGCAGATATCTAGAATTAATTCCAGGTCATGGCCAGCAATTATCTTGGTCAGGTCAAGATTTTTAAGCAGCTTTATTAAGTGCCTTCTTGCTCTAGGATCCAGATTGCTAGTGGGCTCATCCAGGATTAGAATTTCGGGCTGCATTGATAAAACGGTAGCCAGAGAAATTCTTTTCTTTTCCCCAAAACTCAAATGATGAGAACACCTTTTCTCATAATCCTCCATCCTTACCTCTTTTAATGCCTTACTTACCTTTTCCCTCACTTTTTCTTTGGAATAGCCTGCATTTATTGGACCAAAGGCAACATCATCAAAAACGGTGGGCATGAAGAGCTGATCATCTGGTTCCTGGAAGACTATGGCTACCTTCTGCCTGATTTTTACGAGATTTTTCTCCTCTACCTTTAGCCCCAGAATTTCAACTGAGCCTGGCCGCCCCTTAAGAATCCCATTTAAATGAAGAAGGAGGGTAGACTTGCCTGCCCCATTAGGTCCGATCAGGCCAACGGATTCACCTTTAAAGATGTCTAAATCTATTGCCTTAAGGGCCTTGGTACCATCAGGATAAATATAGTCAAGATTTCTTACCCTTATAATCTTCTTCATCTCATCCACCGGGAAAGATTTAATAACAAGGCGAAAGCGATAATCAGTGATGCTTTGATAAAATCTTTAGGGCTAAGAGAAAATTCGTCCAGTATCTTTAATTCACCATTATAGCCTCTGGAGATCATAGCATCCCTGATGTGCTCTGTTCTCTCAAAACTATGAACTAACAGCATCCCCACCAGGCTTCCTATAGTCTTTAGGCTAGAAAGATTTGTTTTTCTCACCCAACCCCTGGAATTGGCACCAATAAATATTCTTTTTTCCTCATCCAGGAAAAGAAAGATGTATCGGTAGGTGAACATAAGGAGTTGAATGAGCTTATCCGGAATCTTTATTTTTTGAAGGGCCTTGAGAGTCAAATTGAACCTTGTTGTCCCTATCATAGGAAATATCAGCAAAGCAGCGCTAATCGCTCTCAAACTTATTAAAAGACTGAGCTTGACCCCCTCTTGGGAGATGCCCAAAAAAGAAAGTCTCACTAAAAGGTTACCGGGGACGGTCAGGGAGATAACGACAAAAAGTGCCAGAACAAAGAAAAGAACCCATCTTAGATGAACGAAGACAAAAGAGAAAGGAATTTTGGACACAAAGACCAAAATGATGGCCAAGGCAAGTCCAAGAAAAGCCACTCTGAGATCCTGCAGGAGAACAATGGAGAGGATTAGGATGGAGATGGAGATTATTTTTACTCTTGGATCCCACGAATGCAAGGGCGATTTGAGATGGGCGAATTTGTCAATCTCGGGTAGATGCATTCTTCTTTTTAACCTCTTTCTTGCTAACAAAATATAAGATGATCCCCATGATGCCGAAGATATACCCAATCCCACCTATCACTTCTGTAAAGGATACTTCGCGCTGCTGCGCCTTGATCAGTTGTCTCATAATCGGCTTTAGTTTTTCATCAAGAGATGTGTCTATGATTCTTTTAATTTGGTCTAAATCGACCTCCGCGACCTCTTTGACTTTGGGCTCTTTGGGTTCTGCTTTCTCTGGCTTCTGCGCCGCTATGACATCGGGTAGTTCATCTGCCGAGAGGGTATATGTGTTTTTGTGGCCCATGCTGGCAAGAAGGACTATCTTTAAATCGTCTTTCTTGGGAGGCTTAAAATTAAATTCCCCGTCTTTATTAGTCTTACCCTCCAGCAATTTGGTTCCTTGGCTGTCGTATACTTGCACTACCCCATCTTTTACCTTTGTTCCATCAGAGAAATAACTTTCAGTATATACTGTGTCGCCTTCCACATATGCAAAAATATTTACCTTGTGAGCAAAGACAACGGAAGCTGTCATTAGCAACAGCAAACTTAAGAAGACGAAACTGATTAAAAGCTTATGGCAATCAAAAGCTCTTCTGGCTAAATTATCTTTTCTCATTATAGCTCCTTTTTCCCTCCTATTTGATGTCTCTGGTTCTTACCCAATAAACGGCACCAATCTCAATGGGTTTATCTTCCCCATCAGGTCCCTTAATTGTCCATGGGGCTTCATTCAGGGCGGCAAATGCCCACCATCCTGCTTTTGGCATAGCATAGGAGAAAACGCCATTCTTATCGGCCTTAACTACCTGAGTGATATACGGATCGGCAGGAGGTTTTATTGTACCGTCTTTATTGTAATACTCTATCTCTACTTCTGCATAAGGCACCGGTTCTCCTTTGACCTTCACCACTCCGGTGAATAGATTTCCGGTCCACAATCCATATGGTCTTGTCAGAGGGACAATCTCCGTCTCCAAACCAATTTCGTCATCCCAACCTTCTTCCAGCCCCAGTGCGTTTAGGCATACTTTGGTATAGTGAATAATGTAACAATCCTCCGCCGGCTCCCAGTACGGCTTGGGTTCAACGTAAAACGTGTAGTCGCCGGGTCTCTTGATTT
Source organism: uncultured Clostridia bacterium (assembly GCA_964543295.1). Taxonomy (GTDB): domain Bacteria; phylum Aerophobota; class Aerophobia; order Aerophobales; family AE-B3A; genus AE-B3B. Next base: position 13,392 of record CAZIXA010000006.1, on the reverse strand, counting down.
TATAAGTCGTTTGCCAATAGGTAAAATCCTTTGTCTGATCAACCCCTCTTCCTTTCTTTGCCTTGAGAGTCCCCAGTAAATCCACATTCTTACCGCCAATTCTTACCCCGAACTTCTTTGGTTTTTCCATCTCCATGTAATCACCTTCCATGGGGTGAATGAACTTTACTTCTAACGTTATGGTTTTACTATCTTCCTGGGTGATGATATCGTCAGAAGGGATTAGCGCCCCAAAGTGAGCACTTGCGCTTACTGCCCACCCAACAACCAGGCATACCATAATCAGCACCATTACACTAATTTTTTTCATCTTATCCTCCTCCCTATGATTTGAAGTGTTTCAACGTATACATTAAACGTTAGTGTAATCATCTACATCCAATCACCCCCCCTTTAGAATTTCTGGTTTTACCTTCATCAGAAATGAAGCGATGAAGCCGGTCATGATTCCCTCGATGATCATTATGGGCAGATGGGCCAGGGCCGCATATTTGGCCACTCCCACAAATTCACTCCCCGTAGTCATCAATGCCAATGCCAGAATAACTGTTCCAAAGAAAACCCCAGAACCACCAGCCAAAGCCCCAAAAACGAATTCATTCTCTCTGAAGTTAAATTTATTTCTTAGATTGAATATTTTATATGCCAATAGCGCTGGAGTCCCCATCATAATGGCATTGATTCCAATGGTAGTGATTCCCCCGTGCTGAAATAAAAAAGCTTGCAGAACGAGACCAACAAAAATTGATATAAAAGCAGCCGGTCCCAAAATTATTCCTACCAGACCGTTCAGGATGAGATGCACACTGGTGGGGCCAAGAGGGACATGAATCAGAGACGCAACAAAAAAAGCAGAGGTCATTACGGCTACCTTGGGCATATTTTCCACCTTTATTTTCTTCATGCTAGCCGCGATAATACTGGCAGCAGCGGCATAACCTCCAATCCACACCGGGGCCGATAAAACACCATCTGAAATATGCATAAGATTTCCTCCTAAAATGTCTAAGATAATTCTTTCCCCGTAGTAGTCATAGTCAGCTTTCCGTGCTTTACTCCACGGGTACTTATCAGCTTATCAGCGACAGGTTTAATTTTATCCACCATTCCTTTAACTACCAGAACCTCGAGGCAATTATCTTCATCCAGATGTACATGCATAGTAGAGATTATCAGGTTAAGGAATTGGTGCTGGAGATCAGTTAGAGTATCTGAAAGGCCCCGTGAATGGTGGTTATAAACGATGGTAATTGTCCCTGTCATCTCTTTTTTCTCTGTCCTCCATTCTTCTTCCACCAGATGATCTCTGACGAGATCTCTGAGAGCCTCTGATCTATTAGTGTATCCTTTCCTGGAGTTCAACTCATCGAAGCTTGCTAAAAGATTTTTCTCCATGGAGACCCCAAATCTCACTATTTCTTCCATTAGACTCACCCTCCGCATAATGTGTGTTACTATTTTTAATATGATAACACAAAACAATGAAATGTCAATTAACCTCTTTGCGTTTTATGCTCTTTTCTCCAAAATTATCTTATGGTGGAGAAGGTTAATCATTTTAATTTTTGCATCGATAAGTTCCCGCTCTCCGAAGATACCTGTCAATAGTAGTTTTTCGCCTTCAGGTGGGATTAGACATTTATAATTCTTTCCTTAATTTGAATTCAGGTGCATTCAAAACAATTTTCTTTATATTTTGTGCAAAGTCGGTTTTTAGAAGTTTATTTACATATCCTATTAAATTCTCAAGATCTTTATCGAATTCTATTTCACCCAAAAAGGATGTATTAAATGTTTTTAACTCTTTTTTTACCAATGGAGACTTTGTCATCCTCATATTTTCAATAATACCTATGATTAGAACTCTCAATTCTTTCAAAATTTTCAATACCTTTTTAACAGTTTCCAAAGTTACTTTTGACTGGGTAGTCACTACGAGAAATTCAGTTTTTTTCATTAACCGAATTGTATCCAGGGCTGTATCTCCAATACCAGGAGGCATATCAACGATTAGAAAATCCAATTGACCCCATCGGGCAATAGCCAACAACTCTATTATGGCATTCGAAACGTCAATGCCTCTCAATGGCAAAGGATCATCACCAGCATAATAAATAATTGACATAAACTTGATGCCGTAAATTTTAGGTGGGATAATTCCCTTCTCTTCTTTTGGATAAATTCCTCTTGTTCCTAATACTATGTGTGCAGAAGGACCGCTAAAATCTAAATCCAATAGACCCACTTTGTAACCCAACTCTGATAGGGTTAATGCCAAAGTAGATGCGATCAAACTTTTACCAATCCCACCTTTTCCACCCGAAATAGCAATCAATCTCTTTATATTTTTTAATCTTTTATCAATAATCTCTAATCTTGGGTCCATCTTTAATTACCTTCCTTCAATAGAGCCTATCCAGACTCCGCGTCCTCTTATAACTTCAAAATCGGGACTCTTACATTTAGGGCATCTGATATAGACATGGGCGATCTCGGGAACGAAATGTATTGATTCAGATTCTTCCTCATTTAATCTTTTTATGGCATCACCAAAAGCCCATTTGTGTCCACATACCCTACATTTTAAGATAGCTTTTTCTGTTTCGAGCTCTATCTTTGCTTTTCTCAGCATTGGTCTTTGAGGTTGGATAATTTCTTTTAGAGCAAATTCAAATATCTCTATATCTATTTGCTGTAATTCGCCCATCTTGATTTTAATTTTAGTAATTCCTTTGAAATTTTCTTTTTTTGATATCTTAAGTGCGGTAGAAATTACCGCTTCTGCTAACGCCCATTCATGCATATAGATCTCCCATAACCCATAATTTTTAATTTTTTAATTGCTGACTCAATACATTTATTTATTTCTTCTGAAAGTTGAATAATCTTTTTCAATTCTTCAGCTACACCCTTAAGTCCTGCATCTTCTGTCTTCTTAAGCCACTTCCTGTCATATTCAAACCGCTCCTCCCGTAGTTACAGTTATTGGAGCACACATCTCTTCTGACATCCTCTCCGCAACACTTTTAAACGCCATCTGCATGTATTACTATTTTCAAAATAGTAACACATGCCAAGAAAAAGTCAAGGAAAACGAAAAAGAAACTCCCCCCCTTCAGGGGAAACTTTAACCAAAGAAGGGCCTGGACCGACAAGAGATATAACTGCAAAGGTAACAAAATATTTTACCTTGCTTTACCGCCAAATCTATTTGAATCAGCCACAGACATGGTAAGATCAAGCAATCTGGTGAATAGGGAAGGATGGAAAAGAGTAGTCTTTGAGAAACCCCTTGGCTATAATCTTGCTTCTGCCAGAGAATTGAATAAGTGCATTTATTCTATCTTTAAGGAAGAAAAGGTTTACCGAATAGATCATTACCTTGCGATGGAATTATGTCACCCCTACCAGTTTGACATGAATGCTCCTGAGGCATATGAAACGCTGGGGTACGAGATAATGTTAGGAGACCAAACATTATTCCCCAGATGGGATGGTGTGAAAGCTAGCTGGAACTACGTAGATCCTATACTCAGGATTATCAAAAATAAAAAGAAAGAATTTCCAAACTACCGGGCAGGGAGCTTTGGTCCTGAGGAGGCTGAGAGACTCATCAAAAAAGACGGAAGGGAATGGTGCCTGCCAAGAAGCGGCTGAATTTGTCTCCGAGAAGGTAGGCAGGTATTTTCTCTATGAAAGGAGTTGCTGCTGGTACCTTTCAGGGGATTGTCTACTCAGTATGTTCCTTCTGAGATAACTCAGTCGGCCTTGCGCCGTGTTGGTTTTAAACCCGAGGCGCCCACTGTCTCGTTGACGGGGGCAATGGATGGATGCTCAGACCGCATCTCTACGCTGGCTGCCAGACGGAGAACCTCCTCAGCCTTGAATCCCTTGGCAGGTATGACATCGGTTACCCCCGGCCTTCCCCTAGTAATGGTTCCGGTCTTATCGAAGATGACCGTATGAACATTTTTAAGGGTCTGAATAGCTGCCCCTTCGCGGATAAGGATACCGTTCTCAGCTCCCATCCCGCTTCCCACCATAAGAGCAGTAGGGGTGGCCAGTCCCAGGGCACAGGGACAGGCAATAACTAATACCGCTACCGTGGCAAAGATAGCCAGGGTAAACACTCCCAGAGTGGGATTAACCCAGGGAAGAAAAGATCCGGCCCACACGCCTACCACTTTTAAAACACCAGGAAAGATAAGCCAGGAAATGAAGGTGAGAGCTGCCGCTACAGATAAGAAGGTATCCTTTCCTATTTTGGTTGCCTTCACCTTTAAGAACCCCTGCTGGTTTACCGTAGCTCCAATAACTTCATCACCGGCTCTCTTCAATATTGGCATGGACTCACCGGTAGCCATAGATTAATCATAGGAGATAGATGCCTTCTCGGTAGCAAAATTAACGTGAGTCTCCGGCACGCCCATGGCTTTTTTAAAGCTTTCTCGATCCTCTGAGCACAGGAAGCACAACTCATCCCTCCAATCTCTAGAGTTATCCTCTCGCTTTTCTGGACCACATCGTAACCGAATTCTCTAACTGCCTCAATCAAATCGTTATGGTTGATTATCTGGGGATCGAGGTCTACATAAGCTTTCTCCGAGGCAAAGTTAACATTGGCCGAGTGAACCCCTTTCTTTTTCTTTAGGTTTTTCTCAATAGTCCGGGCACAAGAAGTACAGGTCATACCCTTGATTGGTAAATAAACTTTCTTACTGGCCATTCTAAAATCTCCTGCCCACATTCTACCTCCTTCATAGGAAACTCGGGTGCACTACTACCTCCTTATTTTGCTCCAAGTCTCGTAATTCTTTTTTTATGACGCTCGGCAAGTTCCTCCAGAGTTATTGAAGTTAGGGTTTCTTTTAAGTTTTTTCTGGATTTTCGCCACATAGAAGGCGACAACCCTTCCTAGTATTGAGTAATTAGTTGCTTATATTCTACTCAAACTTAAATTTTTTCTCTCTAAAAAGTTTCAAGCAAGCATCTACTACTCGAGGATCGTAGAGGATCCCCTTATTGTGAGAGATTTCTTCCAAGGATTTATCAATACTAAAAGCTGGCCGATAAGGTCGGTGAGAGGCCATAGCCTCAACCACATCGGCTACGCCTAAGATTCGGGCTCCCAGAAGAATGTCTTCACCAGATAGACCATGGGGATAACCGGAGCCGTTCATTCTTTCATGATGTTGAAGGACTATCTTGGCTACAGGCCACGGAAATTGAATTTTCTTTAAGATATTGTAGCCGACTACAGGATGAATCTTAATTAAATTGAATTCGATATTGGATAAGCGAACGGGCTTGTTGAGAATCTCGGCTGGCACCCCTATCTTACCAATATTATGAATGCTCGCAGCCATACGGATACCATCAATCTGGTACTCCGAAAGGCCCATCTCTTTGGCTATAGTACGGGTAAGGTCGGTCACCCGTTGCTGATGGCCTGCGGTATAAGCATCTCTCGTTTCAACGGTCAACATCATGGCCTTGATGGTTGCCCCCAAGGCTTTCCGCAGTTTCTCAAGAGTACGTTGAAGTTTCTCCTCGGCCCTCTTGCGCTCGGTGATGTCTTTTGAAACCACAGTCACCGCTATTGTTCTTCTGTCTGGTTCTTTAACAGGACTTAAAGTTCGAAGGAAATATCTACCGTCTCTTTGGCTTCTATGTTCATACCAAAATGATCTGTGAGTCTCGAATACCCCATTCACTTTCTCTGCAAACTCTTTCGTTGCCTCTTGGGAATGGAACTCGCCGTACGTTCTACCTATGACTTTATCTATTGGCAAGCGAAACCTTGATAGATATTTTTTATTCATAAACAGATACCGGCAATTCCTATCTACCAAATATACGCTGTCTTCGATAGATTCAACCAGGGAGCGATACTTCTCCTCACTCTCCTGTAGAGCCTCCTCTGCCCTCTTGCGTTCAGTAATATCAGTTAGGAAATTTAAAGTTGCGGGTTTTCCCTCCCAATCAATTAAAGCTGCACTGATCTCCCCCCACCTTATATTCCCCTCCTTGTCAATGAATCTGAAAGAGTAAAGATGAGGAACCTCCTCGCCTTTCAGCCTTCTAAGGTAGTTTTCTTTCATCATCTCCTGATCATCCGGATGTATAAATTCTGTGAAAGGTCTGGAGATCATCTCTTCTTTTGAATAACCTGAAAGATCAGTAGCTTTTGAATTAACAAACTTAACCAGACCATCTTGGATTACAACGATAACCTCATTAGCATTCTCGATTAATGTCCGGTAATTTTTCTCTGATTCCCACTTTTCTAAATCGGCAACTCTTGTGCACAACTTTACCAGCTCCTCTACAAGCCCATCCTTTGTCCTGCATTTATCTTTCATTCTCTTTGCCTCCAAAACCGTAGAACCGGTAACTGTTCCGGCCAGACTTTTTAACTTGGTACATGGCAACATCAGCATACCTTATTAAGGTCTCTGCATCTTCTGTATGCTCAGGATAAACAGCAATCCCCATGCTGGTGGTGATGTTAAGTTCCTCCTGGCCAACTGCAAAAGGTTTTTGAAAGGTCCTCAGAACCTTTTGGGCAATCTTGGTCGTATCCTCTACCCGAGTAATCTCTGGCAAAAGCAGCAAGAACTCATCCCCTCCCAGGCGGGCAGCAGTATCAGTTTTGCGCAAAATATCTTTTAGCCGACTGCCAACAGCTTGCAGAAGCCCATCTCCTACCTTGTGCCCCAGTGAGTCATTGATCCTCTTGAACCAATCCAGATCAAGCATCATCACTGCCACTTTTTTCCCTTCACGTTGCGCGCGGGTTATCGCCATACCGAGGCGGTCATTGAACAGAGCCCTGTTGGGAAGGCCGGTTAGGGTATCGTGGGTAGCTATATAGGCAAGCCCCTCCTCTGCCCTCTTGCGCCTGGTGATATCCCGGGATATACCCATGGTGCCTATTACGTCACCCTTCTCATTATATCGAGGTATCTTTGTAGTAGAAAGCCAACTTTCCCTCTTATCTGAAAAGGTAATTTTCTCTATTCTATCAATGAGAGGTACATTAGATTCCATTACCTGATTATCATCAGCAAAACACTTTTTAGCTTCTTTTTCGGGGTAGAAGTCAAAGTCAGTTTTTCCAATCATCTTCTCAGGAGTAGTTTCTGAATACTCAGCTTTTGCTTTGTTGACTCTGATGAATCGGTTCTTTTTGTCTTTAAAGTAGATGATATCGGGAATATTGTCTATGAGCATTTGTAACAGATTGTGCTCCTTTTCAATCTCCTCCTTGGCCCGCTTGACTTGCAAATGTAGGTCAGCGTTGTTAATGGCATGGGAGGCGGTGCGGGCAAAAAGTTCAACCATCCTTAATTCTTCTTTGGAAACCTCTTTACGAGGGCTTGTGATAAACAGCCCTCCAATTGTCCTTTTTTCAACCTTTAGCGGCACCAAAATGTAATTCTTTGTTCCTCCAATTTTTTGAAGAGCTGAGCACACTTTTTTGCTGATCAAGGGATACAAAATTTCCGCCAGGGTCCTGGCAACCACTACTTTACCCCTCATTGCTGATCTTACAGCGGTGCTTAATTTAGAATTTGCCGGACATGAGAAATTCATGAGTGGAAACCCCAATATTTTATCTATCTGAAGCAAAAGCTTTTTTTTCGTGGAAAGACTCTTAATTTCAAAAAACTTTTTGTCGTCGCTCAGCGCTATGACAAAAGCAGTGGTATATCCCATAGAATAGACAATTCCTTCGGTTACTTGTTTAAATACCCTTTCTAAATCCAAAGTAGTATGAATGCCTTCCATAGCTTGCCGAAACCCTCGTAGTTGTGCATTTGCCTCTAAAAACGCCTTCTGTGCATCCTCCTGCTGGATTTTTGATGCTTCCGATTCAGTAACTCGTTGACGTCCCCTTGCTAATTCATTTATAAGCTCATCTTTTATCTTACGTTCATCTTTCGTTGTTTACCTCCTAAAAATGAAAAAGCCCATTCAAAAGAACGGGCTTTGCTTTAAAAAACTTCGGTAGGCCGGCCATCTTTTTATGAGGATCTGTACCTTTGCAACCCATTCTTTCGAATAGTGTGCCTTTTCGGTTCTTAACGGATTTGTTGAATTAACTCAGAATATCCTACACACTAATCTTGACACAACCAACATTCGACCTGGGGGGTTACTTTAAGAGGTCATTTATCGCATAGATTTTACACCGTTCTTTCAAGCATCCTCATTGTCTCTTTTAAAAATAGAGGAAGGTCGGACGGCTGTCGGGAAGTAACAAGATTCCCATCAACAACGACTTCCTTGTCTTCATAAAGGGCACCAGCATCTTTCATCTCCTTAGCCACTGACTTATAACAGGTTGCATGTTTGCCTTTTACCAGACCTGCTGTTATGAGGAGCTGTGGACCGTGACATATAGCTGAGACTGGTCTATTTTTCTGACGAAAATCTCTGGCAATCTCAACAGCCTTCTTATCTTTTCTTATAGTTTCAGGTGCCCTTCCGCCTGGAAGAACAAGAATATCATAATCATCAGACCTCACTTCTTCCAGGGTTTCATCTACCTTTTCCTCTCCACATGGTAAGATCATTTTCTTCTTTAAGGAACCATGAATGTTGCACTCTGTCTGAACCACTATTTCACTCCTAGCCAATACGTCACTTTTCCTTTTCCCTTTCAGATTCTTCTTTTTGAATCAATTAAATCGTGTAATTTTCCTATATCCGGCTCCCTCTTATACAGGGGATCGGTGCTTCTTTGATAAATACTTATATTTTCTTCGAAGGTCGATTTACAGGAATTCACATACAAAATCCCCAGGGGGAGCCGGTCTTTCTCTGTTGCCCTTTTGAATGCCTCCTGCCTATTGCAAGGATCGTATGAATCGTCAAGATAGTAGGTCTTTTCTTTGAACCATTTATATGTATTGACTCTATTATAGGTAACACAGGGCTGAAAGATATCTACCAGTGCAAAGCCTTTGTGTATGATAGCTTTTTTCAGTGTTTCTTTTGTCTTGTCCGCATCGCCGGCAAATGCTCTGGCAACAAAAGAGGCATCCAGGGCAACTGCTACCGCTAGCGGGTTAAATGACTCAAGAAACACACCTCTCACCTGAACCGGGGTTTTAAAACCCTCCCCGCTGGTAGGTGAAGCCTGCCCCTTGGTCAACCCATAGACCATATTATTGTGAATGATGTTTGTTATATCAGGATTTCTACGAATTGCATGGAGGAGATGATTTGCACCTTCACCATACATGCATCCATCACCGCTTTCAGCTATCACAGTAAGTCCCGGATTGGCAAGCTTTATAGTAGTTGCTGCTGGGAGAGACCTTCCGTGCAGCCCATTAAATACGTGAGTTTTCAGATAATGAGGAGTTTTTGCTGCCTGTCCTATTCCTGAAACAATTACCAGTCTTTCCGGTTTTATCTTAAGCTCAGATAGGGCTTGTTTTAACACATTAAGAATACTAAAGTTACCGCATCCGGGACACCAAGCTATATCAATATCGTGCATATCAAATACTTTGGCGTCCATAAATTATACCCCCTCATCCAATATCTTTTTCAAACTCTCTACCACTTCTTCTACAGAAAAAGGCAGACCATTGTATTTGAGAATCTTTTTTTTTACCTCAATACCGGTATAAAGCTTTATCAACTTGCCCAATTGCGAAGTAGCATTATTTTCAATCACCACACGCTTTTCTGCTTTTTTGAGGTATTCTAAGGTTTGAGAATGCAGTGGATAAACCTGTTTGAAATGAAGAAAGGAAATGTAATCCTTTCCTATCTCTTCCAGTGCTTCTTTGACTACCCCGTAGGTTGAACCCCATCCTATTATCAGGCTCCGGTAATTTTTATCCCCTATAAGTTCGGGGGGAATTACCTCGTTTTTCATTAAATCCAGTTTTTTAAGTCTTTTATCAACCATTTTTGTTCTTACCTCAAAGTCCTCGGTAATATGCCCTTCCTCATCATGCTCATCACTATCTACTACCACAAGACCTTCTCCAAATCCAGGGATACCTCGAGGAGATACTCCCTCCTGAGTAAGCTTGTATCTTTTGTAGTCTTTATGGGTTTTAACCATACATTTTTCTATTTTTATATTTGATACATCAAGAGAAGGTATGTTATAGTAAGAATCAAGCAGGTACTGATCGGTGAGCACGAATACCGGAACCTGATATTTATCGGCAAGATTAAAAGCTCTCTGGGTGAGGTAAAAGACATCCTCAATCCCGCCTGGGGCAAAGATAATCCTGGGAAACTCTCCATGACCCGCATAAAGAGCTAGCTCAAGGTCAGCCTGTTCTGTCCTAGTGGGAAGTCCTGTTGCGGGCCCTGGTCTTTGACCAAGATGAATAACAACCGGCACCTCCAACATACCCGCAAGACTTAATCCCTCTTCCATAAGAGCAAAACCTCCTCCAGAGGTAGAAGCCATTGCTCGTGCACCCCCGTACCAGGCTGCAATTACCATATTCATGGCACTAATTTCATCCTCTGCCTGTTCAACCACTATGTCAAAATCTTGAGAATGCTGCGCGCAAAAAACCGACACCCCGGTTGAAGGAGACATAGGATAAAAGGAGATAAAATTGCAACCTCCAGCTATGGCACCTAAAGCCACTGCCTCGGTACCATTTAAAAGAATTTCATCTTTTATCTGCCGGTTCTTTTGAATCTCAACCTCGATTTTTGCAGAACTTAATAAATCCCTGCTAATCTCGTATCCTTTCTCTAAGGCTTCAATATTTTTCCTTATAATATCCTCTCCTTTAGTAGAAAAGAAATTTTTTAGAAAATTTCTTAGAATCTCCATTTCAACCTTAAAAATTCCTGAAACTACTCCTACCGCCACTGTATTTGAATAAATTCTACTTCCAACCTCGGATGCTATCTCAGAAAAAGGTATATCTATCACTTCAAATCCATGGGAATCAAACTTATTTCCGATAATCTCTCTTTCTCCCAGTATAATCGTTTCAGTAGAGACTCTTTTTTTGACATGCTCTAGAGCACCCTTGCTGAGAGGAATGAGAATATCAATTCTATCAAGGAAAGAAGATACCCTCCTTGATGATATGCGTATCTCGGTGGAATTCGTTCCCCCTCGAATACGGGACATATATTCCTTGCTGGCGAAAACATTGTAGCCAGAGAGTTTCAAAACGCGGGTGAGGATATACTCCACGGTTTGAATCCCCTGTCCGGCCTCACCAGCTAAAACAATTGAAAGAGAATCTTTATTCAATGTCAAATTTAAAGCCTTTTTCCGATGCGAAGCTCTATTAGAACAACAACAGACTCAATGCCATTATGGCCATTCCCAGGACCAGCCCTAAGATAGCGGTATGGCCTTTTCCATATTCTCTGGCGGTTGGCAAAAGCTCATCAAAAGAGATGAAGACCATGATCCCTGCTACCACCCCGAATAACACACCAATTACTAGATCATTGAGAAATGGTCTCAAAATGAAGTAACCGGCCACGGCTCCTACAGGTTCTGCCAGTCCTGATAGGAAAGAGTAGGTGAAAGCCTTCCTTCGATTATTGGTGGCATAGAAGATGGGAACTGAAACAGATATTCCCTCAGGAATGTTATGAATGGCCACGGCTATGGCGATAGAAATTCCAAAAACAGGATCAACCAGGGCCCCCAAGAAGGTTATCAGCCCTTCAGGGAAATTGTGGATAGCGATGGCCAGAGCCGTAAAAATCCCTGTCCTCATAAGTGTAGGAGAGGATACATCAGAGGGAGGATCCTTACTCTTCAATAGACCTAAATCGCGATCTGACCTCACTTCATGGGGATTCTCATATTCAGGAATGGCCTTATCGATCAAGGCGGTAATGAGAATTCCTAAAAAGAAACTTCCCACAGCAATCCAACTCGCAGGCTTTAGGCCTGACAGCACTGCTATTGATTCCTTTGATTTTCTCAGTATTTCAACGAAGGAGATGTAAACCATTACCCCTGCTGAGAATCCCAGACCCAGTGAAAGGAAACCTGTTTTGGATTTCTTGGCAAAAAATGCTATACAGCTACCAACACCGGTTGAAAGCCCTGCAAACAAGGTTAACAAAAAGGCAATAAGCACCCGGTATTCCAAAGGCTCTCTCCCGCAAGTTTTTGGGCAAGAAAAAAACCTCCTCAACGTTTCTTACCCTTTACTCAGGCTGCTCAATTTGCTCAAAATGAGCAGATGCCAGAAACACATCCTCCAGAATACTCAGATCTCTATCTCCTGAGAGTTCTGCCATAATCCGTGAATATTGCAGTAAGAGGAGGCAAATACTGTTCCTGGTTTATCAGTCTTGAAACTCAAGGTGCCCTGGGGGTGGGTATAGACAGTACTTGTATCCGGACCCTGGATTGATTCACCATGAGCGATGAACTCAACTGTGCCGACTTGATAGGGAAACTTCTCTCCCCGGGGATGAAAAAAGACTTTAATCCAGCGAATATGATGTTGAGTTGTGTTAGGGTGAGAAATTTCCTTACCCACACTTACCGTAATTTTAAAGACTTCTCCTTTCTTTACCCTATCAGGTGCTTCTATTACTGGAACGTGCTTCTCCTTCTTCCAATCTGCACTCTGAAACAGGTCTTTAAACTCTGCCATTTTACATACCTCCTTCTAGAGTCTTATGTTGATTCGCTGAGTCTTTTGCCATTACTGAAACTGACTTATTATGATTCAAGATACTCGAGGGGGGAAATAGGGCTTCACCGATTCCTTCGGAATTCCCCCCTACACAACCTCTACTATTTTCCATACCTCACACAATAAACCTATAGTTTCTGGGTCAGTGTAATATCCGAATTTATTCCTTCTCAATATCTCCCATCAGTGTCTGAAGGTCGTCTTCATGCTCCACTTCATCCCCAAGAATCTCTACTATCATTTGATAGCTGATTGCGTCTTTATCCCTGGTAAAATCAAGTAATTTATTATAGACATCAATAGCACACTGCTCACCCTTTATGTTCTGTTCAACTACCGCTCTAACCGATGGATCTTCTGGGGCCTCGTAACCACAGTTGGTCGATTTATACCAATCCTGCGGCTTAAGAATGGGTGTTCCTCCAAGGTGCAGTATTCTATATACCAGCATTCCCGCATGCTTGAGCTCGTCGGCTGCATGTTCTTCAAGCTCGGCAACTGCAGCTTGCCGCATGGGTCCTGTAACGACTTTCGCTCCTATCCAGTACTGGTAATAGGCAAGCCACTCATCTGCCAGTGCTCTATTGAGTTGCTCTAAGAGCTCCTCTACGTCTAAACCAATGATTTCTTTTCCCTTCGTTCCCATCTTTACCCTCCTTATTTAATTGATTCAAGATACTCGAGGGGGGAAATAGGGCTTCGCCGATTCCTTCGGAATTCCCCC
>CAZIXA010000005.1:0-91796 GCA_964543295.1 uncultured Clostridia bacterium | reverse complement strand
TACAGAGAATCAAAGGCCCGAAAATAGCGTTTTACTGTCAAACTTGGGTTGAAAAAGTGCTACAATATGCAAGGGGTGTAAAACAATTATGAAGCTCTGTTCAACAAAAAACTGGTACCATCTTCTAAAAAGCTCTCAAATCAAGGTCTACTTTTAAATCCGAGTTTAACTTTTAATTTTTTGGACAATTTGCGACTTGACATTAAGTTAAAATATGATATAATAATAAAAAGAAGATGTAAACACATTAACACAGGGGGAGCAAATGAAGATTCTTGAATTACAGAAGGTGGATAAGAACAAGATTATTCCCCTTTATTATCAGGTTAGCCAGATATTAGAAGAAATAATAAGAAAAGGAGAAATCAAGCCGGGAGAAAAGTTACCTTCCGAGGGGGTACTGGCAGATGAATTTGAAGTTAGTCGACCTACGATTAACAAAGCCATATCGCTGCTTGTTAGAAAATCTCTAGTTTCTCAAGAAAGGGGGAAAGGTACTTTTGCTAGAGTAAAGGAGGTCAAGCTTACCTTGATGCAGGAGCTGGCCAGCTTTGGTGAGGCTTTTAAAAAACAAAATATTTCCTTCCATACAGAAGTTTTAGCACTAAGGAAGGAAGAGGCAAACAAGGATATTGCTGATCGTCTGGAAAAGAAAGAAGGAAATATGGTAGTTTATCTTAAAAGACTTCGCTATGTGGAGAAAGAGCCAATTTTGCTATCCGAGTCTTACCTACTCCCTGATTTTTTCCCGGGTTTGGAGAGTGAGGATTTTACTAAAAATTCCTTGTATTCGCTGTTAGAGAAAAAATATAATGTGCCTATAATAAAGACCGAACGTTGTGTCCGAGCTGTTAAAGCCCTGGATGAGGAGGCGCATTTTTTCAGAATACCTATTGGTGACCCTGTAATCCAATTAGAAGGAGTGGCCTCTTCTATTGAGAATTTGAAAGTGGAATATTTTAACACAAGACTAAGAGGAGACAAGGCTGTCCTGTGCACTACCTTATATAGGAAAAGAGAAGGTAAACTAAAAGAAGAGTCAATAGAACTGCCCAAAAGACATACAGGTTAGGTCGCGAAGCTATAGCGATCAGAGCCTATGTTTCTAAAATTCTCAGGTTGACCGGATGGTAGAAGAAGCCCTTACTGTCTTTGGCTGAATCAATGTTCAGGTGAGAAAATGAGTTAATATAATACTTTACTAATAAAAGTTAAAGGAGCAAAAAATTGACACAAGAAGATATTACGGTGACTTACCAATTAACTCCTAAGGCAGAATCTATTCACAAGGCAGCTGATCTACTTTTGGCCGAGGTGACAAGTGGGATGCAGTATATATCCACCCGTAAAGGGGTAGAAATGTACAAGTGTGAGGATAAGCTGCCTTTCATAGATGATTCAGTTAAAGGAGAGATTCTTTCCATCCAAGAGAAGGAAAACAATAGTTTCCTTGTTAAACTATCTTTCCCTGCTACCAATATTGACCCGGGCTTGGGTGGCATATCTAATCTTTGGGCCATGGTAGCTGGCGAGGTATTTAGTCTTTACTTCATAGGAGGAGCAAAATTTCTGGAGCTTGAGCTTCCTTCGTCTTTCGTGCAGCATTATAAGGGCCCTCAGTTTGGAATCAAGGGAATAAGAGAACTCTTGAAAGTAAAGGATAGATCTCTAATAGGGGTTATCATAAAGCCAAATTTAGGTTTGAATCCAGAAAGAACAGCGAGGGTAGTTTCTATTTTAGCTAAAGCTGGATTTGACTTTGTAAAGGACGATGAGGTATGTGTAAATCCCGATATCTGTTCTCTAAAACAGAGGGCAAAACTGGTGGCTCAGACTTTAGATAAAATTCAAGAGCATTCCGGGAAAAAAATGCTTTATATGGCCAATGTTACCTCTGATTTTTCCACTTTAGGTCAAGCAGCAGAGATAGCTATCTCCTCCGGTGCAAATGGGCTGATGATCGACCCTTTCTGCATAGGTTTATCCAGTATAGATTATCTAAGAAACAGTTTCCCTTGCCCCATTTATGTACATAGGGTAGGTTATGGTCTTTTCTGTTCTGGGAATTTAAGTATTTCCTATGAGATTTTCAGCAAGCTCTTCAGAATGCTGGGAGCAGACTTTTCTCATGTGGGGGGAATCTGGGGAAAATCTGAAAAAGCGCAAAACAAGGTGGCCAAGTATGTGGATATTCTAAGGAAACCCTCCAGAATGAGGGCTACCTGGCCTGTAGTTTCTGGTATCAGCCTTGAAAATATGGCCGAATACTATGATTTTTATGGAGATGATACTTTGTTTTTAGACCATATAGATATTTACAAAGATGAGGAAAGCTCAACCAGGAAGTTGAGGGCTCTCAAGCAAAAGATGGGATTGAAAAGCTAAAAAGAGGTTCTTGATGAAAGAGAGGATGATGGCGGCGGTTCTTCACGCCCCGGGTGATTTAAGATACGAAGAGGTAGAGGTTCCCAAAATAGGACCGAATGATGTTCTACTTAAAGTAAAAGCAGCGGGAAACTGTGGATCGGACCTACAACGAATTATGGTAGAAGGAACCCGTGTTTTTCCCTGTATACCGGGACATGAGTTCTCCGGAGAAATAGTGGAAATTGGAGATAACGCCAGCTCTTTTAAAGCAGGGGATAGAGTTACCGCTTACCCCTTAATACCCTGTATGAGGTGTGAATGGTGTCTACAGGGTCAGTATAACTTGTGTGAGGATTACGATTATCTGGGTTCTAGATCTCATGGAGCCTTTGCTGAATACGTTAAAATACCAGTGGTAAATCTGGTACGACTTCCAAAAGAGGTAGATTTTGAAGAGGGAGCCATGACTGATCCGGCCTGTGTGGCTCTACATGGTATTAAACGAGCAGGAGGAATAAGGCCAGGCCAAAGTGTAGTTATACTTGGAACGGGCCCCATAGGGATGCTGGCCTGTCAATGGCTTAAAGCCATGGGAGCAGGTAAGATAGTAGCAGTAGATATCATAGAAGATAAATTGAAAATAGTAAGGGATTTAGGAGTAGATGTTTGCATAAATGCCAAGAAAGAAGATCTAGTAGAGAAGGTTATGGAGGAAACGAAAGGTAAAGGAGTAGATCTAGTGATGGAAACTGCTGGTTCAACTGCCACTCAAAGACAGTCCCTCCTCATAGCTTGCAAAAGGGGGAAAGTTATCCATATTGGCAGATCCTACTCGGATGTTTTGTTGCCAGATGGAGTTTTTACTAGAATCTTCCGTAGAGAACTTGAGGTTTACGGAGCGGTTAATTCCAATTTTTCTCCTTTGGACAACGAGTGGAAGATCAGTGTGCGTTTTATGGCCTCCGGAGTAATTAAGACAAAGCCCCTTATATCTCACCGGATAAAGCTTGAAGGCATTGCTGGGACATTTAAAAGCATGTATGAGCAGAAGATGATATATAACAAGATAATTTTCTCTCCTTAAAGAAAAATGGCAAGAATTTTTGATTCTTGCAGGAGGTAACATTTGAAAGCAGCTGTCTTAACCGGGGTTCAAAATTTTGAGCTAAGGCAGGTTCCTGATCCCCAGTCTCCTAGAGGAGGTCTTATAGTAAAGGTTGAAACTTGTGCAATCTGTGGTACAGATGTAAAAATGTATAAGTATGGTTACTCTGCAGCTAAGCTACCCTTAATCCCCGGACATGAACTAGCAGGTACCATAGCCCAGGTAGGAGAGGGCATTCAAGGTTACCGTGAGGGAGAGAGAGTGGTGGTAGCGCCAAATATTCCCTGCGGGACCTGTTTTTACTGTCAGAGAGGTATGCAGACTTCCTGTAATAGACTACAAACTATGGGTGTTCATCGAGATGGGGGGTTTGCCCAATATGTAATGATTCCACCTCAAGCTGTCAAGCAGGGATGTGTAATACCTATTCCAGAAGGTATCTCCTTTGAAGAGGCAGCTTTAATTGACCCAGCTTCCTGTGCTATAAATGCCTGTGAGCTTTCTCGGGTAAAGGTAGGGGATGTAGTAGTCGTAATGGGAGCAGGACCTGCTGGATGTCTCAATGTGGAAGTGTGTAGAGCTTTTGGAGCACAGAAAATAATATTGATTCAAAGATCTTTACCCAGACTTAAGCAAGCTGAATTCACTGGAGCCGATGTTTATATTAGCCCCTTAAGAGAAAATGTGGTAGAAAGGGTCATGCAAGAGACCGAGGAGAAAGGAGCAGATGTGGTGATAGTTGCCTGTGGTTCAGGTGAGGCTCAACAACAGGCCCTCGGGATGGTTGCTAAACGAGGAAATGTGAATTTATTTGGAGGTTTGCCCAAAGACAGTCCTTTTATAAAATTTGACTCTAACCTTATTCACTACAAGGAAGCCTTTGTGATTGGAACTCACGGCTGTTCCACCCGTCAGTGCAAAACAGCCCTGGATATGATTGCCTCTGGTAAGATCAAGGCTAAGGAATATGTAAGCTGCCGACTGGGTCTTGCTGATTTTCTCCAGGCAATAAAACTGGCAGAGGAAAGAAAAGGACTTAAAATATTTGTCATTCCTAACCTTTGAGTTATAACTCTGAAAGATAGAGAGCAAAAAGGCCTATAGTATTGGATACCAGAATTTAGCCAGATGGTTTTGATAATTTCTTTGGATTAAACGGGGGGAACGGGCCCTCTCATGCTCTGAGCGAAGCGAGAGTCGGCTTTGCCGATCGGGCCGTTGAGGGGGGATGTTTCCCCCTCAAATATCTTATAGAGGGTGAGATGAGCTTGGTAGGTCTTGATATTGGTACCACAGGGTGTAAAGCAGTAGCCTTTGATAAGGAGGGCAATATCCTTTCCCAGGCTTATCGTGAGTACCCTCTTTTTCACCCTAAACCGGGTTGGACCGAATTGGATGCAAATCTTCTGTGGCATAAAATAAAACAGGTGGTCTTTGAGGTAGCTACTAAGACTCGTTCTGATCCAATTAAGGCTTTAAGTGTATCCACTCAGGGAGAAGCTGTAGTTCCCATAGGCAGAGATGGTCAATCTCTTTATAATTTTATTATCTCCTTTGATAAGCGAACCGAAACCCAATATCAATGGTGGCAGGAAAGAATGGGTAAAGAGGAGATCTTTCAAATTACCGGAATGCCTCTACATCCCATGTACACTATAAATAAGATAATGTGGATGAAAGAGAATCAACCAGATATCTACCGTAAAGCTTGGAAGTTTCTATGTGTTGAGGATTTTGTTATATTTAAACTTGGGGTCTTTCCCACTATTGATTATTCTCTTGCCGCAAGGACTATGTGCTTTGATATAAGAGAAAAAAAATGGTCGGAAAAGATTTTATCATTTGCAGGAGTGAGTCAAGAGTTTTTGGCGGAGCCTAGACCTTCTGGATACCCGCTAGGTAAAGTTAATAAAAAAGTAGCTGAAGAACTCGGTCTAAGAAGGGATGTGGTAATTGCCACCGGGGGACACGATCAACCCTGTGGAGCATTAGGAGCAGGAGTAGTTATTCCGGGTCTGGTTATGAATGCCATTGGCACATCAGACGTACTATGCCCTACTATTAAAGAGCCACTTTTAACTAAGAAGATGCTAGAGAATGGCTACTGCTGCTATCCTCATACCTGCCCAGACATATATACCACCATTTCCTTTAATCTTACCGGAGGTCTCCTGCTTAGATGGTACAGAGATACTTTCTGTTTTGAGGAAAAGATGGAAGCTGAGAGGACCGGCCAGGATGTATATGATGTAATAGTGGAGAAGGCAAGTCCCGAACCGGTGGATGTGTATATTCTTCCCCATTTTGTGGGAAGTGGAACTCCTACTCTAAGTTCTAAGTCCAAAGGTGCTATTTTGGGGCTCACTTTAGATACTACTAAACAGGACGTATCCAGAGCTATGTTGGACAGTAATAATTATGATCTGAGGTTAAATATGGATAAACTCCAGGAGGCAGGTATTCCTTTGGAGGAAATTCGAGCCATTGGAGGAGGGGCAAAATCTGAAAGATGGCTCCAATTCAGAGCTGATGTTTTAGGCAAAAGAGTATGTACTCTCAAGGTTTCTGAGGCTGCTTCCCTGGGAGCAGCAATTTTAGCTGGTGTAAGCATAAATAATTTTGCCTCTCCACAAGAAGGGGCGGGGCATTGGATAAAGATTAATAAAATATTTGAACCGGATATGGAGTGGCATTCACAGTATATGGAGAGATACCAGAATTATCTGAAGATTTATCCTGCCTTAAAAGAACTCATCTTGTAGAAAGTGATAACATGTCGTTTTTTAACCCAACTTTGACGGTTGAGTGTCAAAAAATGGCTGCATTAATCGCTGAAACCCGTAAAAATGAGAAGTCGAGTTTTAAATAGCCCACTTTTAAATTTTAGCTAACAAACGTTTTGCAAATAGGTGCCGCTTCAAATTTCCTTCTGCCAGCCAAAGATTCTCACTACCGCCAGGGAACATTTTTCTCTTTTGTTAGTCTAATAAGTAGATTAACGGATAAACAATTTATCCTAATATTATACCAGGAGTTTAGTGATGAGAAAGAAATGGCTGGTTTTGGTACTAGGGGGGTTAGGTTTGGGATTTGGTGGACCTATGAGACACAGAGGGCCTATGGGTTATCCTGGCTGCTAGCGATAAACCGAAAGGTTAATGATGGAGGGAAAACTTCATCTTCTCTCCTTTTACATAGATGAAGGGGGAGGCGAAGGCCTCCCCCGATTTCTTTTTGCTTGTTTTCCTTTGACTTTGGCGAAGGTATATAGCAAAATGCGACTGAGTTTATAAAAAGGACCTGATTTTACCATTTTTAATAAAAACGGGGATTTTTCCGAAAATTCGGGTTGATAAAAAAGAGAGAAGGATGCTGGATTCTGATGTCAGTTTAATGCTGGAGTTTCAAAAGGGTGATATTTCCTCCTTTGAAAAACTCCTGCAAAAGCACAAAGAGAGCATTATAAATATTATCTATCAATTTATTGGTGAGAGAGATGAGGCAGAAGATTTAGCTGTTGAAGTTTTCTTAAGAGTATACAAGGCAGCAAAAAAGTACGAAGCAAAGGCAAAATTTACTACCTGGTTATACAAGATTACTACCAATCTTTGTCTCAACGAAATAAGGAAAAAGGTAAAACTTCAGACCATCTCGCTGAGTAAACCTATTCCAACAGGGGGAGGAAAGGAGGAGGAGCTAATCCAGAGAATTGCCGATCCTGCCCCTTCACCTCAGCAGATTTTGGAAAAAAAAGAAAGAAATGCATTAATAAGAAAGGCGATTGACTCTTTACCGGCCAAGCAAAGGATGGCTACCATTCTTCAGATGTATGAAGGACTGTCTTATAAAGAGATCTCGAGAATCTTAGGTTGTTCAGTAAAGAGCGTGGAACGGCGTCTCTATTGGGCGAGAACAAATTTAAAAGAAAGGCTAAGCTCCTACTTAACTAAGGAAAGCAGCGGGGGTTTTTAACAAATTTTGTGTTTATATTAATAGAGGGTAACATGAAGTGCAAGAGAATAAGACGAAAATTGGTAGCTTATTTAGATGGGGAGATTGAGGAAAAGCAAAAACTTTCAATAAAAGAGCATCTCAAAAAATGCTCTGAATGCAAAAAAGAGGCAGATTTATTAAACAAGAGCTTTTATCTTCTCAAAGATCAGCAGCGCCTGAGGTCCTCTCAAGGTTTTGAGGCTAATCTCTGGGAGATGATTTATTCTTTAGACAAAAGACAGTTTTTGCCTCAAGCTATTTTTGAACGGCTATTTCACCTCCTTTTACCAGCGGCAGTTGCTGCCGCTTTGATTATAGGGGTTGTTGTGGGGAATTCTGTGGAGAAGATCATACCCTCTCAAACTGTTAATTTAAGAGAAGAAAAATATTTAACCTCAATAGGATTAGACAGTCTTCAGGATCTTCTCCCTGGTTCCCTGCCCGAGATTTACTTTAACTTAGCTACCGCATCTGAGGTACAAAACGAATGAGAAAAAAGATAATCATCATCTTGGTAGCTGTCTTTGCTGCCGGCGTCGTTTCAGGCCTATTTATTCCTCGATTACTAAAGAAGGAAGATTTACCATCATCCCCTACCGATTTTATCTCCCGTTATCTTTCTCTATCTGAATCTCAAAAAAACAAAATAGAATCCTTAGATCGATCATTTTATGCCAGGGTGGAGAAGATAAGAACTGAGCTTGGCGAAAGAAGAGCTGAACTAAGTGATTTATTGGGAGGACCTTCCTCAAGTCAGGAGAAAATCAGAGATAAGGTGGGTGAAATTGCCTCCCTACAGACACAACTTCAAAGAGAGGCGATAAACCATCTAGAAGAGATAAGATCTCTATTGACTCCAGAACAGCAGGCTAAGTTTTTCTCCCTTATAAGAAAAAGACTACATCCTGGAAGGCCATGGAAGGAATATAAAAGAGGAAGGTTTTGATGGTTGAAAAAAAGATCTTAAAAAGGAGGCTAGCGATGAGAAAAAAATGGCTAGTTTTACCGGTAGTGGGCTTAATGGTAGTAGGATTGGTGGGTAGCGCTGTAGCGCAGGACTGGCGAACTAAAGCCCCTCGTTCTCAAAGCCGAAGATTCGTCGGCAAAGAATGGTTGGCAAAACGCACCTTGGACCTGGCAAGTAGATTAAACTTAACCGCAGAGCAGAAAGAAAAGATAGCTAATCTAAGGCTTAGCTTTAAAGAGGAGACCTTAGAGCTGCGCACGCAAATTACCAGAAAGAGACTGGAGATGCAAAAACTCCTCTTGGAGGCGTCGCCCGATCTAACCAAAGTCAATGCCTTGGTGGATGAGATGGCCCCCATTCAGGCTGGAATCCAGAAGAAAGCTATTGAATTCCGGTTGAAGTTGAAAAGCCTTCTCACCAAGGAACAGCTAGATAAGCTGCCCGGATTGGGTTTGGGTCGGGGATTTGGCAGAGCTATGGGCCGCAGAGGGCCTATGGGTGGCTCTTGGCGGTAACCGAAAAGTCGCCGAAGGAAGGAAAACTTCACCTCCTCTCCTTTTACATAGATGAAGGGGGAGGGTAAAACCTCCCCCGATTTCTTTAACTATAAAGAAACAGAGCTCAATTTATTTGTTCGGGAAATATTCTTCAGAAGATTAAGGCAGTCACCAGAGGAACTAGCTAAGGAGCTGACCAACATTCTCGCGGAAAGAATAAAGAGTCATGATTTTCACAAAGACAGAACAGTCAATAACCAAAGGAGAGAAACAAATGAGAAAAAGCTTACTTTTTGTGGTGGTAGTGTTGTTGATTACTCTAACTTCCTTTGGCTCCGGGGCTCAAGAACCTAAAGTGAGAGAGCTCAGTCTGGAGGAAAGCATCAAGATAGGCCTTGAGAATAATCTTGATCTAAAGCAGGCAGCTTATGATCTTAGCCTCATGGAGACCGAATATGAGGAGGCCAAGATAAATAATCTCCTCCAAACCTCCATTGTCACCCTGAAAAGCGCTGAGCTTAACTTTAAGAAAGCTCAAGACACCTTTGAGGAGAAAAAGAAACAGTTGGCTCTGGAGGAGATAACCAACCGTTACTTTGAAGTTTTGAAATCCGAGGAAAAAGTGGAAATTGAAAAGATCTCGGTTGAGCAAAGCAAGGAGAATCTGGAGATGGTGAAGAACAAGTTCTCTTTAGGAGACGCAAATGAGCTGGATGTGATGCGAGCCGAAGTAGGGCTTTCCCAGGCCCAATTGGACTTAACCCGGGCCAAAAACAGCCTCACCGTTGCCAGAATGAATCTCAACTATGTGTTGGGGCTGCCCCTGGATCTACCGGTCAAACTCACCGATACTTTTTCCTTAGAACCATTGGAGATAACCCTGGAGGAAAGTATTAAAAAGGCTTTGGAGAATAGGTACGAGATGACTCAAGCTCAGGATAGTCTCGATTTTGCGACACTCAAATTAAGCCTTAAGCAAAACCAATATACCTCTGAAATCGAAAAAAAGAAGGCAGAAATAGAACTTAAAAAAGACGAGGCGAATCTAAAGGAGGTCAGGGAAACGATTCCTCTGGAGATCACCAGTTCCTTCCTCACTCTAAAAGAGGATGAAGCTAACGTTGAGATCAGCCAGAAAGAGGCGAAAGAGAAGGAGGAAAGTTATCGAATTGCCCAGGATCAGTATAGAGCAGGATTCATCACCACTTCGGATCTGCTAGATTCTCAGATTGAACTCACTCAAGCAAAGATAAACGCTCTGGAAGCGCTTTTTACCGCTAATCTGGCTAAGAGACAGTTTATTAGGGCTATAGGGGGCGAACTCGAGAAAATTCAAGAGAAAACAGAGAAGCCTTCTTAAAGGGGACATCGATGATGAAGAAGATGAGGGTTGGTTTGCTGTTTATGAGCTTGCTTTTTCTTCTATCGCCCCCAGCTTGGTCTGCCCAACCATCGATTAAGCTGACTTTAAGTGAGAGTATCAAACACGCACTTGATCATAATCTCGACATTAGGATTGCTGAAATCCAACTTCAGGAGATAGAATCTCAAGTTGCCCTAAGCAAGGCCTCCTTCAATCCAAAAATAAGCCTGGAGCTTGCCCCGACTACCTGGGCAGGGAAGCTTGACTCACTTAAGTATAAGCCCCAGGCTGGTTTGAGTATGAGTCTACTAACCAAAGGGGGAACCACTTATGGCCTCAACCTGCTGGAGCAAGAAAAAGTGGAAGGCGGCACCAGTTTGTCTTTTTCTCTTACGCAGAAGATTCTCCCTCCTCCCAGAGTCGATCCCTCTTACCTGGCGCTGGAGAAGTCGCTTCTCGATTTAGAGCAGAAAAAACTTACTTTGGAGGAAGAGAAAAGCGACTTAAAACTTGAGGTAACCGTCAATTTCTACGAGATTCTAAAGACACAAAGAGAAATAGAATTAAACAAGCTTTACCTTGAGCAATCCCGGCAGGATCTTCTGATAGTTAAAGATAAATTAGAGAAGCAATCGGCAAGTGAGGTGGATCTATTGAATGCTCAAGTGGAGGTAGTTAATGCTAAAGAAGCAGTTTTGCAAAGTGAGGATGAGCTCACCCGTTATTCAGGAGAGTTTAAAGATCTTTTAGGAATAGGTCCAGAGGCTCAGATTGAATTGATAGCAGAATCTTCCTATGAGCCAGAACCACTGGAGTTAAGTCTTGAGGAGGCGGTGAAGGAAGCTTTGGCCAATCGTCTGGAGATAAAAAGTCAGAAACTCACCGTAAATCAAAGTGAGCTTGATTTAGCCCTGGTAAAAAGTAAAAGCTCGCCTTCGATCAGTCTTTCGGGAGCATATAATTACAATGAACCCAAAGTGGAGGGAGTGGAGGAATACACGGCCTCTTTGATCTTCCAGATTCCGCTGGTGGATGGAGGAAAGGGTAAAGCAGAAATTGAGGAGGCAGAAACTAGATTGAAAGAGTCTAATCTCAATTTGGAAAAACTTAAAAGGGATGTCAGGGCCGAGGTAAGAAGCCATTTCTTTGATTTTCAGAGAGGGTTAAGAAAAATTGAGCTTCCTCGACTCTCGGAGAAGCTTTATGAAAAAGACTTAGAGATAGCCCAAACAAGATTTTCCGGTGGTGGTATCACTGAGAGTGAGTTGAGAGAAAAAGAGATTAACTTTAAACAGGCAGAGATATCCCTCTTGGACGCAATATTGGATTATGAAACTACCCGATCGACATTTCTAAAAGTTTTAGGAAGGGGGCTTTAACTATCAAGGAGAATTAAGTGAAAAAATGGATTTTATGGATAATAATTGGCGTGATCGTAGCCGTCGGAGGAATAGGTCTTGGCTCCCGATTTTTCTTTTCCAAAAAAGAGGAGCCTCGAGAGCAAGGGTCTTTAGTTGCGGTAAAAAGAGGAAATATTACCAGAATTGTCTCTGCCACCGGTTCCCTTTCCTGCCAGGGAAGTCAGGAAGTGAAGTTCAGTAGACTTGGTCGAATCAAGGAGATTGTGGTCGAGGAAGGAGATTATGTAAAAGAAGGACAGACTCTGGCTACATTAGAGGACGAGGAGGAAAGACTCTCTCTGGTGCAGGCAGAAAACGCCCTCAAGGAAGCGGAATCAGAGTTAGAGTCAGCCAAACTTAGCTCTCCCAAGAATGTAGTTGAAAATAAGGAAAGGGAGCTTAAGGAAAAAAAGCTAGAACTCGAACTCAGGAAAAAGGATTTGGAAGATACGGTTTTGAAGGCTCCCTTCTCGGGAATGGTATCCAAAATCTATGTCGAAAGGGGGGAAATAGTTGCAGGACAAGCGGTCTCCGGTTCTATAACAATCTTACGACTAATTGATACCAGCAGACTCTTTGCTGAGGTTGCCGCCGACGAAGTGGATATTGCCCAGGTCCGGTTAGGACAAAAGGCAGAGGTGACGATTGATGCCTACCCCGATGAGATTTTTTCGGGAAAGGTCGTCTATATTGCTCCGGAAACGACCACTTCTCAAGGATTGATAGTAGTAGAAGTCAAAATTGAACTTGAAAAAGCAGACCCCAAGCTAAAGCCAGGATTCACTGCCAGTGCCGATATCATTGTGGGAGAGGCCAAAAATGTCCTCTTTCTCCCGGTTGAGGCGGTGAGTGAAACTGAGAGAGGCAACTTTGTGATGGTATCTAAAGAGGGTAGTTCCACTCCCCGCAAGGTAACTCTGGGGATCTCAGATGGAACCAATGTGGAGATCAAGACTGGTCTGGAGGAGGGGGAGGCAGTTATCTCTTCTGGACTCGAGAAGCTCATTGAACAGCGAAGAATACAGCGTGAGGGTGAGCAGAGGAGACCGAGAATGGGATTTCCTCTTCATTGACCAAAATTATGTTGATGGCGATTTCCAGCAAAGGAGAGAACAGAGTATGATTCAGGTAATTGATATTAAGAAGACCTACAGGGTCGGGAAAGTAGAGATAGCGGCATTGCAGGGAATAAATCTTGAGATTAGAGAGGGCGAATATGTCTCTATTACCGGGCCTTCTGGATCAGGTAAGTCGACTCTGATGCATATTCTGGGTTGTTTGGACAGGCCTACTTCAGGTAAACTCTTATTAGATGATAAAGAAGTAGGCGCATTAAAAGATAATGCCCTGGCAGAAATTCGCAATAAGAAAATCGGTTTTGTCTTTCAACAGTTTAATCTTCTTTCCCGTTCCACCACCCTTAGAAACGTAGAACTTCCCTTGATTTACGCCGGACTGAATCGAAGGGAAAGAGCCGAAAGGGCCCGGCTTGCCCTAGAGAGAGTAGAGATGGCTCATCGGCTTAACCATCGGCCCAATGAGCTCTCGGGAGGTGAAAGACAGAGGGTGGCCATAGCGAGAGCCCTGGTAACCAATCCTTCTCTTATTCTGGCAGATGAGCCCACTGGAAATCTTGACAGCAAAACGGGGGAGGGAATTTTAGAGCTTTTTCAAAAACTTCACCGAGCCGGACATACTCTGATTGTGGTAACTCACGAACGATATGTAAGTGGATATGCCCAGAGAATCATTTATTTAAAAGATGGGTTAATTGAGCACGATGAAAGACGAAGGTAGACCTGACTTCTGTCTTTCAGAAATTCATGCTTTGAGGAGTTTAAAGGCGAAAAAATGAAGTTCACTGAAAGCTTTACCAGTGCCTTAGATGGGTTAAATGCCAATCGGAGGCGGTCCTTTCTCTCTATGCTCGGAATTATCATTGGTATAGCGGCAGTGGTTATCATTATCTCCATAACTCAGGGTTCCCAGAAGAGTATCTCCGAAAGAATTCAGGCCTTAGGAACGAATCTCATCAATGTCAGCCCGGGAAGAAAAGGAGGAGGTAGAGGAATGAGAGCTCAGAGACTTACTGACATTTTTACCGTGGCGGATGGAGAGGAGATTCTCAAGAAGGCCTCAGCGGTAAAGCGAGTGGTACCCTTAGTAAATAAGGGACTTTTGCTTCAGTATCGGGACAAGAATACAGAAATACAGGTCAATGGCGTTACTCCTGAGTATCAGGACGTTCTCAACTTCTGGGTCGAGAAGGGAAGGTTCATCGATGATCGGGACCTTAAGAGTCTTCGTACCGTCATTGTGCTCGGTCAGGGAGTAGCTACTGATCTCTTTGGGGACGAGGATCCTTTAGGCCAGAGTATTATGGTAAATGGCCCGTCGAGTCGATATAAATTCCGGGTGATTGGAGTGATGGAGTCCAAGGGACAGGTGATGTTCTCTAACTTTGATGAGCAGGCATTTATTCCTCTGACCACCGCCCAAAAAAGACTGCTCCAGACCAAATACGTGGATAGTTTCTCCATCCAAGCTAGGAGTAGAGAAGTAGCCAGTGAGGCCATCGAACAGATCGATGCCATCCTCTACCAGAAATTTGAGGATGATACCAATTACAGAATTTTCAGCCAGGAGGAACTTCTTTCCACCATGTCAAGTGTCATGCAGACCTTCACCATCATGCTGGTGGGTATTGCGGCAATCTCTTTGTTAGTGGGAGGGATTGGTATCATGAACACAATGCTGGTCTCAGTTACCGAAAGAACCCGAGAGATTGGCACCAGGATGGCCGTGGGGGCTAAAAGGTCTGATATTCTCCTTCAGTTTCTCTGGGAATCTTTGGTTCTGTGTCTGGTGGGGGGAGTGATCGGGATTGGTGCCGGCTGGATAGGATCAATCATAACTGCCTCGATCGGCGGGTGGACCACTGTGGTCTCTTTTCCGGCAATAGCTCTGGCCCTGGGATTTGCCACTATAGTGGGTCTTTTCTTTGGCATCTATCCGGCCAACAAGGCCTCCAAACTCAACCCTGTCGAAGCTCTGAGATATGAATGAAAAAAGGGGACGTGATTATTTTTAAAAAATAGAAATGACTGGACTGGAAGAAGGGGATTGGAAAAAATGATCACGTCCCCTTTTTTTAAAAAAATTTGAAAAAAATAACAATTTGATGTAGAGTATGGTAGAGTGTGATGAAAATGTATGCCATAAAGATTGAAAAATTAACCAGGAAGTTTAATGGTTTTGTAGCAGTAGATCATATATCATTTAGTGTGAATCACGGTGAGCTTTTTGGTTTACTCGGTCCAAACGGTGCGGGAAAAACAACAACTATCAATATGCTTTCCACTTTACTTAAGCCAACTTCAGGCTATGCAGAAGTGGCGGGGTTTGATGTTTCTAAGAATAAAGGCGCTGTCAGGAACAGCATAGGTATCGTTTTTCAGGAGCCAGCCCTTGACAATAGATTGACAGGCAGAGAAAACTTAGAATTCCATGCTATGATGTATGGGCTAAGTAAAAAAGAAAGAAGGAAAAGGATAAAGGGGGTTCTTGAACTTGTGGAATTAACAGATAAGGCAGATGTTTTAGTTGAGAATTATTCAGGAGGGATGAAGAGAAGATTGGAAATTGGGCGTGGCTTGATTCACAAACCAAAAGTTTTATTTTTGGACGAGCCAACGCTTGGTTTGTATGCTCAAACAAGAAGGCACATATGGCAATATATTAAAAAGTTAAATGAAGAAGGTAAGGTTACGATTATTTTAACAACTCATTATATGGAAGAGGCAGATTATCTTTGTGAAAGAGTAGCCATAATCGATTTTGGCAGAATCGCCGCTTTAGACACTCCTCAAAATTTAAAAAATGTTTTAGGTGGCGATGTTGTTTCTATTGAGGTAGCTCCTATGGAAAAGGGCTTCGAGATTTTTAAAAAATTTCCCTGGGTTAAAAAAATCAGCCAGCACAATGGTATTATCAACCTCAATGTTGAACAGGGCGAAAAGAAAATTCCTCTTTTAATGAAAATAGACCAACAGGAAGTGGGTTTGGAGATAAAATCAGTAAACCTAAGAAAACCAACCCTGGAGGATGTGTTTCTTCATTTCACTGGAAAAACTATTAGAGAGAAAGAGGCCAGTCAAAATGAGCGAAATAGAGAAATAGTCAGAAGGAGAATGATGAGGAGGTGAAAAATTAAAGGAAAAATATTTTATGTAAAAGATATAAGATGAAAGCAATAAATTTGACAGCTATATATGTCTTATGGTTAAGGGAAATGAAGAGATTTATTAGGGCAAAATCTAGAGTTATTGGGACATTAGCCATGCCATTGTTCTTTTTGGCTTTCTTGGGGCTTGGATTTACTAACATGAATATTCCCGGTATGACAAAAGATATTGGTTATATACATTTTTTAGTTCCTGGAATTATTGGAATGACTATGCTTTTCACATCAATGTTTGCAGGGATATCTGTTCTGTGGGATAGAGAATTTGGTTTTTTAAAAGAAATTATGGTTACCCCTGTTAATAGAGTATCTATTGTGCTGGGTAGGATAGTAGGAGGAACTACAACTGCCTTAATTCAAGGTATCTTAATTCTTGGTATTTCATGTCTTATGGGATTTAGAATTGTTGGAATCTCATCATTCTTGTTATCAATTGTATTCATGCTCTTTATTGCAGTGACATTTATCGGTCTAGGATTGATATTTGCCTCAAAAATGAAGGACATTCAAGGGTTTAGTTTAATAATGAATTTTATAATATTCCCACTTTTCTTTTTGTCTGGTGCTTTGTTTCCATTGGGAAATTTGCCCGTTTGGATAAGGTATATATCTTACATAGATCCATTAACTTATGGTGTTGATGGCTTAAGGGGTGTATTGATTGGAGTTTTTTCATTGCCAATTATTTCTAATTTAATAATCTTAATCGGTTTTTCTTTAGTAATGGTTTTATTAGGTGCATATTTCTTTGAAAAAAGCGAAGTTGTATGAGAAAGTTATTAGGGAGAATCTCCCGCCCGATTTGACAGTTTCCCCTCACCTATGATAGACTAAGGCTGGATTTTATTTCTAAAACTTGAAGGAGTAGACCCTAATGATTACGGAAAAGACCCCGGTGGCCAAGATTATGAGGCAGGCCCACCAAAAGAGAATTCTTATCCTTGCCTTCAATGTTGCCTATGTTCCTATGGTCAGGCCCATAGTGGATACCTTGAAGGCAACCCATACCTTTGGGCTGGTAGAGGTCGCCCGTCCCGATGTGGAGAAATTCGGAGCCCAGAGTTTTCAAAGAGTTGCCGAGGAGTATTATGCCCTGGCTGATAGAAGATTCAGCCGTTTTCATCTGGATCATATCCCGGTAATCGATGAAGATGGCCTGCGGGTAGATTGGGAGTCTTTAATACAAGCTGCCCTGGAACTAAGGTATGATTCGGTGATGATTGACGGCTCTAGACTATCTTTAGAGGAAAATATTGCTGCTAGCCGAAAAGTAGTGAAGCTTTCTCACCAAAGGGATGTACCCGTGGAAGCTGAGCTAGGAGCAGTTCTGGGCCATGAGGAAGGTCCTCTGCCTCCCTATGAGGAGCTTTTCCGCACCGGGAAAGGATTTACCGGCGTTGAGGAAGCGGAGCGTTTCGTAAAAGAGACCAAGGTAGACTGGCTTTCAGTAGCCATAGGGAATGTCCATGGAGCCATAAGTGGAGCAGCTAAGGATAGAGAAAAGATTTCCACCCGCCTTAATATAGAACATCTTAAAAGATTGGCGGAAGCGACCAGAGTTCCCTTGGTTCTTCACGGGGGGTCAGGAATTCAAAAATCATACTTGATGAAGGCTGTTCAAAATGGAATAAGCAAGATCAATATTGGAACCTCTATCAGGCAGGCCTACGAGCGTTCCCTTGCTCAAGATCCAGACGATGTTGAGGCAGCCCAGAAGAAAGTGGCTCTGGAGATGGAACGTTTGATCAAAGAGGAATACGAAGTGGAAGGGTCCTGGGATCTTTTAGGCTAAATTGAAAGGATTGAAATGAATATATATGAGATGATACTTAAACGCAGGACAATTAGGCGTTTCCAGAAGAAAAAAGTTCCCTACGAAGTTTTAGAAAAATGTGTCAATGCCGCCAGACTTGCTCCATCAGCGGCCAATCTACAGCCTTGTGAGTACCTGATTGTTGATGAGGAGGATCTCTTGGATGAAGTTTTCGGTACTCTACAGTGGGCCGGGTATATTTCGGACGGCTCACCACCTTCCTTGCAGAGGCCCACCGCTTATATCATCGTGTTGATTAATCAAGAGGTGAAGACGAAGGCATTTGAACATGACGTGGGGATGGCGGTAGAAAACATCATCTTAACGGCTCTTGAGGAGGGGGTGGGCTCCTGCTGTTTTGGTTCCGTTGAGAGACAAGAATTGAGAAAAAGATTTAATATTCCCCGAAAATATATAATTAACTTAGTTATTGCCCTTGGCTATCCCAACGAAAGTCCCGTGGAGGAACCTTTCGAAAATTCAGTTAAATACTGGAAAGATAAAAAGGGCCTGCTTCATGTACCCAAAAGAAAGTTAAAAGATATACTTCACAGAAATGTAATTACTTCAGAGCATACTTCGGCAGTTTAGATGAGTTTGAAGAGCAAGAGAGGCTCAGGGAAGCAGTCTTTTTGGTTTGATCCTACCCCAAACTGAATAGGCTCGGAAACCCTCGGCGTAAGGAACTCCGCATTGTAGTCCCCGAAAAGAGGCAACTTTCCTCATAAAATCTACATAATCAATTCCGTCGTGTTCCTTAAGCCAATTGTACTGGGATTGGTGACAGAGAAGCATTTTCTCCTTAATCTTGATAAATTCGCTTATATCAACATATTCTGTAGGGATGAAATCTACCCCGGCGAGGGTATCCATAAAGAAGATAGGGGGAGTTAAACTGTGGGACTTATGATCTGTCTTATAGTTAGGTAAAGTGGCGATGAAACTAGCATCAACGACTAGCTTCGAGGCTGTAGTGTGATCACATAGATAATCATGGGGAGAATGAGTAATGACGAGGTCTGGTCGAGCAACTCTAATAAGGTTCACCACCTTTTTCCTCGATTCTTTATCCGGATAAATGCCAAGATCGGGAAACATTCCTCCCTGAATCTCGGCTCCTAAGATTTTGGCTGAATTCTCAGCCTCTTTTTTTCTAATTTTTGCTAGTTCCGGGCCTGCGATCTCGAAATGGCCCATACTCCCATCACAGAGATAGGACATAAAGATCTTGGCTCCCTTTTCTTTAAACTTGGCTAAAGTTCCCGCACAGAGAAATTCAAGATCATCAGGATGGGCTCCCACTGCTAAAATACGCATTTTTAACTCCTTTTTGAGGTTTGTCTAGTCTTCCTCCCTTGGTAACCATTCAGCCGCAGATTTACGCTGATATTTTTTCTTTTATTATCATATATAAATCTTTTGAATTCTGATTTTCCGCCAAAATTCAATAAGGCGCCACCTTCAATAGTTATTGCCTTATTTTTTAACCCACTAAACTCAATAAACCCAAACCGTGTTCATCTGTGGCTAAATAGTTACGATCTTTTAAATAAAAATTCACCTGGGGATCATACCTTTACTTTACGGTAAATAACGCTGATTTCGCCGTAAAAAGAATATTACCCTGAGTGTCAGATAGTTGCGCTTTAAGAAAATACCTCCCTTCCGTATTTGGCAAGTCTCGTAGCTTGATCCTAAAAGCCACTGAATAAGGCCCCATTGGCGATATTACATTGATTTGCTCACGGTGTACTTCTTTCAACAATTCTTCCTTTTGATTTAATAGGTAAATAACCAAGTTTAAGTTTTCGTGATTTTTGCTCGTACCTACCTGAGATTTTACATTAAGAAATCTATCCTTATCGAGCCTATATGAAACCCTATCAGGACTTATCCACCCTGCAAAGTCAATACTAGCCGTAGTTAAATTTTCTATGTCTCTCAAAGCATAAAAATAAGTAAAGAACTCTACTGATTCATTGGGGGATAGAGAGAAAGTTAGTTTTTTATTTTCAAGATTAGCAGTAGGAGTCCCGTTTTTCACCTCTTCGAAGCTTGCACCCCAGCTCCATATTTTGAGCTCGTCAAAGAAATGAGCTGGTTCCCATAATTTAATGAAGGCATCCTTACTATTATAATTAATCATCCCTATAAAAGGCGCGGACATCTCTTTTATCTCTGTCGAAAATGAACCTGGTTGTTTGAATTTACCCCAATTAGACCAGCTCTGCGGCCAATTCACCACACTTCCTTCCTTCCCCATCCACTCATTCTCACTCTTACCAATCTTAACCTTAGAAGTAGGAATCACAAAAATACTGTCCGGGGTAAATCCTCCTCCAGGAGCAATAATCACATAGTCGCTTAATTTAATATTCCACTTTCTTTTGCCCTTGTTAGTGAGTTTGACCTTTATCTCTACCAGAGAGGAGAGTTGTCTTACAGTTAGCCAGCCTTCCATAAGAATATGCCTGAGGGGATCTTTGCCCCATAGGTAAACTTTAGCTTTTACCGGGGTTTGTTCAACGATCTTATATTCTAAATCATAGGGTTGACGAGCTCTTGGATTCCAGGGAATGGAAAGGTAATATCCTCCAAATTCTACTATGTATCCAGCTGGGGTCATGGTGGGAGATGGTCTGGTGTTATTATGGATCTGAGTGTGGTGGGTGGGCTCAAAAAAATAGTCAAAGATAAGGCGTCCACGATTAGGAACCACGGAAACCTTCAGATACTCATTGGCTATTTCAATGACATCGGGGTGGGTCTTGGTAGTTACCAATTCAGCAGCAGGAAGAATATATACATCTTTGAGAATATTTACCTTTACTCCCTGAAAGAGTGTTTTACCGAAAGCAGATTCACAGCTCCAAAAGGAGATAAATAGTAGAAAAGAAGACAGCATCATACCCATAAGACCTACTTTTCTTAATCTTACCATTTTCACCCTCCTTAAACAAAATTTAAGTTAGCCAGGTCTTAGCCTTTTACTGCTCCAGCCACAAACCCTTTGATAAAGTACTTTGCCAGAGGAAGAAAACAAACCACAATGGGCAAAATTATAAGCCAGGAGCCTGCCAGAAGAGGACCCCATTCAATATACTGTTCCGCCGTGAATGTGGCCAGACCTAAGGGGGCGGTTCTTCGAGCACTGGACATTAAAAGAACTAGGGCAAACATATACTCTCCCCAGGCAGTTATGAATGCATACGCTCCTGCAGTCAGGATACCAGGAGCTGCCAGAGGAAAGATGATCCGAAAAAAGATAGTGAATCCTTTGGCTCCATCGACCATAGCTGCTTCCTCAAGTTCGGCAGGTATTCCCCGGAAGAAAGAATTAAGGAGCCAGGTGCAGAATGGAGCTGCCAGTGCAGTATATACAATTATGAGAGCAAAATGAGTATCCAACAGATTAAAATGGGAAAACATTTTGTAGACAGGAATAAGGAGCAAAATGGTAGGGAAAACATAGATAAATAGCATCATCCTTGCCAGAAGTTCTTTACCCGGATACCTGTATCTAGCCAGACCATACCCTCCCAAACAGGCCAGAGCTAAAGTGAACAGGGCTGTGCCCAGGGAAACTTTAAAACTGTTGTACAAAAACAGGGGAAAATTCCTGATGGGAGTTCTGGCTAAAAGAAGAGTCTGGTAATTTTTTAAAGTGGGCTGATGGGGAAAGAAGGCGGGTCTCACAGTCATTATCTCCTTTAAAGGTTTAAAAGATGAGAATGCTACATAAACAAAGGGAGACAAAACTCCCACCAGCACGATAGCAACCACAAGATAATCCATAGAAAGCTCAACTGGTCTTCTTATGTTCAAATTCTACCTCTTTTTAAACAATAACTCTCTCCTCTTTTTTTGGAGCGAGGAGTTTAAAGTAAACTAGGCCCAGAGCGGCTAAAAATATCACTATAATTACAGCAATAGATGATGCTTCCCCCGGACGAAAAGTTTTAAAAGCCCTCCTGTAAATGAGAACAGGCAGGGTCTGGGTAGTGTTTCCCGGTCCCCCCTTGGTGGTGAGCCAGATTAAGTCGAAAATGTTATAGTTCCATACAAAGACAAGAAAGCCAATGAACCACACCATTCTACCAACCAGAGGGAAGGTTATTCGGGTGAAGCATTGCCAGGGATTTGCTCCATCAACCCTGGCTGCCTCATAAAGCTCAACAGGTATTGTTTGCAGGGCAGCGAGAATCAAGAGAGTTCCGAAGGGGAAAAATTTCCAGGAATTTAGAGCAATTAAAGTTGGCATAGCCAGCTCAAGTGAACCAAGAAAATTGAGCCTGCGGGTGATAATATCAGTTTTGATAAGATAATAGTTGATAGGACCCAGGGTTGGCAAAAGTAGCCATCTGGCACATATAGCTACTACTACTGCGGGAACTATCCAGGGTATTAAAACTGTGGCCCGGACAAAGTTGATACCCTTAAGCCGATGGTTTAAAACAATAGCTATCCCAAAGGGAATGGTTAGCTGGAGAGTTAAGTTTCCCAGAGCCCAGATAATACTACTTTTGAACCCCTGCCAGAATACAGGTTCGCCAAAAATGATCCTGTAGTTTCGAACACCTACAAAGGGCCCTTCCTTTACGCCAAAGGGGATATCGTGTAGAGAGTATCTCACCGTAGATAGGAGAGGATAAAGAAAAATCACCAGGATCAGTATGAGAAGGGGCAGAAGGAAAAGGTATCCGATGATTTTTCTTCTCACTATTTTGCTCTTTAAAGGAGGGTAGCTTAAGGCAAGCGACCCTCCTTTAGATTTTCTTTATCCTACCGGTTCAGAGTACTTCTCCATCTGCTTGGCACCCCATTTTACCGCCTCCTCAACACTCATCTGTCCGGTAACAATTCTATGAACAACATCAGCCAGCACATCTGCTCCGGTGATATCACCTATTCCTACGTTAACCCAGCGTCCATATTCAAAACCGTAAAGAGTTGCATATTCCAGAGCTTTCATGGCAACCTCGTTCGTCTTTTTGAAGCGGGTGATTATGGGATCCTTCCAGAACTCGGGTGCCTTGGAAGCTGCCTCAGTGACGGGATAAAAACCTCCCGGTTCCTGAACTGCTGTCAAAATGTAATTAATCTCTGGTCTGAGGACAAATTCAATGTATTTTTCAACCGCAGGTAGATGACCTCTAGCTACTGTCTGCTTATACACATGGATCTCATTGGGATAGGTTATGGTACCTGGCTTTCCATCCGGAGGATAGGGCATATGGGCACCGGCATAGTCACTAGTATCCAGTTCCTCGTGAAATCTTTTCTGAACAGAGGGGAAATAAGGTGCCATGGCCACCGTTCCTGCTGCGATATTAAGCTCCATTTCTCCCCAGGACCAGGCATCAGCACCAGGAGGAGTGTATTGGAAAATCTCTTTATAGAACTTTAAGGCCTTTATCGTTTTGGGACTGTCAAATATTATCTTCCCCTTCTCATCAAAGAATTTAGCTCCCATGGTGGTCATAATGCAGTAGGCTTGTTCATCTATCATAAGGTTCTTAGCTCCACCTAATCCAATACCGTATAGATCTGGCGCCTGGGTTAATTTCTCAGCGTAGTCTAAAAATTCTTCCCAGGTTTTGGGAGGTTCAGTAGTTCCGACGTACTCCTCAAAGTAACTCGGTCGATAGGTAAGCAGGAAAACCATTGTCCAGATAGGGATGCCCCAGTACTCATCTTTATGACGATAAGGGGCTATTTGACCCGGAAAGAAATGGTACTTTTCATCCATCTCCTTCACCATCTCGGTAATGGGAACAATGGCATTGGCGCGGTAAACCGTTAGCAAAAGATCAGGAATGGAGTACTGAAAATCAGGTGGATTTCCCGCCTCTATAGCTGCCAGGGTCTTGGGCCAGGCATCTCCCCACATTACCACCTCTTGGGTGATTTTAATATCAGGATGCTCTTTTTGGAATAGGTCTATCACTTGCTGGTGGGCAGCGACACGGTGAGCAGGAGCCTCATGATGCCAATAGGTAAGTTGAGTGGTTTCCTGGGCCCATATCGTTACTGGGAAAGAGAAGATTAGCAAACCTACTATTATCCCTATCCACCCTCCTCTCATTCTTTCATTTTTTGATGACATCTTTTTCTCTCCTTTTCTATTAAATCAGGGTCTTATTTTGGTAAATCTCTGTCATCACCTCCCCCTCCTTTCTTTTAAGACCCTTTTTGTCGCTTATTTTGTTCACCCAGCTCTTATTCTATGGTCCTCTAAATCGTCTCTTGAAGGAATAGGAAAAGACAAGATCTAGCAG
Organism: uncultured Clostridia bacterium; assembly: GCA_964543295.1. Classification (GTDB taxonomy): domain Bacteria; phylum Aerophobota; class Aerophobia; order Aerophobales; family AE-B3A; genus AE-B3B. Next base: position 67,770 of record CAZIXA010000005.1, on the reverse strand, counting down.
AGGATCAGAGAAGTTTAATTCTATAAAAATACTCATCCTGATACTTTTTGTTAGCCTCATCTCCCCCGAGGGTATTAGCGCTAACCCAAACTGGCGGAGTAAATCCTTTATCAAGCATATATTTTATAGCCTCAATTTCTATACATCGTACTATATATGCATCAGTGACATTGGATATGGGAGCAATGGGTCTATCAAATCCTTCTATTTCCACTACTGCATCACCCACCGGATTGTAGTCGTCGATGAATAAATCTACCATATCCTTAAGGTTTTTATTGCTAGGATGTCTAGTATAATGACCTTTCGGTATTTCTTCTTGCCAGACTGAGCCTCCCACGCCTATTACAATGGCTTCTTTTTCTTTGCAAGCTAATGCCGCATCGATTGTAGCCGCATTGATGCCAATGTTGTTGAATATCAAAGCCACGTCACCCTTTTTTACACGGTAGTAGTCGATGACCTGGTTCATATAACCCGGGGTTCTTTCAATTCTCATTCCATGGGTGGCTCCAGAAGCTCCATACAAAGCGCCGACGGGAATAATGTAATTTATTGGTACCAATCCGCCGGCTCTATAAAACATATCGTATGCTGGAAGACACGTATGACCCCCAGTACCAACTGCATGGACGACACCACCCTCTATAATTCTATCTCCGATAAGCTGGCCTGCTTTTTTGAAATTCTCAGCCTGTCCTTCTTCTATTTTTTCCAGAAACTCTTCGCAAATCTCCAGAAATTTTTTTCCTTTCATTGGATAATTTCTGGGGAAACTTTTCTCTTCCATTTTTATTCCTCCTCTTTGTAGCTTTTCAACCGCAGATTTACGCTGATATTTTCTTTTATTATCATATATAGGAATTATGTTTTTCTGTAAAAATTCATAGACAGATTCTAGAAATCCATTACCAAGTTCATTATTAAACTTCTAAGCATAATATCTGTGATCTCTTTGTGTTTAAACCTATCTATTTCATCTGTGTGAATCTGTGGCTAAATAGTTACCTTTTTTCTCTTATTTGTCATAAATATTCAGCTCTCAATTAGTAAACTATATTACTCGCAAAACTTTTTGTCAAATTCCACTTGCCGAAAAAAAGCATTTTCAGCTCCTTATTTTATCTTTATCTCGCAATTATCAGCAACTCCTCCTAAAAGTGTGTAGGTAGTAGGAACAGTTTGAAGGATAGATCCAGGAACCAGGGTATTTACCGGGCCATAGGCAACAAGCCTGGCTATAAATCTTTGCCAGGAGACCCCGCCCTCCAGATAACCATCGAGCCAAAAACTTCTCATCCTTGCTCCCACGATTTGGCAAGGCCCTATAGTGGCCGCTTTAGGAGGAACAGAAGACCAGTCCCCACTAAATGAGTGAAGAGCATTTTGCATAATGGTCATAGGATGAAGTTCTACTATACGAGGATTTGCCTTTTTATATGCTTCAATGTCGTTCCCAAATTCCGCTCCCAGATGAGCTTCCCAGAAGGCAATGTGTCCGCACCAACCAATTCCTCCGTAGCATACATCTACCTCGCCAGCATCTTCTATCATTTTACCATAATGATCTATATTTTTGTCAGAAGGAAAATGGATTTGCTCCGGGGCAGGTCTTAGATCTTTATTTATGAGAGAGAAGAAGTTCTCTTGCATCGACTTTTTAAAAGAACCAGCCCAGCTCTCGGGAGCAGTTTCTCCGTTCTCGTTGGCATACTCATCCATATTAAAGGTATGAACATGCCTGCAGGAGACTCGTGATTCATTAATGAGACGAGCTGCTATCCTGTATTGAGGAATTGGCCCTGCGGGAAGAATCAAAATCAGCTTTTTGCCTTTCTCCAGAGCCTGTCTTATTCTGGTAACTATATCTAAGGCAAACTCAAAGTAAAACTCATCGATATTTTCAATTACTCTGATTTTAAACTGCGCCTTAGGGTGTTTACAGATATCCTCTCTCTTAACGGCTCTCACCTTTTCACAGATTTGTCTGTCCCGATAGGGAATGAACTTAGCCAGATCAAATATAAACTCTCTCATTTTTTCTCCTTCTTATATTCGTCTTTTTCCTATTGTCTATTTTTTACCTTATTTCTCAAGCTCTATTTTCTTTAATTTGCAGCCACGAGTGGTTATTTTATCATTGCCAGACACTTTGTCAAAGGTAAGTTTGGCGAAAAAAAACAGAAATGTTGGGGCAGCTTTAATTCGAAGAGTTGACATCTGGGGAAATTTATACAAAATGAGATGTGCAAATTAACTCAATTCCGCTTGAGGAGAGGCGTGCTTCAATCTTTGGCAAAAAAGTGGTGAAACTTGGGGAAAACTACACCACACCCGAGATATAATTAATAACTAACTATAGACTCTGTGAAGGAGGAGTAAAAGAGTGTTATTCAAAAAGAAAGGCAAAGTACAAAAACTGATCCAGGAACAGATTAACCTGGTGGCTCAGGGACTAGGGTTCTTGAAAGAAGCTGTTGAGCTTTATTTAGAAGGGGATAAAGAAGGGTGTGAGCTTAAAACCAAGGTTGTTGAGCAAATGGAAACCAAAGCGGATGAGGCAAAAAGAGAGGCAGAGAAGACCCTTTATGAGGGTAGTTATCTTCCCCTTTTCCGAGGGGACCTTCTGGATTTGATGGAGCTCATAGATGACGTTGCCGATGAAGCAGAGAGGATAGTTGATTTTCTGTCCATAGAGAATCCTGAAATTCCCTCCTCATGGAATGAGAAAATGAGGAAGATTGTGGAAAAGGGCATCTTAGCCTTCAACCTCTTTAGGGAATCTTTTATGCTTCTTCATGAGGATACCCGGAAGGCATTCAGCCATGCCTACAAGGTAAAGGAGGTAGAAAAAGAGGTAGATCGCCTCCAGGATGGCTTGAATCGTGAGATTTTCCAATCTAACCTCCAGTTGGCCCATAAGATACAGTTAAGAGATCTGGTCATCAGGATGGGATTTATCTCTGACTTATCGGAAAACGCTGCTGATAAGATAAGTATGATCTCTATTAAGAGGAGAATCTGATGTGGTTTCTTTTATCCGGGATCTACCTGGGCTGGGCTCTGGGGGCAAATGATGCGGCTAATGTCTTTGGTACGGGAGTAACCAGCGGATTGGTAAGCTATAGATTAGCCGTGATATTAACCGCCATTTTTGTCATTTTAGGAGCGGTGATGGAGGGCACTAAATGTATCGGTACAGTGGGCTACTTTACTAGCCTTACTCTTTTTACCGCTCTCTTAGTTACCTTATCTGCTGCCATTACGGTGACCCTAATGACCCGGCTTGAGCTACCAGTTTCCACCTCTCAGGCTATACTGGGGGCTATTATGGGAATTGCCATCATGGGAGAAGGTTGGAGAGGGCTACCCATGGATAAGTTAACCAAAGTGATTCTTTGCTGGGTTTTTACTCCTCTGGGAGCAGCGATCATCTCTTTTTTACTCTTCATGGGCCTGGGTTATTTGGTCAACAGGATAAGAGGATTGGCTATTTTTACTCATCTTATGAGAATAGGAATTTTGGTGACAGGTTGCTTCGGTGCTTATGCCTTAGGCAGTAACAACGTGGCCAATACTACGGGAGCTTTTGTAGGAGCAGGCCTCATTAGCCCAATTGAGGGAGCCTTAATTGGAAGCATTAGTATCGGAGTGGGAGCTATCACCTACAGTCGAGGAGTAATGAGATCTGTGGGAAGACGAATCTCTCCTCTAGATCCCTTTTCCGCCTTGGTGGTAGTTTTGGCCGGAGCTGTCACGGTTTACCTTTATACTCAGATAGCGGTTCCGGTTTCAACCTCCCAGGCAGTGGTAGGAGCAGTCGCAGCAATTGGATTAGCTAAGGGAATCAGGACAGTTAATAAGAAAATGCTTTTCTTCGTCCTCCTGGGTTGGATATCTACCCCTCTTATGTCAGCCAGCCTCTCTATCCTGATGTTTCTTCTGTTCTCCGGAATATAGGAATTTCCTTTTTGAACGCAGATCTGCGAAAATTTGCGTCCTAATTAACTTGTAATTTTGACATTTTTGTCTGGTGTGGTATTATAACCTTAAATTGAGCGAAGATGGCACAAATGGGCTGGTTTGAGAGAACCTATAACAGGATAAAAAGGGGAAAGAAGAAAATAGACATTCCTCATGGGCTCTGGACCAAGTGCACCAACTGCTCTGAAATCGTTTACAACAAGAGCCTGGAAGATAACCTTAAGGTCTGTCCCAAATGCGGATTTCACTTCTACCTGCGAGCAAGGAAAAGAATCGAGATTACCCTAGACAAAGATAGTTTCATCGAATACGATTCGAAGATAAATTCCGATAATCCGCTTAACTTTCCAGGGTATGAAGAGAAATTAAGTAAAAGCGAAAAAGCCACTGGCCTGGATGAGGCGGCTCTGATTGGAGAGGGGAAAATCGGAGGCAGACCCATAGCAGTGGGAGTTACTGATTTTGGCTTCATGGGAGGAAGCATGGGTTCAGTGGTGGGGGAAAGAATAACTCTCACCATAGAAAAGGCTATGAAAAAAAAATATCCGCTCCTAATTATCTCCGGTTCAGGAGGTGGAGCTAGAATGCAAGAGGGAATTATCTCTTTGATGCAAATGGCCAAGACCAGTGCCGCCATAGCTGAACTCAAAAGACTGGGACTGCTCTATATATCTTTACTTACTCATCCGACCATGGGAGGGGTAATGGCCAGTTTCGCCAGTCGGGGAGATATTGTCCTCGCCGAGCCGGGAGCTCTTTTAGGATTTGCCGGGCCTCGGGTCATAAAGCAAACCATTAAACAGCAAATGCCTAAAGATTTTCAGCAGTCTGAATCACTGCTTAAACATGGGGACGTTGATTTAGTGTTGGAGAGAAATAAAATTAGGTCCACCTTAATCAGAATTCTGGATCTGGTTCTTTCTTAGAGGTTAGCTATGTGGGAGGTAGCCAACAAGACTGACGCCCAAGGAGGTATAAGATGAAAAAGCCACTCATAGATGAGGAGCTGTGTACGGGATGCGAGATCTGTATTGATGAGTGTCCAAATAACGCTCTGGAGATGGTGGATGACGTTGCTAAGTTTGTCAGGCCTGATGATTGCGATGGATGTGAATCCTGTGCAGAAGCATGCCCCTCTGAGGCTATCACTATGGAAGAGGAATAGTCTAATACAGGCCAGGCTGTCCATATTAAATAAGGGCCGAGTCTGGCCTGATTTTATGTGAGAAGGATACAAAAAAGAAAATTTTGAGGGAAGGGGAAGTGAAAAGAAGAAAAAGTCGGGAGATAAAGGTTGGTGGATTAAAGATTGGTGGTGGAAGCCCGGTGGTGGTGCAGGGAATGACCAAAACCAAAACCGAGGACGTTCCAGCCACAGTTGCCCAGATCAGAAAGCTTACCCAGGCTGGAGCAAAGATAGTGAGGATAGCTCTTCCCAATATGATGGCTGCCAGGGCCCTTTCTGAAATCAGAGCCGAGGTGGATACTCCGCTGGTAGCCGATGTTCATTTTAATTATAAACTTGCCCTGGAAGCTATAGACCGAGGGATAGATAAAGTAAGAGTCAATCCCGGAAATATGGGCAAAAAAGAAATACTAAAGATAGCAGAAAAGGCTAAAAAAAAAGGAATTCCTCTCAGGGTAGGGATAAACTCAGGATCTTTAGAAGGAGGGGTTCTAAAGGATCATTTTTTAAAAGGAAGGGTAAGGGAGGATGAGGAAGAAAGATATCGGATGACAGTGGCTGAGGCTATGGTAAAAAGTGCTTTGAGTACTGTTAAGTTTTTAGAAAAAGTGGATTTTTCAGATATCGTTGTCTCTCTTAAAGCTAATGATGTGCTTACCACTATTCTTTCTTATCAACTGATATCGGATAAGATTCCGTACCCTCTTCATCTAGGTATAACTGCTTCCGGCCCTCCTCCTGAAGGCATTGTAAAATCATCCATTGCCATAGGGGCTCTTCTTTTCCAGGGAATAGGGGATACTATCAGGGTTTCTTTAACTTATGACCCGGTGGAGGAGGTCAAAATAGGATATCAGATCCTGAAATCTCTTGGCTTGTTTAAAGGGGGTCCTGATTTAATTTCCTGTCCTAGCTGTGGGAGGTGCCGGATAGACTTAGAATCAGTAGCAAAAGAGGTGCTCTCCGAAATAGAAGGAATCAAGACTCCTTTGAAGATAGCCGTGATGGGGTGTGAAGTTAATGGGCCAGGCGAGGCCAGGGAAGCCGATATTGGTATAGCCTGTACCAAAAGAGGAGGGACGCTTTTTAAAAAGGGGAAACCGCTGAGAAAGGTTAGGGAAAAAGATGTAGTCAGAGTTTTGTTAGAAGAGGTCGAGAAAATGAGCCAGGAGGCTGATTAATTGGGGTGAGGATGACCAAGTTTATCTTTGTCACGGGAGGGGTTCTTTCTTCCCTCGGTAAGGGAATAGCCTCAGCTTCCATTGGAGCTCTTCTTAAATCACGGGGCCTGAAGGTAAGTATGCTTAAATTTGATCCTTATATCAATGTAGATCCAGGAACAATGAATCCTTATCAACACGGAGAGGTGTTTGTCACTAGGGACGGAGCCGAGACCGATCTTGATTTGGGTCATTATGAGCGTTTTGTGGATATTGAGTTATCATCTCATAACAATGCAACTACTGGTCAGATTTATAGTGCCGTGATCGAGAAGGAAAGGCGGGGCGAATATCTGGGAAGGACCATCCAGGTAGTTCCTCATATCACCGATGAGATACAGCAGAGGATAAAAAAGGTGGCCGAAAAAGATAGGGCCGAAGTAGTCATCACTGAAATAGGAGGAACAGTGGGAGATATCGAATCCCTTCCCTTCCTGGAAGCAATAAGACAGTTTCGTCTCAAGATGGGTAAGGAAAGTACCTTATTTATCCATCTAACTCTTCTTCCGTATGTCGCTTCTTCGGATGAACTTAAAACTAAACCAACTCAGCACAGTGTGGGCAGACTCCGGGAGATAGGAATTCAGCCGGATTTAATTCTCTGTAGAACTCGAATTCCCTTAACTTCTGAGGCAAAGGGGAAGATCTCTCTTTTCTGTAATGTAGAACCTAAAGATGTTATCCAGGCTATTGATGTAGATAATATCTACGAGGTCCCTCTTCGCTTCGACACTGAAGGATTGACCGACAATATTTTGCAAAAATTGGGTCTTTCCATTCCCAAAAAGAGTTTGGATAGCTGGCGAAAATGGGTGGAAAAGGTCAATAATCCTGACCAGGAAACAAGGATTGCTGTGGTGGGTAAGTATGTAAAAATGAAAGATGCCTATAAAAGTATACGTGAGGCTTTTATTCATGCCGGGGCTGCCAATGAGGTAAGGGTTAAGGTGGTGTGGCTAGAAGCAGAGGAGCTCGAGGCCGATCCACCAAAATATCTGGGCTCGGTGAAAGGGATTCTGGTTCCTGGTGGATTTGGTTCCCGAGGGATGAAAGGAAAGATAAGAGCCATCCAGTATGCTCGAGAAGAGAAAATTCCCTTTCTAGGAATTTGTCTGGGAATGCAATGTGCTACTATTGAGTTTGCCCGAAATGTGGCCGGCTTAAAAGGTGCTAACTCAACAGAGTTTGACCCTGATACCTCTTATGCTGTGATAGACCTTTTACCAGAACAAAAAAATATAAGGGACAAGGGTGGCACTATGAGATTGGGTGCTTACCCCTGCCGATTGGACCCGGATAGTTATAGTTCCCGGGCTTACGGAAGGACCTTAGTTTACGAGCGCCACCGCCACCGGTATGAGTTTAACAATGAGTATCGTCAGCTTTTTGGGCAGATGGGATTAAGGGTGACAGGTGTCTTTCGCCAGAAAGACCTGGTGGAAATCATTGAAATTTCTGATCATCCCTGGTTCGTGGCGGTCCAGTTTCACCCTGAATTTCAGTCCCACCCCCAATCTCCCCATCCTTTGTTCAGGGACTTTGTCAAAGCAGCTATGATATGAAGTTTATCTTGCTTTTCCTTAGCGCGGCTTTAGTTAATAACTTCGTTTTAAGATACTTTTTAGGCATCTGTCCTTTTTTGGGAGTAACGGGAAGAATAGAATCTGCCGTGGCTATGGGCTTCGCGACTACCTTTGTTATGACCTTGACCGCTACTATTATCTGGCTGGTGAACCACTTTATTCTAGTTCAATTCCATCTTCCTTTCTTACAGTATGTCACGGCTATTCTGGTTATTGCCTCACTGGTGCAGCTAATAGAGATGTTTATTCGTAAAGTAAGCCCCGGTCTTTACCGGTCTTTAGGGATATACCTCCCCCTTATTACTACCAATTGTGCCATATTCTTCGTAGCTCTTTTTATTCCCTTGAGGAATTATGGCTTTATTGAGAGCATCGTTTTTGGCTTTGGAGCCGGTTTAGGATTCACTCTAGTTATGTGGATGATGGCCGGAATTAGAGAACAATTGGACTTTGCTGAGGTTCCTGAACCTCTCAAAGGGGCTGCCATTACCTTGATTACGGCTGGCCTACTGGCTCTAGCTTTTATGGGGTTTACCGGCCTCATCGGCAGTTAAAAAAGCGAAAAATGAATTTAATCTTGCTTTCCACATTGAGCATGGGAGGACTGGCGGCTGTCTTTGCTCTATTTTTGTCTGTGGCTCACAAGAAATTAAAAGTGGAAGAAGACCCCCGGGTGGAGCAAATTCTAGGATATCTGCCCGGTGTTAACTGCGGAGCATGTGGACGTGCTAGTTGTCGCAGTCTGGCAGAAGCAATTGTTAAGGGAGAGGCTTTAGCCAGCGCCTGTATCGCAGGTGGAAATGAAGTGGGGCAAAAAATAGCTGCTTTAATGGGAGTAGAGTCAGGCTCTACTCAGAGTAAGGTGGCTGTGCTTCACTGCGGAGCTTTACATTCGGAGAGGGGAAAAAAAGCAGAATACGAAGGAGTAAAAAACTGCCAGGCAGCCGATCTACTGATGGGAGGAGATCTAGCCTGTGGGTATGGTTGCCTGGGTTATGGTGATTGCCAGGCTTCCTGCCCATTTGATGCTATTAGCATGCATGGGGGTCTACCCCGGATCGACACTGCTAAATGTACTGGATGTGGAAATTGTGTCAAGGCGTGTCCTAGAAATCTAATCACTCTCGAGGTTTTGTATGGAGAGCCACATTACCGGGTTGTCTGTTCTTCTTTAGACAAAGGAAAAAAAGCCAGGAAGGTTTGTAAAAAGGCTTGTATAGCTTGCGGTTTATGCGTTAAGGTTTGCCCCTTTGATGCTTGTGAGCTACAGAATAATCTGGCCGTGATCGACCAGAGGAATTGTCAATCATGTGGTGTATGTGCCCAAAGATGCCCCACCGGAGCAATATCCCTGAATTCACTTTGCTGATTTATGAGGAACCAGGGGTGGAAGTTTTTTTTATTGGACCTTGTGAAAATAATTACAAGCTTGCAGTTTCGGGCTCTATAAGGATTTCCAAGCTTGTTCAGCCCTTGACAAGATCGGAAGGGATGATAAAATAGAAGGATTTTGCCTTGATAGTCCGAGGAAAATGGCGATGAAAATTGCTATAACCGGTAAGGGAGGAGTAGGGAAGACTACCCTGGCCGCTGGTTTGGCTAGTGAGTTTTCTCGTGAGGGAAAGAAAGTCTTTGCTATAGATGCTGACCCCGACGCCAACCTCGCTCTTACTCTGGGATTCCCTAACCCCTCCAGAATAAAGCCTTTAATTAAGCTAAAGAAACTAATAGAAGAAAGAACTCATGCCAAGGTTGGCAGCCTAAATCCTTATTTTAAACTAAATCCCAGGGTTGATGATATTCCTGAGAAGTACTTTGTCCATTACAAGGGAATAAACTTGATGGTGATGGGCACGGTAAGAGGAGGAGGATTGGGCTGTACCTGTCCAGAAAATGCTTTTTTAAGAGCCTTATTAAGCCATTTAATGCTCGAACGTGAAGAAGTGGTTATTTTGGATATGGAAGCAGGAATAGAGCACCTGGGAAGAGGAACAGCCAGGGGAGTGGATCAATTAATCGTAGTCGTAGAGCCAGGAAGGCGAAGTATCCAGACCGCTTATCGCATTAAAGATCTGGCTAAAGACATAGGAATAGAGAATATCGTGGCAGTAGGAAATAAATTCAGAACTGATTCTGACCGAAAGTTTCTCATTAGTAATATGCCAGACTTTCAGTTTTTAGGCTTCATTCCCTATGAGGAAAAAATTGTGGAGGCGGACCTGGCTAATGTTTCACTCTTTGATTTAAACAAAGATATTTTACCGGAGATAAAAAAGATTGCTGACAAAATGGAGGAAAAGATTGAATATGGACCAGACTAAAGAGCGCTCGGTAGATCCAGCTACCCAAAAATTACTAAAGAGAGCAAAAGAACAAAATATTGTGACTGTTTGGGATAGATTCGAGGTAATGCGCCCTGGATGTAAGTTTGGTCAACAGGGTATCTGCTGTCGAATCTGCAATATGGGCCCTTGCCGTATCACCAAAAAGGCTGAACAAGGTGTCTGCGGCGCCACTGCCGATACTATTGTGGCTAGAAACCTAGCCAGAATGATTGTGGGTGGAGCTGCCGCTCATTCTGATCATGGCCGTGATGTTGCCCATGCCTTACTTTTAGCCGCTCAGGGGAAGGCAAGTGCGTATAAAATTAAAGATGAGGAAAAACTGGTCGCTTTAGCTGCCGAATATGGGATAAAGGTGGAAGGAAGAAAAAAAGAAGAGATAGCAGAGGATCTAGCAAATAAGGCGTTAAGTGAATTCGGCCAGCAGCACGGCGAGCTTAGAATGGCCCTAAGAGCCCCTAAGAAACGGGTCCAGCTATGGAAAAAACTGGGAATTCTACCCCGAGGTGTGGATAGAGAGATAGTGGAGATGATGCATCGCACTCACATGGGTGTGGGGAATGACTATAGAAATATCCTTACCCATGGCCTGAGAGTTGCTCTCAGCGATGGCTGGGGAGGTTCTATGATAGCTACCGAACTTTCCGATGTTCTCTTTGGGACCCCGGAGCCTCTTACGGCCAGATCAAATCTGGGAGTTCTGGCCGAAGATGAGGTCAATGTAGTGGTACATGGACATGAGCCTACTCTTTCTGAGGTAGTGGTAGAGGCAAGTCATGACCCTGAACTTCTCGACTTAATTAAACAGAATGGAGCTAAGGGTATCAATATTGCGGGAATCTGCTGTACCTCTAACGAGATTCTTATGCGACATGGCATCCCCGTAGCAGGAAACTTTCTCCAGCAGGAACTGGCCCTCATTACCGGAGCAGTGGAAGTAATGATGGTGGACGTCCAATGTCTGATGCCGGCCCTAGCCAGTGTGGCTAGTTGTTTTCATACTAAACTCGTTACTACCTCGCCTAAATGTAAGTTTCCCGGAGTAACTCATATTGAATTTCAAGAAGAAAGAGCCTATGAGACGGCCAAAGAGATCCTTAAGCTAGCAGTCCAGAACTATAAAAATAGGAATAAAAACGGGGTGGAGATACCTAAGGAAAACCAGGATCTGGTAGCTGGGTTTACTGCAGAAAGCGTATTCAATTTCCTGGGAGGAAGATATAGAGCTACTTATCGACCTCTCAACGATGCTATCATTCAGGGAAGATTAAGGGGAGTGGCTGGCGTGGTGGGTTGTAATAATCCCAATATAAGACATAACTATTCTCATATAGAGATGGCTAAGGAGCTAATTAAAAATGATGTACTGGTGGTGGTAACGGGCTGCTCGGCTATTGCCGATGCTGAGGCGGGATTACTTCAGCCGGAGACAGCTTTCAAATATGCGGGTAAGGGCCTTCAGGAGATCTGTGAGGCGGTAGGAATTCCTCCCATTTTGCATGTTGGATCCTGTGTAGATAATAGTCGCATCTTAATTACTCTAACCAATGTAGTGAACGAAGGGGGGCTGGGAGGGGATATCAGCGACCTGCCCGTAGCCGGTGCAGCTCCGGAGTGGATGAGCGAGAAGGCTATTTCCATCGGGTTTTATTTTGTAGCCTCCGGAGTCTTTACCGTTTTTGGGACCCCTCATCCTATTCTGGGATCAAAAAACGTCACTGACCTTGTATGTGGGGGTCTGGAGGAGATGGTGGGAGGAAAGTTTGCTTTTGAGTCTGATCCTATAAAAGCTGCTCACTTGATGATTGAGCATATGAATAAAAAACGCAAGGCTTTAAAGCTAAAACCGATGATGTATGAATAAAGATAAATTCTTCAGAAAAAAAGAGATGGGTAAGAGGTATCTTTTTTAGCATCTGCCTCTCGTGAGGAAAAAACCTAAGAGAAGATAAGGGTTGCTGAATAGAAAAAGATTTTCTAACTAAGAGGGAGGAAGGGATATGTCAAAAATAATTGCTTCGGCGGCTATTAGAGGAGCACATAAGTACGTCAAAGAGGCCGAAGAAAAATTAAATAAACTCATTGAGGAAAAAGGACCGGATGAGAAGGTAGCTTTTCCCAACACAGCTTATTACCTTCCCGTTATCTATTCTCTTATAGGGATGGAGGTTAAGACCCTCCAGGACTTGGGAAGGGCTCTCAAGGAAGCAAGGCGACTTTTGCCTCCGGAACCAGGTAAGAAATTGTGGCTGCCCTATCTGGGAAATGCTTTAGATGCTGGAATAGCTACTCTCATAGCTGAAGAAGCTATTGAGGCTTTGAAATACTTAACCGGGGATGAACCGAAGGGAATATGGCTAGGGTTTACCGATGACGCTATCCTCCGAACTCAGGGAATCAAACTGGTAGACGGAAGAATGCCTGGATTTGCTGCCTGTGCAGGAGCTCTTCCTACTAATGAAGAAGCGGTTCAATTGGCTCGTGCCTTGCAGGAGAAAAATATTCTCGTCTTTATGGCCTCGAGTTCCAACGGCAGGAGTATGGCTGAACAGTTAGCTGAGGAAGGGATCGAGATGAACTGGGATACTTTCCTTGTCCCCTATGGGAAAGATACCAGTGCGGCGGTGCATTCACTGAATTTTGCCGCCCGAGCAGCCATGACCTTTGGGGGAGTTAAACCGGGAAATTTAGCCAAGGCAAGAGAAATTCTCCTTTATAATAAAGCGAGAGTTCATGCCTTTGTTCTAGCTCTGGGTGTCGATCCCGGAGTAGATGAGGATCAGGTGATAACTGATGAAAAGTATGCCACGGCAGCCGGAGCTATTAACTTTGGTTTTCCGGTCATCTCAGACGTAGATCTTCCCCAGATTTTGCCCACGGGAATTTGTACATATGAGCACGTGGTTTCCAACATTCCCCGGGACAAAATAGTGAGTAAGTCTATTGAGATAAGGGGTTTAGAGATCAAGGTGACTGAAATTCCCATCCCTGTTCCTTATGGAGCAGGCTTTGAGGGAGAAAGAGTTAGAAAAGAACAGATGCAGGTTGAATTTGGAGGAAAACGCAGCACTGCATTTGAGCTCTTAAGAGGAAAGCCCATGGAGGAGGTTGAAGACGGGAAGATCGAGATCATCGGTCCGGACGTCGATAAAGTCGAGGTAGGTGCAGCTATGCCCCTGGGGATGTTGGTCGATGTTGCCGGCCGGGAATTTCAGGAGGATTTCGAGACGGTCCTCGAGCGCCGCATCCATGAGTTTATTTCCTGCGCTAATGGGATTTTCCATATGGGACAGAGAGCCATTGCCTGGCTTCGCATCAGTAAAGAGGCTTTCCAGAAAGGATTTCGACTAAGACACTTCGGAGAGATTCTCGTGGCTAAGATCCATGATGAATACGCGAAAATTGTGGACAAAGTGCAGGTAAGGATTATTACTGACGAAGCTCAGCTAGCAGAGCCACTGGAAGAAGCGAGAAAGATCTATCGAGAGCGTGATGAGAGAATTGGAAAAATGACAGATGAGGATGTAGACATTTTTTATAGCTGTATCCTTTGTCAGAGTTATGCCCCGAATCATGTGTGTATTGTAACACCTCAAAGGTTAGGCCTCTGCGGTGCCTATACCTGGCTTGACTGCAAGGCTTCCTTTCAGCTAAATCCCCATGGACCAAATGAGCCGGTTAAGAAAGAAAGATGTATTGATCCGGTGAAAGGTCAATGGGAAGGAGTGAATGATTATCTTTTACGCAAATCTAATCGAAATTTAGAAAGATTCAACGCTTACTCCATAGTAGAGGACCCAATGACGAGCTGTGGTTGCTTTGAGTGCATTACGGCCGTTCTACCCGAGACCAATGGTGTAATGATTGTCAATCGTGAGTTTACTGGAATGACCCCGGTGGGGATGTCCTTCAGTACTATGGCTGGGACTGTGGGTGGTGGGATACAGACTCCCGGATTTATTGGGATGGGGAAGGTGTACATCACCAGTGAGAAATTTATCTCCGCTGACGGAGGAATTAGGAGGGTTGTCTGGATGCCGCAAGAACTTAAGGAAGAGATAAAAGAAAGGCTCGAGAAGCGTTTGGCTGAAATTGGAGAGCCTGAACTGATGGATAAAATCGCTACTGAAAAGGATGCCGTGACCTCTGAAGATCTGGTAAAGTTCTTGCAAGAAAAGCAGCATCCGGCTCTCTCCATGCCACCTATGATGTAATTTTAAGGAGGAAGGGAAATGGCTTTAACCGGATTAGAAATCTATAAGAATCTACCAAAAACTAACTGTGGGGATTGTAATTTTCCTACTTGTATGGCTTTTGCTATGCAGTTAGCAGCCAAGAAAGCTTCTTTAGATCAGTGTCCCCACGTATCTGATGAGGGAAAGGCGGCTCTGGCAGAAGCCTCAGCTCCTCCTATGAAGCTGGTCAAAATTGGCAAGAACAATCGTGAAGTACTTATTGGTCAGGAAACTGTTCTTTTCCGACATCAAGAAAAGTTTCACCATCCTACTGGAATTGCTGTCAAAGTTAAAGACGATATGGCTGAGGAGGAGTTGGTTAGTCGGATAGAAGCAATTAACAACTTACATTTTGTTCGGGTTGGAGAAGAGATTGGAGTAGATCTGATAGCAGTTGAGCACAGCTCTACCTCACCTGAGGAATATGCCAGGGTGGTCAAAAAGGTGAAAGAGACGAGTGACCTTCCTCTTGTTCTTCTTAGTCCCGATCCCAAGATAGCTGAGGCTAGCCTTGAGGTTAGTGCCGAAAGAAAACCTCTTATTTACGCTGCTACAGGGAAAAACTGGCAGCAAATGGCACTATTAGCTAGAAAGTATAACTCTCCTCTTGCCGTAAAGGGAGAAAGTTTGGAGGAGCTAGTTGATCTTAACCAGCAAATCAAAAAACTGGGGGTGGACGATCTTGTCCTCAGTGTTGACTGCCCTCAGGTGGCTGATACTCTCCAGGATCTCACTCGAATCAGGCGGCTGACTTTAAGGAAGACATTTCGCCCTCTAGGATATCCAACCATTACTTTTGTTACTGAAAAGGATCCTTTCCAACAGGTAGCTCAGGGGGCTACCTATATCTGTAAGTATGGCAGCATCGTAGTAGTGGAAGGGACAGAGCCCTGGAAGATTCTTCCCTTATTAACTATAAGGCAGAACATTTATACTGATCCCCAGGTTCCTAATGCGGTGGAAGCCAAACTTTACGAGATTGGGCAGGTAACTCCTCAATCTCCAGTACTGGTTAGTACCAATTTTTCTCTTAGCTACTTTACGGTTCAAGGAGAAGTAGAGAATAGTAAGATACCGAGTTATATTTCCGTGGTAGAAACAGAAGGTTTAGGCGTACTCAATGCCTATGCCGGCGACAAGTGGTCCGCAGAAAAGATTGGCAAGACGCTGGAGCTCCAAAAAGTTAAGGAGAGAATTAACCATAACTCAGTAATTATACCGGGGCTGGTGGCTGTCTTTAGAGCTGAACTAGAAGAGGATTTTGGCTGGAAGGTTTTAGTTGGTCCTGAAGAAGCAGCAAGAATCCCCGGCTTTCTCAAAAACGAATGGAAGGTAACTTCTTAAAGGAGGATTTAAGATGCTGATCCCTGAAGTGAAGCAAAAGTGGGCTAATCCCATTAACACTGTTACTATAGGGGCTACCCCGGAGGAAGGGGGAACGAGAACTCGTACCGTCACTGTAGGAGGTTCTATTGCTTTACCTTTTCTCCATTTTGAAGGAAGGATTCCTCATCAGCCAGTGGTTGCCATGGAAGTTCTGGATATTACTCCTAAAGATTGGCCGGAGATTTTAGGTGAGCATTTCTCGGATGTATGGGGTGATCCGGGCCGATGGGCAAAAAAGTGTGTAGATGAGTTCGGAGCTGACCTGGTTTGTCTCAGGCTGGCCGGATGTGATCCAGACGGCGAGAACAAGGGTCCAGATGAAGCGGCTGCGGCAGTAAAGTCGGTTTTAGAGGCGGTGGGGGTTCCTCTCATTGTATGGGGGTGTGGGAATGATGACAAAGATAACGAGGTTCTTCCCAAATGTAGTGAGATTTCAGCAGGAGAGAAATGTCTTTTTGGCTCAATTACTGAAGATAACTACAAAACTTTGGTTGCCCTTTGTAAGGCCGATGGCCATAAACTAATTGCCGAATCTCCAGTGGATATCAATATCGCCAAGCAGGTAAATGTTCTGGCTACCGATTTGGGACTGGATCCAAAAGATATCGTCATTTATCCTAGCTCGGGTGCCCTGGGGTATGGAGTGGAATATGTTTATTCCATTATGGAAAGAGGCAGAATCGCTGGACTCGACGGAGATACTATGTGGGCTATGCCTCTTCTTTGCGATATTGGGAAAGAGGTCTGGAAAGTTAAAGAAGCTGCAAGTGATGAAATTGCAGAATGGGGAGATCACTCTCAAAGAGGCCCTCTCTGGGAAGCAAGCACTGCCTATGTTTATCTTCTGGCAGGAGCCGACATACTGATAATGCGCCATCCTAAAGCGGTGAGTGAAGTCAAAAAATATCTGGGAAAACTCATGGAACCAAAATGAAGAAAGGAGGAAAATCGGGATGATCTTCATTGGTGAGCGAATCAATGGTGGATTCAAGGATATTGTCAAGGCCATAAAGGAAAAAGACTCGGGTATTATTAAGAAATGGGCCATTCGGCAAACGCAGGCAGGAGCAGACTACATTGACGTCAACATAGGAGCAGTCTCTAATAAAGTGGAGGACTATGTCTGGATGATAGAAACTGTTCAGGAGACAGTGCCTACTCCCATTTCTATAGATACTAACAAATTGGAGTTCGTTAAGGAAGCGCTAAAACTGTGTCAGAAGACTCCCCTCATCAATTCCACTACTGCCCATGATGAAAAATTAGACCAACTTGTTTCCTTGGCGGCCGAGCACGGAGTCGGCTTGATTGGCGTTTGTATGGATGAGAAAGGCAGCCCTCAGGACGTAAATAGAAGGGTGGAACTAGCGGCGAAGATCTTCACCCATGCCGTTGAGAAAGGCTTGCCACCGGAAAGACTATTTTTGGATCCGGTAATTATGCCCCTGAAGTTTCTTCAGCCTCAGGCAACTAGTGTCCTTGAAGCCATTCGTCAGTTTAAACTCCTTTCTGACCCACCACCCCGTATAGTAGTGGGACTTAGCAATATCTCCTCTCAGACTACAGAATCAAGGTTAATCAATAGGACTTTCCTGGTAATGGCTATTGAAGCAGGATTAGATGCAGCTATCTGTGATGTCACCGACACCGAACTAGTCAATGCTGCCATTACTGCAGAATTAATAAAAGGTGAGCATATCTATTCCGATTCCTTCTTGAAGGCTTATCAGGCAGCCAAAAAACCAGGGGTTGGTGATTAGTGGTCGCACCGCCACTTTTCGGCTCCGTCCGCTTGACGGTACCTGGAAAGAAAACTCTCCGAATGGGCTTAAAACTTTGTCTTTTCTCCCCCTTCATTTTCTAATAAATTAAAAGTATCTATTTAGCCACAGATTCACACAGATGAACACGGTTTGGGTTTATTGGGTTTATTGGGTTAAAAAATAAGGCAATAACTATTGAAGGTGGCCCCTTATTGAATTTTGGCGGAAAATCAGAATTCAAAAGATTTATATATGATAATGAAAGAAAAATATCAGCGTAAATCTGCGGCTGAATAATTACAATTAGAAAAAGATGATGCGCTAAAGCCAGTAATAATCGTCAACTTGACAGTACTGACAAATTTCCATAAAATAAGATATAAAGCCATTTAGCTACAATGGCTGTTAAAGAGGGCAAGAATTTGTCTGGAAAACCCTGGCAGGGAAGTAAAATTTGGTTGGACAAGGATTCAGGGGGTGATGAAAAAAGTAATGATAAAAAATAAGAATATGAAGGCGGTAATTCTAGCCGCCGGTGAAGGGATGAGAATCAAACTAAAGATCCCCAAGCCTCTGGTGAGAATAAATGGTCTCTCCCTTCTGGAAAGGACGATTCTCACCTTTGCTGACTTAAATGTACAAGAATTGGTGATAGTAGTTGGGTATCAAGCTGACAAAATCAAGGGACACGTAACCAACAGGTCCGTTCTTCAAGACTACAAGATTACCTGGGTGGAAAACAGAGAGTTTCATCGAGGCAATGGACTATCTGTTCTCTGTGCTCAAGATTATGTGGGAGATCGTTTTCTCTTAAGCATGGTCGATCATATCTATGACTCAAATCTATTCTTCAATCTGTTATTGTATTCAGGGGATCTGGTTTGTGTAATCGATTCCCAGCCAAGGTTTGCTGATCTTGAAGATGCTACTAAGGTGTTGGTTCAGGATGGTAAGATTCAGAAGATAGGCAAAGGTTTAACTCAGTTTAATGGTTTGGACTGTGGAATGTTTTTGTGCTCAAGAAAGATATTTCCCATTTTGGAAGAGACAATCGGGGAGGGGAAAGAGGAGTGGGATGACGCCAAGGAGAAATTTGCCGAGAGATTTAAGCTAGATTTCTTTGATATCCGCGGTGCACTCTGGCTGGATGTTGATACACCGAAAGATGCGGCAAAGGCAAGAAAGCTTCTCAGAAAAAGGGAATGAGGGCGATAATCATTGCTGCAGGAAAGGGATTAGAATCTAAAGATACCCATCCCAAAATTCTCCTTAAGCTGTGTGGTGTTTCTCTATTGAAAAGAGATTTCTATCTTCTCAGGACGGTAGGGATCAGGGATGTTATTGTTCTGGGGGAGAGCTATACCCCTGAGATAGAAAAAGAGATAAAGAATGGAAGAAAATTGGGGATGAGGCTAGATTTCGTAAGGAAAGAGAAATGGTCTCAGGCTCTCTCCTCTCTGTCTCAAGGGACGGAATCCGATCTCTTCCTTCTCGTTGACGGCGACTGTGTCTTCGAGATCGGCCTTCTTAGAATTCTTTTAGACTACAAGAAAGTCGTAGTTTGCTGCGATAGTCAGTCGGATGAAAATAGCGGCGGCAGGTTTCCCAGAATCCTCTCTGAGGGTGGACAAATCCAGAGGATCGGAAAAAATCTAGAAAGTTGGAACAAAATCTATACTGGAGTAGCTCTCTGTAACCGCAAAATTTTCTCTCTGTTAGAGGATCGGGGTGTAAACCTCACTGATTGGCCAGTCTCCCTTAATCGTGTACTCGCTCAGCAAAATGTGAGCTGCCTCGATTTATCTGAAGCCATGGCTTACGATTCAGAACTGCGTCGGAAGATTAAACCGTTCTGGCGGAGAATAAACTCCGCGCAGGATTTAAAGGAGGCAAAGAAAAGACTTATCAGGGGAACCCAGAAAAGAACCCTTGACCTAATGGCCTGGTATGTCCACCGGCCTATCGAGAACAGGATTACCTACTATCTTTCTGAACTTCCCTTAACACCCA
Organism: uncultured Clostridia bacterium; assembly: GCA_964543295.1. Taxonomy (GTDB): domain Bacteria; phylum Aerophobota; class Aerophobia; order Aerophobales; family AE-B3A; genus AE-B3B. The sequence goes on along the minus strand of CAZIXA010000005.1, from coordinate 48,061 downwards.
ATCAATTGACCATATTTACCAATATCCTTGCCTTTTTTATAACGTTTCTCTTCTTTAAAGGATATCTTCTCATTGCCTCCCTTCTCACTTTTGTAGTGAACATCATGGATGGCCTCGATGGAAAACAAGCTCGGGCAAAGGGTCTATTTACCCACATCGGGAATCTTGAACACTCACTTGACACTCTTTATGAGCAGTCCTGGTATATAGCCTTCTCCTGGGCTATTTTTACCATCAGCCGATCCTTCCTACCTTTACAGCTCTGTCTGGCAATGATCATCTTCGATAGCTTCAATCGCCATTGTAGCATGCAATTTAGAGCTGTTATGAAGGTTCCTCTGGCAGATTATAGCCCATTCGATCGAGCATTCAGGAGGTTTGACGGAAGAAGAAATATTTATACCCTTTATATACTGGTGGGAATACTTATAGGCCAGCCTATGTATTCATTATTCGCTATAATGATCCACGCCATCATCACTAGTCTGGTCTACTTCTTAAGATCGGCCAGACACATGCACGCCGCCGATATGGGCCGCTAGCCCATATTTGGATGCCCTGATCTCCTTGTCTCTTTTTAGTTGACAAAAAATAGTGGTTATGTTATAAATTATATCCACGAAGATTTTCTCTTTCTTTTTTAGGGAGGAAAGAATGATTAGAACTGAGAACTTGACCAAAGAATATGGCGGATTCAAGGCGGTTGATAACCTCAACCTTGACGTAAAAGAAGGTGAGATTTACGGCTTCTTAGGCCCTAATGGAGCAGGGAAAACTACTACTATTTTAATGCTTTTAGGCATCTTAAGGCCAACCCGCGGCAAGATTTACCTTTTCGAGGAAGAGCTAACTAAGAACTTTCTCTCCCTTAAAGGGAGAATTGGAGTAGTTTCGGAAAAACAGTACCTTTATAAGGAGATGGCGGCCGGAGAGTATCTTGATTTCTTTGCCGATCTTTATGGAGTAAAAGATAAAAAGAAAAAAATAGATCAGCTCCTGAAGTCAGTGAGCCTACTTGAGGTAAAAAATAGAAAATTGGGAGCCTTTTCTCGGGGTATGCAGCAAAAGCTCGGCTTTGCCAGAGCGCTCCTGCATGACCCGGAGCTTCTCCTTCTCGATGAGCCGGTGTCTGGGCTTGATCCTACGGGAATAAAGCAGGTCAGGAATCTCATCGAAAAAGAAAATAAAAAGGGCAGAACCATATTTATCTCCTCTCACCTGTTGTCCGAGGTAGAAAGACTCTGTAGGGAGGTGGCCATTATAAATGAGGGAAAGCTTTTGGCTGAAGATACTATGGAAAATTTGAGAAAGAAACTGTCAAAAACAGTGGAACTCGAAGTAGAACTCTCTCAGGCAAAAGAAGAAATTATGGAAGCTCTCTCTTCTTTTGATTTTATCCAGGCCATAAAACAACAAGAGAACCTCTTGACTTTAAGGGTAAAATCAGACCGGGACTATCGAGCCCAAATCTCGGAGACTATCTCCCGCCAGGGGGGGATTGTTCTGGGCATAAAGGTTAAAGAGATGAGCCTGGAAGAAGCTTTCATTACCATCACCCAGAAGAATATTTCCTTACTTGCTCCCCTGGAGGAGGTGACTGAATGAAGAGATCGGTTCTCTATGTGATAGTAGGCCTGATAGCCCTGGTGGCCTTGGTAGTTGGCTTTACCTTAAGGAGTGAAAAATACGGTACAGTGAAAGGAAAAATAGTGGATGCCCTAAGCGAAGATCCGGTATGGAAAGTGAGCATTGTCCTTGACGGTAAATCTACCACCAAATATATGAGCAAAACCTACCACTTCACCGGGATCAAACCTGGATCCCACACCTTTAAGGCTACAGCTCCCAATTACTATGGCTTCAGCAAAGAAATCAAAGTGAGAAAGGGAGATAATATCCTGGATGTTTCCCTGAAAGGGGAAAAAATTCCCGACCTTCAAGGTATTATTGTTTTTACCACATCTCAAGCTAAAGGGATTCAGTTGGAGATAAGATTTACCGATAGCAAGGGAGAAGGGATAACAAAATTTCCTTGTCTTTCCTTGAATCTAGAGGGAAAGCTATACCCGAGGTTGGGTGACGAGGAAAACTATACTCGGGGGAAAGAGTTGTTCAGTGGTCCCATAGAGCTTTTCTGGGACTCGAAAGCTTTTCTGGCCAAAAACAAGGGGATAATTCCCTGGGAAAAGATTGGCGAGCATCTCGAAATTGAAAAATATGGTATTCTCGATGTCGTTCTTCATACGCCTCAGGGAGACTTCAAGGATACAGTTGACGATGTAAAGCTTTATCCGGAGGAATAGAATGAGCAAAAAGAAGGTTTTCTTATCGACTAAGACGATTAAGGTTCTGACCAAAAGGGATCTGGTTTCCGCCTTACATGGATGGGGGATCTATGTAGCAACTGTTATCTCCTTCTTGCTTTCTTCTTTTTTTCTGGGAAGATATCTGGGAGGTATCAGGGAAGATAATATTCGGATCTCTCTCGATCCCTTAAGTGGTTTCCTTTTCTTTCCTTCCGTGATCATCATATCTTTCTATTTAACTGTACTTTCCTCGATTTCCGTGTCTCGGGAGAGGGATCAGGGAACCCTGGAAATTCTATTTTATGGGCCTGTCAACTCTTCAGCCTTCATTTTAGCCAAGTATCTTAAGGAGATACTAACCTACCTCATCATTGTGGTCTTCTTTTTTGCCTATTTTTGGGGAGTCTCCGGCTTAACCAACCTCGGTTTTTCCCTTGGTCTGGTCAAAGCTATTTTTCTCTCCATTTTTCTGGTATCCTGCTGGATCAGCTTCGGTTTATTTATATCCTCTCTCACTAGCAGAGTGAGAAATTCCATTCTCTGGGTGGTAGGAGTATTTCTGGCTTTTTGGGCTCTCTATTTCGGACAGGGACTACTGCTCAGTCTCCCCGCTGAGGAGATGCCCGTCTTTCTCTCCTATATTGGGGGAGCCGTTTCCTTCATCTATCAAGCAGTGTGGTGGATCTCTCCCTTGTCCTATCTAAGCCGAGGAATGGATGCGGTTAATGTGGGAAGTGGTTGGCTCTATGGAATGAGTATACTTTACTCCATAATTTATTCGGTAGTCTTGATAATTTTTTCCATGTTCATCCTTAAAAGGAAGGGGGTAAGGGAATGAGAAAAATCATCGTTTTTTGGGGAGTGTTTTTCTTGCTCGTGCTTTGCTTGCAAGCCGCCTCTATGGCTCAGGCTCCAATAATGAGCGAACAACTCGTTTATAGCTTAAATGTTTATAACGGAAAAGGGTATGGAGGTGCTTTCACTCCCCAGACCGAGGATACCATCTACCTTATAGCTAACAAAAATAGTGCTATTTCTTCCCGCACAACTTTAGTTTATTTTTGGCCGATTACGGCAAAATTTATGGCCGGGTGGCAGACCTTAAATGAAGAGGTAGAAGGCAGTTTAGAGATCCTGAAGGAGGGAAAACTTATCAAATCCTTGAAAAAACAGGATAATTCACTCTATTATCCTGAAGGATATTTGGGGGAGACAAGCGTTCTTTGCATAGATGAAGACGCCCATACCTACTATGAAAAGTATAAAAAGGCTACCGAGAAATACTACCAGAAGATCAGTGAGTTTTATAAGGCCAGAATTGAATACCAGAAAAAAATGGATGAGTTTTTGAAAGAAATAAAGAAGAGAAGAGAGACGGGAGAGGAATTTACCAGCGATGAGATAGAGAGAATCATGCCTAAAGAGCCAAAGCCACCTGAGGGACCCAAATTCTATAGCACCGAACCTCGCAAGGACTATATCATTAATCTACCGGTGGGCAGCTACCGGATAAGGATAAGAGCAGAGGACGGGACCATAATTCAGGACAGCCAGAAGAATCTGGTAGTCTTCACCTCCAGAAGAACAGGAGGAACCGGCTATGAAATAATACCGGGAAATAGGTGGACTATGAGAGAGTCCTGCGATGATCCGGCGAGGATAATTTATGCCGCTGGAAAGAATACTCTTTACTTTAACCCCTTCACTCAGGATGAGTATAATGAGCTTTACTACAACAAACTGACGGATCCTCAGAATCCGGGAAGAGTGGAGAGGTGGAGATGGGTTCATATCACTCCCATTAAGGATGTAACTCTTCTCTTTTTGAAAGGTAAGGAGGTGCTTCAGAGGGTGAGGAGACTTCCTTATTATGTAAAACAGATACCCGGCCCCACCCTGGGTTATAGCATTACTGAATATGACAAAGAAAAGCAACCTTATGAAAAGCCAACCTTCGAAGGATATAAACTTGATCTATCCTCAACGCTAGAAAACACAGGCTATCAGATTAACTTAGAGAAAAAGACGGGGGGATTTTTTAAAGGGGGAAAAAGAGAGGTAAGGCTGGTGAGAAAAGAAAACTCCAGATTGTTGTACGCCCTTTCTATTTTTCCTCTAATTATCGGAGTGGTGATCTTTCTGGTGAGGAGAAGAAGATTAACTCCATGACCATCTTTTAGTGACTTTCCATTCCTCCATTTATATTTATAGCTTGACCAGTTATATAGTCAGAATCTTTCGATGCTAAAAAATCAACCACTCCGCCTACGTCTTCCGGCTTAGCGAGTCTACCCAAGGGAATGGTTGATAGAACCTCCTTTCTTACCTCCTCAGGAGTCCTTCCTCTTATATCCCCTTCCCATTTCCATTCCTTTCTGATCATATCTGTTTCAACAATACCTGGACAGACGGCATTCACCGTGATGCTATAGGGAGCAAGTTCAATAGTCATGGTATAGGTAAGACCTAAGACGGCAAATTTGGAAGCGGAGTAGTGACCTAAAAATAGTGTGCCTCTTTTAGCAGCAAGCGATGCATTATTGATAATCTTACCTGATCTCCTCTGAATCATGTGTTTAGCCAATGCTTTACTGCACAAAAAAACGCCTTTGGCATTAACGCTCATATTAGCGTCCCATTCCCTTTCCTTAAGGTCAACCATAGGTGCCATAGAGGAGATACCTGCGTTATTTACCAGGATATCTATTCGGCCAAATTCTTTTATTGTCTTTTCCACCATCATATTAACCTCATTGCCCTGGGTGACATCTGTCTTTATCACTATGCATCTGCGCCCAATTTTTTTTATTTCGTTTCTTACCTCCTTGGCACGTTCAGTATGAATATTGGCAATAACGACATCTGCACCTTCCTTGGCTAGTCTTAGACTGACTGCTCTACCTATCCCCTTGTCTCCCCCAGTTACTATGGCTACCTTTTGAGCAAATCCTATTTCCCTCTTCTTATTCCAATAACGGTAGTGTCAAATAGACAGTCTTTTTAAGATTTATTTTCCCATAGATGTTTGTTATAGTTACCTCTTAACAAAACTATTAGTTTCTCTCCTCTCCAAAAGATAAGATACTTTCTGAATTCTCTCAATTTTTAGTCAAAAAATGCTCACGTATTTATCTAGTCCTCTCATCCTGCATAGAGAAGAATATCCTTTTTGCTTTCTCCGAGGAACGGAGAACTTCCTGTATCAAATTTTTGTAACACTCTAACACTTATTTAATAGCTCCCATTGTTAAACCTCGCACCAAATATTTTCTTATCATCCATCCGGCGATTAATACAGGAATAAATATCATTGTTCCCATGGAAAATATGATGCCCCACTGAATTCCTCTATGAGTTATCAATCGGGCAGCAAATACAGGTAGGGTTTGTGTATCAGACGTAGTAAGGATAACTGCAAATGCATAATCGTTCCAAGCAAAGATAAAACAAAGGACCGCCGTTGCTACCAAACCAGGCGCAGATAATGGTAAACTAATACGTAAAAAACTACTCAATTTACCACATCCATCAATCAGTGCTGCTTCCTCTAATTCTCTAGGTATTGTTTTAAAAAAGCTAGCCATTATCCATACTGCCAAAGGGAGATCAAAAGTAGTATAAGCCACGACTAGTCCTAGGAGGGTATTAAGAAGATGGAGGTTTCTAAAAATTATATATAGAGGAAGAAGAACTGCAATAATTGGAGCCATGCGAGTAGTAAGTACCCAGAAAGCAATATCGTTCCTCCTAGGGATTTTTCCTCTAGTCAAACTATATCCGGCTAAAGAACCCAAGAGAGTAGCTATGGCGACTGCGGAAGAAGAAGCAATTAAACTATTCCATAGATATTTTGAGATTCCCATTTCCCACGTATGCTTAAAATTTGACAAAGTTGGTTTAAATATCCATTTCGGCGGTAGAGTGTACATAGCGCTTTGGGATTTTAGCGCAGTTAAAATCATCCAAAAAATGGGGACTAGTATCCAAAGCAAAATAATTATAATTAGTGCGTACTTCGTAATATTAATCACTATTCTAGAATTACTTTGTCCCACTCTATTTTCCAACTCCTTATTTTGTTTAAAATACGATCTTAAATTTAGTTTATTACGGAATTAGTTACCGCTTACTATCTAAAACTCGATTTAATACGTAAAAAAAATTTCATACCTATAACTAACCCCCTTTTCGATTTTATTAGACATTATTCACCACACAGATGGGCTGATGCTTAAATTCCTTTTAGCACACGCTTATATAAGATTTCAGACGTAAGTACTGTACTAAGTAATAGGGTAAGACCAATAGCACTAGCATATCCTAATCTATAAAAACGGAAACCATTCTCAAATATTCGTATAGCGACGATCTTTGTCGCATCAGCAGGTCCACCTCCCGTAGTAACTAGAATCTTTGTATAAAATCTAAAAAGATCCATCGTTCTTAAAAATAAAGCGACCAAAATGACCTGTTTTAAAAAGGGAAATATAATATACCTTAGTTGTTGCAAGTAGCTTGCACCATCTATTAAAGAAGCTTCAACAATTTCCGTGGGTAAACTTTTTAGCCCGGCTAAAATAATAAGCGTAATTAAAGGGGTCCATTCCCACGTATCCATTATTACCATACAAGGCAATGCTGTTTTTGTATTTCCAAGTATAGAGATTCTCTTAAAAAGATTCATTTGGTGTAAATAATAAGCATAAGGACCATATGCATCATGAAGCAAAAATTTCCAAAGGAGTCCTACGAGAACCGGAGCAAGAAACATTGGAATGATTACAATACTTGAAAACAAACTCTGTCCTCTAGGTAGACTATCTATTAGAAGTGCTATTGCTATGCCTAATACTAACTGAGAGCTTATTCCGCTAGCGTAATAGATTAACATCGTAATCCAAGAATTACCTACCGCTTTATCATGGAATAACTCAACCCAGTTAGCACCTCCTATGTAATTGGTTGGAATTGATGGGGAGGTTGAGTACTTCATAAAACTCATTTTTATCATAAAAATGAATGGATATATCGTGATTATTCCTAGAATAACCACGACGGGTAGTAGCATAAATAATTCCGTATTTAATTTAATTTTTCTTTTCATCTACGCATTTCTCCAAAGTTTGTATTTGTCTGCCACAAAGAGAAGTTTTAAAAAGACTTGGTTCATTTTTTCCCTGAAAGCAACGTTTCTTTTTATTAAAGAGTTTCCCTATCTTTAGCTAACAGCCTACCTGCTTTCACACCTTCCCCCTGACCTCATCTTAGTCAAGACTTTGGCAAAAATTAGTCCCAAATTGACTTCAAAGCCTTATTAGTAAAGGCTTAGAACGTTACGGTTGTATAAGGCTTTAGCAAAGGATCTTTGATAAAATAGCTCTAATCCCTTATAATACGACAATTTAAATATTCAAGTATTGTAAGGGAGGCTAGAATGCTGAATGTTATCTCTACCATACCACCATCCCTAGAGAAGTTTTTGGAAGAATTTAAGGATCTTTTCATCGAGCCTCAGTTTGAGAACTTCAAGGTTTACCCCTTCGGTCTTCAGCTTGAGTTAAAGAGGACCAACATCCAAACCATAGACGAGTATAGGTCAAAGAGTAACTACGACTCACTACACCATTTCTTAACTAGCTCTCCCTGGAATGAAGAGAAGGTGAATAACCGAAGGATGGAGACAATCCAAAAGGATAATCGAACAAGATCCTACCCTTATGGAGTCTTAGTAATCGATGATGTTGCCTGTAAGAAATCAAATTCAGCCACAAAGATCGAAGCAGCTAAGCTGCAGTACGCCGGTAGTGAGAAAGATCTTGTTAACTACAACGTAGTTGTTACCTCTTATTATGTGGACAAGATAAGAGATTTTCCTGTTAATCTCGAACCTTATGTGCCCGCTGATGAATTTGAAGAAGGAGAAGACTCTCCAGACTTCTTTACCAAAATCGAGCTTGGGAAAAAACTAGTACTGGATGCCATTGAAAAGGGTATCCAGTTTAAAGAAGCCCTCTTCGATAACTGGTATCTTTGTCAGAATTTTGTATCGTTTATCCGAGACCAAAGAAAAGATTGGATCTCCACTTTAAAGAGCGATGATATCATTTACCGGGTAAACAAGAAGCTTCGAATAAGAAAAAAGAAGCATCGACGGAAGATGAGGAAGGGAATTTACTGTAGAAAAGTTAGTCAATTCCCTTCCACCAAGCTACTTTCAGGTAATAACAAAGGTCTACAAGAATGGCAAGGAGGAAAAAAGATACATCTGGGGAGCAAATTTTAGAGTTCAGTCTCTTGAAAGGTAAAGAAGAGGATCGTTATTTCCAAGCCCGATCCTTATACTAAGGATATGAAAAGAATCGATGTCTATGTAACTAATAATCTTTCCCTTAAGGATAAGGATATTGTTTATCACTTTAGCCAGCGATGGAGAACAGAAGATTTTAATAGAGATGCTAAGGATAACTTAGCCTTTGATCAGTATCAGGTAAGAACTCTAAAAGCGATTAAGAGACACTGGTATTCAGTCTCTATTGCTCATAGCTTTTTGATGTGTAGCAAACAAAAAGGATTCTTTCAAAGAATACTCAAAGCCAATCTAAATACTGTCGGAGATCTCCTTGAGAGCACTTTTTAGAAAAATCAATTTCCTTCACTTCTTAAGGTGGCTAAAGAATCACTATAACGTATTTCACCAGTATCTATGCGTCAAAGAGCCTATTTTTGCTTAACTTTTTGCCAAAGTCTTGTTAGTTTTTTTCCACTAAATATCCAACTTCTTTAAAAAAACTCTAATAAAATTTCCTTCTTAGGCATAAGAGAGAATTCTCTCTTATGCCTAAGAAACACTTTAATCCTTTCCCATTACGTTCCCATTCCATTAGCAAGGGATGTCAGCATAACCATCTATATTCATTTTGTTAATCTGCTCCAGCCGGTGATGTCATCTATTTTCTTTGCTGCATCTTTCATGGCCTGTTCAGGAGTCTTCCTCCCGGTTAGCATCATCGATAAATTAGTGAAAATAGTTGTATCTACTGGAACCCAGGTAGTAAGCTTTCCCTGTTGCATACCAACATTTTCCGGTTTCCATGCTTCCAAAACTGTATTCAAGGTGAGCATAATCGGACTACTCTTTTCTTTAATTCCTTTCTTTACCTCAGGATCAGCGTACACTGAATATCTAGTAGGCGTTGAACCATAAGGAAGAAGTTGTTTCTGAACTTCTGGACTTGTAGCCCAAACAATAAATAGCCAAGCCGCTTTTTGTTCTATTTCTGAAGCATAAGAGTTGATCCCAATCCCCGTACCTCCATAGAGATTAGCGCTTCTTCCAGTTGGACCATGGGGGAGAAGTGCATAGCCAACTTTCCCTGCTACTTTTGACGTGGCTGGATCCTCCAGCATTGCTGCATACTCATGCCACTGAGGCGTCATGGCAATTTTACCTGCGGCAAAAGCATCAGCTACTCCATTCCAATCCCATGATAGACTACCGGGGTGTGCAATGCTCAGTAACCTCTTATAAAATTTTGCTGCCTCTATGGCATTTGGTTGGTCAATTAAACACCTGCCTGGAACCGCGGTTCCCCATGTTGCGAAATCTGGATTTTCAAAATAGGTACCACCATAGGCCTGGAGGATATTACTGAAGTCGCACATCAAAGAATCATATTGAAGTGCCTGATGACCATCACCATAATCTACTTCTTGTACGTTATCATTGATCCACTTAGCTATCTCGTAATATTGCTCCCAACTTAGGTTTTTTCCTGGGGTCCAATCATATCCTTTTTCCTGATAGAAAGCGTCGTGATATTTTTCAAAAATATCTTTTCTGTATATCCAGATCATCGTGGGAGCATCGTAGGGTATACACAATAATTTTTCCTTATCAATCATATATCCCGCCGTCATAAGTTGTGAATGGATAAAATCGTCCAATCCAACAGGTAATTGTGGAAGAGTGGGATCTTCAATAAATTTACGTAGATCAACAAAGTGGCCATAGAGTGGAGCCAGAATCGCAAACGGATCTGCGTAAATAACCTGAATATCTCCCGCATGTGCTGCAAAGTCTAATAAAACTTTGCTATCCACATCTTCTAATTTTGTCTGGGTTATGTTTACCTTGATGCCTGTCTTTTTTTCAAATTCTCCCACAACATCCATGATCGCAGCAGTAGGTGGTGTATCTTCAGAGAGGAAAAATATTTGTGTTCCCTTATATTGTGTCCACATCTCTTGTTCGCTCACACCTAACGCAGCGATAGGAAACGCAATTATCATAAAACATCCAATCATAAAACCTAAGAATTTCTTCGTTTTTTTCATTTTTAACTCCTCTTTATTAGATATGGTTCATTTTTTCCTGAAAGCTCCTAAAAAGAGAAATTAATCTTTCAACACTTCTCTCTTCGGAAAGCCTTCTTTTATTTCCCAGCTAATGGCCATATTTGTTCTCCCACCTCCTTCTGGCCTTATTTTTAGCTCTTTTCTTACCAAAGATCCAACTTCATTGCTAATCGTTAACCCCTTTTTTTGTCAAGCGCCGCCTTTCGCGGTAACCGTTCAAAATTTGGTGGATGAAATACCTGAAAAACTCACTAGTGCAAGGCTTGAGGTATATTTTTGAAAAAATGGCTTGGGTCTTTTTTGGACAGCAATACATGCGGTTTACCCACCAAAAATTGAACAGTCACCTTTCGAGAAAATCGCCTCTTTTGCCCTCCTAGAAAGAAAAAGAATCTCCTCTGCAATAGCTTTATCTCCTGAATAGAGAAGATCTGGCCACTCATTTAAGGATACATTTAGTCCCTCAAGCTGGACAGGGGGAAAACCCCTTTCGCTTTTCCCGAGGAAAAGCCTGAAGTTATGCCTTAGAGTAAAGAGATTAAAATGGGTCTGTACTCCTTCTAGGATTTGAAACTCCTTCATTACCTTATATTGAGGCTTAAAGAAGCTAAATATGATCTCAACAGCATCGTTGCTGTGCTCTATCTCCTCGTCGGGGAGCCTTTTGTAGAGGAAAAGGCCTTTTGAGTTTCTCGACATTGTTCATTCTTTTGTGGAAAGCTCCTAAAAGAGAAGTTAAATTTTCAGTATTTTTCCCTTGGGAAAACTTTCTTTCATATAAATACTAAACAAGAGATTAACTTTCAAAGAGAAAAAGTAGAATGATCGTAAGAAAGAATTTCACAGCTTCAACGAAGATTGAACTATGTCAGAAAGAACAATATAAAATATCTTTTATTCGCTATCCCAGAACCTCCTTCACCGGATGATAGGGAAGGTCATGAGCTCCTGCAATTCCCTTACAGGTAACCTTTCCTTTAAATAGGTTGATCCCGCTGGCTAAAGCTCTATCCTCACGCAGAGCCTGTTTATATCCATGGTTGGCTATTTTTAAAACGTAAGGCAGGGTTACATTGGTCAATGCGAAGGTCGAAGTTTTGGGATAAGCACCGGGCATGTTGGCAACACAATAATGAACTACGCCATCCGCCTCAAATACCGGATCATCCTGAGTGGTAGGATGGGTTGTCTCCACACACCCTCCCTGATCAACAGCTACATCCACTATTACCGAGCCTTTCCCCATAAGCTTGAGCATCTTTCTTGTAACAAGGCGGGGAGCTTTTGCTCCTGGAATCAGCGCTGCTCCAATTAAAAGATCCGTATCCGGCAGGATTTTCTCCAGGTTATAGGAATTTGACATCAAAGTGGTAACATTAGGAGGCATAATATCATCAAGATACCGCATCCTCTCAGGGTTTATATCCAGAATAACTATTTGAGCCCTCATTCCTGCTGCTATCTTGGCTGCATTTATCCCCACTGTACCCCCACCAATTATCACGACCTTTGCCGGAGAAACTCCCGGTACTCCTGCGATGAACTTCCCCGAACCACCTCTATGCTTTGCCAGATAAAAAGAACCAACCAGGGGAGATATCCTTCCCGCCATCTCACTCATGGGAGCAAGAAGGGGTAGGTAGCCATCATCTTTCTGCACAGTCTCATAGGCAATTCCCACAATTTTCGCTTTCAAAAGAGCCTCGGTTAAGGTTTTATCTGCTGCAAGGTGTAAAAAAGTGAAAAGGACCTGTCCTTCATGGAAAAGTCCACATTCCTCGGGAAGGGGCTCTTTTACCTGGAGGATAAGCTCTGCATCATCAAAAAGTCTCGATTTATCCTTGATGATCTCACCTCCAGCCTTTTGAAACTCCTCATCGGAAAAGCTGCTTCCCTCACCTGCTCCTTTCTCCACCAAAACTTTATGCCCTGTCTCTGATAGAGCCCTTGCTCCTGCCGGAGTTAGGGCTACTCTAAACTCTGCCTTTTTTATCTCTTTAGGAACACCAATTATCATTTTTTATATTCTTATCTGTACCCGAATTTCCCTTCAGCGCGGGCAATCACTCTATCCAGAATATCAAGCGCCTGATCGATCTCCTCCTTTTCTATAAGGAGAGATGCAATCAAGTTAAAGCGATTGAAGTAGTAGCCGGTGTGCTCACAGATAAGACCCTCTTTCAAGCACTCGGTTGCCATAAAACCTGTTTCCTCCTTGGCCGGCTCTTTTGTATTTCGATCTTTGACAAACTCCAAAGAAAGATAAAGCCCTATCCCACTTGTATCTCCCACCAGGGGATGAGCTTTGGCTATTTGCTTTAACCCATCCAGGAAATATACTCCCTTCTCAGCCGCCCTGGCAGGAACGTTGTCCCTTCCCATTATCTCCAGGACTTTACAAGCAGCAGCACAGGCAAGAGCATTTCCCGAGAAGGTGCCAAGATGGGCTGCTGGTCCCCAAGAATCAAGAATCTCTTTCCTTCCTACCAGAGCTGATAAAGCAATTCCTCCACCCAGAGTTTTGGCAACAGTAATAAGGTCTGGAGCAATGCCTGAGTGCTCACACCCCCACATCTTCCCCGTCCTTCCCATACCGGTTTGAATCTCATCTACAACCAGGACTATATCATATTTATCGCAGAGCTCTTTTAATCTCACAAGGTACTCCTTAGGAGGGACAATATAACCGGCTGAACTTTGCATGGGCTCAATGATTATAGCCGCAATACTACTTATACCTGCCTTGGGGTCACGGAAAGGAGCCTCTTTACTTTCAAAAAGATCCTCAAGATATTTCACACAGAAAAGATCACAGGCAGGATAAGTTTTGTCAAAACTGCAGCGGTAGCAGTAAGCATAGGGAAAGTAAAAAATCCCGCTATCCTGAGGAGGTACAGGATAATGGTAGAGCCACATTCCCCCTTTTCCAGTAAGAGCCTGGGCGGCTGCGGTTCTTCCATGGTAGTCCCCGTAAGCAGTGAGAATGAATGGTTTTCCCGTATACCAGCGCACTAGTTTCATGGCAGCCTCAATAATCTCCGAACCTGTTGAGGAATAAATAACCTTTTTGGGAAAATCTCCCGGAGTAATCCCGACCAGTTTCTCAGAAAGTTCAACCCGGGGAGGGGTAGGAAGATCAAAGTACTGGATGAGCTTTCCCGCCTGCTCTCTGATTGCCTCAACCACTTCAGGATTACATATCCCCAGATTATTTACCGAAAATCCATTAATACAGTCTATATACTCTTTACCATCTACATCCACTACCTTTGCTCCTGAGCCTCTCTCTATAAGAGGTGGACATCTCCAGAGGGCAAAGCCTACCTCACCATTTGATTCACACTGAATCCATCTTTCTAGTAGCTTTTTCGTTTTAGGTCCATAAGGAGATGCCTTTATTCGGGAACTTAACTCCTCTGTGGTTACCCTTAATCTTTTTCTTTCTTCGAGGATCCGATCTTCAAACCGCTTTGCCATTTTCGTCTCCTATAAAACTATGACCGATCCAGCTCCTATTTTTTCGCTCGGTCTTCTGAGCACATCTTCGGCTAATCCCTCAAGCCTCCTACGTTTCAGATCTTTCTACAAGATTCTCTCACCACTAACCTCGTTTCTAAAAAATGGTGTTTCTTTTCCCGGGGAGGATTCTTTCTTAATTCCTCCTTTATTGACTTGAATGCCTGTATGGCCATCACTTTGACAGGTTGAGCGACTGTGGTCAATTGAGGGCTGCTGATGGAAGAAAAATACATATCATCAAAGCCAACTATGGAATAATCATCCGGTACTTTCATACCCTTCTCTCTTATAGCTTGTATTGTCCCCAAAGCCATCAAATCACAAGAACAAAAGATAGCTGTAAACTCATCTCTTAACTCTCTCAAAAGTTGTTTTCCCGCCTCAAAACCACTTTCATAGGTATAATCTCCTTCTTTGATAAGTTCTCTGTCAGGCTCCAAACCATTCTTCTTTAAAGTTTCACAATAGCCTCTTAATCTGTCTTTACTTGAGAGCAGGTTCATTGATCCGGTTACGAAGGCTATCCTTCGGTGCCCTGAATCTATCAAATATTGCGTCGCTTGACATCCTCCCATATAGTTATTGGCAAATACAGCCGGAGCATTCGTACCAGGTACATCTTCGTCCACCAGAACTATGGGTGTTCCTCTCTCGACCAAATCATTGACTTCATCTTTTTTTAAGCCAACAGTGCTTAAGATTATGGCATCTACCTTCTGCCTTTCGAGAAGATCTATGTAGGCAGATTCTCTTTCAATACTGTTCTGGGAACTACACAACAGCACTCCATATCCTTCTTTGTAACATACTTGCTCCACCGCGGCGGCCAACTGTTCAAAAAGGGGGTTGAACCGGTTCGGTATTACCAGACCTATTATCTTGGTTCTCAAACCTCTCAGGCTCTGAGCTCTTTTGTTAGGCTTGAAATTGAGGTCTTTTATGACCTGGAGTATTCTGTCTTTAGTCTCTTTACGCATATATTCGTCAACTTTATCGTTCAAGACCCTGGAAACAGTGGTGATGGACACCCCTGCTTCCTTCGCTACATCCTTAATAGTAACTTTCCTCTTTAGTTCTTCTTTCATTTATCGTTTTCATTTATCGTTTTCATTATAATAAAAATCTAGAAATTGTCAACCCCCCCCACCGGGACAAAATTTTTTATTCGCATAATTGGCTTAGACAGAAAGAGATAAGCAATAAATATCTTTTAATATCTGTGAAACCATGTAGCTTAAGTTGGGGCTAGATGAGCTCTAGGGTGAGGTGTAAAGAAAATTGGAAGTGACTTGGGGACAACATCAGGCAAGGTGAACCTACCAGATTTCATAAAAAGACTCCTTTTTGCCACATTAGGAACAACGGTTCCCACCTTTCAATAGTCGATTTACTTCTTCTAAGGTGGGAGCACCCTCCATGGGACCTTTTTTGGTTACGGCTAGAGCTCCCACGGCATTGGCGAACCGAGCAGCCTTCTCTAAAGGCCATCCTTTCAATAAACCGACAACAAATCCTGCATCAAAGCAGTCACCGGCTCCGGTGGGATCTATCTCCTTTACTGGAAAAGAGGGTACTTTAATTTTATCCTTTGCGGTAAAGATCCATGATCCCTTCTCCCCACGTTTGAGGGCTATTATCTTTGGTCCATATTCTAGGAGTTTCTGAGAGGCTTCCTCAGCGTCCTGGGTTCCGGCTAACATCTTTGCTTCTTCTCCACTGGGTAGAACTACCTCACAAGAGGAAAGAATTGGCTCAGAGATTTCTCTAATCTTCTCTATCCCCAGCAGTTCTGGACGAAGATTAGGGTCAAAACTGATTTTTCCTCCCGCATCCTTCACAACTCTAGCTGCCCTATAGCAAACGCTCCGACATTCTTCATTTATAGACAAGGATGATCCCATCAGGTGGAGGTATTTTACTTTGGAGAGATAATCCGAATCTACCTGATCCTCATAGATTTTTCCTGAAGCAGCCCTGGAAAGATGATAGATAAATTTTCGACTTCCATTGCTAAAATAGGTCACAAAGGCTACCCCGGTAGTGTAATCGCTTAAGGATCGGATGTAAGTAGTATTCACTCTATCTCTTTTTAGCCTCTCTACGATCAGCCTTCCGAAATCATCTTTCCCCACAGTGCCGATGAAACCGCAGTTTACCCCCAATCTAGCCACAGCATCAATGAAGATGGCCGGTGCTCCACTGGCAAAAGGACCATCAAAAGTTCCAGCCACACCCAGGGGCTGATCCACCTTTTCTCTCATTATCTCTACCAGAAGTTCACCTATGGAGACTATCTGACCACACATTTTTTTTATTCCCCGAATCTTTCTGCAATCTCTGAGTATCCACTTTTGATCAGGTCAATGAGCTTTGCATCCTGGGGCTGTTTTAACCTGCAGTGCCGGGAAAGAATTTCTTCTAAAGATCCGGCTAGTTTACCCTTGTCCTGGTTGATTTTAATAGCGGCGGCAATACCCAGGCAGTAAATCTTCGGTAGAAACCCGGCCGACCATATAAACTTTGCCCCCCACATAAGGCGCTCCTGGGGTGCGAGCTTCTCTAGAGAGCCTCGCATACCCCTGAAGATGGAATCGCCAAATAGGGGAGAAATGATTCTTCTCAAAACGTCAAAAGAATAGTTTTTAAGATCGTTCCTATCGAAAAGCCCTCCGAATTTGCTTAAAAGGGCCTCTATCATTTCTTCATTCACCATTTTCTTGGCTAGCTCCAGGATTTCTTTTTCTCTCTCCAGTTGGCAGTAGTAAGTATAGCCTTTCAGATAACCAAGAAAGGCAAGAAAGGCATGACAGCCGTTATGGATGAGTATTTTTCTCTCTTTTGAGACTTCGAACTCATCATCTTCCTTTACCTGAAAAGCAGGGCTGAACACGGTGGATTCAGCTACCAGACTTCTCCTTACAGGGATTCCATAAAAAGGCTCTGCCACTATTCCCCAGCTAAATTCTCTGGCAACTGGCTCGAAGTTACCCCAGGGCTTGGCTTTCTCCTCGTAACGACACATCCGCCCCATTACAGGCTCGCTAATTTTCACCCAGGGAGGTAGATTCACCATAATCTGGCCGAGAAAACCCTGGAATTTAGCGGGGACATCCTGGCCATTCTCACAGCAGAGAATATATAACGCCTCTTTCCTCTCCGGATGTTTTTCTATTCCTTCAGCCAGAATGGGAGCCACTCCTTTAAGATTGGAAAGTCCCACTGCCGTAAAAATAAGACTGGCCTGGCCGATCCTTTTGACTGTCTTTTCTCTTTCTTTATTATCATCGAGATTCAGGCCTCCCATACCTCTAATTACCACTACTTCTATTCCCGGTGTGGTTAGGTTAATCCTGTACTCACCCTTTTTACCAAGATAGGCTAAAAACTTCCCCTTAAATTCCCGATCAACAAAAGTTAAGCCGTAATTCTTATGTAGCTCGGGTCCCAGAAAGCCCAGTCCCAGGGCTCCGGCTCCAAAAACTAAGACTTCCTTTTTGTGCATTGCTCTAATTAACTTGTTCTTTTTCGTCCAGATCTGAGAGCCTTCTCTACTATCTTCAGGGCGCAGTATTCCCCGCACATAGTACAGACATCGGAAACTCGAGGCTTACTTTGCTGGCGCATCTTTCTGGCCAACTCTGGATCAAGGGCTAGCTTTATCTGTTTCCCCCAATCTCTTTTCTTTCTTGAAGTAGCTATCCGGTTGTCCCACTCCATAGCTCCCTTTACTCCTTTGGCAATATCTCCTACATGGGCAGCAATCCTGGTAGCCATAACTCCCTCTTTGACGTCCTCTAAAGTGGGAAGTCTTAGATGTTCACCCGGGGTAACATAACATAAAAAATCTGCTCCGCTGCTTGCCGCATAGGCTCCCCCAATAGCTGAAGTAATATGATCGTATCCCGGAGCAACATCAGTGACCACCGGACCCAGAACGTAAAAGGGTGCATTATGGCAGAGCTTCTTTTGTAGAAGAACATTTGCCTTGACCTCGGAAAATGGGATATGTCCAGGTCCTTCAATCATTACCTGCACCTCAGCCTCCCAGGCTCTTTTAGCTAGCTCACCCAGGAGAATTAACTCCTGAATCTGAGCTCTGTCGGTAGAGTCGGCCAGGCAGCCAGGACGAAGGCCATCTCCCAAACTTAAAGTAAGATCGTATCTTTTAGCAATTTCCAGCAAGCGATCGTATTGCTCATAGAGAGGATTTTCTTTATCATTGGCCACCATCCAGGTAGTGAGAAAGGCTCCTCCCCGACTCACTATATCAGTAATCCTGCCCTCACCCTTGAGGCGCTCCAGAGTCTCTCTGGTGAGACCGCAGTGTACGGTGACAAAATCAACTCCATCCTCAGCCTGTCGCTCTATTACCCCGAATATCTTATCGAGTTTCATCTTTACCAGAGCTCCAGTTTCAGCTATGGTCTCCACCGCCGCCTGATATACCGGAACTGTACCTAGAGGTAGACGACAGGATTTTAAGATGGTCCGGCGTATCATATCGAGATCTCCTCCAGTACTAAGGTCCATAACTGTATCCGTACCTGCCTCCTGGGCTATCTTTAGTTTCTTTAGCTCATAATCCAAATCTACATAATCGGTGGAGGTACCTATATTGGTGTTTACTTTGGTTTTCGTTCCTTTACCTATAGCTTTTGGCTGAGGTAAATTATGTTTTGTATTCTTGGGAATTATTACCTCACCCCTGGCTATCCCGTCTCTGATAAATTCGGGGTCCAATCCTTCCTCTTTGGCTACCTTTCTCATCTCGGAGGTAATTTTTCCTTTTTTGGCTTCACTTAATTGGGTCATTTAATTTTAGACTCCTTTATTTTCAATCTTCCTTCCCCATTCATCAGCTTCTAACAAAGCCTCCTTAACCAAACTCTCATTAACAGGAAAGGGAAGTTTGTGAATACGGCTTTCCTTTTTGCAGGTCTGCTTAACCAGGCGGGAAAGCTTCTCTCCATTAGTGGATAGTCCAAGCCCTTTTAGAGTTAAAGGTAAATCCAGGGCCGAATAAAGTAGCAAAAGCCTCTTCACCTCATTCTCATCCCGTCTTTCCAGGATTAACTGCATAATTACTCCAAAGGCTACTCTTTCTCCATGCAGTGCGCCACGAGTCTCTTTTAGGTGAGTCATCCCATAATTTAAGGCGTGAGCTGCCAGGGAACGGCATCTGCCCTTGCCCAATCCACTGATCAGCCCGGTTAAGAGGATATTAACCTCAATAATTTCCTCAACCTCTCTAGTGCAGCACTTTCTCTCCACATCCTGCTTTGCTCTGGGCCCGATCTCTTTCACCAGATTATGAGACTTTTTGGCTAGATCAAGGGCCAACTGAGTAGTAAAATCTTTTTCCCTTCCCTCGGTGGCTGATCTTCCCTCGTACCATTTAGCCAAGGCATCTCCCATCCCAGCGGAGAGTAGTCTTAATGGAGCCCGGGCGATAATCTCGGGATCTACCAGGGCTAAATCCGGGCTTCTTTTTAAATCCAGGGTTTTCAGGTAAACTCCTTCTTCTGTATAGAGAGGGGCAATAAAAGACCAACCAGCGCAGGTGGCAGCGCTGGTTGGAAAAGTGATTATGGGAAGACCTGCACTGTAGGCGGCCACTTTGGCCACATCTATAGCCTTCCCTCCACCACATCCTATAACTACATCTATTCTTTTTTTCTTTAAGAGATTGGTGATTCTTTCAACTTCTTGGGGGGAACATTCTCCCTGGAATTGCTCAAATTGAGGGACTAAATTTTCCTTACCCAGGCTATGAGAAAGAACCTCTCCAACTTCAGAGTACACTATCCTGTCAGCCAGAACCAGCGGCTTTTTGCCAAAGGAGGAGATAAATTCTCCCGCTCTGCTAGCTACCCCTTTTTCCTGAATATATCTTCCCGGCGCCAAAAAAAGATCGATCATATTGCTTTGCCTTTACCCCTAACCTCATCGTTATCATACTGCTTTGCAGGCAAATGTCAAGAATAAGTGATGATTAGGTAATCAGAAAAAAGTTAAAGGAAGATTACGGCGTTTCTATTCCCAGACGTTTGGTGAGTGAGTGGCGTGTGATTGACAGCTCATTGATTTATGGTAAAATTGGCTTCAAAATAAATTTGATCAGGCTAAAGAAGGAGGTAGTTGATGCGTATAGGTATTCTTACCGGGGGAGGAGACTGTCCGGGACTGAACGCAACCATTAGAGGTATAGTCACTCAAGCGCTAAAAGAAGGTTACGAGATAATAGGCTTCCTCGATGGATGGTTGGGGGTTCTAGAAAATAGATGGGAACGTTTAACCGAAGAGAAGGTAGAGGATATTCATCGGGAAGGGGGAACCATCCTCCATACCTCCCGCACCAACCCCTTTAAGGAGGAAAGAGGTCTTGAAAGAATAAAGAATACCTTAAGAAAGACAAAAGTTGATGTTCTGGTAGCTATTGGAGGAGATGATACTCTTGGGGTAGCCGGCAAACTCTATGAAGAGGGTTTCAAGACCATAGGGGTACCCAAAACAATCGACAACGATCTTTCTTCAACTGATTATACCTTTGGCTTCGATACCGCCGTTAATATTGCAGTGGAAGCCATGGATAGACTTCATACTACTGCTAAAAGCCACCATCGAGTTCTGGTGGTAGAGATAATGGGACGCCATGCTGGGTGGGTGACCTTAGAAGCAGGAATTGGAGGAGGAGCCCACCTCATTTTGATCCCCGAGGTTCCCTTTGATATCGAAGAGGTTTGCAAGGCTTTGATTAAGCGAAAAGAGGAGGGGAAAAGCTATAGTATCATTGCTGTAGCTGAGGGGGCAAAGGCAGCCAAGGGAAGTAAATTCCTCTCCCGTGAGGTGGTAAAAGAAGAAAAAACCGATGCTTTCGGCAACATCCTTCTGGGAGGAATTGCCAGGGTGCTGGAGAAGGAGATCGCCAAAAGAACGGGGATAGAGGCCAGGTCAGTAACTCTAGGACACCTGCAAAGAGGGGGAAGGCCATCCGCATTTGATAGATTCCTCGCTACTCGCTTTGGCATCAAAGCTATAGAACTGGTAAAAGAAAGAAAATTCGGTCAAATGGCGGCTCTTCGAGGGACCGAGATCATCTCCGTTCTCCTAAAAGAAGCGGCAGGAGAAACCAAGCATGTTCCCGTGGAGCTTTACCAGGAAACAGGGGGACTTTTCTGGGGGAAATAAGCTTATGGTTAGAACTCTATTCCTTCCCTTGCTTTTATTCCCTCGTTATAAGGGTGCTTAATTTTTTTTATTTCACTCACCAGGTGAGCTGTCTTCATCAAACGAGGCGAGGCGTAACGCCCGGTCAAAACCATTTCTAAACCATCTGGTTTTTCTTTTATAAACCTTATCAATTTATTCTCATCGATAAGCCCATAGTGGCATGCCACATTTATCTCATCCAGAATGAGCAAATCATAACTCTCGGCCAAGACTTCCTCATTAATCTTATCTAAAAAATTGCCCCACTCCTCTCTTATGGTTCTTCTCTCATCTTCTACTATCTTGTTCAGGGATAGACCCAGCTCTTTTCCCTTGCAGATTACTTTTACCCCCAATTCTTCTAAAGCAGAAATTTCGCCTGAGCCTTTTTTTCCTTTCAGGAATTGGACTAACATCACCCTGTGGCCTCTTCCTCTAGCCCTTAGTGCCTCTCCTATGGCGGCAGTGGTTTTACCCTTTCCATCACCAGTGTAAACCTGAACCAATCCCTTTCTCATTTTTAACCCTTGAAAAACATCGAGTCTAGTCCCCAATGCTATCCTGCTACGTTTATCTCCTTAAAATAGATACCCGGAGTTCTTGTAGACCCTATCCAACGAAGCTCGCTTCCCAAGACTGCTACTTGATTGAACATAGTATAAGCATTGCCACTCACCATAATGTCTTTCAGTCTTCCCACAATCTTTCCCTTTTCTATCTTGTACCCCAGATCCAGGTTTACAGAGAACTCCCCCATGAGAGTATTGCTCTGTCCACTTCCTATTACCTGATCCACTATGATCCCTTCTTTAATGTCTTTAACCATCTCCTTAAAAGATACATCTCCAGCCGTTAAGATGAAGTTACTGGTAGAGGGGGAAGGGAGACTATCATATCCCCTGGCTCCATTGGCGGTACTTTCAGTCTCCATTAAACCAGCCGTTTGTAAGTCATAGATGAAATTCTTCAACACTCCTTCTTTAATTATCTGGGTGCGGCGAGAGGGTACACCCTCTCCATCTAAGGGAGCAGTAGCTAGACCAAAGGAAAATAGAGGATCATCAGTGATGTTGATACATGGTGAGACAATGCGAGTTCCGAGTTTATCCAAAAGGGGGGAGGCCTTCTTTTGCACAGTTTTTCCATTGATTCCAATCTTTAATGATTGAAGTAAGAGGAGAACCGCCCTGGGAGTAAAGATAGCTGGATATCTTCCGGGGTTGATTTTGGATTTCTTTCTGGAAAGTCTTATGGCCTCAGTTATTCTCCTGGCCACCGAAGAAGACCAGTCCTTATACTTAGAACTAGCCTCACCCTCCTGCACTCCCAGAAAATCCCCCTCTTTGGCTAAAAAGGCGTAAAATGAGAGTGCATAGTTGGTTTTTTTGAAAGAGTAAGAAAGTCCCCTTGAGTTCATGATCATAACTTCGATCTCTGTCTTTTCTACTGCCCCCTCGCATTTAAAATTAGGAGCTTCTTTCAAAATAAGCTCAATCGTCCTTTCTCCCTCCTCCACCATCTGGTGGGTCTTTAAAGAAATAACCTGAGAATCATAGCATTGAGGAGAAGGAATCTTATTCGGGTGAGGAAGATTAAAACGTGCCTCTTGCCCAAATTTGGCAGACTCAAGAGCTGAGTTTATCAAAGGATGGAGATCATTTAAATCGGTAAGACTGGAAAATCCAATTCTCTGATTTTTAATCACCCGCAGCCCAACTCCATCCTCAAAGGCTGACTCAACCGACTTAAGTTTATCGGCCTGGAATCCAACTTCTTTCGTCTGGGATCTTACCCTGTAAAGCTCGGCCTCTTCAGCACGATGAGTAGCTATCTCCATAATCTTTTCCATACTATCTTCCCCCTACCACTACGTCCCGGATCTTCAGGTGAGGTCCTCCGGTAGATACCGGTAAGGGAGACTGAGCCCCCTTCCCACAGCCCCCGGGCCCGGTAAAAAATACGAGATCATTACCGATATCCTCAATATTGGAGAGTGTGGTGAAAATGTTACCGGTGAGATTCAAATCCCTTAGCTTCTTTCCCAATTTACCTTTCCGGATGAGATAACCCTCCTCTGGAGAAAAGGTAAACATTTCCAGGTTAGTTTGACCACCACGAAACCCCTTAGCGTATATTCCCTCTTCTACCTCGGCTATCATCTCTTCCAGGGATTTATTACCCGGGGCAATATAAGTGTTACTCATTCTGACTATAGGAGGATACTCGTAGCTAATGGCCCTGGCGTTCCCGGTGGGATGTTCTCTCATTCTGGCGGCTGTTTCTCGAGAATGGAGTCGACCGACCAATTTACCCTCTTTGATCAGATAAGTCTTTTGAGCCTCAACTCCTTCATCGTCGTAGAGATAATAGCCCCCTTCTCCTTTAATTTTAGGCTCATCAATGATATTGAGCTGACTCGATCCAAACACCCTTCCCAACCGCATAATCTTTTGCATTCTCCTGTTCTCATAGAGAAAATCGGCTTCGGAAAGATGTCCAAAGGCTTCATGGGCAAACACCCCGCTTAGTTTGGGATCTACTATTACAGTGTATCTACCTCCTGTGGCTGGCTCGGCGTCAAGAAGATCTTCTGCTCGTCGGGCTGCTTTTTCTGCTTCCTTTTCTCTTCCTTCCACCAGCTCATATCCACCGACTCCTCCTATTCCCTCACGGGCAGATTGAATATTATCAGCTCTTCGGGCTATGGCTGTCATTCCTAAAACTGTGTCTATTCTCTCCTGCTCAATGTAAGTTCCTTCCGAATTAAGGAAATACTTTATTATACGAACATCCGCATATTTTAAGTCAGAGGTCTGGATTTGCTTAGAGGAAAGAAGAATCTGGTTGTAGCGGCTACAGAGGAGATGCTTCTCCTCCAGAGAAATCTGGCGAGGGTCTTTTTGCACCTGGATCGATACTTTTCTGTCCAGAGGCGGAACCGGGGCCAGCTTTATCTTCCCTTTTTTTATCAGAGAAGCCTCGTCCACCGCCAGTCTTAAATAATATTTTAATTTATCTATATCGTTAAAAGAAACAAAACTCCATCCACCCTTGATCTTAGCCCTAATAGCCCCTCCCTTTTCTGAAGATTCTCCAATTGCCTCCAGCTCTTTTCCCACATAGTGAATCTCAACGACTCTGATTTCCTCATACCTGATCTCGATGTAATCTGCTTTGGCTTTCTCCAAACAGGAGGTTAGATAAGCCTTCATTCAGCCAACCTTTTCCATAATCTCGTCAGTAATGTCAAAGTTAGCATAAACTCTCTGAATGTCCTCGGATTCCTCCAAAGCATCCATCAAGCGAAGCATTTGAAGAGCCTCTTTTTCTTCAAGGGGAACGGTAGTCTGGGGAACCATTGTCAATTCAAGTAGTTCAGGGGGGTATCCGGCTTTCTTTATATTCTCTTTAATTTGAGCAAATTGCTCGGGTGTAAAAACAATCTCCAGGGTATCATCTTCATCCTTTATATCCTCTGCCCCTGCCTCAACTGCTAGATCAATTACCTTATCTTCATCTACTTTGCTTTTGTCCAGTATCATTGTTCCTTTGCGGTCAAACAACCAGTTAACACATCCTACTTCTCCTAAATGACCTCCATGTTGGCTTAGAATATGCCTTATCTGAGAGATAGCCCTTTTTTTATTGTCGGTAACTCCCTCGATAAGCAAGGCCGCTCCTCCTGGCCCGTATCCCTCACAGGTGAATTCCTCATAGCTAACTCCGGGAAGCTCACCTGTACCTCGCTGGATGGCCCTTTGAATATTGGACTTGGGCATTCCCGCCTCCTGGGCCATCTCTACCGTCAGACGCAAGCCGGGATTGGTCTGGAGATCTGCCCCCGCTCTTGCTTCGATGGTCAGTTTACGGGAAATCTTACTGAAAGTCTGGCCTCTTTGGGCATCCTTCTTTGCCTTTTTGTGTTTTATACTGCTCCATTTAGAATGACCTGACACGGTGCATCACCTCCTCGCGTCTTTTGAAGTAGTCTAGCAGAAAGGAAGCCTCTGTCAAGAAAACAAAAGGTGAAAGAGTATCACTTGACTAAAATTAAATTATCTCTAAGATAAGGAGCAACTGGATTGGTCCTTTTTAGAAAGATGGGGTAATAAATCTGGGTAAAAAAGCCGTGAAAGGGGGTGAAAAAAGAACTATTTTTTAGACAAGGTCCAGGAATTGTCGTAGGTAAGGGATAGTTTGAAGAGGAAAAAAACTATTTTGCAAAGGTAAGGAGTAAATCTTGTCTAACTCGAAGCTAAGAAATTGTGAGAGAAGGAGGTTTCTCAAGATGAAGAAAATATTGATTATCATGGCTGCTTTACTGTTTTTGTTGGGATTAACCACCGGCGGCGGGGTAGGAGCAACTATCAGAATTGGGGGATTGTATTCTCTTACCGGTGCTCTGGCTCCCTTTGGCCCTCCTATTGCCAATGGGGCTAAATTAGCCGTGGATCAGATAAATGAGGCTGGAGGTCTACTGGGTGAGCTCCTGGAAATCGTGGTAAGAGATACGGGGACTGCTCCGGCAGTGGGCCGTGATGCAGCAACTAAGCTGGTGGAGATTGACAAAGTTCCCGCACTAGTCGGGGCCCTCAGTAGCGGGGTCACCTTTGCTGTCTCCAGCATCACCATAGCTAATGAGGTGGTTCAGATCTCCCCTGCTTCTACTTCACCTGCCATCACCGACCTTGATGATAATGACTTTGTCTATCGCACCTGTGTATCCGATGCTCTCCAGGGAGTTGTAAATGCACGGCAGGCCGCCGAATTATTGGGCTTCAAGAGTGCTTCGGTAATGTATGTAAATAACCCCTACGGCAAAGGACTGGCAGAGGTCTTCAAGAAAGCTTTTGAAGAAAGAGGTGGAAAGGTTTTGGCTATGGTTCCCTATGAGGAGGGTAAGCCCTCCTACCGGGGAGAGGTGGAAGCAGCTATAAAGGGGAATCCCGAGGTTCTCCAACTAACAGCTTACCCGGTGGATGGAAACAAAATACTGGTACAGGCTGTAGAACTGGGATACCAGGGGAAATACCTTTTTCCTGATGGTATGAAAGGTGAAGCAGTAGCGGCAGGCCCAGCCTCTCAGTATATTGAAGGGTCTTTCGGCACCGCACCCGGACCACTTGAGTCGAAAGCGGCAGAACAATTTGAGGCTGACTATATTGCCAAGTATGGAAAGTCAACGGTACCCTTCCGCGGCGAAAGTTACGATGCCGTAGCTCTGATCGCCCTGGCCATCCAGAAGACAGGTCCGGATTTTCTCAAGATGTCCCGGGCCGAACAAGGTCGAGCCATCCGGGATAACCTGAGAGCAGTAGCCAATCCCCCCGGGGTGGAGGTCACCTATAACGAGTTTGTCAAGGCCTTGGGTCTTGTAAAAGCTGGTGCTGACGTTAATTATCAAGGGGTCGCCGGGCCCTGCACCATAAACGAGAATGGTGACATGAGTGAAGGAGGAATTGAGGTATGGTTCATTACCGCAGGTAAGGTGATAACTGTGCGAACCTATCCGGTCAAAATGTAAATTAGGTTTGCATTTGCCTCAACAGAAGGCCTGTCTTAGATGGACAGGCCTTCTTCTTTTTGAAAAATGAAGGAAATTCTTTAGCCATAGATGAACACAGATTAATTACTTGAAGGCAATCTATGAAAGTTGGCTTATTACTGAATTTTGGTAGAAAACCGGAATTCAAAAGATTTGTGTAATAATAAAAGAAAAATATCTGCGTAAATCTGCGGCTGAACAGTTATGAAGGAGTGCTTTAAGCTTATTTCTTAAGCATCCTGGAAACTATCTTTTCCTCGCCTAAAATGCCCTGAGGGCGCAAAAGCAGGGTTAACTCTAGAAGGACTCCAACGGCAATTACCCGCAGAGCTCCGGCTCGGGCACCAGAAAAAGCAAAATACCCGGTAAGAAACTCCGTTCCTGCCCAGATACCCCAGATGACAAAAGCCCCCAAGATGGCCCCTTTTGAGTTTCCACTTCCTCCTGCGATTAGCATCACCCAGATAAGGAAGGTACCATAAAGAGGCTCAAAGCTGCTGGCATCAATGAATTTAGCATAATGAGCATATAGACTTCCCGCCATCCCCATAACCATGGCTCCTAAGACGAAAGACTGGAGCTTAAACGAGAAAACGTTCTTCCCGGTCACGGCGGCTACGGCTTCATCCTCGCGAATTGTTCTTAAGACCCGACCCCAAGGGGATCGGATGCTCCTCTCGCTAGTCCAATAGAGAAGTCCTAGGATTACCAGTACCAGGGCCAGGTAGAACCAATTATAGGCATTGGAGATAAAATGAACTAGCCAGGGCGAGAGCTGAGGATGTCCCTTAAGAAAACTGGAAACTGCAGCCTCGATCGGTTTGTGAAGAGGCGAAGGGATATGTTTAATACCCCAGACGGTATTGCTTAACCAGCCCTCGTTTTTCAAAATGAGCCGAATGACCTCGGCAATCCCGATAGTGGCAATGGCCAGGTAATCTTCTTTAAGGCGCAAGGCAAGAAGTCCGATAAAGAGAGCTATTATCCCCGATGCGATGATTGCCCCCAGAAGTCCCACCACCCAAGGGAGCTGAAAGCCCCCCACTATTCGCCAGTCAAGAGGCCCCGGAGGGGGACCGGAAAGAAGAGCTGAGGTATATGCCCCTACTGCATAAAAACCAGCAATTCCGATATTAAATAGACCAGTATAACCCCACTGGATATTGAGTCCCAGACAAAGAACAGCATAGATACCAGCCGTAATGGCAAAGAAGACCAGATAGTTAAGAATTCCTACGAAAGTGTCCATTTATCTTGCCCCAAAAAGTCCTCTGGGTTTGATAATCAACATAATGACCATAATTATGAAAGCAACTGCCGGCTTATAGGCAGTGGAAATGAAGGCGGTGGAGATCTCCCCTGAAAGACCGATGATCATTCCTCCGGCCATGGCTCCATAGGGACTTCCTATTCCTCCCAGAATCACGGCAGCAAAGATAGGAAGAAGCATCTGCCAGCCCATGTCGGGGGTTATAAATTTGTTTTCGATCCCGGATAACGTCCCCCCCGCCGCAGCCAGAGCTGCCCCAATTGCCCAGGTCCACATGATTACTTTTTCTGTATCGATGCCGCTAACCCGGGCCAATTCCATATTGTCGGAGGCAGCCCGCATGGCCTTGCCCATTTTGGTTTTTTGTAAGAAAAAGTGTAAGCCAATAACCAAAAAGGCCACAACCGCGATAATAAAGACCTCGTCAGGTTTGATCCTGATCCCCAGGAGAGGTATCTTGCGCGCAATTTGAATTGCTTTAAAATAGTACTGGGGCTGAGGTCCCCAGATGAATTGGATGATGTTCCTTAAAGAGAAGGACACTCCTACTGCAGCAATGAGTAATATGATGGGTCCGGTTCTACGTAGTCTTAAGTAGAGGATGCGGTCAATAATAATAGCTGCTAGTCCGGTCAATAAAAGGGCTATAAAAAAAGCCAGGATCATAGGCAAGCCAAAGGAAAGGGGACCAAATGGGCTATCAGGAATGCCTAATCCACGCATGAGGGTGAGAGAAACTAGAGCCAGAAAAGCACCCAGAGACATAATGTCGCCGTGAGAGAAATTGGCAAAATTCAAAATTCGGTAGGTCAGGGATAGACCAATTGCTCCCAGAGTGATAATACTTCCCGAAATAATGCCGTATACAATTAACTGGGGAATTTCAGAAAGTAGTTCCAGTCCTAACCTCCCAAATAAAGCTTTCCTAGCTTTTCGTTATTAAGTAGAGCCTGCCCGGTGTCTTCAAATTTCTTGTGGCCCATAGCCAGGACATACCCTCTGTGACAGAGTTTCAAAGCCTCCCGGGCATTCTGCTCGACCATGAGAACACCTACCCCGGATTGGTTTATTTCTACAATTTTTTCAAAGATTAACTTCACCAGTCTCGGAGAAAGACTTGCTGAAGGCTCATCCAGAAGTAAAACCTGGGGATCGAGCATTAAGGCCCTGGCCATGGCCACCATCTGGCGCTGACCTCCTGAGAGTTTTCTTACTCGGAATCTTTTTGCCTTCGTTAAATCGGGGAAGATCCCATAGACCTCTTTCATCCTACCTCTAAAATTATCCTTCCTGATAAAAGCTCCCATCTCCAGATTCTCTTCCACCGTTAAGGACGGGAAGACGTTGTCCGTTTGAGGAACATAACAGATACCTCGCCTTACTATCTTGTCCGGTGATAGACCAGTAATATCGTGACCATCGAAGATTATTTTGCCATGCGTGGGCCTTAAGAGCCCGAGGATAGTCTTCATGAGAGTAGATTTACCGGCTCCGTTAGGACCAATGATAGAAATAATCTCTGCTTTATCTACCCCCATAGAAATCCCGTGCAGAATCTCCACTCCTCCATAACCAGCTTTAATATTGTGTGCCTCAAGAATCATCTCTAGCTTCCTCCCAGATATGCCTCCAGTACGCTTTCATTCTTTTTAATCTCATCCGGTGTTCCTTCTGCTAGTTGTCTTCCCTTATTCATGACTATTACGGTGTCACAAAGTTTCATAATGAGATCCATATCGTGCTCGATAAGAAAGAAGGTTTTTCCTCTCTGGCGAAGCTTCTCAATGTTCCGGGTCAGCTTTCTCATCAAGGTCGGATTCACTCCTGCCCCAGGTTCATCCAGAAGGATCATTTTAGGTTCAGCCATTAACGTTCTAGCCAGTTCCAGAAGTTTTTTCTGACCAGAGGATAGATTCTTGGCGTATTCATTGGCCAAATCAATAAGCTCCACAAACTCCAGCACCTCCAGGGCCTCATCTCTAAGTTCTCTCTCCTGGCGTCTCACAACTCCGGGGCGAAAAAACGAATTCCAGATACGCTCTCCTACCTGATTTTCAGGGACCACCATTAGATTCTCCAGTACCGTCATCTCTTTGAGTTCTCGGGGAATTTGAAAAGTTCTGGTTAGTGCTCTTCTGGCAATCTTATGGGGAGAAAGACCGCCAATTCGCTCCCCGCTGAACCAGATCTCTCCTCCATCCGGTTCATAAAACCCGGTGATTAAATTAAAGAGGGTGGTTTTTCCGGCCCCGTTAGGTCCAATGAGGCCAGTGATAGAACCTTGCTTTACCTTCAACGAACATCCATCAACCGCTTTAATTCCCCCAAAGCTTTTGTCCAGATCGACTACTTCCAACATCCCATCGCACCTCTTTTGCCAGCTTCTCTGACATACTTAAGAAAGATAGCAGCGCCATGTCAAGTCTTGGCACAATTTCAATAATTTAGAATAATAGAATGAAAAGAAAAGTCAAATTTTCTCTAGATTTGACATCTTAGGCCATTTTGATATTTTTATCTCCACGCCACGCTGGACCGGCAGTCTAATCAGAGGTCACCAGGATTAGACCATCAACCAATGATAGGGAGAAAAATGATAAAGGCAATTACATTTGACTTATGGAATACCTTAATTTGTGTGAAAGATTATACTTCTTTGCGGATTGAACACCTGGTGGAGCTGTTAGATAAACAAGACGCCTTTCCAGATGAAAAAGTCATCAGGCAGGTATATTTCTCTATTCAGGGTCTCTGGCGTCCAGATTCAGCGGGGCAATATCGTTTTATTTCAGTAAAGGAAAGAGTAGAAATGATTTTAAAGAAACTAGGCATAGAAATAAGGCCAGGCTCAAAATTATCCATTGTCAGAGATTTTGAGGAGGTCATTCTTAAAGATCCTCCTAGCCTGCTAGATGGAGTAAAATTCACCTTAGAATCACTATACCTAAAATACCCCCTGGGTTTGGTGTCTGATTCGGGCTTTACGCCTGGTAGAATCTTAAGAAAAATCTTGCAGTCCCTGGGAGTCCTGAAATTTTTTGACTGCACTGTCTTTTCTGATGAAGTGGGATACAATAAACCCAACTCCCTCATGTTTAACCAGGCCTTAAAGCTGCTAAAAGTTCAGCCAAAAGAGATTATTCACGTAGGAGATCTACTGGAGACCGATATCGCGGGAGCAAAACTTGCTGGCATACTCAGCATCTGGATTAATGGAGGGAAAAGGCGGTCTAACTACGAATCTTTTCGCCCTGACTACGAAATTAATCGACTCCCCCAGCTATTACCTATGCTAAAAAAGTTAAGTTTTTCCTCATGAATTCAATAAAGGAACCCTAAATGCCTGACTGGGTTGTGCACCTTGGATGTGCCTATATTATGGCACGTCTCATTAAACTAAGGGATCTCAAGCTATTTTTCTTAGGATCTATCCTTCCGGATATTGGCCGGGTAGCTCTTTACTTTACCGATTTTGTTCACTTGAATTCCATTAGTTCATCTTCCTATGTTGCAGTTTTCCACACCCCTTTTATGGCCGCTTTAGTTGCCTCGGTGATCTCTACGTTCAGTAAAGATTTTAAAAAGTGCTGGGTCTTGATTTTTCTGGGAGCTATTTTTCATCTTGCTTTGGATCTCACCCAGTATAGGATAGGAAACGGCGTACTCCTTTTTTATCCCATTTCTTTTAAGCAGTTCTACTTTAATTTATTCTGGTCTGGTGATAATATCT
Source organism: uncultured Clostridia bacterium (assembly GCA_964543295.1). Classification (GTDB taxonomy): domain Bacteria; phylum Aerophobota; class Aerophobia; order Aerophobales; family AE-B3A; genus AE-B3B. Next base: position 16,127 of record CAZIXA010000005.1, on the reverse strand, counting down.
CCATTCTCCTGCGTGCGCTGTCTATAGGAGTTTTGGTTATCTGTCTTCTAGAAAAGAGGCCGGTTGGAAGCCCTCTTTCTTTGAAGGCTGCCAATTTTAAAATCGCTTTTCCTTTGATACTGGTCGTCCTGGTCATTCCTCTTTCCACCACCTCCTTGATGATGAAACACAACGTAGATTACCTTGACTTTTTTGCCCATCCTCAAAAATGGGAAGGAAAAAAAGTGGAGTTTTATAACGCTAAGGTTATTTCGACAAATCCGGTAATAGTTGGAGAAACGGGAGTTATGTTTGAACTTGTTGGTTCAGAAAAATTTAGAGAAGGTGATCAAATCTGTTGTCAGGCTATATATAAAGAGGGCAGAATTTTTCCGGTCTTTATCCATCGCTACCGGGGTCCCTCCAAATCAATGGTTTCTCTGGTAGGCCTCTTGTTTTTTATTCTGATATGGATTGACTTTCCACAAAGGATGAGAAAACTATACGGGAGAGATTAAATTCCTGAGGGACTCTTCATAGATGGATTTATTGTGCCATTTGTAGACCCGGAATCCTCACTCGTTTTTCCACCATATTTAGAACCCGGGAGACAATGAGCACCGCAACCAGATATATAAAAGCCACCACCAGGAAGACTTCAAAGTACCTGAAGTTTTCAGCAGCAATAAACTTGCCCTGAGCCATCAGCTCAGGAGCTCCGATCATGTAGGCAACCGAGGAATATTTAAGAGTATAGATTAACTCGTTTGACCAGGAGGGAATGACGATTCTGAGTGCCTGGGGTAGGATAATATTTATAATTGTCTTGAACCGACTCATCCCGATAGCCCTGGCCGCCATCATCTGACCTCGGCTGATAGATTGAATGGCACCCCGGAAATATTCTGCTTGATAAGCGGCGCTATTTAATCCTAACCCCAGGATACCCGCCACAAAGGAAGAAAGCCTGATATCGTAGCGGGGAAGTCCATAGTAGAGGATGAGCAACTGCACTAAAAGAGGGGTACCCCGAAAAAACTGGATGTAACCGTTGCTGAAAGCGGAAATAGGACGGTTGCCATATAATCGTCCCAGAGCTAGAGCAATTCCTAGCACAAACCCCAGGGAAATTGAACAGGCAGTGAGCTCCAGGGTCACTACGGTACCCTTAAGTAAAGCAGGGAGTATCTCATAAGCCAACTTAAGAAAACTCATTTTCTCTCCGATTTTCCGTAGAGCTCGGTTATTTTACAGAGGAATTGCTTGGTCCGCTGATGTTGTGGATCTTCGAACAAGAGGTAAGGTGGTCCCTGTTCAACTATCACTCCATTCTCGATGAAGATAATTTCGTTACAAACAGAACGGGCGAATCCCATTTCATGAGAGACCACCACCATGGTCATACCACTTTCTGCTAGATCTCTCATTACCTCGAGAACTTCTCCAATCAACTCTGGATCCAGGGCCGAGGTCGGCTCGTCAAAAAGCATCAGTTTAGGTCCCATAGCCAGAGCTCTGGCTATGCTTACTCGCTGCTGCTGGCCACCAGATAGTTCAGCCGGGTAAGCGGCTGCTTTATCTTCCAATCCAACCCGGGCCAACTGTCTCATTGCCTCCTCGGTAGCCTCTCCTTTCTCCATTTTTTTAACTTTAATTAAGCCTATCCGGACATTATCCAGAGCTGATAGATGAGAAAAGAGGTTAAAGTCCTGAAAGACCATGCCGATGGATTGGCGGATCTTATTAATATTGGTCCCGGGATGGGTTATCTCGACTCCATCCAACCAGATTCTCCCTAAGTCAGGAACGGCCAGTCGGTTGACACAACGCAGCAGTGTGCTTTTCCCTGTTCCTGATGGTCCGATAATAACCTTGGTTTCCCCCTTCTTTACCTCAAAGGAAATACCCTTCAAAACCTCTTCTCTGCTGTAGGTTTTGTGTATATTCTCCACCTTTAAGGTTACTGCTTGGTTAACTGACACGAGTTATTCCTTCCTGCCTTTGGTCTCAAATCCTGGAATCTTAAGCTTTTCTTCCAGATATCCCAGTGATTTATTCCCCGCATAGGTCAAGATAAAATAAATGACAGCAATGGTAATATATATTATCATTGGCTCAAAGGTTCTCACAATGATGTACCTTCCTTCCCTCACCAGCTCTATAACTCCTACAGCATAGGCAAGTGATGTATCTTTAACCACACTTGAGTATTCATTTGACCAGGGAGGGAGGGAAAGCCGGAGGGCTTGAGGCAAAATAATATGCCGAATTGCCTGAAATTTACCCATTCCTAGGGAACGGGCCGCTGTCATCTGACCCTGTGGGATGGACTGAATAGCTCCCCGGAAGATCTGTGATTGGTAAGCGGAAGACCGAAAACCTAGGGCAAGAACTGCGGAAAGAAAGGCAGAAATGTTGAGTCCAATGAAAGATGAGCCGAAGAAAAAAAGGAAAAGTAAAACCAGAGCCGGAATAGATCGGAAAATTTGCTCATAGATTGAGCTGAGAAGGACAAGCCCTCTTCCCCCATAGACCTGACCTAAAGCTAAAGGTATACCAACCGCCAGTCCCACCACCAGAAGTAAAAAAGTTAGCTCTAGAGTGACCACTGTACCTTTGAGAAGAGGCGGAATACTATTCCACACGAGAACCAGCGGTTCGATGCTTCTTCACCTCTCTTCGTTGACAGTGGAAAGAGGAGGAGACGACCATCCTCTTTCCACCGGCTATTTCTATTTCTCTACTATTCACCAAAATACTTAGCCACAAGCTTATCCCATTCCCCTGAGGCATGTAACTTCTTCATCCCCTCGTTTATCTTGGACAAAAGTCCGTAGGGGTCTCCATCCTTGACCAGGAATCCAAATTCCTCTCCGGTGACGATGATACCCGCTATCTCGATTGCTTTTTCCTTGGCCACCGATGCTCTTGAGGCTGGCTCATCCTGGAGAACAGCATCTATATTTTTGTTGACCAGGTCGAGCACCGCCAGCGGATAGGTCTCATAAAGCTTCAGTTCTACCTTTACTCCTTTCTCGATCAGATTACTCTTAATCCAATCAGCTCCGGTGGTTCCCCTTTGTGCACCCACCTTGCGACCCGCGCTTAAGGCGGTAATGACATTGAGACCAGAATCCTTGCGAATGAGAACAGCCTGGTCTGATTTCCAGTAGGGTTCGGAGAAATCTATTACCTCTTCTCGTTTTGCGGTGATGGTAAAGCCCGAGGCACCTATATCATATTTGCCTGCCTCAACTCCCGGTATAATGGAGTCGAAGGCAATATCTTTGACCTCAATCCTGTAGCCCTCCAGTTTGGCAATCTCCCGCATCACATCCAGGTCAAAGCCTACATAATTGCCGGCCTCATCTTTCCATTCAAAGGGTGGCCAGGAAATATCAGAGGCCACGATATAGACCTTTTTCTCCGCTGCGGGGGAAATAACACCACTGCCTAAGACCAGCACCATGAAAACTACCACTCCCAAAACTAATCCCACCTTTCTTTTTACCATTTTCCACCTCCTTTTGGTTTTAACCAACTTTATAGTATATAATCTTCAGGCTGTCAACTTTCTCCTGAAATCTTTTTGCCGAAATATTCCTAAAGGTTTTTAAATTATGGAAGGTAGCTTGGGAAGATCATTCAAGGCAGGAGGGTCAGGTCTTGATTTTTGAATCTTTGCCGCTTAAGCTATCGATGCGGTGACCCTGCCCATCTGTGGTTTTCAGACCATGCGTACCAAAATCATTCACACCGCAGCTTCTACGGTCTCACTCCAAGAACGAAATTCACAATTCAAGACCTGACCCCTCACATGAGTGCTTACTCTCTTATTTTACTAATTCTTCTGTTTTGAATCATCTCTGCCTACTCTGCGGTCTCTGCAGTGAACAGTTACTAATATTCTAATTTTTCTAGCTCTGCCTCAAAGTAAACTTGCTCCCGCCTATCTAAATGAGCATCTTTGACATAAATCCGGCAACCTTCTTTTATCACTCCCACCTCATGCCAACCTACCTTTACTCGTCTTATGGTTACAGGAGTTCTACCCTTATCTACTCCATCGATAGATACCCTGGCACGGGAAGGTTGAGAACTAACCCGGATGAGAGCCCTTCCGGTAACGATACAAAGGCTCTAATCGAGCAAAGACATAGCTCATTTTGCCTCGTTCAACAGAAATGGTCTCTGACCAGTCATTGACCGTCCTCCTTTTCAAAATTTTTCGCGCCTTTCTCTTAGAATTAGACCCCAGGAAAAACGCAAAGTTCCATGTGCTAGAATAAAGACGTGACCCTTTGCATTTTGTGCATTTCCTGGTAAAATACTTTCATAGCCGGTGTCCCTCGGTATCCTAATCTCCTGGCGGTATTTCTCCTGACTTGGGATACCAGCCATTTTAATAATTCTTTTATTCCCATTGAGGGACCCTCTTGGTAACGATTGCCTCGCCAGCTACAGTGCGTTAGTGTAGCCATCGATGAGGAATGATCCAAACGAGATGAAAAATGAGAAAGATAAATAAGATTGTTTTGATTTCTCCCACTTCTACCAGACCCGGTTTTATCTCAAAGTCCTTCAGATTTCCACCTTTAAACCTGGCATTATTGGCTGCCTTAGCTCCTGAGTATAGTTACAAAATAATCGATGAAAATATAGATGGTGTAGATCTTGAGCTAGAGGAAATAAAAGAGGCAGATTTGATTGGTTTAACCGTAATGACAGCCCAAACTCCTCGAGCTTACGAACTTGCCGATGGATTTAGAAGGATGGGTAAAACAGTTATCATGGGTGGAATGCATGTAAGTGCTATGCCAGAGGAGGCAATGGAGCACTCCGATGCTGTTGTAGTTGGTGAGGCAGAGGGGCTCTGGCCTAAACTTCTGGAGGACTACGAGGAAGGTAAACTCAAAAAAATCTATAAGACTAAAGAATTGCCTGATCTATCTGGTTTGCCTGTCCCTCGCAGAGAACTTCTGAAAAGAAAAAACTATCTTCTTCCCAATACCCTTCAGGTTTCTAGGGGATGCCCTTTTAATTGTTCTTTCTGTGCAGTAAGTAGATTTTTTGGGAAAAGATATCGGTTTAGACCCTTAAAAGAGGTAATAAAAGAAATTAAAGAAATGATAGCAGCCGATAAAATCAGCTACTGGCGGAAGACTGGGGCTAAGTTCTGGAATAAAATGAACACAAGTATCTTTGTCTTTCTTGATGATAATATCTTCGGTAAAGCAGATTACGCCAAGGAGTTATTTAAGGCTCTGATACCTTTGAAAATACTCTGGGGGAGCCAGGCAAGTGTGAATATAGCCAAGCCAGAGAACGAAGATTTGTTGAAACTTGCGGCTGAGAGCGGGTGCAGATTCCTGTTTGTTGGATTTGAAAGTATCGATCAGTCTTCTATAGATGAGATAGGTAAGAAGGTCAACAAACCCGAGATGTATCTAGAGGCTGTGAAACTCTTTCATAAATATGGAATTGTTGTCCTGGGGGCCTTTGTGTTTGGTTTTGACTCTGAAGACAAAAGTATTTTCGAGCGCACGGTAGATTTTGCTAAACGCATCAGATTAGATTTAGCTCAGTTTACGGTACTCACTCCTCTGCCAGGTACCCCGCTCATGGGAAAGTTGAAGGAAGAGGGAAGAATGGTAGAGGAAAACTGGTCAATGTACGACTTTGGAGGTGCTGTTTTTGAGCCTCGAAGGATGTCAACCGAGGAGTTAGTAAAAGGAAAAGAATGGGCCTGGCGGGAATTTTACTCCTGGTCATCAATTTTGAGAAGGATCCCTCCTTTGACCGATTGGAGAAGGTTTATCCTCTACGGAATTTCCAACATGGCTTATCGCATTCACTGGAGTGAACCTCGTGAAACTGGACACAATGAGTTAGAGCCTGCGAGTATCTGACAGGCCAGATAAATCCTAAAAGGTATTGGAAGGAAGCTGTCTATGAGAAAGTCAAGGACTTTTACAGCCGAATTCAAACGAGAAGTTGTTGAGGAGCTGCTGGTGGAAAATCAAAAATAAACTGTACCCTCTCAGACTACTCTAACCTGGTTTGTCCAACCATAGGGGTGCAGTCCAGTGTTGGCCTTTTCTTTTGGCTTCTCTTTGCGCCTAAAAGCACTACTTTATAGGAGACTAAAAGGCTGTATCTGTTTGACGGTAACTGGGAGGAGTTTAGAAAGCTCATTGATAAGATAGATAAGGTTTATGAGGAGGTGATATCCATGGCGAAAGGTATGATGGACCGGAAATGGATAATAGCTAAGGGTGGTGTATTGATGTTTGTGGGTCGCTTTTTTTGGTGGATGGGTGTTGTATGCGTTGTGTTGGGGATTATTAGTAGGATTACAAACGTCACTCTTAACATCGCTCTCGGCTTAGAGCCAATATCTTGGTTTCTGCTGGCAATTGCTTTTTTTGTGGCTAGCATACCTAACTTCATTGGCTGGGCACTGGCTGTACATTTAGATGCCATAGAAGCTAAAAGTAAAAAAGAGGAGTGAACTCAGAAAGCTATTAGGAAGCCAAAAAGACAAGGGGCGCATACCGCAAATGAGCCCTGGAAATATAAGATAAACTTGACTCATATGGAGAATTACTAACGACATGTATGACAAAAAGTTAAAAGAATACAAAGAAAAACAGCAAGACTTATTTATCCAGATGGAAGAGCATAGTAAAGCTGATGAAAACTTCTATTTAGCAGCTTCTAAGGTATTAAATTTGGCGAGTAGGGCCTTGCAAATCTCTGAAAGTTCTGAAGTGACTGAAAAAAGAGCCCTCTTAAATTTCGTACTTCAGAACCCTGTTTTGAGTGGCAGAAAGCTTTTATTCAAGCTAAAAAGCCCGTTCGATGTTATAGCTCAATGTGGCAAAACTCAAAATTGGCTCCCCTGGCAGGACGTTGTTAGAACTTTTTCCCAGGAAAATATTGAGATCCCAATCTACGATCTTCCGCTACGACAGCGGGTCAGAGTAAGCTAGGCCAAATCTCAGCACGCGTGAATCTACTTTTGGGGGACTCTGGCCTGGAGGTTTCTTTTTTGAGGTCAGTGGATTCAGATAATCCTAAACCCGTATCTGAAAAGCGTGTAGAAAACAAGTTTTACCGAGAAAGGGTCACAGACGTAGGTTGGCCTGTTTACTTTATCGTCATTTCGGGGGTTCCCTCTTGTATTTGATGGGCATGCTTCTTCTTTAGTTCAAGCGAGGCAATTCTTAGGGATTTGTCAACATCAAACAAAAAGAAGAGGACAAAATGTCCTCAATATGTAATAGGAGTGTAGATAGAAGGAGGTTTTAGTTTAGAGGAAGATAGTGAATGTCTTACTTTTACACAGAAGACGACGGAATAAAAGTAGAAATGCGGTAGATCACAAGTATTTTCATCATACAGTTGAGATGAAAGGTAATATTAGAGAGAAAGAAATCAAACACGACGAAGAGAAAGCGTTGATGTTCTTTCAAGAGAAAGGTAGCCAGACTGTGAAACAAGTTCCTTGTCCCGGTTTGCTCTTAACCTCTATCCTTCCTTTATGAGCCTCCACAATCCATTTGACAATGGAAAGACCCAGTCCACTTCCTCCCATTTTGCGAGAGCGAGCTTTATCCACTCGATAAAAACGCTCAAAGATATGAGGAAGATCTTCTGGAGGTATTCCGATTCCAGTATCTTCCACTATTATCTTTGCCCATTCGTATTCTCTGTCTAGGGATATTTTCACTTTTCCACCCGGTGGCGTATATTTTAGAGCATTGTCTATTAGATTATTCAAAAGTTGGGTTAGTCTCTGTTTATCTCCTTGCAGAACAATTCTCTCTTTTTCCTTGAGTACAAGGGTTATTCTGTTCTTATCAACTAAAGATTCGAATTGACTTTTTACCTTATGTATAAGCTGGTTAAGATGAACTGGTTCGATTTCTAGTTGCTGAGATTTCGAATCGGCTTTTGCCAAAGTCAAAAGATCATCTACTATCTTGAACATCCTATCAGCCTCCTCGTTTATACTGGCAAGGGACTTTTGGTATTCTTCAAATTTTTTATTCTCTCCTCTCAGAGCTACCTCAGCCTCACCTTTAACTATGGTAAGAGGGGTTCTTAGCTCATGGGATGCATCAGAAGTAAACTGGCGCTCTTTCTGAAAAGATCTTTCTAACCTATCCAGCATTTCATCAAAGGCAGCCGCTAGTCTGCCAAGCTCATCAGCCGGACCCTGCCAACTCAGGCGGTGATTTAGTGCTCCAGTTTTGATAGTACGGGCTGTTTTTGTAATTCGGTCTATCGGATCAAGAGCTCCCTTGGCTAGTATCATCCCTATGCCAAAAGACAAAAGAAGGGTTACTAGGAATACACTCACCAAAATTTGTCTTAAACGGTCTAGAGATTCATTAATGAATTCTAAAGATTTTCCTACCTTGATGGTTCCCCATAATTTATCTCCCTGTTTGAGAGATTTTTCGTGGATTATTATAGGGCCGAGCCCTGTTAAATCTTGGGTGTAAGTTAAACCTTTCTTATTTTTTTGGTCAAAGACCTTATTCAAAGTGAAATTTTTCAAATTGGAAGATTTATTTATTAAATCTCCGTGTCTGTCATAAATCTCTATATATACTCCTTCTGAAGAAAATTTTTCTGGCAGAGAAGGATCACTTACATCTGCAAAATCCCCTTCATTATCTTCAGGAGCCCCTGTTTCTATGAAAGCACTTATCTGCCGAGCTGTAATAACAACAATATCCGAAGCCTCCTTCATTAAGGTATGTTCAAAAGAAAAATAAAGGGCGAATCCAAAGATACTTAAAATTGTAGCTAAAAGAGCTGAGTACCATAAAGTTAATTTCCAGCGGATGGGCAGCATAATAAACGATCTACATTATTCTTCTTTGATAATGTATCCCTTCCCCCTAATAGTATGAATTAATCTTTTGTTAAATCCCTCATCTATCTTTTTTCTTAAATACCTTATATATACGTCTATAATATTACTAAACTTATCAAAATAATCATATCCCCATACATGATCCTCAATCATAGTACGGGTTAGAACTCTATTAGCATTACTCATAAGATAGCTAAGCAGTCTATATTCGGTGTAAGTTAACTGGATAATCTTTCCTCTCCTTTTTACCTGGTGAGTTACAGGATCAAGAATAAGATCATCTACCATGAGTTTCTCGGGAGAGAGAGGTCTACCCCGTCGAAGAAGAGCTCTCACTCTGGCTAGAAGTTCTTCAAAAGCGAAGGGTTTTATAAGATAATCATCAGCTCCACTATCAAGGCCATTAACCTTGTCTTCTACTGTGTCTTTGGCTGTTAGCATAAGTACAGGAGTTGTAACTTTTACCTTCCTGAGAGACTTACAAACTGTTAATCCATCCTTTTGGGGGAGCATTATATCTAAAATTATAAGATCATAACTGTTGCTCTCAGCTAAATTTAGTCCTTTTTCTCCATCATAGGCAACATCAACAGCATACCCTTCTTCCTCCAGTCCCCTCTTAACAAAACTGGCAATTTTTTTCTCATCCTCAACTATTAAGACAATCATAACAATGCCTTAATTCGTAAATGTTTTTTGTTTTAAAGCATAAATTGGAGGAGCTTACCTGTCAAGTATAGGTAATTTTCTTTGAAATCAAAATAAGAGGAAAGATTGCATTCGAGAAAAAAACCAGATTCTGGTGAGCTGTAAAGTTAGCGTCACTTAGCAACAAAAATTGGGAGACATTCCGTGTTTTATTCGTTAGTCGCGTGGGGTGTGGTTTTGTTTTTCATTGACTCTAAATAAGGAATTTTCATTTCAGAAATCACATATTTCCCATTACTAAACTTAAAACTACGAGTAAAATTCACTACATTCTTAATCTGGAACTTCTGCTCCGCCAGCGTCTTTCTTTACATTAATAGTTTGAGCTTGATATCCTTCTGCACTAACAGTTATGCTAAATTGAAGTGGATCAGTGCTAAGATAGTACATACTATAGGGATTTACCCAGAAATGATTTGTTTTGTTCTCATTATCAAAGTGTATTGTTTGCGTCTCCTTTGATTTAAGAATAAACCCCTCTAACTTCGCTGAATATGACTCCTTCTTAGAATTTTTAAGATCGGTAATTGAATAGTCCACACTTAAATTTGAAATGTCTTTATCAATTGTATTTAACAAAGTAATTTCAAGATGATCTGAAACATCTTTATTTGTAACAGGGTCAACATTGTTCTCAACCAGAGCTTGTTGTATTTTAAATCCAACTGGTCCATTAGATAAGGAGGGATTTGTCTGTGAATTAGAGTTAATTGGATTTGGATTGTTTTCAGAATTTGGTGCAGGAGATCTTTTTTGCATTACAATTCCAATGCTTATTAATCCAATTACAAGGATTATTCCTATAACCGCGATTAATATTTTTTTCATTTTATTCTCCTCTGGAAAGCGTATTTTTTCTATAAACCATATAATAGTTACCAAGGATACATAATATTGTAAAAATGATTAATATTAATAAATCTATCCATTTTTTAGCAAAGATGTCAGCTAAGGGCAAATCATTAAATTCAGGCTTTATGCCGAGAAATGCAAAACTTGCCCTTTCATAATGTTTTGTTATTGATAACTGTTCAAGGTGATCTCTATTTGTTTCGTATGAACTGAAATGAGATAGGACTTGAATTTCACGGGGCTTATCAAGATTTAAACTATTAAAAAGACCTCCCGGGACTTGATTATCTGGATCCATCGTATCTCCTATTTGAGGGATAATAAGGACAAAAACAAGCCATATAACAAAACAGATAATTAAGGCGTTAGAAAGATTTTTCATCTTCAAAGAAAAAAACGAAGATAAAGAAAAGAACATTACAATATAAATAATTGATAATAAGATTGTAATTAAAAACTTGGCAATTTCTAACCCTGAAAGCGCGGCGTGCCCAATAAAAATTAGACTCAGCAAAGATATTATTCCAATAAGAATTACTGTTGTGCTAACAAGCAATGTATTTCCTAAAAGCTTCCCGCTGATTATATCTGACCTTTTAACAGGTCTGGTTAAAATTAGTTGCAATGTCCTTCTATTCTTTTCTTTTGCTATGCTATAATAGCCCAGAACAATTCCGAGGACAGCTCCAATAATTTCCAAATAATCAATAAACCCCCTCAACAATTTGAGAGGAGAAAATTGCGGTTCAGAAAAGGTAATTATCTTCCCATTTTCTTTTAATGCCTGAATAGAATTTTGATAATCCAAAACTTTACTTTGAAATAATAATGATGCTACGATAATTGATGTGGTTGTTAACACAATCAAAAGCAGAAATACAACTAAGAATAATTTATTCTTCATTGCATCTTTATACTCTTTCTCTGCGATCAAAAATATATTATTCATTTATCTCTTCTTTTACTGGGTCAAATCTATGTATAGCAATAAAACTTATTAAAATGCAAATTAATAGCCACAAAGATATTAAACTTATATTTGTGGCATTGGTTTCTAAAGAGATATTGCCTGAAAAGGAATTTCCTAAATTAAGGATATATGCACCGGATTCTTTGTAGTGTTCTGCAATAGAAAAGGGGTTTGTTATTGAATGTAAGAAATCTAAAGCAGGGCTATGGCTTTCTGTTATTGGCAATATTGGGTTTAAAGTAGCAGTAGGATATAGGGCAGAGGTAAATCCTGGAATCACAAAAGTTATAGAAATCCAGATTACAATTGGGATAAGTAATGCAATTGCTTCATTTTTCATTATTAGACCAAAACTTAGTCCTAAAAGTGCAAAACTCATAAGATAAATAAAAGAAAGAATGTAAAAACCTATTAATCGCAGTAAGTCTGCACCAGTTAAATTTACTAAAGCTACTGATGATACTGCACTAATAATAAATGCAACCAGCAAGATTAAAGAAAGGATAAAAGATACAGCCAATATCTTTCCAAATAAATAATCTCTTTTATTTATTGGATGCGAAAAAAGTATTTTCACAGAACCAGCTTTACGGTCTCTTACTCCAGAAGAATGCCCTAAAGCAATAGCTAGGAGTGCACCGCAAATAACGATATAAATTAACATATTTTTTACAATGGAAAGGTCTGGAAAATTTGTAAATGGTGAAGAGGGGGCTGTTTTTCCTTCTGAAATTAATAATGTCGATGCGACATCATAAACTTGTTGTATTGTATGCTGAGATAACCATCCAATAAATGTTGAAGCAAGTGTTAAACCTAATAAAATAATTATCAAAAGCAAAACAGTTTTTTCCTTTGTTAGTAATTTAACTTCTTGATGGGCAATGGTTAAACTATGCATTTTGTTTTCCCTCGATAGAAAGATATATTTTTTCAAGAGATTCTTCATTTTTAAATTTCTTGAGGGTGTTTGTTAAAGAATCTTGATAAATCAATTTGCCATGATTAAGAACTCCTATTGATGAACAGATTTGAGTAACCTCTGATAAAAGATGGGTGTTTACAAAGATAGTAATCCCTTTTTCTTTATTAAGCTTCAACAATATTTCACGTAGCTGTTTAACTCCAAATGGATCCAATCCCGAAGTTGGTTCATCGAGAAATAAAATGACCGGATCATGAATTATTGCTTGAGCTACGCCTATCTTTTGCCTCATCCCCTTTGAACATTCGCCTATCTTCTTGTCCTGAAATGAGGCTCCATCTAAAAATTTTAGAACTTCTATTATCTTTTCTTTAGGCTCTTTTATTCCTGAAAGTTTAGCAAAATACTCTAAGTTTTCATAAGCAGTTAGTGTATCATATAATTGGATATTTTCAGGAAGATATCCTATATTTTTTCTTACTTCCATGCCTGCTTTAACTATATCAAAATCTGCCACTGTTGCAGTACCTTTAGTTGGTGAAAGTAAAGTAGTGAGCATATTTATAGTAGTTGTTTTTCCTGCTCCATTATGCCCTAAGAAACCAAATATTTCCCCCTTTTTTATACTAAATGAGATGTTATCTACGGCAATAAAATCGCCGTATTTCTTTATTAAATTTTTTACTTCAGTAATGTTTACCATTTTAATTGCCTCTATAGATTTACAATTATTCTATTATTCATAATTATTGTTTTTTGTTCGTGTCCACTTCCCCCTCGTCCGTTCGTTTGGCCATTTAAACATGTCCCATCCATGTATAGCCACCAAAAATTATTGAACTTAACGCATTCTTTAAAGAGTACTTAACTTAATCAAATCTAACCATCTATTTTCACTTAATGCTAAATTAACCCCCCCTTTTTTTCGCAAGGTATTTCATTTATTGTTGCGTGCGCTTCTATGAAGTTGCGCTGGATAACTATTGCATTCATTGAAATCGGAGCAGACCATAAAGCTTTAAATCCCTAAAATCAAGAACCCTATCCTTAATTTTCATAAAGACGGTTTCAATCCTGTAATCAATCTCGTATCCCAATCAAGACAACACCAAAATCTATCATTTCTACCTTCACAACTAATGATAGTTTCATCAACATAAAAACTATCCCCAATATTATAATCTAATTTCTCTATGAATTTGCTGACTTTCAAGGTGTATCTTCTTACCCAATCCAAGATAGAAACGTGACTTATTTTATGATTAAGATGTCTCTTTAATTGATTTCTTCATTTTTTTGCTTGATAAATTAGAAACATACATATCTGAAACATTTCAGAGACGCTGGATTAATTCCTGATTTTTTTCTAATGTTTGACAAAGAACCGAAAGAAAACTTTGAACGAAACTGACGCTCCGCCGCGCCCTCGCTTCCGGCGGCTATTTTTTCGGCGGGCTTCAAATTATATCGAAGTTATTATAACATGACTTTTCAATTTTCAAAAATAGAAAACATCCGTGCTAGCAACGGATGTTTTCTTAGATGAAAGAGTGAAAGGAAATTATTCCACTCCTTCAAACTGATGATCGACATTGACTCCATTCTGATCTTGGTGCCCACCGCCGGGAAGATTCTCATTCGCTTCAATATCGCCTTCTGTTTCTTCGCCGTTCTCTTGTTCCGCGGCTGGTACGGTATCCTCTTGTCCTTGGGGACCCTGGATACGACTGATGTAACCGGGCCGCCGCACTTTTGCGGCACCGGCTACAGAATACAACCCCATTAGAAGCATTCCTGCACCAATGAGAAGAATGGGAACGAGCAGTCGTTTCTTTAACATCTTTTTCACCTCCTCTCAAATTTTATTTTTTGAAACTGAGTATATTATAATAAAGTAAGATTAAAGAATGGTTAGAGGAAGGTTAAAATTCTTTAATAATTCTGGGTTGGAACTAACTCCCCGAACAAAAAATGGAAATTGGCATCTGGAAGCACACAGAATTCATATATAGAGACTTCAAGAAGCTAGGGAGAAATGAGTGATTTAAACACCACAAAAGTGTCAGCTGGTCCTGCTGCAAGAATCTCTCAAATCTTCTATTATTCCGTTGACTCCAACTGACGAAGTGGTACTATTAATGTGGACAGGTCAATAGATATTGTCCGCTTTATAAATACATCCTGAAATGATAAAAGGCTATGTACTATACCTATTTGGAGGCTAACAAATGAAAGTGATAGACCTGACAGAGGATTATAAGCAATTATACTTTGTATGTCTGGAAGATTGGTCTGAGGAGATAAAAGAGGCAGGGAGTCATAAAGAAGTCTGGTACAGTAAAATGAAGGACAAAGGTCTCAGGGTGAAACTAGCTAGTGGATGATAATGGAGAAGTGGGAGGAATGATACAATATGTCCCCATAGAGCATTCTTTCGCTGAAGGGAAGGACCTTTATCTGATAAACTGTATCTGGGTTCACGGTTATAAAAAGGGAAGAGGAAATTTCCAGAAAAAAGGTATGGGAAAAGCTTTACTTCGCGCTGCTGAAGCTGATGTAGAAGCCAGGGGTGCAAAAGGTGTGGTCGCTTGGGGAGTTCCCTTGCCGTTTTGGATGAAGGCATCGTGGTTTAAGAAGCAAGGATATAGCAGGGTGGATAAAGAAGGGATTTTGGGACAGGTTCTCTTATGGAAATCTTTTACTGACGATGCGCTCCCTCCAAAATGGATTAAAGAAAAGAAAAAACCTGAAACCATAGCAGGCAAGGTAACGGTGACGGCATTTCTGAATGGATGGTGTCCGGCTCAGAATATGATTTTTGAAAGGGCAAAGAGACCTGCCTCAGAGTTGGGGGATAAGGTGCTCTTCAGAAGGATTAATACATTCGACAGAAATGTTTTCTTAGAGTGGGGTATTTCCGATGCCTTATTCATAGACGGCAAGCAGGTGAGAACAGGACCACCACCGTCCTATCAGAAAATAAAGGAACTGATAAGAAAAAGAGTTAAGAAATTATAGAAATGAGCTATTTAACTAATGAAGAGATGATGATGAAATGAAATCAAGAAATCATAATGTACTACGAGTACATAGAACCAAGGCTCAGGCAAAAGAGAGTTATGATAAAATCAGTCGCTTCTACGATTATTTCGCTGGAGCGTTCGAGAAAAAATACAGAAATATGGCACTGGAGCGGTTAAATATTAAAAGAGGGGCAGTCGTTCTAGAGATCGGTTTTGGAACGGGACATTGCTTGAAACAAATGGCCGAGTCAGTAGGTGAGAATGGTAAGGTTTATGGCATCGACATTTCCTCTGGTATGCTGAAAGTTAGCGAAGAGAGACTTGAAGAAGCCGGACTTCTGCATAGAGTTGAACTGCAGTGTGAAGACGCATTAAAAATGCCGTACAAGGGTAACAGATTTGATGCTGTTTTCATGAGCTTCGCTCTTGAACTTTTCGATACGCCCGAAATTCCGAAAGTTCTTGCTGAAATCAAGAGGCTGCTAAAACCAAATGGCAGGCTCGGAGTTGTTAGCATGTCAAAAGAAGATGAAGACTCGATATTATTGAGGATATACGAGTGGGCACATAAGAGATTTCCGCAATATATTGACTGTAGGCCAATCTATGTTAAACAATCAATCAAGGATGCTGGGTTCGATATAGCGCACAGAGAGAAAGTGAAATTACTTGGATTACCGGGGGAGATTATTATCTGTGTAAAGTCGTCCTAAACCACGACATCATATAACCCAACTTCCCGAAATATTAGGATAAGGATTCTAAAATCCTTTATTATCCTTG